>DATLFH010000021.1:0-15058 GCA_035524965.1 Gemmatimonadota bacterium | reverse complement strand
ACCGTGGCCCCTGAGCACTCTCCGAGCGACACCCTCTCCCACCGGCTCGCGGCCGTCTGGTTCGCCGACATCGTCGGGTTCAGCCGTCTCGCCTCGAAGAACGAGGACGAGGCCTTGAAGCTGGTGCGCCTCTTCCAGATGGCGTCCAGGGGGGTAGCCGCCCGCTTCGGGGGCCGGATCGTCAAGTTCATCGGCGACGGCGCGCTGGCGGAATTCCCGAGCACCGAAGCGGCGATCCGCGCGGCGCATCGGCTCGAGCGCGATTTTCGCGACCGCGGCGAGGCGGCCGGACTCACGACCCCCGCGCTCCACACCGGCGTCCACGTGGGCGAGGTGGCCACGGGCCCCGACGGGGACCTCTACGGGGACGGGCTAAACGTCGCCGCGCGCCTGGAGGCGATGGCGGAGCCGGAGCAGATCCTGGCCAGCGAGGACGTTTGGCGGCAGCTCAAGGGTCGCCCCGGGTTCCGCTTCGAGCCGCTGGGGGAGCGGAGCCTGGAAGGGATCGATGCGCCGATGTCGGTCTATCTCGTCACGAACGTGGTGGAGACCGAAAGCGCGGCCCCGGCGCCCTCCCCGGCTCGCCAAAGGGGGCTGCGGGACCTCGTCGGCCGGGTGCGCCGCCGGCGCGCGGGGCTCGCATGGCTGGGTTTCGGCATCCTGATCGCGATCGTGGGACTTGGCCTGTCGACCCGCTATCTGTCGATCGGCGCCGACCCCGTGATCGAAGGGAGCGGGATCGTGGCCAATCGACTCGCCGTCCTCTACTTCGAGGACTTCAGCCCCGATCGGAGGCTGGGCTATCTCGTCGATGGCTTGACCGAGGCCCTGATCCACGAGCTGAGCGGAGTTTCCGGCCTCCAGGTCGTCTCGCGAAACGGGGTCAAGCCATTTGCCGAGACGACCGTCCCGGTGGACTCGATCGCGCGGGCGCTCGGAGCGGGCACGCTCGTCCAGGGCAGCGTCGCGGAATCGGGCGATCGGCTCCGCGTCAGCTTTCAGCTCATCGACGGCCCGTCGGGAACGATCGTGGAGAGCGAGACGCTGGAGCGGCCGCGAGGCGAGCTGTTCGCGCTCCAGGACGATCTCGCGGAGCGGGTCGGCAATGTGCTGCGGCGCCGGTTGGGCGAGGAAATCCGGCTGCGGGAGCTCCGTTCCCGCGCGAGCAGCGTCGAGGCCTGGGAGCTCGTGCAGCGGGCGGAAGAGCTCGCCCTAGGCGCCGAGCCGATCGCCGAGACCGGCAACCTGGAGGAGGCCGGCCGGATCCTCGACCGGGTCGACTCGCTCCTGGCAGGGGCGGAAGCGCTCGATCCCGCATGGCCCGCGCCGGTACTCCAGCGTGGATGGAACGCCTATCGCCGGGCGAGGTGGACGTTCCCCTCCGACCCGGACCCCACCGAGCGCTGGATCTCGGTGGGTCTCGTCCATGCCGAACGCACCCTCGAACTGGACCCCGATCATTCCGATGGCCTGGAGCTGCGCGGCTCGCTTCGATACCTGCGGGCGCTCAATAGCCCGGAGCCGGACCCCCGCGGCGCCGCGGAGCGGATCGAAGAGGCGGAGCGGGACCTCCGCGCGTCGATCGGGGCGAACCCGGCGCAGGCGGGCGCATGGGCGATGCTGAGCCACCTCCTGATCGGCAAGGGAGCCACCGCCGAAGGTCATCTCGCCGCCCGGCGGGCCTACGAAGCGGACGCCTTCCTGGCCGGTGCCGAGGGGATCCTATGGCGGCTGTTCACTTCGGCCTATGATCTCGACGATCATCGGGAGGCTGACCGCTGGTGCCACGAAGGTCGCGACCGGTTCCCGGAGGGATCCCGGTTCGTGGAGTGCCAGCTCTGGATCATGACGATGGCGGAGAGCGAGCCCGACCCGTCGCAGGCGTGGGCTCTGCTGGAGGAGTACCGCCGGCTGACGCCGTCGCACCTGGTGGAGTTCCACGGCCGGCGCGCCGAGATGGCCGTGGCCGCGGCCATCGCGCGGGCGGGTTTGGCCGACAGCGCCTCATCGGTCGCCCGGCGGGCTCGCGCCGACGAAGCGCTGGACCCGAACCGCGAGCTGTCGAACTACGAGGCGTTCGTCCACACGATCCTCGGTGACGAACGCGCAGCGGTGCGATGGTTGGGGGTCTATCTGGAAGCGAACCCGGGGCAGCGGTCGGAGGTCGCGAACACGTGGTGGTACGAGCCGCTCCACGATGATCCCCGATTTCAGGCGCTGATGGGCACGGGGCAGTCGTAGGCGAACGGAGGGGAGGGGCGGCCGCCGGGCCGCCCCTCCCCGTCTCAGCTCACGGGGCCGTCGCCGATCCCGCCTCCGGGGTGGTGTCGGGCACGACCGCCGCGAACGGGCTCAACGTCCCGGCGCCTCCACCGATCCCCCTGAACGCGGTTTCTGCATACAGGGACGTGGCGGTCAGAGGGCTCCCGGTCAGGAGCTCGCGCAAGGTCGCCCTCGCGCCGGCCGCGCCGGATTGCCCGGGGCCGCCGCGACACCGGAGCTCACATGGCGGCACCTGCGGCAGGAGCTCGAGCGTGTCGCGATCGTCGGGATCCGGGTGAGCGAGCCGGGTGGTCTCGACCCATGGGGCTTCGCCGGCCGCGTAGGCCACACAAATGCCGACCGTCACCGGCACCGCGAACTCGATCCACGGATCCGCCGTGATCTCGTACATGGGCGGCAGCACGCGGGGCCCTCCGGGGCGGTCGAAGGCCGGCTCAAGCGTGCGCGGCAGCGTCGAATCGGACGGCGACAGCCGCTGGATCGTGATCCGGGTGGAATCTCGGAGGACCGCCCCCGGCGGTACTTCCACGCACGCCTGACCGCTCGGGATCTCGACGAGTCCGCCCGTCGAGTCGATCCACCCGCTGCCGGGGAGCGCCTCTTCGGGCTCCGTAATGTCGTCCGCCGGCTCTTCTTCTTCGGGTTCCGGTCGCGGGCACCCGACGGCGAGCGCCGCGATCACGGGGATCAGGGCGAGAAGGGTTCTACTCCGCATAAGCGCCTCTCGATAGGGGGTGTCGTAACGTTATAGCGTATCCCAGGTCTCGGGAGGCTGTCAAATGTCTTTCAGAGCGGCGCCGACCTCTTTGGCGTGCCCATCGACCTTGACCTTGGGAAAGATCCTGGCGATCCGGCCCGCGCGATCGATCAGGAACGTCGTGCGCTCGATCCCCATGTGCTTCTTGCCGTACATCGATTTCTCCTTCCATACGCCGTAGCGCTCGGAGACATCGCCGTCGTCGGAGAGGAGCGGGAAGGTGAGGCCCTCCTTCCGGCGAAACCGGTGATGGCTCTCGACGGAGTCCTTGGAGACCCCGAGGACGACCGCGTCGGCGTCCGAGTAGTCGGGCAACGCCGCCTCGAAGGCGCACGCCTCGGCCGTGCAGCCCGACGTCATGTCCTTGGGGTAGAAGAACAGCACGACCTTGCGGCCGCGCAGGTCGGCGAGGCGGATGTTCTCGCCCTCGGTTGAAGGCAGGTCGAAGTCGGGGGCCGGGTCGCCTTCTCTGGGCTGCGGCATCGAATCTCCTTTCGGCCACTCATAGTACATGGCTGGATGTACTCTGTCCGCAGAGGCCTCCCACGATTCCCGCCGCGCCGGGAATGGCTCTCACCGCAGGCCTTATATTCCGCCGGCCATGCACTGCGTCCTCGCCGGCAGGACCCTTCCCTTCCTCTTCGCGGCGGCCGCGCTCGCCGGGTGCGGGAGGGGCGTCGAAGCGGGCGGTGAGTTTCGCGGCGAGGTTCTCGCCGAGCCGATCCCGCGGCCCGACTTCATCCTGACCGACACGAGCGGCGAACCGTTCGACTTCCGCGCCGAGACGGACGGCCACGTGACGCTCCTCTTCTTCGGTTATACCCACTGCCCCGACGTCTGCCCGATCCACATGGGGAACATCGCTGCGGTTCTGGGCGACGTGGGGTGGCGGGTCCGTCAGGAGATCAAGGTCGTGTTCGTGACGACCGATCCCGCCCGCGACACTCCCGCGCGGATCCGGAGCTGGCTCGACCGGTTCGACGCGAGCTTCATCGGGCTCCGGGGGAGCCCGGCCGAGGTCGAGCGCATCCAGCGCGGGATGGGGCTAGCTCCGAGCGTGATCCAGCCGCTGCCGGAAGGCGGCCCCGCCGACTACCTCGTAGGCCACGCCGCGCAGGTCGTCGCGTTCGGCGCCGACGGCCCGGCGCGCGTCGTCTACCCGTTCGGCACGCGGCAGGCGGACTGGGCGCACGACCTGCCGCGGCTGGTCGCAGTGGGGCCCTGACCGGTGCAGTGGTGGTGCTCGGCCCAGGGCGTCGCCTGGACGTGGACGTGGCGGCCTTACGTGGGGGTGTGGGCGCTTCTCCTCCTGATGACGGTCGCCTACGTCAGGATCGCGCGCGCGGCCCCGCCGGCGGAGCGGGGACCCCGCTCGCCCCGCACCTGGGCGTTCGGGGCGGGGGCCTTCTGCCTCTGGGCGGCGCTCGACTGGCCGCTGGGCGCCCTGGCGGCGGGATACCTGGCGAGCCTTCACATGGTGCAATTCCTCCTGGTGGGGGTGATCGCGCCCGCGCTCCTCCTCCTGGGGCTCCCGGTCTCCGCGTACCTGCGGCTCCGGACCGAGCCCCGGATGCACGCCGCGCTCCGCGCGCTCACCCATCCTCTCATCGCGTTCGTCCTCTTCAACCTCGTCGTCGCCTTCACCCACTGGCCGGCGGTCGTCGACGGGCTGATGCCCTCCCAGCTCGGCTCCTTCGCGATCGACGCGCTGTGGTTCGCGGGCGGGACGGTTTTCTGGTGGCCGGTCGTCTGCCCCGTGCCCGAGCGACCTCGATTCACGTATCCGCTCAAGATCGGCTACCTGATCCTCAATACGGTCGCCAGCACGGCGCCCTTCGCGTACCTGACCTTCAGCAGCCTGCCGGTCTATGCGACGTACGAGCTGGCGCCCCCGATCGAGGGGATCACGAAGCGCGCCGACCAGCAACTGGCGGGGATCCTGATGAAGATCGGCGGGGGGCTGATCCTGTGGACGGCGATCACCGCGCTCTTCGTCCGCTGGTACCGCGAGGATGAAGCCCGCCCCGCCCGCCTGCGGGAAGCCGGCTAGAAGCGCGGTTGTTCGCCCCTGTCGGCGGGGATAAGTTCCCTCCGTGCCCGCCCCTGAACGACTGTTCCTGTTCGACATCGACGGTACGCTGCTGTCGGCGGGCGGCGCCGCCCGGCGGGCCTTCCGCCGCGCGCTGATCGAGCATTTCGGTATCGACGGCGACGCGGCGAACGACGATTTTTCGGGCCGGACCGACCCCCAGATCGTCTTCGAGCTGATGCGGGACGCGGGCTTCGACGACGGGTCGATCGAGGCGCGGATCGCCGAGGTCTTCGCGCACTATCTAGCGGGGTTGGAGCGGGAGCTCCGGGTCGAGATCCGCCACCGCCTCTACCCCGGCGTCGCCGAGCTCGTCCCGGCGCTGGCCGCGGACGAGCGCATCGTGCTGGGCCTCGTGACCGGCAACGTGGAGGCGGGGGCCCGGCTCAAGCTCGACCACTTCGGGCTGTGGGATGCGTTCGCCGTCGGGGCCTTCGGCTCTGACGACCGGATGCGCGACTGCCTGCCGCCGATCGCGATCGCCCGCGCCGAGGCCCTCACCGGCCGGCGCTTCGAGGGCCCCGAAGTCGTCGTAGTCGGCGACACGCCGGCCGACATCCGCTGCGCGCGCGTCGTGGGCGCCGTCGCCGTCGCGGTCGCGACCGGGCGCCCGTCCCGCGCGACGCTGGCCGCCTGCGAGCCGGACTTCCTGCTCGACTCACTGGCCGAGTGGCCGGACCTCCTCGCCGAGCTGGATTTCGAGACGACCTTTTCCGGGAGCGAATGATGGAAGGGATCAGCATCCTCACTGTCGTAGTCGTCTTTGTCGTGTTCATGCTCATGAGCGCGATCAAAGTTCTCAGGGAGTACGAGCGCGCGGTCGTCTTCAGGCTCGGCCGGCTCCGCGCGGGGGGGGCCAAGGGGCCAGGTCTCATCATCGTGATTCCGATCATCGACAAGATCGTGAAGGTGAGCCTGCGCGTGATCACCCATGACGTGCCGCCCCAGGACGTGATCACCCGCGATAACGTCTCGGTCAAAGTCAACGCGGTAATCTACTTCAAGGTGTTCGACCCCGATAATGCGATCGTCGAGGTGGAGGACTACCTCTACGCGACCAGCCAGCTCGCCCAGACGACGCTCCGCTCGGTGATCGGGGAGGTCGAGCTCGACGAGCTGCTCGCCGAGCGCGAGCGGATCAACGCTCGGCTCCAGGTGATCCTCGACGAGGCGACCGACCCGTGGGGAATCAAGGTCTCGAGGGTCGAGGTCAAGCACGTTGACCTGCCGCAGGAGATGCAGCGCGCGATGGCCCGCCAGGCCGAGGCCGAGCGCGAGCGCCGCGCGAAGGTGATCGTCGCCGAAGGCGAGTTCCAGGCATCGGAGCGGATCGCGCAGGCCGCCGCGATCATCGGGCGGCACCCGCAGGCCCTCCAGCTCCGCTACCTCCAGACCCTGGTCGAGATCGCGACCGAGAACAACTCGACCACGCTGTTCCCGATCCCGATCGATTTCCTGGAAGCGTTCCGTCAGGGGCAGATGGCGCTGGCCGAGACCGCGCGGTCGCAGTCGGGCAGAGCCGCGGAGTAGTCATGGAGCTGAAGGCCGTCAAGGCGGACGTGACCCGGGTCGAGACCGGGGCGCTCGTCGTCAACCTCTACGAGGGTGTGAAGAAGCCGGCCGGCGCGACGGGGGCGATCGACCGGGCGCTGGACGGACAGATCGGCGCGCTGATCGACGACGGCGAGATCACCGGCGCCCGCGAGGAGGTCACGATCGTCCATACGGCCGGCCGTCTGCCCGCCCGGCGCGTCGTCGTGGTCGGCCTGGGAAAGAGAGAGAGGTGCGACCTGGAGGCGCTCCGGAGGGCGATGGGCTCGGCGACCGGGCGACTTCTCAAGCACAGGATCACCCGCTTCCACACGATCCTCCACGGTGGCGGGGGCGCGGCGGGCGACGGGGACGGGCGACCGGGCGGCGCGGAGACGACCCCCCGCGATCTCGCCCAGGCGCTCGCCGAGGCCGCGATCCTCGCCGGCTATCGCTACCACCGCTACAAGACGGTTCCCCCGGAGGAGGAGCCGGGTGGAAAGGATGAGCGGAAGAGGGCCGACCTCGAATCGGTCACGGTCGTGGAGGCGGACGGCCGCAAGCTCGCCGCCATCCGCCGCGGCCTCGAGCGGGGCTCGAAGCTCGCCCAGGCGGTCAACTATACGCGTGAGCTCGGCAACTGCCCGCCCAACGAGATGACGCCGGCCCGGCTGGCCGAGCACGCGCTCGCGCTCGCCGAGGAGCACGGGCTGGAGTGCGAGGTTCTGGAGTTGAAGGAGCTTCGCAAGCAGGGCATGGGAGCGCTCCTCGGGGTCGGCCAGGGGTCGACCAACGAGCCGCGGCTGATCATCCTTCGCTATCGCAGGGGCGGCGCGAAGGCGAAGCCGTTCGCCATCGTCGGCAAGGCGATCACGTTCGATACCGGCGGCATCTCGATCAAGCCGTCGGCGAACATGGAGGAGATGAAGTTCGACAAGATGGGCGGCTGCGCGGTCCTGGGGATCGTGAAGGCGGCCGCGCTGCTGGACCTCAAGGTCAACCTGATCGGGGTCATTCCCTCCGCCGAGAACATGCCGAGCGGGACCGCCTACCGGCCGGGCGACATCCTCCGCTCCTTCTCGGGGAAGACGATCGAGATCATCAACACCGACGCCGAGGGGCGGCTCATCCTGGCCGACGCGCTCGCCTGGGCGAGCCGGCAGGAGCCGCGCGAGATCCTCGACCTGGCCACCCTGACCGGCGCCTGCGTGGTCGCGCTCGGCACGACCGCTTCGGGAGTCTTCGGCGATGAGGCGATGGTCGCCCGGCTGCGGGAGATCGGCGCGAGGACCGGCGACCGCGCGTGGCCGCTCCCCCTCTACGAGGAGCACAGCGACGACATGAAGTCGAAAGTCGCCGACATCAAGAACTCGGGCGGCCGCTGGGGCGGCGCCTGCACGGCGGCCGCGTTCCTCAAGTTCTTCGTGGGCGACGGCGTCCCCTGGGCGCACCTCGACATCGCGGGGACGGCATGGGTGACCAAGCCCCATCCCTATGCGCCGGTGGGCGCGACCGGTGCCGGCGTGCGTCTTGTCACGGAATACCTGGCCTCGCATTAGGCGGCGGACGGCAACGGGAGACGAGGACGGGTATGGACTTCAGGGAAGCGGTTCGGGATGAGAATCGGCGGATCCGGCGCCTGAGGCTCCTCGTCGATCTCACGCTCGCGCGCCTGTACCAGGATCCGGACCTGTCGCACCTCGAGGCGCTCCAGGCGGTCGAGCGGTGCCGTGACGCAGCGCTCACGCTCTTCCCCGGCAAGGAACGCGCGTTCGAGCTCATCTACCGGCCACGGTTCGAGCGGGTGCTCCACGGACGGTGGCCGCACGAGATGCCGGACGAGATCGGCGACGCTTTCGTGCTCGGAGAGCCCGGCGGCGGGGGTTCCGAAAACTAGACTGTCGGACGGTTGGTCGAAACATGTTTCGCGGCACCGGAACCTACGATCCCACGGCCAGCCCGTTTCCGCCGGCGATCAAATGGCTGCTGATCGCCAACGGCGGCGTCTTCGTCCTGCAGATCCTGCTCGCCGCTCCGCTGATGCAGTCCTTCGGAGTGCGCTTCGAGGACGTCTTCGGGTTGCGCCCGGCGTGGGTGATCGAGCGCGGGTGGGTATGGCAGCCGCTCACCTACATGTTCCTTCACGGCGGGTTCTTCCACCTGCTGTTCAACATGTTCGTGCTGTGGATGTTCGGGAGCGAGATCGAGCGCTTCTGGGGGCGGGAAGGATTCCTCAAGTACTATCTGGTGTGCGGCCTCGGCGCCGCGGCGGCATCCTTCGTCTTCAACTATCATTCCGTCGTGATCGGGGCTTCGGGTGCGGTGCTGGGGGTCCTGCTCGCTTTCGGATTGCTGTTTCCGAACCAGTACATCTATCTGTGGTTCCTGCTGCCGATCCGGGCCAAGTACCTGGTTGCGGGGATCGCCGCGCTCGAGGTGCTCTTCCTCGTCTCCCAGCCGGGCGGCGGGATCGCGCGCGCGGCGCACCTGGGCGGGATGCTGGCCGGCTTCATCTACCTGAGGTGGAGGCGAGGTGACTCTCCCGTGAGCCGGCTCGCGAACCGGTGGCGGCGGCGCCACCTCAAGCTGATCGAGGGCGGGCGGGGGCGCGGCCGGAGCCGCCGCACGGGTCTCGAGAACGAGGCCGAGATCGACCGCATCCTGGACAAGATCTCGAAACACGGGCTGGAGAGCCTGACTCCCGAGGAGGAACGGATCCTCGACGAGGCCAGCCGACGCGGACGGGAGCGCTGACGGGATGTCGGTCGTCGTCACGCTGACCACCGATTTCGGGACCGCCGACGGGTACGTCGGCGCGATGAAGGGCGTGATCGCCGATGTCGCGCCCCACGCGCGGATCGTCGACCTCACCCACGACGTGGCCCCGGGGGACGTCCGGGCCGCCGCGTTCGCGCTCTACCGGTCGGTACCCTTCTATCCGCCGGACACCGTCCACTGCGTGGTCGTCGATCCGGGCGTCGGCACGCCGCGCCGGGCGATCGCCGCGCGCGCCGAGGGTCGCCAGTACCTGGTGGGGCCGGACAGCGGCGCCTTCACGCTCCTCTGCCCGCCGTTCACCGACGCCGAGCTGGAGGCGGTCGAGCTCACGGACACCCGCTGGTGGCGGGCCGGGCACGACCTGAGCGCCACGTTCCATGGCCGCGATCTGTTCGCGCCAGTGGCGGCCCACATCGCGCGCCTGATCGAGAGCGGCCACGTGGACCTCGAGGCGTTCGGGCCCAGGGCCGGGAAGCTGCGCCGCTTCGAGGTGCCGGTCCCGGTCGAGGAGCGGGACGCCTATCGGGGCGAGGTCGTCCACGTCGACCACTTCGGGAACGCGGTCACGAACCTGCCCGAGCGCTGGGTCGTCCATGCCGACGCGCCCGTCGTCGCCGAGGCGGGCGGCAAGGCGATGCCGGTCGTCCGGACCTACGGCGACGTGCGGGTCGGCGAGCTGTGCGCGCTCATCGGGTCGGCAGGCTGGCTCGAGGTCGCCTGCCGCGATGGCTCCGCCGCCGACCGTCTGGGGTTGGCGCCGGGAATCCCGGTCGTCCTGCGCCGCCGGCGCTGAGGGGCAGCGCGCCTGATGCAGTGCGAGCGGATCGATCGCGAGACGCTCTATCGGGGCCGGGTCGTGGACGTGTGGCGGGATACGGTGCGGATCCGCGCGGACGGGGAGAGCCGTGAATCCCGGTACGACGTCGTCCATCACCCCGGCGCGTCGGCGGTCGTCCCGTTGTTCTCCGACGGGACGGTGGCGCTGATCCATCAGTACCGCTATCCGGTCGGCGATACGATCTGGGAGATCCCCGCCGGGACGCTCGACGGCGGCGAGTCCTACGAGGCTTGCGCGGCGCGGGAGCTGGAGGAGGAGGCCGGCTGCCGCGCGGGACGGTGGACTCACCTGACGACGTTCTACACGACGCCTGGATTCTGCGACGAGGAGCTGAGGGTCTTCCTGGCCGAAGACCTGACCGAGTGCCAGCCGGCGAACGAGGAGGACGAGCACCTGGAGGTCGTCCGCGTGCCGATCGGCGACGCGCTCGCGTGGGCGGCGTCGGGGAAGATCCGGGACGCCAAGACCCTCCTCGGCCTGTTCGCGGCGCGGGACTACCTGGCGGGTGCCGGGGGATGGCGATGACGGCAGCCCTCGCCCCCGGCGCCGGCGCCTGGCTGGTCATGACGACGTGTCCCGACGAGGAGACCGCGCACGGTATCGCGAGGACGCTGGTCGAGGAGCGGCTGGCGGCGTGTGGCAACGTGGTTCCGGGGGTGACGTCGATCTATCGCTGGCAGGGGGAGATCGAGACGGCCGCGGAATGCGTCGTTCTCTTCAAGACGCAAGCCGAGAGGCTGGAGGCGCTGGCGCACCGCCTGGAGGAACTCCACCCCTACGAGGTCCCGGAGTTTCTCGCCTTCCCTGTCGAGCGCGGACTGCCGGCGTATCTCGCCTGGGTCGCGGCCGAGACGGAGGAAGGGGCCGCGGTTGAAGCCCCGGCTGAGGCCTCGATCGTGGCCGCGGTTGAGGAAGATCCGGCCGGGACTTAAGTTCCAGCCACCCTCACGAATCCGATGCCAGGCCAGATGACACTCTTCCGTAACCCGGCGATGCGCCGGATCGCGGTCGTCAACCACAAGGGCGGCACGGGCAAGACCACGACCGCCGTGCATCTGGCGGCGGGCCTCGCGGAGCTCGGGCATCGGGTCCTCCTGATCGAGCTCGATCCGCAAGGCAACGTCGGCGCCTGGTTCGGCCTCGAGGAGGACGAGGTGCGCCTGCCGGAGCTGCTCGCGCGCCAGATCAAGGCCGGCGACGCGCGGGTCGAGGTCCGCGACAACCTGGACGTGATCGCCAGCGACTGGCGCCTCGCCGAGACCGAGGAGCGGCTGATCTGGAGCCAGGAACGGGAGCGCGGGCTCGCCAACCGGCTGAGCGGCCTCGAGCGCGAAGAGTACGACTTCGTGATCCTCGACTGCGCCCCCTCGATGAGCCTGCTGACGACGAGCGCGCTCGCGTACGCGGACGAGGTCGTGATCCCGATCTCGATGGAGTTCCTGGCGCTGGTCGGCGTGCGACAGATCGTCGAGAACATCCTGCGGATGTCGGCGCGAAACGGCCGCGACCTCGTCATCAGCGCGGTCGTGCCCACGTTCTACCGCAAGAACCTGCGCAAGAACGGGGAGATCCTGCGCACGCTGCGCAAGCACTTCGACGAGACCGTGACCGATCCGATCCGCGAGAACGTGCGGCTGTCGGAGGCCCCGAGCCACGGCCAGACGATCTTCGAGTATGCTCCCCGGTCCTTCGGTGCGCGGGACTACCGGAAGCTGGTCGAGAGGTTCGTCGATGGTTGAGCCGAACGACAGAGGCCGCGGGGCCGCCGGGCCGGACGGACGGGCGCGGCGACGACGCCGGGTGGCGGGCGACCCGCTGGCGGGCCTGGACCGCCTCCAGCTCGAGTCCCTGCTGGCCGGGCCGCGCGGCCGGGAGAAGGCCCGGCGGGCTCCCGAGCCGGAGGTCGAGACGACGGAGGAGGCGGCGGGGGCCGCGGCGATCGAGGACGAGGCCGCGGCGATCGAGGAAGCCGCGGCAATCGAGGGGGAGATGGGGCCCGAGGCCGTCCACGAGGTCGAGGCCTTAGAGCCGTACGGCGTGCCGATTCAGCCCGATCCCGAACCGGCCCCGATCGAACCTGCAGCTAGCATCGAGGTCCCTTCGCAGCCGCCGCCGCCCCCGCCGACTCCGGAGCCCCCAGCGGCCCCTGAAGCCCCGGCCATCGAGGCGGCTCCCGCCGAGGAGCCCCCCGGGGCCGCCCCCGACACGGAGCTCCTCGCGCTCAATGCGGTGCTCCGCCGGGAGCCCCGGAACGTCGACGCGGCGCTCGCCGTGGCCGAGATCTACCTCGACCGCGGCCTCACGGATCAGGCCATCGCACAGCTCCTCGAGACCCGCGAATTCATTCCCGACTCGGTCCCGGTAGCGATCGCGCTCGGGAGCGCCCACGGCCGCGCGGGCGCCTACGGGGACGCCGAGACCGAGCTCGAGCGCGCCCTCCGGCTCGAGCCCGAGAACCCGGTCGCGCAGCGCGAGCTCGGGATCGTGCTCGGCAAGAAGGGGCTCTACGAGGTCGCGATCGAGCGGCTCCGGCGGGCGGTCGGAGCTGATCCTTCCGAGCCCCGCGCGCACTACTATCTCGGCTTCTTCCTGAACCAACTCGACCGGATCGACGAGGCGGCCAAGTCGTTCGAGCGGGCGATCGAGACCGACCCCGGATGCGACCGCGCCTACTACCACCTGGGGATCATCTGGGACCGCAAGGGTCGCACCGAGCGCGCGCGAGAGATGTACCACCAGGCGCGCGAGGTCGCCGGCTCGGCCCGCGAGTCGAGAGCGGCTCGTCTTGGCTGAGAGCCGGCGGGGGGCGGAGCATCGCTTCGCCACCAAGGCGATCCACGCCGGACAATCCCCGGATCCCGTCACCGGCGCGGTCATGCCGCCGATCTACCAGACCTCGACCTACGTCCAGGATGCGGTCGGCAAGCACAAGGGGTACGAGTACGCCCGCACGCAGAACCGGACGCGCGAGATTCTGGAGGCGTGCGTCGCCGCCCTCGAGGGGGCGGAGCACGGGATCGCGTTCGCGAGCGGGACCGCCGCCATCCACGCGACCCTGACCCTCCTCTCCGCCGGCGACGAGATCGTGGCCGGGCAGAACCTGTACGGCGGCACCCACCGGCTCTTCGACCAGGTCCTGGAGCGCTTCGGCCTGACGTTCCGCTACGTCGACACGCGCGACGAGGCGGTGGTCGAGGCGGCGCTCACGCCGGTGACCCGCATGCTGTACATCGAGACCCCGTCCAACCCGCTTATGTGGCTGACGGACATCGCGGCGATGCGTCGGATCGCCGACCGGGCGGGGAGCCTCCTCGTCGTCGACAACACGTTCATGACTCCCCGCTTTCAGCAGCCCGTCGAGCTAGGCGCGGACCTCGTCGTCCACTCGACGACGAAGTTCCTGAACGGGCACAGCGACATGGTGGGCGGGATCGTCGTGACGCCGGACGCGGGTCTCGCGGAGCGGTTGCGCTTCCTCCAGAACTCGGTCGGCGCCGTGCCCGGCCCGTGGGACTGCTGGCTCGCGCTCCGGGGCGTCAAGACGCTGCCGATCCGGATGGAACGCTCGGAGGCGAGCGCGCGCGGGCTGGCGGAATGGCTCGCCGGTCACGAGAAGGTCGAGGCGGTCCATTATCCCGGTCTCGCGAGTCATCCCCAGCGCGACCTGGCTCGGCGTCAGATGACGGGCTTCGGCGCGGTGATCTCGCTCGAGCTGGCGGACGGCTCCGCAGGCCGGCGATTCCTCGAAGGGCTCCGCGTGTTTCAGCTCGCGGAAAGCCTCGGCGGGGTAGAGAGCCTCTGCAGTCACCCCGGTATTATGACCCACGCCTCCGTCCCCGAAGCCGCGCGCGAGCGGATGGGGCTGGTCGACCGGTTGGTCCGGCTGTCGGTCGGGATCGAGGACGTCGAGGATCTGCAGGCGGACCTCGAGCAGGCGCTCGGGAACGTATGATCTCGGCGTGAAGATCCTGATCGTCGGCGGCGGCGGCCGCGAGCACGCCCTCCTCTGGAAGATCCATCGCGATCACCCCGAGCACGAGTTTTTGATCGCGCCTGGCAACGGCGGCACGGAGGGCCTCGCGCGCTCCGTCGCCGTGCCGCCCGCCGATCCGGCCGCGCTCGCCCGCTTCGCCGTGGCCGAGGGGATCGGCTTCACGGTCATCGGCCCCGAGGCCCCGCTGGCGGCTGGGGTCGTCGATGCGCTGCGCGCCTCCGGTCTCGCGGTATACGGACCGACCCGGTCGGCCGCGCAGCTCGAATCGTCCAAGGCGTTCGCCAAGCGGCTCATGGCCGAGGCCGGCGTGCCGACCGCCCGCTTCGACGTGTTCCGCGACCGGCCGGCCGCGGCGGCCTTCGCCGCCGAGCTAGGCGCCCCGTGCGTCGTCAAGGCGAGCGGGCTCGCCTCCGGCAAGGGCGCGATCGTCTGCGAGACCGAGGCCGAGGTCGCGGACGCGCTGGCCGCCTGCTTCGACCGGCGCGAGTTCGGCGCGGCCGGTGACGAGGTCGTGGTCGAGGAATTCCTCGAGGGCGAGGAGCTCTCGATGATCGCGCTGACAGACGGGGAGACGCTGGTGCCGCTCCTGCCGTCCCAGGACCACAAGCGCGCCTTCGAGGGCGACCGCGGCCCGAACACCGGCGGGATGGGGGCCTACGCGCCGGTCTCGCTCGTCGACGACGCCCTGCGGGAGCGGATCCTGGACGAGGTCTTCCGCCCGACCCTGGCCGCGCTCGCGTCCGACGGGATCCGCTTCACCGGCACCTTGTACGCGGGGCTCATGCTGAC
>DATLFH010000020.1:0-27119 GCA_035524965.1 Gemmatimonadota bacterium | reverse complement strand
ACGCGGATCGCGCGCTGGCACGGTTGGCTTCCGAAGAGTGACCGACCCCCCCACGACCGTTTCTCTTCTGGCCCCCTTCCTCTCGATCGCCCTGGCGGCGTCGAACGTCCCCGCCCAGTCGGCGGACGGCGACTCGCTCGCCATTCTCGAGGACGCGCGCGCCGCGCAAGCCGGCTTCGAGCGGCTCCGGGTGCAGCACCTCCCCTGGGGGTGGTCGATCCCCCGCTCGCCGGGGGACGAGATCGTCGGCCGCTTCGTCCTGCTGGACGATGGGGAGGAGCGATGGGTGCCGCCGCCCGAGGCGGAGGCGGTCGTCCGCGGGCGCGCGCAGCTCCTCGCGGCGCTGGACCGCGCTGCGGCCGAGCTCCCGGGGGACGGGTGGATCGCGGGCACGCGCGTCCGCTACCTGGTCGAGGCCGGCCGGCCGGCGGAGGCGATCGAGCTCGCGGCCACCTGCCGTGCGGAGGCGTGGTGGTGCGCGGCCCTCGCCGGCTACGCGCGCCACGCGGCGGGCGACTTCGTGGCCGCCGAGAGCGCGTTCGACCGGGCGCTGGCGGCGATGCCGCCCGCCGAGCGCGAGCGGTGGCTCGACCTGGAGCTCCTCCTGGACGGCGGGGCCGCCCGCGCCTACGGCGATCTCGGCGCCGGCGCGCGGCTGGCCTTCGCGCGTCGGCTGTGGTGGCTCGCCGACCCCCTCTGGAGCGTCGCCGGGAACGACCGCCGGACCGAGCACTTCTCGCGCCACGTCCTCGACCGGATCCAGGAAGGCGCCCGGACGCCGTTCGACGTCCGGTGGGGCGACGACCTGCGCGAGATCCTGCTCCGGTACGGCTGGCCGGCTGGATGGGAGCGCGTGCGACGGAGCTCCGTCTCGCTCGCGGGGTCCGCCCGGCCATCGGTCGTCGGCCGCGATCCGCCGGCGGAGCGGAGCTTCCTGCCGCCCTACGCGGCGATCGCGGATCCGGCCGGCATCGGACCCGGCGACTGGTCGCTCGACGACAAAGGCGCGCGGACGACCTACGCGCCCGGGTATGCGGCGGAGCGGTTCATCGACCTCGATCACCAGCTCGCCGTCTTCCGGCGCGGCGACTCGGCCGTCGTCGTGGCCGGCTACGACCTCTCCCGGGACACGCTGCCGGCGGGTGCGGAAGTCGAAGCCGCGCTCATCGTCGGCACCGATCCGGATCGCGCGCCCGGAGTGGCGCGCGCCCGCACCGCCCTCCCTACCGGAGCGATCTCGCTCGAAACCGCCTGGTCGCCGGCGGTCGTCAGCGTGGAGGCGCGCGTCTCACAGGAGGGCGTCTCCGCCGGAATCGCCGGCCGCGCGCGCTACGGCCTGCCGCTCGGGGAGCCGATCGGTCGCCCGGCCGCGTGGGCCGCATCTGACCTTCTCCTTCTGGATCGTCCGGATCCGCTGCCGGGCTCCCTCGCGGCTGCGATTCCTCGGGCCCGCGGTTCGACCCGGGTCTCCTCGGGAGAGCAGGTGGGCCTTTACTGGGAGGTCTATCCGCCCGACGGCCGGGTGACCGAAGAAGTGACGCGGCTCCCCGCCGAAGGGAGCCCCCGGAGGGCCGTCTTCTCGCTCCGCCTGCGGGACGAACGGGGCGGTTTCTGGCGCGGGCTGGGCGAGGCGCTGGGCCTCGTCGATCGGCGCGGGGGCGAGGTCGCGCTCGAGTGGATCGAGACGGTCCCGCCGGGGACCGTCTACCCGCGGGCCCTGGCGGTCACGCTCCCCGACCTTCCGCCGGGCGCCTACGCGCTCGATCTCGAGGTTCGCTTCGATGGCTCGCGGCCGGCTCGCGCGTCGCGGTCGATTCTGGTCGCGGAGTGACGGATCGAAAGTCCAAAGATTGCCTGGACCGCCGCCGGGCTCGCGGCATGAGGGTTGCACCCACGATGGATTCGGGCCTCGACCGTCCGTCAACCCTCTTCGGGATGAGGCAAGATGCGGGATCGCCGACCGGTTCTACCGCTCCTTTTCGGCCTCGTCGCCGCGGGGCTCGCATGCCCGCTGACCTCCGGACCGCTCCTCGCCCAGACCGTTCCCGACCCCGGCGTGGCGGTCGCGCGGGTCTCGGTCGGCGGATTCGGTGCGCGCGAGTTCGTGGTCGTCTGCCTCGACGGAAGCCACACCTTCGAGAACGGCGCACCGATCGACTTCGATCGGCGCCGATTCGGACCCGAAGGAGCCCCCGAGCCGGTCAGCCTGGAGAACCTCATGCTGGTCGGGGAGCGCGAAGGGGTTCCCCTCTATGTCAGCGCCTATGCCTCGCCACCCTATACGGAGCTATGGCTTCCGGTCTGCCGCCCGGCGGACCATTTTCAGCTGTACCTTCGAATCGCAGACTGATCTTGTAGCAGACTGATCCCGGCAAGTAACCCGCCGCGTAACGGGCGCTACGGCCCGGAACTCATCGGCTGCAGCGTCCTTACAAAGAAATTAGTGAGCGCCTCGAACAGCGCGATTCGCGCCGGCGGGTCGCCGATCGCATGACCGCGGCCGGGATAGACGTGCACTTCGGGCGGATGGCCGGCGGCGATCAGCGCGTCGACGAGCCGCACGCTGTGGACCGGATGGACGTTGTCGTCGGTCAGGCCGTAGGCGAGGAAGAACGGATCGGTCATCCGGTCGGCGAACCGGACCGGCGCGGTCTCATCGTACCCTGAAGGATTCTCGGCGGGAGTCTCCATGTAGCGCTCGGTGTAGGCGGTGTCGTAGTCACGCCAGTCGGTGACGGGCGCGACGGCCGCCGCGGCGGCCCATACGTCCCCCTCGCGGGCGAGGCTGTTGGCCGCCATGTAGCCGCCGAAGGACCACCCCCAGATCCCCATCCGCGCCCGGTCGGCGGCCGGCTCCAGCTCCCACAGACCGCGCGCGCACGCGGCCTGATCCTCGGTCTCGAGGCTCCCCAGGCGCCGGTACACGGTCTCGATCCACGCCTTTCCGCGGGCGCCCGAGCCGCGGCCGTCGCACGACCACACGATGAACCCGCGCCCGGCCATGAGCTGGTGCCAGAGCCCGCGGCCGCGGGAGAGCCAGCCGTTCACGGCGACCTGCGCGCCGGGGCCGCCGTAGGTGTAGACCAGGACGGGGTATTGCCGGTCGGGATCGAAGCCGGGCGGCCGCAGGATCATGGCCGGCAGCGAGTCCGGCCGCGCCGCGCCGTCCGAAGCCCGCGGGCGGACCCACAGGAACTCGGGCTCGACGAGGTTCGCCTCATCCGCGATGGATGCGCGGTTTTCCTCGATCCAGCCGGTCCGCTCGCCCGTGGCCGCGTCGTGGACCGCGACCGAGGTCGGCCGGACGGCCGTCGAGAACGTATCGAGGTACCGCCGGTTGTCGGGCGCGAACGTGGGGTCGTGCCGGCCGGGCTCGCGGCTCAACCGCTCATGCACTGCGGCCGAGGGTTCGGTTACCCCCTCGCGGGCCGGCCCGGCCGACGAGCCGTCCAGCCGCGCGCGATACAGGTGGCGCTCGAAGGGTCCGTCAGCCTGAGCGGTGAAGTAGACCCACCCGCCCTCGGGGTCGACCGCCTCGATCGCATCGACCGGCCAGTCGCCGGCCGTCACGGGGTGGCGGACGGTTCCGTCGGATCCGTAGCGGTAGATGTGGCGGTACCCCGAGCGCGCGCTCGTCCACAGGAAGTCTCCGTCCGGGAGCCAGGTGAGATCATCGTGGAGGTCGACCCATTCATCCCCTTCCTCTTCCTCGATGAAGAACAGCCGGCTCCGACCCGTGGCCGCATCGACGAGCAGGACCCGGATCGAATCCTGGTCGCGCGGCATCATCTGGACGACGAGGTCGTTTTCGTTCGGGTGCCACGCGACCCGCGCCAGGTACCAGTCGGGTCCGCTCGGGATCTCCATCCGGACTGCGGAGCCGCCATCGGCGCCGACGACGAAGAGGCGCACGGTCGCGTTGGGATCGCCCGGCCGCGGGTAGCGCTGGCGGGTCAGGCCGCCGTAGGGTTCCCGGTAGTCGACGAGCGCGAAGACCGGCACCCGTCCCTCGTCGACCTGGGTGTACGCGATCCGTTGCCCGTCCGGCCCCCACCAGAAGCCGCGGTGGCGGCCGAGCTCCTCCTGGGCGATGAACTCGGCGACCGCGTGACGCAGCGTATCGTTGGCGCCCGCCGTCAGCCGCCGCTCGACGCGAGTGGCGAGGTCGAGCACGTAGAGGTCGTCCTCGCGCACGAATGCGACTCGGGAGCCGTCCGGGCTGTAATGGGGGTCGAACTCGGCGGCCCCGGTCTCGGTCAGCCGGCGCGCGGAGCCGGCCCCGACGACGTACTCGTAGAGGTCGCCCGACAGCGGGATCAGGAGCCGCTCGCCGTCCGGCGACCAGTCGTAGCTCGTGATCCCCAGCGCCGAGAGCCTGAGCCGCTCGCGGAGCGCCTCTTCCGCCTCGCTGAACGTCTGCCGCGCGCCGCCCAGGAGCTCCTCCGCGCCGAGCAGCCGCCTGCGCTCGCCCGTGGCGGGATCGGCGAGCCACAGCTCCAGCACCTCGTCGCCGGTCAGCGAGTCCGTCCGCGCGGGGAGGAGGAAGGCGATCGCGCTTCCGTCCGGGCGCCAGGCGGCCTGCCGCAGGAGCACGCCGTCGGGGCCGGGCGGGGCGAAGATCGACGCGACGGAGATGGAGCCCGCCGCTTCCCGGTCCACCGCCGGCCTCCCCGCTCGCTCGGAGGTCCTCTCGCAGGATGGCAGGAGGGTGACGGCGGCGAAGATCAGGACGCGCGAGAGCACGCGCCCTTCCGCGCTCATCCTCTTCATCCGTGCGACCTCTCTCTCCTCTGCGGGTCCTCGATTCGCCGGGCGCGCAGTATCGCCCACGCCTAAGATAGCCGTGATGGCCTCCGAGCTCTCGGACACCGTGCACGATATCGCGACCGTGAGCGGCGGGCAGCTGTTCGAGCCTCGGCTGTAAGGTGCCGCCGAACTGGGCCGCCGCGAGGACCTTGGGTATACTCATCCGGATGATGAAGGGAATCGTCTCCAAACGCCGGTCGAGTAGAGTCGCCTCGAGCTTGGCGCTGATCGGGTTCACCCTGGGCTCGCTGGCTCTCCCCTGCTTCGCGGCCGGCCTGCATGCGGTGGAAGCCCCGATCGCTTCCGAGCAGCCCGCTCCGCCGATGGGTTGCGACGCGCCCAAGGGGGCCGATCGCGGGATGCTGTGCGCCGCGCCCGGCACGAACGCGCCCCTGGGTGTTGCCGCGGCGGAGATTCCCGCGCCGGACGTACTGCTCGGCATGCCAGCAATGGATCTGCCGGAGCTTTCCGCTCGCGCGATCTCCGCTCCGTACCACTCCCATGGACACCCTCCGCCGCGAGCTGATCTCCCCGCCTTCCTGCTTCACGCCGCCTTTCTGATCTAGACACCTTCGCGAGGTCGGTCTCCGGGACCGGAACGTCGTGCGTCCGGGACCGGATTTCGGAATCGGACAGTTTTCGCGGAGGTGTTTGCAGTGAATTCGTGCGCAAGAATTTTTCTGTCGACCGCTCTCATGGCCGTTCTCATAGCCGTTCTGCCGACCGTTCTGCCGTTTCTCGCCAGCCCGGTGGCCGGGCAGGATGCGGAGGCGCTGATCGCTTTCGCCCGGGCCGACAACCCCGAGATCCGGGCGGCCGCCGAGGCGGTGGAGGCCGCGCGGGCCCGCGCCCGGGCCTCCGGCCTCCCCCCCGATCCGATGCTCGGAATCGGCCTCGTCAACGCGCTCGTCAGCGATCCTCTCTCCACGGAGGACTTCATGACGATGCGCATGATCCAGGTCGGTCAGCGGATGCCGTATCCCGGGAAGCTCGACCTGGAGCGCGAGGCGGCCCGCTGGGAGCTGGCCGCGGCCGAGATGGAGCGGGAACACGTGGAGCTCGAGGTCGAAGCGTCCGTCCAGCGGGTCTACTACGAGGTCTTCTTCGTCGATCGGTCGCTCGAGATCGTGCGCGACAACCACTCGCTTCTCGGCGACTTCCTGTCGGTAACCCAGGCGCGTTACGGGGTCGGCACGGGCGGGCAGCAGGACGCGCTGAAGGCCCAGGTCGAGCAGAGCCGGCTGGGGGACGAGGTGCTCGCGCTCGAGGCGCGTCGCGAGGCGTCGCTGGCCGAATTGAACGCGCTCCTCGCCCGGCCGAGTCGGGCGCCGCTCGACGAGCCCTCGATCCCGGATCGGATCGTCGCCGCGGCCCTGCCCGAGCCCGGCAGAGAAGTCCGGTTCACGGCCGCGGCCCTGGGATCCGAGCCGGAGGAAGGGCCGATCCCCGACCTCGCCGCCTTGCAGCGGCGGGCGGAGGCGGAGAACCCGATGCTGAGGGCGCACGCGGCCCGGATCGCCTCTCAGCGTGCCCATGCCGAGCTGGCGGGAAAGGCGGCGCTGCCGGATTTCGACCTGACGGTGGGCTACGGCCAGCGCGGCGGGCGCGAGGACATGATCACGGCGATGGTGTCGGTGCCGGTCCCGATCTTCAAGGGGAAGAAGCAGGACGCGCTGGCGGCGGCGGAGCGTTCCGAGCTCGCGAACCGGGAAGCGCGGCATCACGCGATGGTGAACGACATCCACGCGGAGGTCGCCGCGCTCCGCGCCTCGCTCGTCCGCGCCCGCGACCAGCTCGCGCTCCTCAAGGAGGGCATCCTGCCCCAGGCGCGCGCGTCGCTGGAATCGGCGGTCGCGGGCTACCCGGTCGCCAGCGTCGACTTCCTGACGCTGGTCGACAACCAGGCGACGCTCTTCCGCCACGAGCTCGACTACTACCGGCTCCTGAGCGGGTTCGCCCAGGACCTGGCCGCCCTCGAGCGGGTGATCGGGGGGGAGGTGCTGCGATGAGCGGCGTGCGGGGTTCCAGATCCGCAGTCCTGATCGTCGCGGCCCTGATCGGGGCCGCGATCCTCACGTTCAGCGTCGTGGCCAAACCCTGGCGAAAGGCCGCGGAGCCGGGGGCGGGCGATGGAGCACAGAACGGCGGGTCGACGGCCCCCATGGAAGGGATGCAAGGGCGGGCTGGAACGGAGATGGGGGACGAGGGCGCCGTCCGCCTCACAGCCGACCAAATCCGTGACTTCGGCGTCACGTTCGGGACGGCCGAGGTCCGGGCGCTCGGGAAGGAGATCCGGGCGGTCGGCCTGGTCGCCTTCGACGAGACCCGGATGGCGTACGTGGCGCCCAAGGTCGGCGGCTACGTCGAGCGGCTCTACGTCGACTTCACCGGCCAGCCGGTCAGCCGGGGCCAACCGCTCCTCGAGATCTACTCGCCCGAGCTCGTCTCGGCGCAGGAGGAACTGCTCCTCGCGCGCCGCCTGGAAGAGAAGATCGGCGAGAGCCGCGTCGAGGGCGTGGCGGCGGGATCGGCCGATCTGCTGGCGTCCGCGAAGCGGCGCCTCCGCTACTGGGACATCTCCGAGGGCCAGATCGAGCGGGTCCTCGAGACGGGACAGGTGCAGAAAACGCTTACCCTGCACGCGCCGGTATCGGGGATCGTCATGGAGAAGGACGTGTTCGAGGGCCAGGCGGTACAACCCGGTGACAACCTGTACATGATCGCCGACCTCTCCCAGGTGTGGGTCGAGGCCGAGCTCTTCGAAGCCGACGCCGCGCTCATCTCCGAGGGGATGCCGGCCACGATCGAGGTCGCGGCGCTCCCGGGGCGGACGTTCTCCGGCACGGTCGAGTACGTCTATCCGACCCTCCAGGAGGAGACCCGTTCCATGAAGGCGCGGATCGCGCTCCTCAATCCGGGCGGACGGTTGAAGCCCGGCATGTACGCGACAGTGAGGTTCGAGAAGGCGCTCGGCCAGGTCCTGGCGGTTCCCCGCTCGGCGGTGCTGCGGACGGGCGACGAGGCGATCGCCTTCGTCGATATGGGCGGCGGCCGCCTCATGCCCCACGAGCTGACGCTCGGCATGGCCGGCGAGGAATACGTCGAGGTCCTGGAAGGATTGGAGCCCGGCATGCGGGTCGTCACCAGCGCCCAGTTCCTCCTCGACAGCGAGTCGAACCTGGCCGAGGTCATGCGGGCGATGATGGCCCAGATGAACCTGTCCGACATGGAAGGCATGGAGATGGACATGCCCGACATGGACGAGGACTGAGCCATGCTGCCGCGCGTGATCGAGTGGTCCATCCACAACAAGTTCCTCGTCCTGCTGGCGACGGGGGCCGTCGCGGTCTTCGGTCTCATCGCGATGCTCAGGACCCCGGTGGACGCGATTCCCGACCTGTCCGACGTGCAGGTCATCGTCGTGACGGATTCGCCGGGACAGGCCCCGCAGACGGTCGAGGACCAGATCACCTACCCCCTGTCGACCGAGATGCTCAAGGTTCCGCGCACGAAGTTCGTCCGCGGCGTGAGCCAGTTCGGCCGGTCGTACGTGTACGTCGTCTTCGAGGACGACGTCGACCTCTACTGGGCGCGCTCGCGAGTGCTGGAATATCTGAGCACCGTCCGTGACCGGCTGCCGGAAGCGGTCCAGCCTCAGCTCGGCCCCGACGCCACCGGCGTCGGCTGGGTCTACCAGTACCTCCTCGTCGACACGAGCGGGAATACCAACCTGGCTCAGCTTCGCTCGCTCCAGGACTGGTCCGTGCGGTTCCAGCTCCAGGGCGTCCAGGGCGTGGCCGAGATCGCGACGCTCGGCGGTTTCCAGAAGCAGTACCAGGTCGACATCCGCCCTGAGCAGCTCTTCGCCTACGGGATCCCGGCCTCGCGTGTCGTCCAGGCGATCCGCGAATCGAATCGGGACGTCGGCGCGCGCGCGCTCGAGCTCGGGGGCGCGGAGTACATGGTGCGCGGGATGGGGTACATCGGCGGTCTCGACGACATCCGCGCGATCTCGGTCGAGGCGGCCTCGGGAGGCGTCCCGATCACGGTGGGCGACGTCGCCGACGTGCATCTGGGCCCGCAGGAGCGACGGGGGATCGCGGACCTGAACGGAAAAGGCGAGGTCGTGACCGGCTTCGTCGTCATGCGCTACGGCGAGAACCCGCTCGCCGTCATCGAGCGGGTCGAGGAGAAGATCCGCGAGATCGAGAAGGGGCTGCCCGAAGGCGTGACGATCGTGACCGGCTACGACCGGAGCGAGTTGATCCACCGCGCGATCGATACGCTCGTCGAGAAGCTCTTCGAGGAGGGCCTCGTCGTGGCGCTCGTTGCGGTCGTCTTCCTGCTCCACGCCCGCTCGGCCCTGGTCGCGATCGCCACGCTCCCGCTCGGGATCCTCATGGCGTTCATCGCCATGCGCTGGCTCGGCGTGAACGCGAACATCATGAGCCTCGGCGGGATCGCGATCGCGATCGGGGCGATGATCGACGCGGCCATCGTCATGGTCGAGAACCTGCACAAGCACATCGAGCGGAACGAGCGCGAAGGTCGGCCGCGGGGAAGGTGGCAGCTGGCCACCGACGCCTCCAAGGAGGTCGGCCCGGCGCTCTTCTTCTCGCTCCTCATCATCACGGTGAGCTTCGTCCCGGTCTTCGCTCTGACCGGCCAGTCGGGACGTCTCTTCGAGCCGCTGGCGTGGACGAAGACGCTGGCGATGGCGGCGGCCAGCCTGCTTTCGATCACGCTGGTGCCGGTCCTGATGGGCCTCTTCATCCGCGGGGACGTACGTGCGGAGGAGGATAACCCGGTGAACCGCTTCCTTCTGCGAACCTACCGGCCGGTGATCGACTGGGTGCTGGCGAGCCGCGGTTGGGTGATCGGCGGGACGATTCTCGCCTTACTCTTGACGGTCGTGCCGTGGACTCGCCTGGGCTCCGAGTTCATGCCGCCGCTCGCGGAGGGCGCGATCATGGACATGCCCTCCCTGTTTCCCGGCGTCGGGACCGCACAGGCCAAGCGGATCCTCCAGCAGCGCGACTCGGCCATGGCGACCGTACCCGAGGTCGAGATGGTGCTCGGCAAGATCGGCCGCGCGGAGTCGGCGACCGACGCCGCGCCGATGTCGATGATCGAATCGGTCGCGATCCTGAAGCCCGAGGAGGAGTGGCGGGAGGGGATGACTCAGGAGGAGATCGAGACCGAGCTCGACCGCGTCACGAAGACGCCCGGCGTCGCCAACATGTGGTCCCAGCCGATCAAGAACCGCCTCGACATGCTGGCCACGGGCGTCAAGACACCCGTCGGGATCAAGGTCTTCGGCCCCGATCTGGCCGCGCTCGAGCGGATCGGGAAGCAGATCGAGGGCCTCCTGCCGCTCGTCGAGGGTACGCGATCGGTCTACGCCGAGCGGGCGGCCAGCGGCCGCTATCTCGATATCGAGGTCGATCGCGACGCCATCGCTCGATACGGCCTCTCGATCGAGGACGTCCAGGAGTCGATCACGGCGGCGATCGGCGGCGTGGAAGCGACCGAGACGGTCGAGGGGCGCGAGCGCTACAGCGTCCTCGTCCGCTACTCGCGTGGACTCCGCACCGAGCCGGAAACGATCGCCCGCATTCTCGTGCCGACGCCGGTCGGGCCGCAGATCCCGCTCGGCCAGCTCGCCGAGATCCGGTTCGACGATGGTCCGGACATGATCAAGAGCGAGAACGCGCGGCTGAACTCCATTGTCTACGTGGACGTCGTAGGCCGCGACATCGGCACCTATGTGGAGGAGGCGCAGGATCTCCTCGCGCGGCGGTTGGAGCTGCCGCCAGGCTACACGCTCGAGTGGTCCGGGCAGTACGAGCACATGCGCGAAGCGAACCGGAATCTCCGGTTCATGGTGCCGATCGCGGTAGGGATCATCTTCCTGCTTCTCTTCCTCAACTTTCGCTCGGTGACCGAGAGCCTGATCGTCATGCTTTCACTGCCCTTCGCGCTGGTCGGCGGCGTGTGGCTCCTGTGGGCGCTCGGCTACAACCTCTCGGTCGCGGTATGGGTCGGGTTCATCGCGCTGGCCGGAGTCGCGGCGGAGACCGGCGTCGTCATGCTCCTCTACCTCGATCAGGCCTACCATCGTCGCGTTCTGGCGGGGACGATGCGCGGACGGGCGGATGTCTTTGCCGCCGTCCGCGAGGGCGCGGTCGAGCGCGTGCGGCCCAAGATGATGACGGTGAGCGCGATCACGCTCGGCCTCCTGCCGATCCTTTGGGGCCACGGGACCGGAGCGAGCGTCATGAAGCGGATCGCGGCGCCGATGGTGGGCGGGATGGCCTCGGCGACGATCCTGACTCTCGTGGTGATCCCGGCGATCTGGTCGATCTGGCGCGAGCGGCAGCTCGCCCGGCAGGCGAGGCGGGAGCGGATCGAGGAGGCGATCCACGACGCGGCGTCAACGACGATATTCTCGAAGGCCTAGGACGGAAAAACCGGCGGCCTGACGAAAGGGTTCCTCACCCGGCCCTCCCCCGCGAGGCCGCGTCCGCGTCTCTCGCCGCGTTTCCCGCCGCGTCCCCCGCCGGTCCGCGAGACGGCTCGTCCAGTACGCCGATCCGGTGCCGGTAGACGAGCTCGCCGCCCAGCCAGCCGGTGTAGGCGAGCGCGAGGACCCCGATCAGCGACAGCGTGAACGCCAGCCACCAGTCGCCCCCGCTCGCGGCGGCCTGGCCGGATCGCCACCAGAGGTTGAACGCGTACATTACGGCGACGCCGAGGTTCAGCACCCCGTGCCGCCAGGCGATCGAGCGGGCCTCGCTCCCCTGCGGGACGGTGCGGAAGTAATCGATCCCCCCGAACGTGGCGGCGACGAGCGCGGTTAGGAGCCCGCCGGCCATGAGATACCATGCCACGTCGTACCAGAAGAGGTCGCCCTGCGCCAGGTAGAAGAGATCGAAGACGAACGAGGCGATCCAGAGCGTGATCGGCAGGTCGGTCAGGATCGCGTGGAGGGGGTGGCCCCCGATGTTCGCGGCGGCCTTCATGGAAGCGAAGCCTTCATGGGATCCGTACCGTCATGGGAAACCAGCATAGGCCGATCCGCAAAGCGGTGGCTGTCAATTATCGGACGGCGGCCGGGGCGTCTCCCGGCTACAATCGAAGTCGAATCATAAACGGGGGAGGACAAGATGGCACGCAAGATGAGATGGCTGGGGAGTCTGGGACTGGGTGCGGCGCTGATGTACCTGCTGGACCCCGACCGGGGGCGCCGCCGCCGGGCGCTGGTCCGCGATCAGCTCGCATCGCGACTGGGGGGCTCGGGCGGCGTCGCGGGCAAGACGGCGCGCGACGCGGCCAACCGGGCGCGCGGGATCGTGGCCGGAGCGAGGTCGCGCCTCCGTGGCGAGGGGATCCCCGACGACGCGGTTCTCGAAGAGCGCGTCCGTTCCAGGATGGGACGCCACGTCTCCCATCCGGGGTCGATCGAGGTCGAGGCCGATCAGGGCCGGATCACGCTACGCGGCCCGGTCCTGGCGCACGAGGTCGATGACCTCCTGCGCGCGGTCGGCGCGGTTCGGGGGGTCGAGGAAATCGACGATCGGCTCGAGATCCACGAGGAGCCGGGCGACGTGCCGGGGCTCCAGGGCGGCGCCGTTCGGGAAGGCGAATCGTTCGAGTACCTGCAGGAGAACTGGTCTCCAGCCGCCCGCTTCCTGGCGGGCGCGGTCGGCGGGACGATGGCGATCGTGGGCGTGCGGAAACTGAACGCGCTCGGGGCGGCGGCGCTCGCGGTCGGCGCGGGTCTCCTGACGCGCGGGGTGACGAACAAACCCATCCGGCGGCTGACGGGGATTCGCGCCGGCCGCCGCGCGGTCGATTTACAGAAGACGATCACCGTCCAGGCGCCGGTCTCGGACGTCTACGAGTTCTGGAACCGGGTCGAGAACTTCCCGCGCTTCATGTCGCACATCCGCGAAGTGCGTGATCTCGGGGACGGCCGGTCGCGGTGGACGGCTGCCGGGCCCGCGGGAGCCCCGGTCACGTGGAACGCGGTCGTGACCCGGCAGGTCCCCGATGAGGTCCTGGCGTGGCGGAGCGAGCCGGGTTCCACGATCGAGAACGCGGGCGTCATCCACTTCGAGCCGGCCAGCGGTGAGGGCACCCGGATCGACATCCGGATGTCGTACAATCCGCCGGCCGGGGCGATCGGCGATGCCGTCGCGGGCCTCCTGGGCACTGATCCCCGGAGCGCCATGGACGAGGACCTGGTGCGCTTCAAGTCGCTCATCGAGGAGGGCCGGGCGACCGCCGGCGGAGAGACGGTGACGCGCGAGGACCTGGGGGCGCCGGGCGGGGACGCCTAGAGGGGGGCAGGCGGGAACGCCGGCGCTTCACTCCGGCGCAGCGCGTCGTACGTCCGCGCGGCGGCGATCATCGCCGTGATCGGCGCCGCCCAGTAGAGCCAGTGGGCGTGCCAGATCCCGCCGACCAGCGCGGGCCCGAGCGTGCGGGCGGGGTTCATCGAGGCGCCCGTCAGAAAACCTCCGAGAAGCGCGTCGAAGGTCACCGTGAGCCCCACCGCGAGACCGGCGACTCCGGCCGCGACCCGCTCGTCGGTCGCCACCGCGGCGATCACGAACATGAGCGCGAAGGAGAGGAGCCATTCGGTCGTGAACGCGGCCGGGACCGATACCGACGGCACGGTCGCCCCGAGGTCGCCAACGTCGCCAACCACAACCCGCAAAGTGGCGGAGGCGGCGATCCCGCCCGCGCACTGCGCCGCGACGTAGACGGGGACCGCGCGGCCGGGGAAGCGCCCGATCGACCAGAAGCCGAACGTCACCGCGGGGTTGATGTGCGCGCCGGAGATATGGCCGATCGCGTAGATCATCCCGGCCACGACGAGCCCGAAGGCGAGTGCGATCCCGACGGGACCGATCGCGCCCCCGGACAGGGCGTCGGCCATCACCGTCCCGGTGCCGACCAGGACGAGAAAGAAAGTCCCGATCCCTTCGGCGAAAGCGCGCCGCACCCAGGTGCCCATCTCGCTCATTCCGCCTGCTCGGTTGCCGGCGCCCCGGCGGGACGGCCGGCCCCGGCGGGACGGCCGGCCGTTCGGAGCGCCTCCGCGAACTCCTCGGGGAGACCGCTCTCCCGGATCGACGACACGGCCCGCTCGAGGTCGTACTCGACGCGCATGATCTCGCTCGCGGGCGGCGCCTGCGAGAAGTCGACCCGGGCGTAAGCCGCCCGCCAGTCGCCGTCCTTGGGTTTCCCGACCGAGCCCACGTTCAGGAAGTGGACCCCTTTCACCTCGCGCCTCCATGGCACGTGGGTGTGGCCGAAGGCGATCAGGTCGCCGTCGCGGGCGGCCGCCTTCCGGGCCATCGTCTCGAGGAATCCGTCGGGGCGGTCGGCGTCGAGATAGAGCGTGTTCCGGGTCGGCGAGCCGTGGACCAGGATGAGCTGCGGCCCGCTCCCGTGACCGCCCGCAGGGCGCAAGTCGAGGCGGAACGGCAGGGCCGCCAGAAATCGCTTCGTCTCCGGCCACACATGCGCCCGCGTCCACTCGTAGCTTTCGTGGGACAGCTCGGCCTGGCGTTCATCCTCGTACCGGCAGCCGCAGTGCGCGTGGTCGGTGGCGACGGTTGAGTCGTAGTTGCCGGCGACCCCCGGAATCCGCCGCTCCCAGAGGAGCTCCACCGTCTCGTTCGGCCACGGCCCGTACCCCACCAGATCTCCCAGATGAAGGACGGCGTCCGCGTCGGCTCGCCGTTCGATATCGGCTAGCACGGCCTCCAGAGCCGGCAGGTTGGCGTGGATGTCGCCGAGAAGCGCGTAGATCATGGCGATCCGAGTGTATCGAGCCGGCGCTCCGGGCGGCAAGGTTGCCGAACCGCCCCAAGCCCGGCCCGCTGGAACTTATACCCCATTAGGGTATATTGGGCCGGCGTAATGACCGACGCGCGCACCCAGTCCCAGGCGCCCGAGCGTGGCTATCAGCGGAGCCGCCACGCGGCGCTCCTCAAGAACCGCCTCAAGCGGATCGAGGGCCAGGTGCGAGGCGTCCAGCGCATGGTCGAGGAGGGGCGCTACTGTGTCGACATCCTCACCCAGATCGACGCCGTGACCGCCGCGCTGGCCCGTGTCCAGGACGAGATCCTCGAATCGCATCTGAATTATTGCGTGACCGACGCCCTGGAGGGGAACGATCCCGCGGAGAGCCGGGAGAAAGTGGACGAGGTCGTGACCCTCCTCAAGAAGTTTCGTCGGACCCGTTCGTGAGCCGCCCGCCGGCCACTGGAGCCCCGGCCCCACCGATCCGCCTGCCGATCGAGGGGATGCACTGCGCGTCGTGCGCCTCGAAGGTCGAGGACGCGCTGCGCGAGATCCACGGTGTCGCGGAGGCGACGGTCAACCTGGCGACCGAGGAGGCGACGGTTCGAGCCTCGGGCGACGGGGTCGATCCCGACGTGCTCGTCGAGGCGGTCCGCCGGGCGGGTTACGAGGCCAGGGTCGTGACGGACGCCGCGCGGGACGAGGGCGCCCACCGGCCCGCCCGGGCCCGCGCCGCGGCCAACCTCAAGCGCCGCTTCTGGGTGGCGGCCGCGCTGACCGCCCCGCTCATCGCCTTCGAGATGCTCCCCCACCTCCTCATGATGTTAGATCTCGGGGGCCACGGCTGGCCGATGCTCGACCCCTGGGTCCAGTTCGCGCTCACGACGCCGATCCTCTTCTACAGCGGACGCGGGTTCTTCGTGGGCGCGTGGAACGGCCTCATGCACCGCTCGGCCGACATGAACACGCTGATCGCGGTGGGGACCGGAGCGGCCTACGGCTACAGCGCGGTGGCCACCGTGCTTCCCGGGATCTTTCGCGCCGCCGGGCTCGCGCCGACCGTCTACTACGAGGCGGCGGCCACGATCGTCACGCTGATCCTGCTCGGCACCTGGCTCGAGTCGCGGGCCAAGGGTCGGACCGGAGATGCGATCCGGGCGCTCCTCGACCTCCAGCCGAGCGTCGCCCGGGTCCGCCGGCCGGAGGGCGATATCGAGGTCCCGCTCGAGGAGGTCGAGCCGGGCGACATCGTCGTCGTGCGACCGGGCGAGAAGATCGCCGTCGACGGCGTCGTCCTCGAGGGGCGGACCGCGGTCGACGAGTCGATGCTGACGGGCGAGTCGATGCCGGTCGAGAAGGGCCCCGGCGACGAGGTGATCGGGGCGACGCTCAACCGCATGGGAAGCGTCGAGTTCCGCGCCACCAAGGTCGGCTCCGACACGGCGCTGGCCGCGATCGTGCGGCTCGTCACGGAGGCGCAGGGGTCCAAGGCTCCCGTCCAGCGGCTGGCCGATGTCGTCGCGGCGTACTTCGTCCCGATCGTGATCGCGATCGCGATCACGACGTTCGTCGTCTGGTTCGTCGCCGGCCCCGCGCCGTCGCTGACCTACGCGATCGTGACCTCGGTCGCGGTCCTCATCATCGCCTGCCCCTGCGCCCTGGGCCTCGCCACCCCCACGGCGGTCATGGTCGGGACCGGTCGCGGGGCCGAGATGGGCATCCTGATCAAGGACGCGGGGAGCCTCCAGCGAGCCCACGAGCTCGACACCGTTGTCCTCGACAAGACGGGAACGATCACGCGCGGGGAGCCGGCGGTCACCGACGTTCTCCCCGTTTCCCGGATCGCGGAGGAAGATCTGCTGGCGACGGCCGCCGCCGCCGAGCAGGTCTCCGAGCACCCGATCGGCGAAGCGATCGTACGGGCGGCGAAGGAGCGCGGCCTGAGGCTCCCCCGCGCGGTCGACTTCGAGGCCGTCGCCGGTCACGGCGTCGTCGCGAGTCTTGACGGGCGGCGCGTCCTCGTCGGGTCGCCGCGGTTCCTCGAGGAGCGGGGGGTCAGCGAGGCGAGGAAGAGCGCCGGTGAGCGCATGCTGGAGCGCCTGGCGGACGAAGGCAAAACATCCGTGGTGGTCGCGCGCGACGGCGAGGTGCTGGGTCTGATCGCCGTCGCGGACACCGTGCAGGAGGGCTCGGCCGAGGCCGTGCGCGCGCTCCGGGATCAGGGCCTCGAGGTCGTCATGATGACCGGCGACGACCAGCGGACGGCCGAGGGGATCGCCCGTCAGGTCGGGATCGATCACGTCCTGGCCGGCGTCCTGCCGGACGAGAAGGCCGGCAAGGTTCGCCAGCTCCAGGACGCGGGGAAGGTCGTGGCGATGGTCGGCGACGGGATCAACGACGCACCCGCCCTCGCCCAGGCGGACATCGGGATCGCGATCGGAACCGGGACCGACGTGGCGATCGAGGCGAGCGACGTCACCCTGATGCGCGCCGACCTTCGCGGCGTGCCACAGGCGATCGCCCTCTCCCGGCGCACGATGCGGACGATCCGGCAGAACCTCTTCTGGGCGTTCATCTACAACATCCTCGGAATCCCGCTCGCGGCCGGCGTCTTCTATCCGTGGACGGGACTCCTCCTCGCTCCGTGGGTCGGAGCGGCGGCGATGGTCCTCTCCGACCTCTTCGTGATGGGGAACTCGCTGCGGCTCCGGACCATCCGGCTGGCGAGCGGGAACGTCGGCCTCTCACCGATGATGGTCGCCCACCGATGACCGGCTCTCACCGATGAGCGGCGCGGAATGGGCGGTGACGGTGGCGGGCGCGGCCCTGATCGCCTTCGAGCTGTGGTTCTTCCTCGGCGGTCGCCGCGCGCGGGGCGGCCGCTTCGCGGAGGGTCTGGAGGGAGTGGCGCGGGATGCCGACCGAGCGGAGGGTCACCACTGATGGCGCGCTCGACCGCCGCGTTCCTGCTCGTCCTCCTGCCGGCGCAACTCGTGCCGCCCTGCTGTGTCGTACCGCCGTCTGTCGCGGAGAGCTCGCCGGCCTCCCACCACGCCGCGGCGCACGAACCGGCGCACGATCGCGCAGAGAGCGCGCTGGCGCCGGCTGTGGGCGGCCCGCCGTGCGACGCCGCCCTCGTCCCGGCTCCCGCCCTGCGCGAGCGGGCCGGCGCGGGGGAATCGATCGAATCGCCGGCCGGGTCCGGTTTCGGTTCCGGGTTTGCGTCCGGTTCCTCCCCCATCCGTTTCGGGTCGTTCTCGACGATGCGCGGCGCCGGCGCGGCGTCGTGGTCCCTGCCCCCTCTGGAAAGACGGATCCCCCTCCGCTTGTAGACCGTTCCGGTCTTCCTGGATCGAACGGCCTACAAATAAAGTAGTAGGAGGGATCATGCAGCATATCAATATTCTCATGCGCGCGTCCGCGCTCCTCCTGGCGGGCGGCGCGCTCCTGGCGGCCCCGCTCGAGGCTCAGGAGCACGAACCGCACGCCCCGGGAATGGAGGCCGCTCCGGCGACCATGCGGTCCGGCCCCCTGGGGATTCCGCACACCCGCGAGGGATCGGGGACGGCGTGGCTCCCCGATGCTTCACCCGTCTATGCGTGGCACAGCCGGCTCGGCGACTGGGAGACGATGGTCCACGGCCAGGTCTATCTCCAGTACATCGACGAGGGAAGCGATCGCGGCGACCAGCAGTTCGGCAGCATCAACTGGATCATGGGGATGCTGCGGCGCGAGGCGGCGGGCGGTCACCTCGTCTTCAGGGGGATGGTGAGCCTGGAGCCGCTGACCGTCGGCACGTGCGGCTACCCCAACCTGCTCGCCACCGGCGAGCTCTGCGACGGCGAGCCGCTTCACGACCGGCAGCACCCGCACGACTTGTTCATGGAGCTGGCGGCCTCGTATGAACGGGAGCTCGGCGAAGCGGTCGCGCTCCAGCTCTACGGCGGCCCGGTGGGCGAGCCCGCACTGGGGCCGGTCGCGTTCCCGCACCGGCTGTCGGCGTTTCCCAACCCTTACGCGCCGATCGGCCACCACTGGCTCGACTCGACCCACATCGCCTTCGGGGTTGCGACCGCCGGCGTCTTCGGCCGGCGCTGGAAGCTCGAGGGGTCGCTCTTCAATGGGCGCGAGCCGGACGAGGACCGCTACGGGATCGACGTGGACGCGCTCGATTCGTATTCCGGCCGGCTGTGGTTCCTGCCTTCCGACCGCTGGGCGCTCCAGGTGTCCGCGGGCCATCTGAACGAGGCCGAGCCGCCCCACGGCGGCGGCCCTGGAGAGCCCGCCATCGACGTGACGCGGGTGACCGCCTCGGCCACCCACCACCGGCTGCGGGCGGATGGCGGGCTGTGGGCGACGACGGCGGCGTGGGGCCGCAACACCGAAGAAGGCGAATCCTCAAACGCGCTGATGCTGGACAGCAGCTTCGGCTGGCGAGAGCGCCACATCGTCTTCGGCCGCGCCGAGCGGGTCGAGAAGTCGGCGGACGATCTCGATCTGCTCCAGAGTGCGCTCCTGGGAGGTGTGTTCGACATCACCCGGCTCAGCCTCGGATACGCACGCCAGTTCGATCCGGTCGTCGGGATCCTCCCCGGGATCGGCGCGAGCGTATCGCTGAGCTTGCTGCCGGAAGAGCTGGAGCTCGAGTACGGGGACGATGCGCCTGTCGGCTTCGCGCTCTTCGCCACTCTTCGGCCGGCGCCGATGGCGCACGGCGCCGCCGAGGTTGAACCGGAGGCGGAGCACGAGGAGCACTGAGGCTGCGTGGCTCGATCCGCCGACCCGCACGAAACCCGGAAGAGCCTCGTTATATGGATTTTCCGCGTTTACGTCGTAAACCGTTTACGCCGTTTACGAAAAATCCCACGAGCAGGATCGGCGGAATTTCATCCCAGGCATTCATCCCGGCCGCTCATCCCAATCATTCGCGGGGACCGCTTCCGCCCGCAAGGGTGTATATTGTTCCCGATGCGCGCTGCCATCCCCATCTTCGTGATCCTGGTCGCCGGCTCGCTCCTGGCCGCGTGCGGGCGAGAGGGTGCGGGCCGCGAGAGCGAGGCCGCGTCCGCCCCGCAGGAGCAGGAGAAGTGGGTCACGATCGACAGCGTCCAGTTCCCGGCCGCCATGGCCGAGGCGCCGGCCGAAATCGTGGAAGCCTACGTCTTTGCGGCCAAGCACCCCGAGGTCCTGCGGTACATGCCCTGTTACTGCGGCTGCCACCGCGAGGCCGAGCCTCACGCCAACAACTACGACTGCTTCGTCGACGCGATCGATACCGGCGGTGCGATCCCGCGAGTCGACCCCGACCCGATGGGGTTTGGCTGAGCGATCTGCATCCAGATCGCCCGGGAGGCGATGACTCAGTACGAAGCCGGTGTTCCGCTGCCCGTGATCAGGGATTCGGTCGAGAGCCTGTACAGCCAGGGACGGGAAGGCACGCCGACGCCGCGGCCGCCGGCCGGCTGATCCTCCACCAGACCACCATCCCGCCCGCCACGCGGGGGGTCATCGCTCCGTGAACGTGATCTCCACGTCGTCGATGAAGTACGTGCGGCTGAACTCCGACGTCCCCCAGACACCCAGCGCGACATGCACGAGGCCGGCCGAATCGGCCGTCCTCGTGAACATGTACCGCTTGGGGAGCCAGATGTGGCCCACGTCCGTGTCGGAACCGTTTCCGGTGTCCTCTTGGAATGTAAGGTCATCGCGGGTCTCGGGATCCCTGTCCGAGGCGCCGGCGATGATCGTCCACAGGTTGATATCCCCGAAGTCCGCGCTGGCGAAATCGAACGCGATCTCGATGTCGTAGGTGGCGCCGGGCTGAAGCTCGAAGGCGCGCTCCATCCAGATCTTGCCCGCGTCGTTCAGGTTCTCGAGGATGAATCTCACCGACCAGTCTCCGCTCTCCGCGAACACGTCGCTGCGTTCGACGCTCCACACGACCGGCGGATCATCGAGATCGGTTCCGTCGGGGTTCCAGTCGAACTCGCTCTCGAAGCTGGTCGAGTACGTCTGCCGGAAGAAGGGGTCCTCGGAATCGAGGATGCAGGCCGTCAGACCGAGTAGCGCGAGCGGGATCGCCAGCCTCGCGCGCCTCATCGCGCGTACGGGAGCGGGATCAGGAGGATGCCCAGCGCGCCGCCGAGGGGTACGGCGCCGATCAGCGCGAGCCACAGGTTGTGGAGGTAGAAAGCCGGCACGGTCAGGAGAATGCCCACGATCAAGGATCCGAGAGCGATCCAGGGTCGGAGCGGGATCAGCCGGGCCAGCAGGGGTTCGATTCTGCCACGCGCCATGCGGAAGCGACGCTAGCCTTCGATGCAGTGGTTGGCAAGACGCGCCGAGGGAGGTAACGTCGGGATCATGAAGCGCCTTTTCCTGACGTTACTCGTTGTGGCGGTCGCCGGTTCGATTTTCGTAATCGCCGGTCGCGTCCTTTTCGCCGACCCGCGGGCGAGCGAATCCCCGGCGAGCGAATCCGTTGCGAACCTATCCGTCGTCCAGGATGCCGGGTCCGTAGTGATCGAGGAATGGCCCGTCCCCTGGGAGGACAGCCGGCCGCGAGATCCTTACGTGGGGCCGGAGGGGCGGGTCTGGTTCGTCGGGCAGCGGGCGGACTATCTGGCCACCCTCGATGCCGCGAGCGGGGAGTTCCAGCGCTTCGAGCTCGATCCGGGGACCGGGCCGCACAACCTGATCGTCGGCGGCGACGGGACGGTGTGGTACGCGGGCAACCGCGCCGCCCACATCGGACGATTCGATCCGGCTACCGGCGAGATCCACAAGATCCCGATGCCGGACCCGGCGGCGCGCGATCCACACACGCTGACGTTCGATCCCGCGGGTGACATCTGGTTCTCGGTCCAGGGGGGGAACTTCGTCGGCCATCTGGACGTCGAGACCGAAGCCGTGAGGCTGGCGGCGGTTCCCACCGCCGATTCCCGCCCCTACGGGATCGTCGTCGACGACGAGGGCACGCCCTGGTTCACCGAGTTCGGATCGCACAAGATCGGCGCCGTCGACCCGTCGACGATGGAGATCCGCGAGATCGTGCTGCCGCGCCCCGAAGCGCGTCCGCGGCGGCTCGCCGTCATCGACAGCGGCGTCTGGTACGTCGACCACGCCGCCGGCTACCTGGGTCGGATCGACCCCGCCTCGGGTGCGGTGGAGGAATGGGCGGTTCCGGGCGGCAGCGAGGCGCGTCCTTACGCGATGACGGCCGACGATTCCGGCCGGCTCTGGTTCGTCGAGTCGGGCCCGAGCCCGAACCGCCTGGTCGGGTTCGACCCCGCCGCGAAAGAGTTCTTCTCCATCTCCGAGATCCCCAGCGGCGGCGGAACGGTACGACACATGGTCTACCATGCGCCGGCGCGCGCGATCTGGTTCGGCACCGACACGAATACGATCGGCCGCGCCCAACTCCCCTGATCCGCCGTCTTCCTTGATCCGCCGTCTTCCTTGAATCGAGGGATGCGTTCGCCGTGGGCCGCTGCGGCTCTCGGTGCGCTGCCGGCGGCGCTGGCCGCGCCGATCGCCCTGACCCTGTACGTCGACAAACCGCCGCCCGGCACGACTGGAGGCTTCGGCGAACCGACCTGCCACGCCTGTCACTTCGACCAACCGCTCGACGCCCCCGGGGGCTCGCTCGAGATCCGAGGCGTCCCCGAGCGGTACGCGCCCGGCCGGGTTTACGCGATCACGGTGGAGCTCCAGCGCGAGGGAGCGCCGCAGGGCGGCTTCCAGCTCGCCGCACGGTTCGCCGACGGCGCGCAGGCGGGCGCCCTCGTGCCCGTCGACGATCGCGTCGCGGTCACGGACAGCCTCGGAATCCGGTACGCCCACCACACCGCGGAGGGGGTCGAGCCGACCCCGATTCGATGGACGGTCACATGGCGGGCGCCGGCCGCGGCCGGGGAGGCCGGGGATGGCCCTGCCCGCGATGGCGACGTGCTCTTTCACGCGGCGGGCAACGCGGCCAACGGCGACTTCTCGCCGCTCGGGGATTTCGTCTACACGGCGAGCGCCCGCACGGTCCCCTGCGCGCCGGCGGATCGCTAGCGAACGCTCAGTCCGTGAAGAACTGCGCGGCCATCGCGCCGGGCCCCACCGCTTCGCCGGTCGCCGAGCGGGCCAGCGCGTCGTAGTGGTCCCGGGCGCCGGAGCGGAAGATCCGCTCGGTCAGCCACGCGCCGACGGCCGGCCGGCCGCTGTAGCTCGCGCCGCCGTTCAGGACCTCGGCGCGCAGGCGGGCGTCGATCTGCGAGGCGAAGCACTCCCCGAGCAGGTAGTTATGGTAGTAGACCGGGGCGATGACGACGTGGATCTTGGCTGCGTAGTCGGCGGCGTCCGCCGGACGGGGCGGGGGCCGGACTCCCTGGAAGCGCTCGACGAGCGACCACCAGAGCGCGTTCAGGTCCTGATCGGGGTCGGCGTACAGGTCGCGCTCGAAGCGCGCCATCACCTGGACCCATCGCGCGAAGACGAGCATCGTGGCCCGGATCTCCCGCGCCACCGCGTCGGCTAGCCGCTCCGCCTCATCCGGTTCTACCACCCCCATCTCGCGCATCCAGTGGGAGTCGCGCGAGAGCCGGCCGAAGAGCATCGCTATCGCCTCGGTCGTCAGCGTGTGGGCCGGCCGGCGGAGGATCCACGGCAGATCGCGGTCGATCCCATCGTCGTAGACCGCGTGGCCCAGCTCGTGGAGCGTGGTTCCCATCCAGCGCTCGTTGGGCCGCAGGTTCAGGAGGATCCGCACGTCCCCCTCGCGATCGACATCGATCGCGAAGGCGTGGGGGTCCTTGCCGGGCGCCTCGTGGAGGCTCGAGCGTGCGAGGATATGCGCGACGGGGAGCCCGATCCCGTCGAAGAACCGGTGGGCGGCGTCGACGATGTCGGTCCTCGCGTAGACCCCGTCGAGATCGGCCCCGAAGAGGTCCGGCATCTCCTGGAAGAACTGGTCCCCGTAATGCCACGCCTGGAGTGACCCCGGTGCGACCCCGCGCCGCTCGCCGAGATAGGCGTCGATGTCGGCCTTGAGCCTCCGGAAGGGGTCCCCGGTCAACGCGTCCAGCCGATCGAGGAAGTCCGCCATCTCGTCCGGGCGCTGCTCGAGCAGGGCGATCCGGAGATGGTAGAAGTCGGGATACCCCACCGATCGCGCGGCCTCGTTGCGGAGTCCGACCAGCTCGTGTAGGCGCGGGGCCACGCGCGAGCCGACCGCTTTCAGGGCCTCCCACGCCTCGCGCCGCAGGTCCTGGTCGGCCTCGGTCTTGAGGACGCGGTCCAGGTCGTTGGCGGTCCGCTCCTCGCCCCGGTAGACCGGGCGGTAGGTGGAGAACTCGCGTTCGATCCCGGTGGCGAGACGGTTGATGCGCTCGCCGAGCGCGGGGTCGACCTGTCGGGGGAGGGCCTCCAGGTACAGGAGCTCGATCGTCCGCGCGAGGAGCGGATCCTCGGGGCCGGACGAGCGCGCAGCGCCCAGCCGGTCGAACAGGGCGGGGTCGAGGTACAGCCGGTCGATCTCGTTGCGGAGCCCCTCGAGGCGGCCGTAGGCGCCCGATTCGCCGGTCACCGCGGCGTCCCACCAGGCGCGGTTGACCGCGGTCTCGAGCGGGCGGAGGCGCGCGACGAACCCCTCGACGATGTCTCGGATGTCCCGCTGATTCTTCATGACGGCCGGTGAAGGTAGAGTCCGGGCGGCCGCGATGGTAGACTCCGGGCGTGATCGCCCGTGCTTCATCCGCCGTTGTGATCCATGCGCTCCTCGCCGGCCTTCTGGTGGCGTGCGGGGGAGATCCCGGCGAGATGGTGGAGCGGGACGCCGGGGAACGGGACGCGGTTGTACCGGACGCCGGTGAGTCGCACGCGCTCGCGGTCCTACCGCTCCGACCGGTCGCCCTGCGGATCGCTCCCGCCCCGGACGCCCCGCCGTCGATCGAGGTCGCGGCCGGGACTTCGCTCACGTTCGTTCGCGACAGCCAGCCGGAGGGCGCGGGCGGAAATCGCTGGCTCGAGGTCGCCACCTGGGACGACCGGCGCGGCTGGGCTCCGGCCGAAGAGCTGCTCGAGGCGGACCTCTGGATTCACTACCAGCGCGCGCTCGGCGGCGCCCCGCCGCACACGCTCCGGCCGGCGTACCCGGTCCGCGGGAGCTGGGCCGTGGAGGCGCCCGCCTGGTCGACCGGGATCACGCCGATCTCGACCGTCTGGCTGGTCGGCGATTCGGCCTGGAGCGCGCGCGTCGCGGCGATCGATACGCTGGCGGACGGCTGCCCGGGCGGGGGCGGGCACCGGCTCGCGCTTCTCGGCGATGCGGCGGGTGGTGCGGGTCGCGGACGTGGCGCGAGTGGCGCGGCCGGCACGCCGGACCTGGAGCGGGCGGTCCTCGCCGCGCCCGCCGGCGCGGCGCCCTCCGCGCGCGCGCTCGCGGTCCGCAGCTTGCCGGACGTGGAGCCGGAGTTGGCGCGGGCCGCGCTCGATGCCGCGCGCGCGCTCGTCGCCGAGACCCCCGGGGATCCCGGCGGTGGGACCGGCGACCCCGAGGTCTGGTACGCCCGGGTCGGCGAGGAGGCCCTCTGGGCGGTGCTTCGGTGGCCCGCCACGGGGGCCGGCCCCGCCGGCCGGACCGCGGCGCTAGTGCTGGAGCCGCGGCAGGACCGCTGGCACGCCCGGCGGCTCGCCGTGGTCGCATCACTCCCTTCGCCGGAAACGGTCGCCCCACCGGCGGGGACCCCCCCAGCCACGACCACCCCGGCCGGTCCCCCGCTGCGACTCATCGGGGCGTATGCAACCGGGGGCGCCGGCCCGACCCTTTTGCTGGTCGAAGCGTTAGAATACGGGACCTCACGCGTGGATCTCTACCTGGCGGGGGCCGACGACTTTCGGCGGCTCCGCGCCGGATACGATTGGGGCTGCGCCGCCGCCGCGACAGCCGCGGGCCCCTGAACGACGGACCGGAAACGGGCAGAGGAGGCGACCAGTGGACGAGTCGTTCGAGGAATTTCGAAAGCAGCTCGCGGGTCGGCTTCGAGAGGCGCGCGGTGAGCTGACCCAGGCCCAGCTCGCCGAGATCACCCGCTATACCCAGCAGATGATCAGCCGCTACGAGAGCGGTCGCATCCCGAAGTCGTTCTGGTTCCTGGCCGGTCTGTCGGGCGCCGCCGGGCTGGATGTCGATTACGTCCTGACCGGCAAGCGCCGCCGGAAGCCCGGCGCCACCCGGCTTTCGCGCAATTCGTCGTAACGGCGTAAAGCCGCAGGAGACGCGGCGGCTCTCCCGCTTCGTGAACTGCGGGACGCTCCTCGCCCTGGCAGGCGTCGCCGTGTTCGTCGTGCTGGGGTACGTCCTGGCCCAGATCCTCTGCTACGGACCGGGCGGCGCCGGCGCGGGCTCGATGCGCTACCCCGGCTAGCGCGGAGGGCGCGCTGATCACCGAGCCCACCGCAGTCTTCGCCTTCCTGGCCGGCATCCTGGCCGCGGTCTACGGCCTGGCCGGCCTGCCGCGCCTTCAGAAGCTCTTCGACATCACCCCGCCCATCCTCTACGCCTACATGCTCCCGATGCTGGCGACGACGCTCGGGATCACCCCGGTGGACTCGCCCGCCTACGACTGGATGGTGCGTTACCTGCTCCCGCTCTCGCTCCTCCTCCTCATGATGACGGTCGACGTGCCGGCGCTCCTCAAGCTCGGCCGCCCGGCGACGATCATGATGCTGACCGGCACTGCCGGGATCATCATCGGTGGTCCGATCGCGCTCGCGGTGTTCGGCCGGATGCTCCCACCCGAGGCATGGAAGGGGATGGGCGCCCTTTCCGGCTCCTGGATCGGGGGCTCGGCCAACCTGGTCGCGATCGCCGAGTCGATCGAGACGCCGGACGCGATGCTGGGGCCGATCATCGTCGTCGATACCGTGGTCGGCTACGGCTGGATGGCGGTCCTGCTATTCCTCTCCGCCTACCAGGCGCGCTTCGATCGCTGGAACCGGGCCGATACGTCGCTGATCGAGGAGACGAATGCCAGGCTGGCCGCGCGCTACGAGGCGATCCGGCGGCCGGTCACGATCCGGGACCTGGCGCTCATCGTCGGGATCGGCATCGTCGGGGCATACCTCATGGTGGCGGCCGGGAACGCCCTGCCCCAGCTCGGCGACCCGCAGATCCTGAGCCACACGACATGGGCCGTGATCCTCGTCACCACCCTCGGCCTCACGCTCTCGTTCACGCCGGTCAGCGAGCTGGAAGGGCCGGGCGCGTCCCGGATCGGCACCTTCGCGCTCTACCTCCTCGTCACCGCGATCGGCGCCCAGGGAGATCTGAGGGCGATCCTCGATGCGCCGGCCTTTCTCGCCGCCGGGGTGCTCTGGATGGCGATCCACATCGCGCTCCTCGTAGTCGTCGCGCGGGCGATCCGGGCGCCCCTCTTCTTCGTCGCGACCGGCTCGATGGCCAACGTCGGAGGCGCCGTCAGCGCGCCGATCGTGGCCTCGGTCTACCACCC
>DATLFH010000019.1:0-88883 GCA_035524965.1 Gemmatimonadota bacterium | reverse complement strand
CGCTCGAGCCGCCGCTCTTCCGGCAGCCGCTCGAAGAGCGCCCTCTCGTCCATGTTGCCGTGGACGGCCGTCACGGGCGCGATCACCTCGATCTCGGCGAGAGCCTCCGCCGTGCAGATATCACCCGCGTGGAGGATCTCGTCCACGCCGGCCAGCGCGCGGAAGAGATCCGGCAGGATCCGATCGTGGGTGTCGGAGACGATGCCGATCCGCATGTCCGATCGGCCATCGGGCGCCGGATTCAGAGGATCGTCTTCCCCAGCGCCGACAGGATCAGCTCCATGCCGAGGACGCCGGTTCGGTTCCGATCGTCGAGGATCGGGTTCGTCTCGACCAGGTCCATCGAAATCATCCCGTCGGTGTCGCTGACGATCTCGAGCGCGAGGTGGCCCTCGCGGTAGTTGACCCCGCCCTTGACCGGCGTCCCGACTCCGGGCGCGTAGTTGGGATCGACGAAGTCCATGTCCCAGGAGAGGTGGTACCCGATCGTGCCCTCGCTGACGATCGCGAGTGCCTCCTCGAGGACGGAGACGATCCCCTGCTCGTCGATCTCGCGCATCGTGAAGACCCGGATCCCCGACTCCTTGACGAGCGGGCGCTCGGCTGCGTCGACGTCGCGGGCGCCGATCAGCGCGACCTTGTCCCAGCGCACCTTGGGCTCGAACCCTTCGATCCCGGTGAGCTCCGGGTCGCCATAGCCGAGCGAGGCCGCGAGCGGCATGCCGTGGATGTTGCCGCTGGGTGTCGTCTCGGGGGTGTTCATGTCGGCGTGGGCGTCGAACCAGAGGAGCCCCACGTCCTCCTCCTTCCCGCGCGCCCAGGCGGCTACGCCGGCGATCGAGCCGATCGACAGTGAGTGGTCGCCCCCCAGGACGAGCGGCACGGCGCCGGCCCCGAGGGCGCCGGCGACGCGCGGCGCGAGGGCGCGGCTCATCGCTGCGATCTCGTCGAGGAAGCGGGCCCGCTCGTCGCCGGGGTCCGCTGACTCGGGGATCCGCACCTGGACGTCACCGGCGTCGGAGACCCGGTATCCGAGGCGTGCGAGCCGCTCCTTGAGCCCGGCAATCCGGAGCGCTGAGGGGCCCATGTCGACTCCGCGGCGGCTGGCGCCCAGGTCGATCGGCACGCCGATCAGGTGGACCTCCTCGGGGTAGGGGCGCGGCATCGGTCTACTCCCGAGCGCGCGGGACGTCGCGCCCCGTGCCGGGCGCCCGGACCCCCGTGTGGAGCGCGGCGATCCCGCGGGTCAGGAGCCGCCAGCGGACCTCGGTGAACCCGCCGTCCTCGAGGAGAGCGGCGAGCGCCGCGGGGCCAGGGAAGCGCGACACCGAGTCCGGCAGATAGCGCGCGGTCCCGGGATTCCCGGCGATCCGCGCTCCCAGTCGGGGCAGGACGTGATGGAAGTAGCCATGATAAACGGCGCGGAAGAGCCTGCCCGGAGGGGTCGTGAACTCGAGGACGGCGACCCGGCCGCCGGGCTCGAGGACGCGGCGGATCTCCGCCAGGCCGGCGCCGTAGTCGGCGAGGTTCCGGAGGCCGAAGCCGATCGTGCAGCCGGCGAAGGTCCGGTCCGGGAAGGGGAGGCGGAGCGCGTCGGCCGCGACCGGCCGGACCGGAGCGCCGCCCCGCCGTCCCGCTCTCTCGCGCGATTTCGCGCACCCGCGGGCGAGCATCGGCAGCGAGAAGTCGACTCCGGTAACTTGTGCGCGGGGCGCCCGGGCGAGGATCGCCAGCGCCAGATCGAGGGTCCCGGCGCAGAGATCCAGGTAGCGCCGCCCATCCTCCGGCGCGAGCGCGTCTATCGCCCGGGCGCGCCAGCGCCGGTGGATCCCGGCCGACAGCACGTCGTTGAAGAGGTCGTAGCGGGGCGCCAGCGCGTCGAACATCGCCCGCACGAGAGCCGGGTCGCGCCCCGAGGGCGGGTCGCTCGGCGCAGCCGAATCTGTCGACGCGGCCGCGCCGGCGGTCCGGTCGGCGGGCACGAGCCGGTCGGCCGGCGCCGGGACTTCTCCGGGCATGGAGGGCGAAACCTGCACGTCCAGGACCTCGTAGAGGCATCGAGTGAGCGTCGCTGACGAGCAACTCGTGCGCGAGGCGCTCTCCGGTTCTCAGAGCGCCTACCGGGAGCTCGTTCACCGGTTCGAGCGACCCGTCTTCAACCTCGTCGCCCGCATGATCCGCGACCGCGGGCTGGCCGAGGACCTCTCCCAGGACGCCTTCGTCAAGGCGTTCAACCGCCTCGACACCTTCCGGGCGGAGCAGGGAAAATTCTCCAACTGGCTTTTCAAGATCGCCCACAACACCGCGATCGACCACTTGCGTCGTGGCGAGCTCGAGACCGTCCCGCTGGACCGTCCCGAAGCGGAGGGTCCCGACTTCCACGCGATGCTGCCCGACGACAGCGCCGCTTCGCCCTACGAGGCGGCGGTCCGCGGCGATCTCGCGACGGCCCTGGGGGTTGCGGTCGACAGGCTCCGGCCGGAGTATCGGGAGGTCGTCGTCCTCCGTCACCAGGAGGGGCTGGCATACGAGGAGATCGTGGAGATCACGAAGCTCCCGTTGGGGACCGTGAAGACGTACCTCCACCGGGCGCGCAAGGAGCTGGCGGGCCACCTGACCGAGGCCGGGTGGGGTCCCGCAGAGGATCGTGTCTACACCGGCGCGACCGAAACCCGCGCCCTTCATCTCGCGTAAGCGGGGACAGGAGAGAATGATGGATTCCGATCGACTCAATCGCTGGTTGACCGCCGAGGCGGCGGACGACGACGCCGGGGCGGAAGCCGCCTTCGTCGCGCTCTTCGCGTCCGTCCCGCGGCTGGCGCCGGGCGGCGGCTTCACCGAGCGGGTGCTCTGGGCCGCTCGGCCGGCCCCGGCCCCGGCGACGGCGAACGGAGGTCTCCTGGCGGCGTTGGGGTGGAAGGCGGCGATCCTGGCCGCGCTCGTCCTGGGGGGCTTCTCCGTTGCGCTCCTTCCGCTGGCCCGCTGGCTGCCGGTCGAGGCGCCCTCGTTCGGCGCGATCCTGAAGGGGGGCGCCCGCGTCCTCACGTGGACCGCCGAGTGGTTGGACGCCGGGATCGCCACCTGGCGGCTCCTTGCCCGGATCGGGGGCGCGCTCGGCGTCGCCGCGAGCACACCCGAGATCGTATCGGCCCTTCTGGCGAGCGCGCTCGTGAGCGGTCTCGCCCTGTACAGCCTCAATCATCTGCTGGCGATCGAGAGGAGAACATGGAGATGAACGCTTTGCAGCACGCGCGCGCCTGCTTCCTGGGGGTGGCGCTCTTTTTGTCCTTCACCCCGCTCGGGCTCCAGTCGCAGGTGCCAGCGGATACGGCCGGACAGGCGCAGGTCGAGCCCTCGCTGGGCGAGCTTCGCGATCGCGTCGAGGAGCGCTACCAGGTCCTGCCGCTCCAGAACGGGATCGTGCTCATGCCCAAATACGGTGAGACGGCGGTCCAGTCGATCGAGATGGTCGATGGCGGGATCGCGATCAACGGCCAACCGGTCACGGGCGCCGAGCTCCAGGATCGGATCGGAGAGGATGCCGCCGACATCCGCCGGCTCTCGTTCATGGACGCGGGGAGCCGCCGGGTCCTCTTCGGGATCGGTGTTCCGCCGGTGGCGGATACGGTCGAGGCGGACACCGCCCGGATCGCCGCGGACCAGGCAGACCCCGACGACAGCGACATCGATCGACATCGCGGCGAGGGGATCGATCTCGGCGCTCAGGGGGACCAGGTGCGGATCGGGGGCAGCATCCACGTGCGTGCCGACGAGGTCGTGGACGGGGACGTGGTGGCGGTCGGCGGCTCGGTCGATGTCGATGGCAGGGTGCACGGGGACGTGGTGGCGGTCGGCGGCTCGGTGGAGCTGGGACCGGACGCGGTCGTGGATGGCGAGGTGACCTCCGTCGGCGGCACGATCGAACGCGCTCCCGGGGCGCGGATCACCGGAGCGGTCAACGAGGTCGCCTTCGGGGCGCCCCGGTTCCACTTCCAGCCGCACTTCGCGATGGGGCCGTTCTTCACCGGGATCGGGGGCCTGATCGGCACGGTGATCTGGATCATCTTCCTCGGTCTCCTGGCTTGCCTCGCCTACCTCCTCGCGCGGCGTCCGATCGAGCGGATGGAGTACCGGGTCGCGACCTCGCCGTGGAAGGCGGCGGCGGTCGGCCTCGCGGCCCAGATCCTGTTCTTTCCGGCGCTTTTCATCACGATCGTGATCCTCGCGATCTCGATCATCGGGATCCCGCTCCTCCTCCTGATACCGTTCGCGCTGGTCGCGCTCCTGCTCGGTATCCTCCTCGGCTTCACCGCGGTCGCCAAGCACCTGGGCCACGCGGCCGAGCGGCGCTTCGGGTGGGACCACCGGAACCCCTACGTCTCGCTGCTGGTCGGGCTCGGCCTGATCATGCTGGTCTCGTTCTTCGGCAGCGCGCTCGACGTGGGCGGCGGACCGCTCGGGGTCTTCGCCACGATCCTGACGATTCTCGGATTCCTGATCCAGTATGTTGCGTGGACGGTCGGGTTCGGCGTGTTCCTCCTGACTCGCTTCGGCACCCGCTACCGGTGGGGGAACGGCCACACGCCGATCGAGCCACCCGCGGTGGGTGCACCGCCGGCTGCGCCACCCCCCGTGCCTGAGACGACGCCTGAGCCGGCACGCTGAGCGCGTTTTTCAGGAACACTTTCCCTCCTCGGGCGGTACCATGGGTTCGAGGAGGGAAGTGTTCATGCGCCTTCGATCCAGAGTCACAGTGTTCGCCTGCGGATTCGGCCTGTTGACGTTCTTCGGGCTGATGGCGCTTGCGGTCCCCCGCGCGTCGTTTGCGCAGCGGGCGGGCGAGGGCGGCCCCACCTACCGGGTGATCCTCTTCCTGGCGGAGGATGGAGCCCCGCGCGACATCGAGCTCCGGCGTCTCGAGCAGGTCTGGAGCGAGGGCGACAGTCCGGCGCGCCTGCAGTCGCTGCTCGCCGCGAGCAACATCCGCCGGCTGGACGCGGTCACGATCCTGCCCGGTCAGGAGACGCCGGCGATCCGGGTCGGCGACGTCACCGTGCGGATCCGGGGCGTTCTCCAGGAGCCGCGCCGCGAGAGCATGTTCCTCCGGGTCGAGGTCGACGGCGGCCGCCAGGCGCTCGTCAAGGAGATGATCTCCGGCTTCGACGAGACGATCGTCCTCGCCTATCCGCTCACGGAAGGCAACCGGTCGATCGTCGCCCTGATCGTCCCGACGAACCTGCAGCGCTAGATGTCCAGCGCGTGGTTCGATCTCTCCTCGCGATCCTGATCGCCGCCTGCGGGTCCGCGGACGGCGGCGATCCGAGCCGGAACTGGTCGGGCCGGTACGGCACGCGGGTCGTCGGCGCTTCGACGGACTGCTTCGAATCGCAGTCGCCGCCGCCCCTGACGGGATTCATCCTCGACCTCGCCCAAACCTCCCCGGATTCGGTCACGGTCTCGATGAACCCGATCATCCGGCTCGCGGGGCGATATGAGGGCGATCGTCTCGAAGCCGGGATGGTCGTCGAGGAGCCGGTCGGTCTCCCGGATTCGATCGCCGCCCGCGCCACTCCTGCCGATTCGCTGGACACGATCACCTATGCGCTACGGGCCGATTTCGAGGCGGCGGGCTTCGAAGGCGAATACGTGATCCGCTCTCCCGACCTGCGCGCTCTCGTCACGCGGGGAGAGGGCAGCCGTTGCGAGTACCGCTACCGGCTGAGCGGCCAGCGGATGGAGGTTGGTTAGCGAGGATTACGCCGGAAGGACGCGGCGGATGCCCGTGAGCCAGCCGGCCAGCCGCTCGCCGAAGGGCGTGTACCCCGGAGCCCCGGGGCACAGGGCGTCCCAGGCGACCCCGCCGCGGGTCGTCGAGGCGTGCAGAAGCCGGCCGCCCGAGGCCAGAATCCCGACATGGGTCGCGCGTCCCCCGGGGGTCTCGGCGAAGAAGGCGAGATCACCCTCGCGGATCGCAGCTCCGCCCGGTCCCGACTCGACCTCCGAGCCCTCCCCGAACTGCTGGTCGGAATCGCGCGGCAGCCGCACCCCATGGAGCCCGTAGATCCGCTGCACGAGCCCCGAGCAGTCGAACCCCTTCTCGGATGTCCCGCCCCAGAGGTAGGGCAGACCCAGGAATCGCGCGGCGTGATCGAGGATCGCGCGGCCATGGTAGGGAAAGCGCTCGGCCAGCCGCTCCGCGGGGACCGCCGCGCCGGCCGGAATCCACCCGCGGGTACCGTCCGGCAGCGCGATCTCGAGCGCTCCGCGTGCCGGGGCCACTGCCGGGGCCGCCTCGACGATCCCTCCCTGGACGAGGTCGGCGACGGGCGGAGCCTCCGGGTCGGGCGCCGCGCGGGTGACGAGGCCCGGCTCGACCACGACCCACGATCCCGACCGTGGACGCCGCTCGAAGAGTCGCGCCCGGAAGGTCGCCTCGTCCGCCGGGGCGGAGCGAACGATCGACCCCTGGTGCACCCAGCTTACGTAGCGGTCTCCGGTCTGGACCTGGAGCCAGGCGCCCGCGGCCCGCAGGACGAGCGCCTCCTCGCCGAGAATCATCTGGGAGACGAGCTCGGCGGCGTGGCGCGGCTGGCGCCGGAGGTGGGCCAAACTGCGGCTGGCGACCGCCCGCACCTCGCCGTCGAGCGCCGGGTCGGGCAGGACGTCCACCGCGAGCTCTGCCCCGCCGGCGTCCGCCTCCAGCCTGAGCGCGGCGACCGCTCCCGCCGCCGTCGTCACCCCCCTCAGGCGGGGGCGGGCGCCGGGCGGCGCGAGAACTTCGAGCTCCCACACTCCGAGGCGGGAATCCGGCAGGTGCTCGGTCCTGAGGGTCGCGAGCCGGGCGTTCCAGTCCGGCGCGTTCACGAGACTTCCAGCGCCTTCGCGCGGCCGGACGGGGCCTGATCGGCGTACTGGAGCTCGTAGAGGCGCGCGTACAGCCCGTCGGCGGCGAGCAGCTCGGCGTGGGTTCCCACCTCGCACACCTCGCCGTGGTGGAGGACGAGGATCCGGTCGACCCGTCGGATCGTCGAGAGACGATGCGCGATGATGATCGCGGTGCGGCCGCCGAGGAGCCGGGTGAGCGCCCGCTCGATCAGCACCTCGGTCGCGTCGTCGACGCTCGAGGTCGCTTCGTCGAGGACGAGGACGGGAGGATCGAAGGCCAGCGCCCGCGCGAACGCGACGAGCTGCTTCTGGCCGGTCGAGAGCGACCGCCCTCGCTCGCCCACCGGCGTATCGGCACCGGCCGGCAGATCACCGATGAAGCGATCGGCGCCGACCGCGGCCAGCGCGGCATCGATCCGGACGCGGTCGATCCCCGAGGCGTCCAGGCGGACGTTCTCGGCGATCGTCCGCGAGAACAGGAAGAAGTCCTGGAGCACGAGGCCGACCCGCGCGCGGAGCGCCTCCGGCGGATAGTCGCGGATGTCGACGCCGTCCAGAAGGATCCGGCCGCGCGCGGGCTCGTAGAATCGCGCCAGCAGGCTCGCGCAAGTCGTCTTCCCGGCCCCGGTCGGCCCCACGAGCGCGAGGTGCTCACCCGCGGGCACGCGAAACGACACTCCCTTCAATACCCACCGATCCGACGCATAGCCGAACCACACGTCCTCGAAGACGACCTCCCCCCGCGGATCGGGGAGCGAGCGACCCGCGGGGGGCGAAGGGACGCTCGGCTCGTCGAGGAGCGCGGTCAGGCGCTCTCCCGAGGCCATCGCCGCCTGCAGCAGGTTGTACTTCTCGGCCAGGTCCCGGATCGGCCGGAAGAATTTCTCGGCGTATTGCAGGAAGGCGACCAGCGCGCCGAAGGTCAGCGTCCCCTGCAGGATCTCGCCGCCGCCGTACCAGATGATGAGGGCGATCGCCAGCGCGCTCAGGATCTCGATCAGCGGATAGAACAGGGAGTAGTAGAGGATCGACCTGCGCTGAGCCTCACGGTGGCCGCGGTTCAGAGCCGCGAATCCGGCGGCGCTCGCTTCCTCCCGGCGGAAGAGCTGCACGATGTCGAGGCCCGTCACGTGCTCCTGAAGGGTCGCGTTCATTCGCGCGACCCAGCGGCGTATCTGACGGTAGGTGTCCCGCATGGGCCCGCGGAAGACGAACGAGACGAGGAGGATGAGCGGCAGGACCGCGAGCGTGATCAGGGTCAGACGCCAGTCGATCATGAACATCGTCGCCGCGATCGCCGTCAGCATGAACGCGTCGCTCAGGATCGCCACGACCCCCGATGAGAAGAGCTCGTTCAGCACCTCGACGTCGGAGGTCACGCGGGTCACGAGGCGTCCGACCGGCTGGCGGTCGAAAAAGGGGACCGGCAGCCGCTGGAGGCGCTCGAACAGTCGCTCGCGGAGATCGTGCATCGCGCGCTGCCCGACCCACGTCGTCAGGTACGTCCGGCCGAATCCGACCACCGCTTCGAGGACCAGGAGGGCCAGGTAGAGGAGCGCCACTCCGGCGAGCCCGGCCAGGTCCCCGGGCGCGATGTAGCGGTCGATCGCCACCTTGACGAGGTAGGGTTGAGCGGCCTCGATTCCCGCCACGATCAGAAGGAGGAGAAGCGCGAGCGCGAGGTGCCGGCGATAGGGGGCCAGGAATCCCAGCAGGCGACGCGCGATCCGCGGATCGTAGCGTGCGTGGAAGGGTTCCTCGTGGAGCGTCGGATCGGCGGCCATGGTCTCTTTCGTAGGGACGTGGTGCGAGGATCGCGGGATCGACGCGGATCAAACTAGCCCCGCAGGACGAGTCGCGGGAAGGCGAGCGGCGGGACGGGACGCTAACTTGTCAGGCGGACCTCGCGGTCAGCGCCGGGTTATCACGGAATCACGGCAACCGACAGGCCGATCGCGATCTGAAAGGAGATGCTCATGAAGGCGCGTGGATGGTTCCTGCTGGCCCTGCTCCTCACCCCTTTTGTAGTTACGGCGTGCGAACGCCAATCAGCAGATGATGCCGGTAGCGACGAGGTCCAGGTCGACGAGGATCTGGGCACCCTCAGGGTCATGAACGAGGTCAACGAGCCCGTCGCGGTCTATCTCGACGGCCAGGAGCTCTACGCCGTGCCGCCCGGCCGGTCGTACACGTTCCGCAACCTGCCGACCCGCACGGTCTCGATCTACGGTGTGGGGCGGATCAGCCAGAAGCACTTCGGCCTGCCCGAGCTGACGATCGAGGAGGGCGGCGAGTACGAGTGGACGATCCAGCCCTGACGGAAGAGGGTGGCGAAGCGCCTCGAATGGACGAGACGCTAGGTGAGGGCGCCGGATCGTCCGCAGCAGGCGCCCGTCGGCTCGCTCTCGGGCCGGCCGCGAGCCTGGTCGTCCTGGGTCTCGTCCTCGGCCTGGGGATCGGCTGGTACGTCTGGAGCGACTTGCGGGAGGCCGGCGGGGCGGGCGCCGCCGGCGACTCCGCGCGGTCCGCGGCCGATCTGCCGGGCATGCCGGCCGGCACCTTGATCGAGGGAGTCGACGTCAGCAACGATCCGGTCCTGGGTCCCGCGGATGCGCCGGTCACGATCATCGAGTTCTCCGATTTCGAATGCCCGTTCTGCGAGCGGTTCGTCCAGCAGACCGCGCCGCTCCTGCGCCGGCAGTACGGCGACGACATCCGCTGGATCTTCGTCAACAACCCGCTCCAGTCCATTCACCCGCGGGCCTACGACCTCGCGCTGGCCGGTGAGTGCGCCCACGCGCAGGAAAAGTTCTGGGAGTATTACGAGGCGATCTTCAGCGGCCGGTTCGGCACGAGTGACGGCGGGATCGCGGCGGTAGCGCAGGCGATCGGGCTCGACGAGCAGGAGTTCGACACGTGCTACCGCGAAGCGGAGTACGCCCAGGAGGTCGCGGACGATCTCAAGGAGGCGCGGAAGTTCTACATCCTCGGCACCCCCACGTTCTTCATCAACGGCCGGCGGCTGGAAGGCGCCCTCCCTCCCGAGGCGTTCGCCGCGGTGATCGATTCGGTCCTGTCAGTTCACAATCGATGACCCGGAAACGCGGCGCTGGGGTCCGGCACGTCCAAGGCCGTCAGATCGGGGATCGCCGTCCTGGCCAGCCGAATGAATTCCTCATCGATCTCCACGCCGATACTCCGGTAACCTACTGCCTGAGCGGCAGCGAGTGTCGAACCCGAACCGGCGAAGGGGTCGAGAATTACACCTTCACCCAGTGGCAAGACGGCTCGCACCACCTGCCTGAGAAAACGCTGAGGCTTGAGGCTCGGATGCGGCGCCACTTTCCGCTCTTCCTTGCGAGTCGGGTGCGAAGTGATCACGTCGCCGAAGGGCTTCTCCGGCGACACGCGGCGCAGTCCACCCGTTCTCCATTTCCGCAGATTGTCCTGGACCCGTCCATCGAGCGGCTTCCGAAAGAGCAGCCAGGGCTCCCACATGGACCGCGGCATCACCGAGACTTGCGAGAATTCGTGATGCGCATTCTTCGGGCGGTCGCCCCCGCGCATCGTCATGACGAGCCTGACGACTTCCCCCCGCCTTTCAAAGCCCGCCCGCGTGATGACACCGGCGACGCGGTAAGACAGGAGCGGGTTGGAGGCTAGGAGTACATGCGCGCCCGGGACAAGAACCGGGTAAAGGGCCCTGGCCCAGCGATCGAAAAAGCCGTCCAGAGCCTCCAGATCCTGCTCGGAAAGTGTCGTAAAGCGGGGAAGCGGCGCGCGAACATTCCCATCGAAAGACGGCGGAATCCTCCAAACCCCACCCCGGCCTGCCCTGAGTTTGGCTTTTTCCTCAAGACTGTACTCCACCAGCCCGTAAGGGGGATCGGTTACGACGGCGTGTATGCTGTTCTCTGGGCGGGTGACCAGCCATTCGATGCAGTCGCCCTCGAACAGTGTGGCGTTGCCGAAGCTGAAGACCGGTTTCTCTAGAGGGGGCGAAGCGGAAGAAGCGAAATCCAGAGTTTGCGCGGGGTCCTTGACCATCATCGCTCCTCCCCTCTGCCACAAGGATGCGAAATTCTTCCGCGGCCGACCTTCAGTTCGATGGGAGGATCCCTGGGTCGGAATGAGGCACCGCGGTTCGCAGCAAGTGTCGAGAATCCATCAACTGCGCTCGATCTCGGCTTCGAGGCGCTGGCGTCGGTGGAGCCCCGCGTAGCGGCCGCCGGCGGCCACCAGCTCGTCGTGCGTGCCGCTCTCGACGATCCGGCCGCCGTCCAGGACGATGATCCGGTCGGCTGCGGCGAGGGTGGAGACCCGGTGGCTGATGAGGAGCGTCGTACGCCCCGCCATGAAGTCCCGGAGACGCTCGAGAACGCGCTCCTCGGTCGCGGTGTCCACCGAAGAGAAGGCGTCGTCCAGGATGAGGATCCGGGGATCGGCGAGAAGGGCCCGGGCCAGGGCGGCGCGCTGTTTCTGGCCTCCCGACAGCGTGACCCCGCGCTCGCCGACGACGGTGTCGTACCCCGCCGGCAGCTCCGCGACGTCGGGGGCGAGCCCCGCGATCGCGGCCGCCTCCTCGACGACGAGACCTCCGTTCCTCCCGCCGGGCTGGTCGCCGTTGCGGCCGAACTCGAGGTTGGCGCCCAGGAGATCGCTGAACAGGAACGGCTCCTGGGGCGCGAAGCCGATCGCACGGCGCAGGGCGTCCAGGGAGTACTCATCGAGCGGACGGCCGTCGATCTCGATCCATCCCGACTGTGGCTCGTATAGGCGCGGGATCAGGCGGGCGAGGGTCGACTTCCCCGCACCGGTCGGACCGGTGATTCCGAGAACGGTGCCGGCCGGGATCTCCAGGTCGAACCGGTCCAGGACGAGCGGTCGGTCGGGACGGTAGCCGAACGTGACGTTCCGGAACGCGACCTCACCCCGGTTCACGCGCGCCTCGGGATCCGGGTCGCGGTCGGCGATCGCCGGTTCGGCGAGCAGCACCCGGTTCAGCCGGCCCATCGCCGCGGCCGCGCGCTGGTAGAGGTTGGCGATCCAGCCGAAGGCGATCATCGGCCAGCTGATCATCCCCAGATACATCGTGAAGGCGACGAAGTCGCCGAGCGTGAGCGTGCCGAGCGCGACCCGCCGGCCTCCCAGCCAGAGGAGGATCAGGAAGCTGCACCCCAGAAGGAGGGTCAGGAGCGGGCTCACGAACGCCTGGATTTTGACGAGATGGAGGTTCGCCCCGACATAGGTCTCGCTGTTCTGACGAAAGCGCCGCCGCTCGGCCTCCTCGCGGCCGTGGGCCCGAACGACCCGCAGGCCGGCCAGGTTCTCCTGTACGTCGGTCGTCACGTCCGCCAGTGCGGCCTGGGCCTGCTCGCTGCGGCGGTGGACCCGCCGGCCCATGATCCGTACGGTCAGGGTGACGAACGGCAGCGGGAGGAGGGCCCAGAACGTGAGCCAGGGATCGATCCACAGCATGAAGCCGATCGCGAGGAGAAGGGTCGCCAGCGTGCCGAGCGCGTGCCGGACGCCGGGGCCCAGCGCCATCCGGACGGCCCCCAGGTCGTTCGTGAAGCGGCTCAGGATGTCTCCCGTGGGAAACGCGTCGAACCAGGCCGGAGGCTGCCGGATCAGCCGGCGATAGAGGTCGTCTCGCAGGTCCGCCTCGACCCCGCGCGAGACATCGTACACGAGCCGCCGCTGGTAGAAGTGGAAGACGGCGCCGACCAGGGCCAGGGCGAAGACCGCGCCGGCGTAGCCGGCGATCGTTCCCCAGGTCGCGCGGTCGCGTAGCGCGTCGACTGCGAACTTGACGACGATCGGGGCCAGCGCACTGACCGCGGACTCGATCGCGATGCAGAGCGCGGCGCCGAGCAGGGTGGCGCGGTAGCGGCGCAGGTAGGGGAGGAGCGGGACCAGCTCACCAGTCGTGGTTCCGCCGACGCTTGTCATCAATCCCTATCGCTGGGGGAGGCGCTACGAGGGGGAGCGATGGAAGGGTTCCCATTCAGGAGACCTAGAAGCCCGCCGCCAGGCCCCCTCCGCGAAGGTCGCTCCGGCCGTACAGCAGCCCCGTTGTCGCGCCGACCTCGATCCCCTCGGCGCGGCCCGAGTAGCCGTTCCGGAAGCCGACCTCGTGCCCCATCGACTCGAGGCGTTCGATGGTGTCCTCCGAGAGCCCGAACGGCTCGACGTAAATCCGGTCCGGGAGGTGCTGGTGGTGGATGCGCCGGGCGTCCAGCGCCTCGGCGAACGTCATCCCGTAGTCGATCGCGTCGACCAGGATCTGGGCGACCGTCGTGATGATCGTCGAACCGCCGGGCGAGCCGACCACGTAGCGGACGCGCCCGTCCATCTCGACGATCGTCGGGGTCATCGCCGAGAGAGGCCGCTTGCCGGGCTCGATCGCGTTGGCCTCGCCCTGCACCAGGCCGTAGGCGTTGGGGACCCCGGGCTTGACGGTCAGGTCATCCATCTCGTTGTTGAGGAAGATCCCGGCCGCGGTTTCGAGCGAGCCGAAGAAGCCGTTGATCGTAGTCGTCGAGGCGACCGCGACGCCTTCGGCGTCGATGATCGAGAAGTGGGTCGTCTCGGTGCTCTCGGACATCGTGACCGGAGCAGCTTGGCTGAGATCCGGCCGGATCGCCTCGGACGGCGTGGCGCGCAGGGTGTCGATCGAGGCTGCGAGCTTCAGGCCGTAAACCTCACCGAAGATCGAATCGGGGAGCGCGACGAAGTCCGGGTCCCCGAGGAGCGCGTTCCGCTCCGCGAACGCGCGGCGCATCGCCTCGACGATCCGATGGACGGAGGCCGCGCCGTGGTAGGCGTGCTCCCCGAGATCGAACGTCTCGAGCTGGTCCAGGATCCACTGCATCGTGAGGCCGCCCGACGACGGCGGGCCCATGCTGTGGACGCGATAGCCGCGGTAATCGAATGTGATCGGCGGCCGTTCCTTCGCCTCGTAGCGGGCCAGATCCTCGTGCGTGATCAGACCGCCCCGGCGCTCCATCATGCCGACGATCGAGTCGGCGATCTCGCCCTCATAGAAGACCTCCGGACCTTGTTCGGCGATCAGGGATAGTGTCCGCGCGAGCGCCGGCTGGCGGAGCGTGTCGCCGATCGCCGGCACCCGGCCGGCGGGGAGGAGGATCGCGGCGGCGCCGGGAAAACGGGCGATGTCGTCGGCCTTGCCGGCGAGCACGTCATGGGTGAAGGGATCGACGAGGTATCCCTCCCGGGCGAGCTCGATCGCGGGCCGCAGGAGCTCGGCCCACGGCAGGGTGGCGTGCCGCTCGTGGATGAGCCCCATGCCGGCCACCGAGCCCGGCGTGGCGACCGCCCTGGCGCCGAACCATGAGAGGTTCTCGATCACCTCGCCGCTCTCGTCCAGATACATGTCCTCGGTCGCGGCGAGCGGGGCTCTTTCGCGATAGTCGTAAGTGTGGACGCGTCCGTCCGCCTCGCGGATCACGAGGAACCCTCCCCCGCCGATGTTGCCGGCGTAGGGGAGCGTCACGGCGAGCGCGAAGTGGACGGCGATCGCGGCATCGGCCGCGTTCCCGCCGCGCTGGAGGACATCGAGTCCGACCCGGGTGGCTTCCTCCTTGGCGGAAACGACCATCGCGTTCTCGGCCACGACCGGCGACCACCACCGCGCCTGCTGCGCGGCGGCGGGCCGTATCGCGGGCCCTGTGAAGAGGAATACGCTCAGAAGGACGATGAAAGGGCGGGAGGCCATCGAAACGAATATCGGCCCTCGGGTTTCCCGCCGGCAAATAGCGCTGGGCTTCCCGCAAACATCGCTCGGCTCCTGCGATCTCCTTATCTTGTCGGGAGTGGAGATCAAGTGAGCGAGCATGCCGGATCCCCCACCCTGGAGCGGATCTGCCCCGAGGAGCGGCTGGAATGGTACCGCATGACCCCGCAGCAGCGGTGGCGGGAGAGCGAGCGTCTGTGGGCGACCTTCGTCGCGCTCGGCGGCCGGCTTGAGCCGGACCCCGATCGCCAGAGTCCTTTCCACACTCCGCGAGCATCGGGTCCAAAGCCTACTGATGGGGGGCCAGGCCTGCATACTGTACGGCGCAGCCGAGTTTAGCCGCGATGCCGATCTGGCCGTCTTCGCCTCGCCGGGTAACCTGGACCGCCTGAAGGCCGCGCTCGACGACCTCGATGCGGTGGTCGTCGCGGTGCCGCCCCTCGACGCGGAGTACCTCGAGCGGGGCCACGCCGTCCATTTCCGGTGCCGCCATCCGGAGGCCGAGGGGATGCGGCTCGATGTGATGTCCAAATTTCGGGGGGTCGATCCCTTCGCGGCGCTCTGGGAGCGGCGCACGACCTTTCGCCTGGACGACGGGTTCGAGCTCGACGTCCTGTCACTCCCCGATCTGGTCGCCTCCAAGAAGACCCAGCGGGACAAGGACTGGCCCATGATCCGCCGACTGGTGGAGGCCCACTACGATCGCTTCTTCGGCGAGCCGAACGACGCGCGGATTCGGTTCTGGCTCCAGGAGCTGAGGACGCCGGAGCTCCTGGTCGAGTGCGCTTCGCGATTCCCGGGGGCGGCCGTCGATCTCGCCGGCGAGCGCCCGGTGTTGACGAGTGCGGTCGAAGGAGAGGAAGAGCCGATCGCGCACCTCCTGGCCGATGAGGAGGCGCACGAACGAGAGCTCGACCGGACGTACTGGGCGCCGCTCCGGAAGGAGCTCGAAGCTCTTCGGAAGCAGCGCCGGCACCGGGCGCGATGAGATCCATCCTGGTCCTCGCCTGCTTCCTCGCCGCCGCGCAGGAGAGCCCTGCCGGCGGGCAGGAGAGCCCGGGGGCGGTGGACACCGCGCGCGCGAACGCCGGCCACGCGGACTCCGCTGCCGCCGGCCACCCCGACTCCGCGGCCGCCTTCGTCTACCGGATCGTCATCGATGGGGCGATCTCGCCCGCCTCGGCGGAGTTCATCATCGACGCGATCGAGAAGGCGGGCGATGACGGCGCCCGGGCGCTCGTCATCGAGCTCGATACTCCGGGCGGTCTGGTCGAGTCGACCCGCGACATCGTCCAGGCGATGCTCGGGAGCCCGGCACCGGTCGTCGTGTACGTCGCGCCCGCCGGCGCGCGGGCCGGCTCGGCGGGGGTCTTCCTGACCCTCGCTGCGCACGTGGCTGCGATGGCTCCCGGAACGAACATCGGCGCCGCCACGCCGATCGGTATGGGGGGTCGCGACATCGTACCGGAACGTCCCGCTCCCGGCGGTGCCGCACCGGCCGACTCGGTGATCGACGGCATCGGCGAGGAAGGCTCGGATCTCGATCGGAAGATCCTGAACGACACGGTCGCCTTCATCCGGACGATCGCGGAGCGGCGGGGCAGGAACGCCGACTGGGCGGAGCGCGCGGTGCGGGAGGCGGTGTCGATCACCGAGACCCAGGCGCTGGAGGAGAACGTCGTCGACCTGCTGGCACCGAGCCTGCCGGCCCTTCTCGACGAAATCGACGGACGCGAGGTGGACGTCGCGGGCCGCACGGCGGCGCTCCGCACCGCCGATGCGGAAATACGGACGATCGAGAAGGGACTGCGTTTCAAGATACTCGACGCGATCGCCAACCCGAACATCGCCTTCGTCCTGATGCTGATCGGGATCTACGGGATCTTCTTCGAGCTGATGAACCCGGGGGCGATCCTGCCCGGAGTGGTGGGCGTCATCTCGCTCCTGCTGGGGTTCTTCGCGCTCCAGGCGCTGCCGGTCAACTACGTCGGCGTGCTGCTTCTCCTCTTTTCGCTGATCCTGTTCATCGCGGAGGTCAAGGTGGCGAGCTATGGCCTCCTCACGGTGGGCGGGATCATCGCTTTCGTACTGGGCGCCACGATGCTCTTCGACGCGCCGGGCTCGTTCTTCCGTGTGAGCTGGAGCGTGATCATCCCGGCCGTGATCCTGACCGCGGGGTTCTTCGTATTCGCGTTCGGGCTGGCGTATCGAACGTGGCGCACTAAGCCCACGACCGGCCGCGAAGGTCTGGTCGGGGAACGCGGCGTGGTTCGCCGGCGGATCGACCCGCGCGGGCAGATCCAGGTCCACGGCGAGATCTGGAGCGCCCGCGCCGACGAGCCGCTCGATCCGGGGACAGCCGTCGAGGTCGTGGGGTCCGAGGGGCTGACGCTGCACGTCAAGCGGGTCTGAAGTGCGCAAGGCCAAGGCGGTCCTCCGCCGCCGGCTCCTGGACGCGCGGCGGGCGATCGGCGCGGAAGAGCACGCCCGGTTCTCGCGGAGGATCGCGGACCGCCTCTACGGACTCGAGCCGTACCGCCGGGCGGCGGTCGTACACCTCTTCATCGGGGCGATCGACGGCGAGGTAGCCACGCGTGAGATCGCGGAGCGCTCCCTCGCTAGCGGGAAGCGGGTGCTCTGCCCGCGGGTGGTGTGGCGGGAGCGGCGCATCGAGAGCTACGAGATCGGCTCTCCGGCGGACCTGGCGCCAGCCCGGCTCGGGCTCTGGGAGCCGGACCCGACCCGCTCACGGCTCGCTTCGGAGTCCGAGATCGACCTCGTCCTCGTGCCCGGGATCGCCTTCGACCCGCAGGGGCGCCGGATCGGCTACGGCGCGGGCTTCTACGACCGATTCCTGGCCCGGGTGCAATCCTCTAAGATCGCACTGGCATTTTCCTTGCAGGTGGTGCCGGAGGTGCCGACCACCGAGCACGACGTCCCGGTCGACTGGATCGTGACCGAAGCGGAGGCGATCGACTGTCGGTCGGCCCGCCCACGCCCCACGCGAGACGCCATGTGAGCGCCATAGCCTGCTACAACCTGTGCAAATCGTTCGGATCCTTTCCGGTGCTGAAGGGGATCTCGCTCGAGGTCGAGCGCGGCGAGCTGTACGGTTTTTTGGGGCCCAACGGGGCGGGAAAGACGACCACCATCAAAATACTGACGGGTCTCCTGCTGCCCTCCCGCGGCCGCGCCCTGGTGGCGGGCTTCGACGTCACGGTCGACCCCTACGAGGTCAAACGGCGGGTCGGATACGTCCCGGACCGGGTCTTTCTCTACGAGAAGCTGACCGGAGCCGAGTTCCTGGAGTTCGTCGGCCACCTCTACAAGCTCGATCCGCGCACCGTGCGTGGCGAGTCCGCAGAGCTGATCGAGCGGTTCGATCTCGGGGACTGGACGGGCGAGCTGATCGAGGCGTACAGCCACGGGATGCGCCAGAAGCTCGCGTTGACGGCGGCGCTGCTCCACCGCCCCGAGGTCGTCGTGATCGACGAGCCGATGGTGGGGCTGGATCCCAGGAGCGCGCGGCGCGTGAAGACCCTTTTGCGGGAGCTGGTCGACCGCGGGCAGACGGTCTTTCTCTCGACCCACACGCTCGAGGTGGCCGAGGAGCTCTGCTCGCGCGTAGCGATCATCCACCGGGGGCAGATCGTCGCCCAGGGGACGCTCGATTCGCTGCGCCGCGAGGCGATGCATGATGACGGTTCGCTGGAGGCGGTCTTCCTGCGCCTGACCGAAGAGGAGACGGCGGTCGAGCGAGTCGCGGCCGAGCCGGTGCTGCCGCGATGATGCTTCTCTATCCCCGCTACGCGGCGTTCCGGCGCGAGGGCAGTAGGCAGCACGTGCTGGTCCTGACGATTCTGGGACTCCTCTTCTGGGCCGGCACGTACGCCATCACCGTGCGGATCCTGAACCACTTCGTCACGGTGGATCCGGACCTGGGGCTGGTGCTCGCCGCCAAGTTGCTGGCGCTGCTGTTCCTGATGTGGCTCTCGTTCCTCGGGTTCTCGGCGCTGATCACCGCGCTCTCGCAGTGCTTCCTCGCCCACGACCTGTCGCTCCTGGTGGTCGCTCCTGTCACGCTGCGGCGGCTCTTCTGTGCCAAGTTTTTCGAAGTCGCCGGGTTCGCGTCGTGGACAGCGGTCTTCCTCGCATTGCCGGTCTGGGTCGCCTACGGCGTCGTGTTCGACGCCGGGCCGGCCTACTATCTGTCGCTCATCGCGGCGGTCGCCCTGTGCGTGGTGATCACGGCTGCGGTGGGGCTGATGGTGGCGGTCGCACTCGTCAACCTCTTTCCCGCCCGCCGGGCGCGCGACTTGCTCTCGCTGGTCGCGCTCGTCGGCCTCGTCGGCGTGGTGATCCTGCTGCGGGCAGTGAAACCGGAGGAGTTCGTGCGGCCGGAGGACTTCGGGACCTGGGCCGAGTATCTGGTCTCGCTCTCCAACCCGATGCTGCCCTGGCTACCCTCGTACTGGGCGGCGCGTGCGCTCGGCGAGATCCTCGGGCTGTACCACACGATCCACTGGGACGCGGTGATCCTCTACGGGGGGCTGCTCGCCGCCGGGGCGGTCGTCTCGCTGCTCGCCGCCGCGGGCGTGTTTCGAGAGATGTTCCGCACCGGGTTCTCGAAGTCGCAGGAGGCGGCGCGGGCGAAATGGACGCGGCAGTCCTGGTGGCAGGGAGCGGTGCGGGTCCTCTCGCGACCCTTCCCGAGCCGCATGCGAGCCCTCATCATCAAAGACATCTCGACGTTCTTCCGCGAGCCATCGCAGTGGTCGCAGCTCTTCCTGCTCATGGCCGTCATCGCGGTATACCTCTACAACTTCAGGGTGTTGCCGCTCGATCCGGCGGGGGGCACCGGTTATTTCCTCCGTAACCTTCTCGCGTTTCTGAACGTGGCGCTGGTCGGGCTCGTCGCGACCGCGCTGGCGGCACGCTTCATCCTGCCGGGGGTCAGTATGGAGGGCAACACACTGTGGGTGCTGCGGTCGAGCCCGCTCACCGTCCCCGAGCTGCTGTGGGCCAAGTTCTGGGGAGGGTTCCTGCCGCTGGTCGTCGTGGCGGAACTTTTGGTCGTGCTGTCGAATACTCTGCTCGATACCACGATGTTCTTGGGCGTGCTGTCGGTCACCGCAATCCTGTTCCTGTCCGCGGCGATCGTCGGGTTGGCGGTCGGTCTGGGGGCGGCGTACCCGCGGTTCGACGCGGCCGACAGCGCGCAGGTCGCAACCAGCTACGCCGGTTTCCTGTTCATGGTACTGAGCGCGCTGCTGGTGCTGACCTCCGTGACCGTGCTCGCCTGGCCGGTCTACCACTCCTTCCGCGCCGCGTGGCTCGGATGGGGGATGGGCGCGCGTGAGTGGGTAGGCCTCGTCGGAGGCATGAGCGCCGTGGCCGGGTTATCTACGATCGCGATCTATGCGGCGATGCGGACCGGCTGCCGCCGGCTCGAGTTGCGAGAAGGATAGGAGATGCGAGTGAAACGAAGCGATTCGATCTTTCTCGTCGCCCTGTGCGCGGTCACCGCCGCGCCGCTCGCGGCGCAGAGTACTGCGCTGCCCGGACAGGGGGGTTCGGCGGCCGGACGCGGGAATCGCGCAGCGGGAGTCTCCGGCGCCAGCCCGGCCGCGATTGCGCGGCTCATCGATCCGATCGTCCTCGGGCGGGGGGGGTCGATCGGCGTCGCCGTATACGCCGTCGAGCGTGAGCTTCCTCTCTACCTGCACGACGCCGACATTCCGCTCGTCCCCGCCTCCAACATGAAGCTCTATACGACCGCGGCGGCGCTCGACCGGCTGGGGCCGGACTTCCAGTACACGACGTCGCTCTACGCGGAGGGTCCGATCCGGCCGGACGGCACGCTTCAAGGGGACGTGATTCTGGAAGGGCGAGGGGACCCCACGCTGTCCGGCCGCTTCTACGCGGACAGCACGACCTACGTGTTCGACCGCTTCGCGGCTGAACTCCGGTCGCTGGGCGTGCGTCGGATCGCGGGAGGGATCGTCGGCGACGCGTCGTATTTCGATGACGCGCGCGTGGCGCCAGGATGGGAAAGCACGAACCTCCTGTGGTGGTACGGCGCCCGCACGAGCGCCCTGTCGTTCAACGACAACACGGTCACGATCGAGGTTCGCCCCGGAGACTGGGTCGGTGCGCCGCCGAGGATCTCCTTCGACCCTCACTCGGACCGGCTGGTCATGGTCAACAGCGCAGTGACCGGGAACCGGCGCGGGGGTCGCTCCATCGGCATCCGCCGCCGGCCCGATCTGGGAGGCTACGAGATCCGAGGCCGGATCCCGATCCGCAGCGGACCGCTCAGGTACGTCGTGGCGGTGGAAGACCCACCGCTCTTCGCGCTGTCAGTCTTTCGCGATCGCCTCGCGCGCGCCGGAATCACCGTGCAAGGCGGTCTCAAAGTCCGCCACGACTGGGAACAGCGGTCGCGCCGATCTGCGCGGCTCGTCGCCAGCCAGAGCAGCCCCCGCATGATCGAGATCGTCCGGGTGATCAACAAGAACAGCCAGAACTTCTTCGCCGAGCAGGTCCTCAAGACGTTGGGGGCGATCTTCGAAGATGAGGGCTCGTTCGACGAGGGTGCGGAGGTGGTTCGCGATTTCCTGTCCAGGATGGGAGTGTCAGTGTGGGGCGTCCGGATCGAGGATGGTTCCGGGCTCAGCCGCTACGACTCTGTGACCGCGCGGGGGACGGCCGAGCTGCTCGTCGCGATGGCGGATCATCCATGGTTCGGGGAGTATTACGAGTCTCTGCTGATCGCGGGCGAGGATGGTGACCCGCGCCGGCTGAACGCGCCGGCCGCCCGCGGAAACGTGCGCACCAAGACCGGAACTCTTCGCGGCGTCTCGTCGCTCTCGGGATACGTGACGACCCTGGACGGCGAGCTGCTCGCGTTCTCGGTGATCAGCAACAGCCTGCCGCGTGGAAAGGGCGGCGCGATCGCGATCGAGGACGCGGTGGCCGAACGGCTGGCGGGATATACGATGTGGGATGCGCCGCGGCTGGAGAGTTCTACGGGACGGTAGGGAGTATAAGTTCGAGGAAGACGGCGCGGGGAGCCTTTCCGCTAGTCGCGACGGCGGCGGAGCTCGAGGGCGAGGAGAGCGAGCAGGCTCACGGCGGCCACGGAGGTGAGCACGACCTTGGCGGTCGTGGTCAGCGGAAGCCGGAAATGGAGCGCCGACTTGTGCCGGCTGGTCGGGGAATCCGCGCTGGAGACCCGCACGTAGTCCTTGGCAAACCCCTCCAGGTTGCGGCGGATCGCCCGGCGTAGCTTTCGGACCGCGCTCGCCTCGGACGCACCATACGCCACGAAACCGGGCAGGGCCGGCGAGGTCGCGGCGAACGTGCCGTCCTCCTCCACTTCCAGGAGAACCTGGTACTCACGGTCGTTTCCGAAGCGGTTCTTGATAAACCCAAGCATGCTGTGAAGATACGCCTAGTGCAAGGCGCGGGCCAACCGCGCCGTGGAGAGCCGGCGACCGAACCGGGTGCGGCGCGAGGGGTAGTATCGGTTGTGAAGGCACGAGGAGAGATGCAACTTATGCACGTGGCTGTCCCCATCCGAACAGCCCTGATGGCCGTGATCCTGGTAACATGCATGGTTTCGCGGTCATCCGCCCAGGACGCGGGCCTGGTGGCGGCCGTCGCCGGGTTCGACCCCGGTCTGAGCCTGCCCGACGGGGGCGATCTCGTCCACTGGGCCGACTTCAACGGCGACGGCCGCCCCGATGTGGCGGCGATCCTGTCGGGGGCGGGCGGCTCCTCGCTCGTGATCTTCAACGCAACCAACGGCGGGTTTCAGCCGCACCCGCTCTACACCGGCCTCCCCTCGGGTGTGGTCGAGCTCCGGCTCGTATTACCCGGCTGGCAGAGGGTGCTGGGCCCCAAGGGTTCGATCGATCTGCCCCATCCCTCGTTGGAGCTCGTCTTCCCGGGGCGCTCGAGCGCGATCTACGCGTGGAGCAACGGCCGGTATCAGGTGTTCCCCACCGAGAACTATTTCTAGGCAGGTTGGCGATAGGCCTCAGTCCGCTCGTTCGGAGCGGATCAAGGCGTCGCCTTTGTCCTCGGGGTCGAGGCCGAGGGCGCTCAGAAATCGCCGGCGCACCTCCTGAGCGTCCTCGTGCGGGTCGTCGCGCAGCTCGATCTGGCCGCCGGCCATCCTGCCATGACCGCCGGCCGTGCCGAGCTCGCCCACGATTCGTGAGATCATCGCGCCCGCGTCGTGAGCCTCGTCGCGCGTCCTCAGGCTCAGATAGAGCCGGCCCTTGTGGCGGCCCATGACGAGCGCGTACTCGGCGCGCTCCAGAGGGATGAAGAAGTCCGCCATCTCGGCGACCAGATCCGGGTTCTCCACCTTCCCCACGTCGGCGATGATCGCCCCGTCGTGGAGCACGCTCACCTCGAGCGCCCGGTGGAAGGCTTCGAAATAGCGGCGCGGGATCCGGGGACTCTCGATCCGCGCGAGAAGCGTCAGGTCCGCGCGAGGGAAGATCTCCAGGTACGCGTGGAGGTCGGCCTCGCTCGTCTCGCGCTCCAGTCCCCGCGTGTCCGATTTGATCCCGATCAAGAGCGCGGTGGCGAGCTTGGTCGGCAGGTCCAGACCGGCCGCCTTCAAGTAGTAGTACAGGATCGTCGAGGTGGCGCCGTACTCGGTCCGGACGTCGGCGAACGTCACGTTCGCCGTCTCCGGCCGCAGAGGGTGATGGTCGATCGCGATCGCGATTGGCAGGTCGTCGGGCAGGGAATGATTGCCCGTCTCGGGCTGTGTGTCGATCAGGATGTGCGTTCCGTACTCCGAGTGTCGAATCTGGCTCAGAGGATGAAGTCGTACTCCGAGTTGATCCACCATCGCCCGGTTCGTGGCTCGGCCGATCATACCGCCGTAGGCGATGATCGGCTCGATGCCGAGTTTTCGCGACAACAGGTACTCGATCGCGGAGGCGCTCGCGATCGAGTCGGGATCGGGATGGTCGTGCGTGTAGATGGCGACCGGAAGGTTAGGATCGACCGCCGCCAGCAATCGCTCGAGTAGCCGTTGTGCTTCGACGCCGGCCTCGGCGGGCGTGGCCTGCCGCTCGGTCCCGGCGGCCTGCACCCGGCCCGGCTCCTCGTCGGCGGTCATCAGCGGCGCTCTGGAGTCAGCTCACGGCCAGCACGCGGCGCGCGATCTGGCGAAAGCGCTCTGCGATCGGCGAATCCGGAAACGCGTGAACGATCGGCTCACCGCGATCGCCGGTGGGCGTGACGTCGACGCTGAGCGGGATCGTACCCAGGAAAGGAACGTTGAAACGCTCCGCCGTGGCCCGCCCGCCGCCGGCCCCGAAAATGGCGTGCTCGGCCCCGCAATCGGGACACACGAAGCTCCCCATGTTCTCGACGATCCCCAGTACGCGCGCGCCGACCTTGTCGAACATCTTGAGCCCCTTCTTCGCGTCGATGAGCGCGATCTCCTGGGGGGTCGTGACGATCACCGCGCCGTCGAGCGGCACCGATTGCGTGAGCGTCAGGTGCGCGTCACCGGTTCCGGGCGGCAGGTCGACGACGAGATAGTCGAGCTCGCCCCAATCCACTTCGCGCAGGAACTGCGTGACCGCCGAGTGAACCATGGGACCGCGCCATACCATCGGCGTGTCCTCCTGGACGAGGAACCCGAGCGACATGAGCGCAATCCCGTATCGCGGAATCGGCTGGATCCGCTTGTCGACTGCGGCCGGCTGGGCTCCCTTCAGCCCCATCATCGTCGGGATCGAGGGTCCGTAGATGTCGGCGTCGAGGAGGCCGACACGGTGCCCCTCGGCGGCGATGGCGAGCGCGAGGTTGACCGCCACCGTGGACTTGCCGACACCACCCTTGCCGCTGGCCACCGCCAGGATGTGCTGAACCCCGGGGATCGGCTGCTGCGGCGAGGGCCGCTTGATCGGCCCGCCCGCGACCCCGGCCTGTTCCTGGAGGCGGATCGCCACGTTCGCGACCCCCTCCATTTCCCCGATCAGGGACTTGAGCTCCCGCAGCACAGACTCGGAGAGCGGCCGGGCAGGGTCGACCAGGACCTTGAAGGCGACTTCGCCATTCTGGACCTTCAGCTCCTTGACCCGCCCAAGCGAGATCAGGTCCTTGTTGTTGTCCGGGTCCTTGACCCGGCGGATCGTCCGGATAACGTCCTTCTCGGCTACAATCGGCACGGAACGATCGCGGCGCGGAGTGGTACGAGCAGGCGGGTTATAAACGGAATCATGCGGCTAATATAGACTAATATAGGGGAGGCGGTCCTATGCGCGCTCTAAAGGTCCTTTTGGCGGCGGTCGTTGCGGCGGTCGCGGGTCTCGGGCACCTCGCGTTTCCCGCGGCCCTCCGCGCCCAGTCCGACGCGGCCGTCCCGGTCGTCCATTTTCGCGCCGGCGGAGAAGAGCTCCTGGAGATCGCGTACCCCGGTGGTGGCCGGGCCGGCGGCGAATCTGTAGAAGAGGACATCGCTTGGGTGCGCGAGGAGGCCGAGCCGCTGGTCGACTGGTGGGACCGTCAGGGGTCGCTCTTCCTCCAGCGGGTGGCGGACTTCACCGGCCTCGACTGGCCCTACCGCGACATCGAGGTGTATCTCGTTCGCGACTGGCCGACCGTGTCGATCGAGTACCCGCTCGTTCTCGCGCTCGGGTCGGTGCGCGGCACCGGCGGCGAGGTCCCCATCCCCGATGACCTGGATCTACGGCTCCTGATCGTCGCCCATCAGCTCACCCACTACCTGCTCGACGCCCCGCCCTTCGTCGCCCCGGACCGCCGGGATCCGGCCTACGATCATCCGTTCATGGCGCCCGGGAATTTCGACGCAGAGGCGCTCGTCAACTGGGTGACCTACCGCGCGCTGGAGGACCTCTGGGGCCGCCGGCGCCTCGCGGAAGCGTTTGACGATCCGCTGTGGCGGGCCTACAACCCGAATCACGCGTTCGTTGTGGAGGCACTCGAGCCGAACCACCGCCTGTCGCGAATCGCCACCCTGGCGGATTGGCTCGATCGAAACCCGCCGGGGAGCGCGGTCTTCGCCGTCAGGGAGGAATACGCGGAGCGGGCGGGCGCCGAGGCTCCCGCGCCGGTAGCGCGCGAACGCGCCAGCGGCACCGATTACGGCCTCGACCTCGGAGCCACCTACGACACGAGGATCTTCGTCGCCTATGTCGACGCGGGCTCCCCGGCGGCCCGGGCCGGCGTGCTCCAGGGGGACCTCCTCCGGACGATCGAGGGGCGACCGGTGGGCTCCGATGTCGTAGACGCCCAACGCCGGATGACGGAGGCGTGGGAGCGCGACGACGAGATCAATCTCAGCGTGGAACGATCCGGCGCGGAAGTATTCGTCCTGATTGAAAGCCGCTAGCCGGCGGCTTATAATGGGGCCGGCGATCCCGGTTCGAGGACTCGCCCGCAACCGCGACGGCGGGGGGCTTGCGCGGTAAATTCGGTGATTCGGAACGACGCCGTGGTCCCAACGGCGCGCAACCCTCAGCCCCCATCCGCCGTGACGAGACCCCCCTATCCGACCCTGGCCCGCACCGTAGGGCTCCTGCTGGGCACGCTCCTGCTGGCCGCCGTGCTGGCCGGGGTGACGGTCGTACTCTTCCCCGACTGGCCCGACATCGCCCAGATGGCGGCTCCTACGGAAATCGCGCTGGCGGTTGCGATTCTCTACGCCATCCGGCGGACGAAGCTGCCATGGCGTGAGGCGATCGCGCTGCATCCGGTGGAAAAGCGCTCGCTCGCCCCCCTGGTCCTGGTCGTCCTCGGCTCGGTGACGGTATTCAGCGAGCTGTACGTCGTCATCCAGCGAATCGTGCCGGTCCCGGAGATGTTCGAGTCGATGCTCCGCGACCTCCTCGAGATGAGCGGCACGGGCGACATGATCGCGACCCTCCTCATCGCCGTGGTGATCGCCCCCACGCTGGAGGAGGCTCTCTTCCGCGGGGTCCTGCTGCAGGGGCTGGCGCGGCGCTACGGACCGCATACCGCGAGCTTCTGGACGGCGGTTTTCTTCGCCCTGTTTCACCTCTACAATCCGTGGCAGATCCTGCCGACTTTCTTTCTGGGGCTCATCCTCGCGTGGGTCGTCCTGGCGACCCGGACGCTCGTGGCCGCTATCATCGTCCACTCGGTCTTCAACGGCCTGTCGCTGGCGATCGCACAGGCGACGTTCATGGAGTCCGTACCATCGGAGACTCCCGGAACCTGGTTCGTGGCGGTGCTGGTCCTGGCACTGCTGCTCGGCAGCCTCGCGCTCCTGATCGGTCTGGTATGGCTGGAGGGGCAGACCGGGGGAGGCTGGTTCGGGAAACCGGGTGACGGCCCGGATGCGCAGGGCGGCCGGAACGGGAAGGAGAGCGAAGAGGCAGCCCGCCGCGTTGTCCGCTATCCGGCGGGGTCCACATCGAGCGAGTCGCGGGCCGGACCTTACACGGCGCGCGGATAGCCCCGCTCATACCCCGCCTGAAAGGCTTCCCGCTCCACAATACCCCACGCAAGGCGACCCTGCCGGCAGGCCTTTTCGATCGCCCGTTGGAACCGGCGCAGGTTTCGTCTTTCAAACCCCGCCGAAAGTGCGACCGTGATACGGGCGCGGTCGAGGTCGAGAAGAGCGGCCGACCAGCCGTTCTGGAAAGGTTGGACGAACACGTTGCCCGGGTTGAGATCGGGGTGGTCGAGACCGGCCCGGTGGGCGCGGCCGACCGTCTCACCGGCTGCCGCCAGTGCGGCCGCGCGTTCGTCGTCCGGGTAATGATTGGGCGCGAGGAGCGACACGAGGTCGAGCCCGGGCTCGAGCCACTCCGTGGCGAGGTCCGCGCGGTAGCCGGGCGCGGCCCGCGTGACGACCCCCGCCAGCACGCGCGGCGTGCTCACGCCCGCCTGCCGGAGCCCCTCGCTGATCGCGAGTTCGGCGAAGGGACGCGGCGGATCGTCGAAGTAGCGGTCATCGAGCAGCGGGGCGATCCAGCCGCCGCGTCGGTAGTGCCGCACCGCCGCCCGGAGAGGACCCAGCCGGACGGCAAAGAGGCGCCCGCGACCGGTCTCGACCTCCCGTTCCGAGTGGGCGGCCGCCCAGTCGTACAACGACCCCGATTCGGCCAGCGCGGCGCGCACCGGCTCGGCCGCCGGCTCCCAGGCGACGGCGTCGTGCGGCCCCGCGCGCCAGCGACGGTAGCCGGCCGGGGGAAAGGGGGCGCGGAGGCCGCCGGCCGTCACGGCGCCCGCTCACGAAGGTTCACGGGCCAGCCTCGCGCGCAGGGCGTAGTAGAGCAGGGGGATCAGCAGCTCGTGGTGCCCGGTGACGTGATAGCCCTCGCCTCCCTCGAGCACTGGTCTTCCGATCACGTTCGCCAGCGGACGATACTGGCGGAGCATGTCGAAGTCGGCGGCGGTGAAGTTCCTGAGCGGTGGCCAGAGGTGTCGTGCCACGTTGAGCGCCTTCACGAATACCTCGGGAAGGACGACCGCCGAGCCGAAGTTGACGACCACCCCCCCGTCGTGCAGGCCGCGCAGGCCGGCAGCCAGGATGCGAAAATCGAGGTGGCTAGCAGCGCCCGCCGCGGCGCCGTCGAACGCCGGGTGCTGGTGATGGATCTCGGCCCCGATCGCGGTGTGGACGGTGAGCGGGATGGCGTGGACATACGCCTGCGCGAGGAGGCTCTCGGCGGCGTGGGAAACGGGCGGATCGTGTTCGAGGAGCCAGCGGCCGAGAGCCTCCCCGAGCCCGAGCCCGTCGCCCCGCGCCATCTCCGCAGCTTCCGCCATCCCGCGACCCGTCTCGTCGGACAGGCCGAACGAGCCGTCGGCGAGGTTGGCGGCCACGTCCTCGGAGGTCTCGCCGAACAGGGCGATCTCGAAGTCGTGGATCGCAGTCGCGCCGTTGAGCGCGAGGTGCGTCACCCAGCCGCGGGCCACGCAATCGATGAGGAAAGGAGAGCAGCCGGCCTTTACGACGTGGCCTCCGAGGAGGAGGACGACGGCCCGATCGCCGCCGACCGCCTCCGCCCAGCGGGCGACGATCGTGCGGAACGCGGTCGCCGCCAGCAGATCGGGCAGGGACTCGATGAGGGACTCGACTGCGGGGGGAGGCTCGAGCACGTGGCCGAACCGGGCGCGCGTGACCCGGTTGCGGCGGCTGGCGAACGGGATCGGCGTGACTGCTGCGAGGTCCGCCGCCTCGTAGCGTGAGGTCACCGCTCGCCTAGGGTCGAGGATCGAGGTGAAGCGCGGGAGGTTTCCCTGCCGTCAACGCCGCGCGACCGGGGATCCAGCCGAGTACTCCACCAGCTCGGCCTGGAAGTTCCCCAGCCCGATCTTGCTCGACAGCTTGACCGGGATGTGGCGCCCGTCAACCGTAACCCAGACCCGGTTCTCTCCGCCCTTCTTGAAGACGCCGCTGTCGGTCGTCAGGTCGAGCTTCAGGACGTAGGTCTCGAACGTTCCGGCGGGGACCTTCACGCGCTCGATCTTCAACACCTGGATGGCGATCGGATTGTCCTCGGGATCCGCCTGATTCCGCAGGGTGAAGCGGGCGCCCGGCTGATAGGGCAGCAGGCGCAGGTAATAGATCATCGAAAGCTGGTCGACCGCGCGCGGGCTGGCCGGTTTCGTGTTCCCGTCCGCTTCGATCCGGAGAAGGCGCTCCTGATCGAAGCGGTACTCTTGCGTCCGCGTCTTGTCGTTCTCGGTCGAACGGCGCTCGTACTTGAGAGAGTAGAGCTCCTGCGCGTCGAACCAGGCCTCCTCGGTCTGTTCCAACTGGTAGAGGAACGACACGGCGCGGTTGCTCTCGGCGCTGAATGCGAAGTGATAGGCCGGCCGTCCCATGAAGGTCTCGAGATCCTGGACCTCGAGCTTCATCGTCCCGGCCGGCACCACGCCATAGGATACCGCGTAGTCCATCGTCTCGCCGGGGAGGAACGAAACCTCCCGCAGCAGACCGGGATGAGTCTGCGCGGAGACGCTGCCTGCCGTTGAAAGCAGGCCGATGCCGAGGAGTCTGAAGATGTTCTTCATCGCTGGATTGATACGGCCTAGTCGCAAGAATTGTTCCGATTCGCAGGGCAGGACGCTATCGGGAAGCGACGCGATCGACCCTCCCGGTCAGCGCCAGATGCCCCCGGACGGCGCTCGTCCACCGGTGCCGCGACGGTCGGGGCCGAATATCGAGGCGGCAGCGGGCCGGGACCTCGGCTACGCCGGGGTGGAGCCGGCCCAGTCGAAGCAGCAGCTCCACGTTCGCGGCGCCGTCGTGGGCGGTGATGAGGTTTTCCTGGTGAGCGGCGATCGCACGCTTCAGCATGCCGATCCGGTAGGCCCGGAAGGTGGACGTGTAGTCGGTCACTCCGTTCAGCGGCATGACCGCGCGAAGGATCATCGAGATGAAGCGCCCGGCCGCGCGCCTCGGCAACGGCATCCGGTCCGTCACGCCGCCGGGCAGTGAGGTTCGCGCACCGATCACGATGTCCGCCCCAGCCTCGATCTGGCGCACCATGTCGGGCACCGCATCCGGGGACCACGAGAAGTCGGCCTCCAGCGTAATGGCGATGTCCCGCTCCGGAAAGCGGGACAGGCGCGCTGCTTCGCGCACCAACCGGTCGAGGGTCGGCCCGAACCCCTGATTGGCCGCGTGGCGCAGAACCTTGACGGGCAGGAAGCGCTGATACTGCGCCGCGACCTCGGGGGTGCCGTCCCGCGATCCGTCGTCGAGTACGATCGCGAGATACTCGCGCCGGACATCGCGCATCACCTGCCGGACTTTGTAGAGGAGGAGCCCGATCGTCCCCTCCTCGTCGTAGGCCGGGATCAGAAAGTAGACCATGCCTGGAAAGATAACGGCTCCCGAGGGAGGCGGCGAAGCCGCCTCGAACCGGCGGCCGGGGGGGGGCCCGGAGGGGCAGGCCTGACCGCACGTGCTGGAGGACAAGGGTCACTTTTGAACACCGGCCGGACTGGCCGCGTTATAGAGAGAGATGCGCTCGCTGAGCTCCGCTCTCGCCCTCCTCGCCCTGGTCGCGCTGGCGGCCTGGGTCCCTTCCTCCGCGGCCGCCCGGTCTCAGAACAGCGAAACCGGACCGGCGGCCGCCGATTCCGCGATCGGGAAGCAGATCCAGGTGGTCCGGGTGCAGGGGGGCACGCCCGAGATCGACGGCTCCCTCGACGACGCCGCCTGGCGGAGCGCCCGCTGGGTGTCGGACTTCACCCAGAAGGAGCCCGACCAGGGCCAGCCGGCCACGTTGCCGACCGAAGTCGCCTTCCTGTTCGACGAGCACGCGCTTTACGTCGGCGCCCGAATGCACGCCCAGGATCGATCGCAGATCGGCGACCTGATGACCCGCCGCGACGATGTCGGAAACACCGAGCGCCTGATCGTCTCGCTGGACACGTACCACGACCGTCGGACGGCGTACAGCTTCGCGGTCACGGCGGCGGGCGTGCGGGTCGACTATTTCCACACCCTGGACACCGATGAATTCCACGCTCGCGACTTCACCTTCGACCCGGTCTGGACGGCGCGCACCCGGGTCGGAGACGACGGCTGGACGGCGGAGATGCGGATCCCGTTCTCTCAGCTCCGGTTCAACGCCGGCGAGGAGCAGGTGTGGGGGGTCAACGTAAACCGCTACGTGCCGGCGCTCAACGAGGACGACTTCTGGATCGTCGTGCCGCGCGACCAGACCGGCTGGGCATCGCGGTTCGGCGATCTCGTGGGGATCCGCGGCATCGCGCCCTCGCGCCGGGTCGAGGTCACGCCGTACGTGGCCAGCAGCGCGACCCTCACCTCGGACGCCCTGATCGACTCCGACGATCCGTTCCGCGAGGAGCTCGAGATGGGTGGTCGGACGGGAGCCGATTTCCAGATGGGGCTGGGGCCCAACCTTACCCTCGATGCCGCGATCAACCCCGATTTTGGGCAGGTGGAAGCCGATCCCGCGGAGGTCAACCTGACCGCCTTCGAGACGTTCTTCGACGAGCGGCGACCGTTCTTCACCAAGGGGCAGGAGAACTTCGGGGGCGTCGGACCGGCTTACTATTACTCACGGCGAATCGGCGCGCCTCCCCACGGCCGGAGCGGCGGCGATTTCGACGACGCTCCCCAAACGACGACGATCTGGGGGGCGGCCAAGCTGACCGGCCGCCTTCCCTCCGGGCTCACGGTCGGTGCCCTGGCGGCCGTCACCGACGACGAGCACGCGCGGGCCTTCGACCTCGAGACGGGCGCCTCCGACAAGGTGAAGGTCGAGCCGTACACGGGATACGGTGTGATGCGACTCCAGCAGCAGATCGGGGAGAACGCCTCGATCCTCGGCCTGACGCTGACGGGTGTGCAGCGCAGCCTCGAATCCGGGTCCGCGCTCGCGGCGCGGCTCCCCGAGCGGGCGATCACGGGCGGGGTCGACTGGAACAAGCGCTTCACCGACGGCTGGTACGAGATCCTGGGCCACCTCGGCTTCAGCCACGTGAGCGGCGAGCCGGCCGCGATCGAGCAGCTCCAGCGGAGCAGCGCCCACTTCTTCCAGCGGCCCGATGCCGATCACGTCGAACTGGATCCCGATCGGGAATCGCTCACCGGCTGGTCGGCGGCCCTCCGGGGCGGGAAGCGGACCGGGAACTGGCGCTGGAACCACGGGATCTGGATGGACTCCCCCGGTTTCGAGATCAACGACGCCGGTAGACTCTCGCGCGCGGACGACATCCAGGGATGGATCGATCTCGGCTACCGCGAGACGAACCCTGGACCGATCTTCCGAAACTGGCTGCTCGTCGGTTTCTCGAGCAACAACTGGAACTTCGACGGCGTCCGGCGTCGTTCCAACCTCGGGCTCTTCAGCGAATACACGCTGCTGAACTTCGTCCGCGGCTTCTTCGAGACCGGGATCCAGCTCCGTTCCACGAGCGACGATGCGACCCGCGGCGGCCCGCTCATGGAGACGCCGCGCGGCTGGTGGGTGGCAGGCGGAGCGTTCAACAACTTCAGCAGCCCGACTCGGTGGGGGTTGCGATCGTTCGGCGGCCGGAGCGAGCTGGGCGGCTGGGAGTACCGGATCGATCCCGAGCTCACGCTCCAGGCGAGCGACCGGCTGACGCTCTCGTTCCAGCCGCGCTACAAGCGCTCGCGCGACTCCCGCCAGTTCCTGACCGCGCTCGACGCGGGGCCGGCCGCGACATTCGGCCGACGCTACGTGTTCGGGTGGGTCGACCGCAGCGAGATCGCGATGCCGGTGCGCGCCAGCTACGCGTTCTCACCGGAGCTCAGCCTGGAGCTCTACGCCGAGCCATTCGCCGCGAGCGGACGGTTTTTCGACATCGGCGAGCTCGAGCGCGCACGCGACAATGACCTGGTGACGTACGGCGAGGAGGGGGGGACGACGCTCGTCCGGGACGAGCAGGGCGACTACGCCGTCACCGCCGGCGCTGACACATTCACGATCCAGAACCCCGATTTCGACGCGCTCTCCTTCCGGAGCAACCTGGTGATGCGCTGGGAGTGGCGGCCCGGCAGCACGTTCTTCGTGGTGTGGCAGCAGAACCGTGCCGCCGACGAGAAGATCGGCCGGCTCGTGAACCCGGACGACCTGCTCGATTCGTTCGCTGCGGACGGCGAAAATATCCTGGCCGTGAAGTTCTCCTACTGGCTGCCGCTGTAGCTCAAATTCCTCACCCGTCTCTTCAGGAGGTCGCATGAAGCTTGCCTTTAGGCTGATCCCGCTCGTTCTGGCCGTGCTCCTGCCCGCGGCGGCTGTCCGGACGGCCGGAGCGCAGGAGGCGCCGGTCGCCCATCCCGCCGGGCCCGCCGCCCCGGCCGCCGCGCCCGCCGATGTCGAATCGATCGATGCGATCATCGCCGCGCTCTATGATGTGATCAGCGGTCCCGCCGGCGGCCGTGACTGGGACCGCTTCCGCTCGCTGTTCGCCCCCGGCGCCGTTCTGTCATCGATGGTTCCGCGTCCGGACGGCACGACGCCGCTGCGGGTATTCGGTGTCGAGGACTTCGTGCAGCGGAGCGGCGCGTTCCTTCAGGAGAACCCCTTCTTCGAGCGGGAGTCCGGGCGGGGGCTCCAGCGCTTCGGCAACATCGCCAATGCGATGAGCGCCTACGAGTCGCGCCGGTCCCCCGAGGATCCCGAGCCCTTCACACGCGGGATCAACACGATCACGCTCGTAACCGACGGAACGCGCTGGTATCTCGTGTCGATCGCCTGGGACGAGGTGCGCGAGGGAAACCCGCTGCCGGATTGGTTCTGAGCGGCAGTACGGTCCTTGCTGTCCGCGGTGGATACGGCGATTTTGTCAATGATCGCTCACCTCTCCGCTAATGCGGACGGGGATCCCCGAAAACCTTGTCGTGGAGAGAATCACGAATGCGCGGATTGTGTGTTCCCGCCTTTCTTTTGACGCTGGCGGCGGCCGGCGTGGGCCCGGCGGCCGCCCAGAGCATCGACGAGGATCTGGCGGCGATCCGCGAGGCCACCGCGAAGTACCGGGACATCCAGGCGGCGCTTGCTGACGGCTACATCCCGGACCCGACCCATACCTGCGTCACCGCGGCCCTGTTCGGTTTGCCGGCCGAGGTAGGCGGCATGGGCATCCATTACTTCCGTCCGGACCTGCTCGGCATCACCGCCTTCGAGCCGCGGGTCACCGGCGACAACGCCACGATCGAGGTCTCGCAACCCGAAGTTCTGGTCTACGAGCCTCAGCCCGACGGATCCCTGAATCTGGTGGCCGTCGAGTACCTGGTCTTCCAGGCGGCCTGGGAGGCGGCGAACGGGACGGATGAGCCGCCGATGTTCCACGATGTCCCGTTCACGCTGATGGTGGACGATCCCGCGACCGAGATCGACGAGGCCCACATGTTCGAGCCGCACTACGAGCTCCATGTGTGGACCGAGCGTGAGAACCCGAGCGGAATGTTCGCCGAGTTCAACCCGGCCGTGTCGTGCCCTTCGGACGCGCCGGCCGCCCCGGCCCCGCACGCCGGTCACAGCCAGTAGCCGCAAGGCTCTGCCCGCACGGGCGGGGACGCTTCCAACCTTCCCTCCCCGCCCGCTGTCCAACCCGGTGTATGACGAACCCTCGGCCGCGGAGGGAACATCCTGGCCATCGATACGCCGTCCCCGAGGGCGGGCTCGAATATCGACGCCAAGCTCGCCGCCGAGGGCGACATGGCCGCGTTCGAGCGTCTCTATCTCGCTCACGCGGCGCGGGTGCATGGACTCGCGCGGCGAATGGTCGGCGCCGACGAGGCCGACGAGCTCACCCAGGACGTGTTCGTTCGCGCCTGGGAGAAGCTGGGCACGTTTCGTGGTGAGGCGGCGTTCGGCACGTGGCTGCACCGGCTGGCGGTGAACGTCCTGCTCGGCCACCGCCGGGCCCGGGATCGCCGGAACGAGCGCTTCTGGACGGACGAGGAGACGGTCGCCGGTGCGGGTGCGAGACCGGCGGAACCGGCGGTCACGGTCGATCTGGAGGCCGCCATGGCCCGTCTGCCCGGCGGCGCCCGGCGCGTGTTCGTCCTGCACGATGTCGAGGGCTACAAGCACGGGGAGATCGCGGACATGCTGGGCGTCACCGAGGGGACCTCGAAATCGCAGCTCCACCGGGCCCGCATGCTCGTGCGCGAGCACTTGAATCGGTAGGGAGGGCGGCTTGAACGAGCACCGGACGGAGAGGCTGTCGGCCTACCTCGATGGCGAGCTGAACGCCGCCGAGCGGCAGGCGCTCGAGACGCACCTCGCGCACTGCGCCGAATGCGCCGGCGTGCTGGCCGACCTCGAGCGGATCGTCGCCGAGGCGCGGGGACTCGAAGATCGCCTGCCCGAGGAGGATCTCTGGCCGGAGATCGCCCGCCGCCTGCAGGCCCGGGTCGATCGTGACCCGGAAGTGATCCCGCTGGCCCACCGCCGGAAAAGGTTCTCCCGGATCTCATTCACGATTCCCCAGCTCGCCGCCGCGGCGCTCGCTCTGATCGTCGTCTCGGGCGGCCTCGTCTGGCTGGGGCGGCCGGACCGCCCGGCCGTCTCCTCGGACGCCCGGGGTGGTTATGCGGATGCGACCGCCGAGCTCGAACGGGCCTTCGAGGCGTCCCGCGATCGATTGGATCCTGAGACCGTGCGGACGGTGGAGACCAATATCGCGATCATCGACGCGGCGATCGCACAGACGCTGGAAGCGCTCGAGGCCGATCCGAACAGCATCTATCTCTACGATCACCTCACGAATACGCGCCAACGGAAGCTCGAGGTCTTGCGCGATGCGGCCGCGATCGTTCAAGTATCGCTCTAGAGGATGCGTGATATGAACGCCAGCCGTTCCGCATGGCGCATCGGCACGATCACACTGGCGTCGCTCGCCCTCTCGGCGGCCGTCCCGGGTGTCGGGGCGGCCCAGTCCGAGATCGACACTCTCCTGGCCGTTACGGAGGAGACCCGTCTCGAGCTTCACGATCTTCGCGGAGATATCACGATCCGGACGTGGGACCGGGACTTCGTGCGGCTGGTCGCGGATGCAGCCGCCCGCGGCGCGATCCGGATTCAGGTCGGCGGTCGGGTCCTGGCGATCCACGGGGAGAGCTGGAATCAGCGGAGAAAGATAAAGGAGGCGCTCGACTACAGGCTCACCGTGCCGGTAGCGATGGACCTCTCGATCCACGGTTTGGATTCCGACGTGACGATCGAGGAGACCCGCGGGCGGGTCGAGGTGGGGACCGTCAGGGGCGACATCAAGGTGCGGGGCGGGCGTACGCTGGTCCAGTTGCAGAGTGTGCAGGGTTCCGTCGATCTCGTCGGTGCGCGCGCAAGCGTCGAAGCCCAGTCGGTGAACCAGCCGGTCCAAGTGACCGATGTCACCGGTGAGCTCAAGGTCACCTCGGTGAACGGCGGCGTCGTGCTCTCCGAGGTCGACTCCCGTAGCGTCGAGGCGACCACGATCAATGGAGCGGTGCGCTACCGCGGCACGCTCCACGCCGACGGCCGATACAGCCTGAGCACGCACAACGGCCCGATCGATATCACCGTGCCGGCGGGTACGAACGCCAGCGTGCACGTCTCGACGTTCAACGGGCGGATCGAGGCCGACTTCCCGATCGCGATCTCGGAGCTGCAGCGCGGCAAGGAGATGCGCTTCACGCTCGGCTCGGGAGGCGCGCGGATCGAGCTCGCCTCCTTCAACGGGACGGTCTGGCTTCGCCGGCCCGAGCAGCCGAGACCCTGATCCGAGGAGAGGAGCGTTACGATGCCGGAGAGGAGCATGCTACCAGCGACTTCCCCGTCACGATCACCGCGGCTAGGCGGGTCGCCGGGCGCCCGGCGGAGGATGCCGCGCCCGCGACGCACCTGTAAGGCGTAGTACGGTGACTTTCTCCGACAGTGGGTAAACTGCCGTCAAAGTAGAAATACTTACCCGAGGGGGAGGCCACGATGCCGAACAAGGATGAGATCAAGGGTAAAGCCAAACAAGCGCGCGGAGCCGTCGAGCAGAAGGCCGGAGAATGGACCGGCGACCGGGACAGGGAGGCCGAGGGCCAGGCGAAGCGGACCGAGGGACGGATCCAGGAAAAGTACGGCGAGGTGAAGCGCGAGACCGGTGAGAGGGTCGAGGAGGCCGGTAAGAAGCTCAAGCGCTAGTCCTCCACGGGCATCTCCTGGAAAGCCCGCGGGTGACCGCGGGCTTTCTGCGCTCGGTCTTCGGTTCCGCCAGGCTCATTCCGTTCCACGCAGCTTTCGTTCCCAAACCCACTCCGCCGCAACCCTGCTCGAACCGCGTGACCGGCTGCATCGATCCGTAGCAGTCGTAGGTCGGTCGGGCGACCGGCATCTCACTTGCAATCAAGCCGCAAGCATGAACGCCGTAGTGACTTATCCCCGACTCCATCGGGTGTGCGCCGGATGCGTGTTCGTTCTGTAATCTTTCGGCCGGGCGTCTTCTTGCTCGTCACCGGGATGGCGTGCGGTTTTGATGCGGGACCGGGGCCGACGGCGCCGACGGATGTCGTGTCCGACAACCGCTTCGAGCTCCTCGAGCGGCTTCTCTACGACCCGATATCGGTTGCCGGCCAGGCGGCCGGGCTGGCCGATCAATCAGCGGCCGAACCGATCCATCGGGTGACGCGGCACCTCGCCGATCGGCTGGAGGATCGGGATCTACCGGGCTTTCTGGGCGCGCTCGACGACCTGCACCTCGCGAGCCGCTCCTACCGAGAGAGAAGCGGTTTTTCCGTAGCCGAGACCGTCACGCTGGATGCGATCTACCTGTACGAATTTGAATCACGGGCGGTGGCGAACCGCACGGCGAGCGTTCTTCCCCTTCTCGATCAGGAGCGAGACTGATGTCCGTTTATGATCTCACGCGGCGAGGCTGGCTTCGGGCGGCTGGCCTGGCGATCGCCTACGGCGGACTCTTCGGGCCGGGTTCGCTTCGCGGCCAGGAAGCGCCCGTAGTCCAGGTCGTCCAGGCCTGTTACAACGCGCCCGGGGGCCTCGTCTATCGGGTCGCTCTTCCGGGGTTGTTCGCCGAGTGCCTTCCCGGCCATGTCGCTTTCTCGTGGAATTCAGGGACCGGCTTGGAGGAGACCGACGGTTTGCCCACCGAAGGTCCGCCGGGTCCGGAGGGTCCGCCGGGTCCGCAGGGCCCGGCCGGCCCGCAGGGTCCCGAAGGCCCTCAAGGTGCAGAGGGTCCGGCGGGTCCCGAGGGTTCACAAGGGCTGCAGGGTCCGGAAGGTCCGGCGGGTCCCGGGGGTCCGCAGGGCGCGGAAGGTCCAGCGGGTCCGGGCGGTCCAGCGGGTCCGGAGGGGCTGCAGGGTCCGGAAGGTCCAGCGGGTCCGGAGGGCCCGGCGGGTCCGCAGGGGCTGCAGGGTCCGGAGGGGTTGCAGGGTCCGGAGGGGCTACAGGGTCCGGCGGGGCTACAGGGTCCGGAAGGTCCCCAGGGTCCGGCCGGTCCTACCGGAAGCACGGCCGTGGTCGGCGCGACTCAGCAATCGCTCCCGAACGCGGCCAAGGGAACGACGGTGACCGCCACGGCGTCGTGTACGTCGGGCGTCCTTCTCGGTGGTGGCGGCCGCGCGGAAGTGAGCGACGGCGTCTTCCCCGAGAGGGCGGTCCTGACCCAGTCGTACCCGAGCGATGCGACGACCTGGACGGCGGTCGGAGTCGTGGAGGACGTGTCCCTCAACGTCGGCCGGCGGCTGAACGTCACGGCGTACGCCGTCTGCAGCACCTGATTCGAGCCCTGTTTCGAGCCCTGGATCGCCAGCCCGAATCGGCCCTTCCATATCAGTGCCCGAAGACGGCTCCATGCGGACGCGCGGCCCCCGTATTCCCGTGCGGCCACAACTCGCGATCGAACGTGACGCCCGGCCGGTCGGAGCCGGGGTCGCGGAAGCGCTCGTCGAGCGCGAGGCTTCCCGTTCCGGGGTCGAGCGTCAATACGAACAGCCGCCGCTCGCCGTCGCCCCGATCGGCGACGACGATCCGTCCACCGGCCGGGTCGAGGGCCAGCCAGTGCGGGTAGTTCCGGCCACCCAGCGTGACCCGCGAGACCTCGCGTGGCCGGGCCGGGTCCGATACGTCGAGCGCGACGACCGCGTGCGCGCTTGGGACCGACTGGATCCACAGATCGCCGTGGACGACCGGCACCGCGCATCCGCCGCCGTCGAACCCGTGGACGAACTCGGCGCCCGGCCGGTCGCCTTCGAGTCCCGTGATCCGGTAGAGCCCGCAGGCGAACGTCGCGACCAGCACGGTGCGTCCGTCGAACAGCACGCGGGGCTCACCCGGTTGCTCCCCCTCGCCGCCCCGCGGTCCGGGCGGGAGGACGATCGTCGCCAGCACGGATAGATCCGAGAGCCGCCAGACCTGCACGATCTCCGTCCGGCCGCGACGGCCGCCCTGGAACCCCATGTCCTCGCCCATGTCGTAGCTCGTCGTCACGACGCGGTCCAGTGCGGGCACGATCGCCAGGCTGTAGGGCCGGATGAGAGCGCCGGCCGCTCGCGGGTCTGCGGCGCTCGCCGCCCGTACGACCTCGCCCTCGTCGGTCAGCTCGACCAGGCCGCCCGGGTCGACGTTCCGGGCGCTCCGCCCTTGGAACGTCGCCAGCACGTTGCCGCCGGGTAGCCGCTCATAGCTGTGCGGAAACGTGTACCCGGCCGCCTCCTCGAAGGAACCGATGACTCTCGGTGCTTCGGGATCGGCGAGGTCGAAGAGGAACGTGCGCCCGGCCATGAACCCGTTCGCGAACAGATGCCGGCTCTCGGGCATTCGGTGCTCGGTGTGATGGGGATGGGTTCCCGCCTGGTCGACCGGCACGGTCGCCACGATCCGGCCGTAGCCGTCGCTCGCCGGGTCCGCGTCGAGAACCGCCAGGAAGTCGCCATCTCGCCGATCGACGTCGCCCGCCCAGGCGAACAGGAACCGGGCGGGGCTCATGTCCTCTCCTCCGTCCTCCGCACCCTTGTCTGCCTGCGCCGCAGCCGGCGAGGTCTCGCCCGCCGAGCCTTCGCGCGGTTCGCCGGCCGAGCACGCTGCCACGATGGACGCGAGCAGGACGAGCGGCCACAATCGCTGGATGCGTGTCGAGTCCTTCATCAGTCCCTATAATCGTCGCCCATGCGCGCCTTCCACCAACTACGCCTCGGGTTCGTCCCGGTGCTGGCCTTCGGGATTGCGTGTGCCAATGGCCAGGTCAATCAGTCGGGGCCGGATCCGGACCCCGATCCGAACGGCGGGAACTCCCGGCCTACTCTCCGCCCGATCGCGACCGGGCTCGACTTCCCGGTCCACCTGACCGCACCGGAGGGAGATCCGCGCCTCTTCGTAGTCGAGAAGGGGGGCCGGGTCCTCGTCGTCGAGAACGGCCAGGTGTTGCCGGATCCCTTCCTCGATGTGACCGCGCTCGTCTCGAGGGGCAGCGAGCAGGGGCTCCTCTCGATCGCATTGCATCCGGACTTCGCCTCCAGCGGCCGGTTCTTCGTCGATTACACGGACACGGCCGGCGACACGCGGGTGGTCGAGTACCGGGTGTCCGGCGATCCGAATCGCGCGGACGCCGCGCCGGTCCGAACGATCCTGACCGTCGCCCAGCCGTTCAGCAACCACAATGGGGGGCTCATCGTCTTCGGTCCGGACGGGATGTTGTACGTCGGTCTGGGGGACGGCGGCTCGGGCGGCGATCCGCAAGGTCACGGCCAGAACCTGGGGACGCTCCTGGGCTCGATCCTGCGGCTCGACATCGACGGCGTGGAGCCGTACGCCGTCCCGCCGGATAACCCGTTCGTCAACCAGGCCGGCGCCCGCGGCGAGATCTGGGCCTACGGTCTCCGCAACCCGTGGCGCTTCGCCTTCGATCGCGAGATCGGCGACCTCTACATCGCCGACGTCGGACAGAACGCGATCGAGGAGATCAACGCCGTCGACGGAGCCGGCGGAGGACTCAACTACGGGTGGAACGTGATGGAAGGGTCGCGCTGCTTCGAGCCGCGGGAAGATTGCGATACGGAGGGGCTGACGCTGCCGGTCCTCGAATATTCGCACGACCAGGGCTGCTCGGTGACCGGCGGCCACGTCTACCGGGGTGACGCGCTTCCCTCGCTTGAAGGACTTTACTTCTACTCCGATTTCTGCAGCGGATTCGTGCGCAGCTTCCGGTTGTCCGGCGGAGAGGCGACCGACCCGCGCCGGTGGTCCGAGATCGAGCCGCCCCAATCCAGCGTGACTTCGTTCGGGGAAGACTCCGATGGAGAGCTGTACATCCTGACCGCCGAGGGCGGCGTCTTCAAGATCGTACCGCAGTAGCTCGCTTCTCCATCAGGCGGATCCCAAAAGCGCGAAAAGATCATCGATTTGCTTGAGGCCGGCGCGGATCAGGAAGTTCGGGTTTCGCCCGTAGCTCTTCATCCCGAGCGTGTAGAACCCGCCTTCCGGGTGCTTGAGGGTGGCCGCGTCCAGGTTCGCCCCGGCCGTCAGGCAGTCGGCCGTTCCGCCGGTTTGCGAAAGGAGCGCAGCCGCGAGCGGGTAGGTGCCCTCGGTCGCCCAGCAGGTCTGGACCTGCAGCTCGCGGGCGAGCCCGAGGTCCGGCCGGTAGCCGACCAGCGCCAGGACACGGTCGGCCACGAGCTCGCGCGGGTTTCCGCCGTTGGCGACCCGCAGCCGATGTCGGCCGCCGTCACCGGAGACCGCGAGCACGCTCGCGCCCACCTCGCGCTCGAGCCAGCCGGGGGCGCGGCCGGCCGCGTCGTTGGCCAGGCGTGTCACCCGTTCCCGCTCCGGCAGGGGATCGCCTGCGATCTCGGCGACCGGTTGCTTATCGGAGGAACGCGTCACCCAGGTCACGGTCGTCCCGGCCCACGCGGCCGCCACCTCGCCCAACCAGCCGATGGCGGTCGCCGCCGAGTGTCCCGCCCCGATCACTGCCGTATGGCGCCCGGCGAAGCGATCGCGGTCGCTGCCGGTAATGTCGGGCAGGCGGTACTCGATCGCCGTCGCGGCGAGGGTCTCGCCGATGGCGGGGATCCCACCGGGACCGAGCCAGTTGGGGCTGCCGAACGTGCCGGTCGCGTCGATGACGATCTCGGCCGACTCGACCCGCTCTCCGCGGTCGTCCCGCACGAGGATCCAGAAGGGCCGGCGGCCGCGGGCCGGCGTCGCGATCTCGTCCCCCTTCCTCAAGCCTCCGCGTGAGACGGCGAGGACCTCGGTGCCGGTCCTCACGCGCCCGGCGAGCTCGCGGGATCCGGCGAGCGGCTCCAGATGGCGGGCCACGTACTCGTTCCCGGTCAGGAGCTCCTCGGAACCGGGCGTCCAGGCGCAGGTGTCCCGGGCGACGGCGCGGGCGGCTTCGGAGAGGTTCATCTCGAGCGGGGAGAACATCCGCACGTGGCCCCAACCGCGGACGTTCTCGCCCACCCGCCCGCGCTCGAAAAGGGTCGCCTCCCAACCCTCCCGCACCGCCCGGAGGAGGCACTCGAGGCCGACCGGGCCGCCGCCCAGAATCGCCATCCGTCTTCCGGTGGTCATCATCCGCCGGTTCTCCCGAGGGTTCCTTGCTGGGGATCGAGGCGCGAGTGCCGGCAACAACGAGCTTCTCGAGCCGAATATTCGCGGCCCGGTTCAGCGCCGCAGGTTGCCGCACCCACGCTGCACCCATAAGGTAACCCGGTGTCCGAGTCGATCAACGATGACCTCCGAATCCTCGGTTTCGCCGGGAGCCTGCGCCGGGGCTCGTTCAACCGGGCGCTCCTTCGCGCCGCGGTCGAGATCGCGCCCGAGGGGATGACGATCGACACGTTCGATCTCGCGCCGATTCCGCTCTACAACGCCGACATCGAGGCCGAGGGAGATCCCGCACCGGTGGCCGATTTCAAGCGCCGGATCCGCGAGGCGGACGCGATCCTGATCGTAACCCCCGAGTACAACTACGGGGTGCCGGGTGTCCTCAAGAACGCGATCGACTGGGCGTCCCGCCCGCCGGACGGTTCACCGCTGGCCGGCAAGCCGGCGGCGATCATGGGCGCGACGCCGGGCCGCACCGGAACCGCCCGCAGCCAGCTCCAGCTCCGGCAGGCGTTCGTCTTCACCGGCACGCCCGCCTTGCTGAAGCCGGAGGTGCTGGTCGCCGGCGCGGCCGAGAAGTTCGACGCGGACGGCAACCTCACCGACGAGAAGACGCGGGAGTTCGTCGGCCGGCTTCTCGGTGCGTTGGTTGCCTGGACCCGGCGCCACCGACCGGACGCTTGAGGGGCTTCCTCGAAGCGGTCTGGGAGATCCTCGAGGAAGCCCGTGACGATCCTCTTCGGGGGCGAGGTCGCGATGTGCCTGGAGAACCGATCCGCGAATGGAAACGCAGCCGCCGGTTGATACCGCCCGGCAAGGCCCGCTACACCATTACACAGGAGGTTCCGGATGACGGACGACGTCGTGATCACGCCCCAGGAGAACGGCCCCTATTACGTTCGCGGGACCTTCAAGATCGTTTTGAGCGATGGGACGAAGCTCGAGGCGCAGGGGGAGACGTGGCTCTGCCGCTGCGGGGACTCCGGTACCAAGCCCTTCTGCGACGGGACCCACTCCACAGCGGGCTTCCATTGCGACAACGCGGAGATGACCCCCACCTCCGGCTAGCCGGTTTCCAGCGCGGGGCTCTTCCTCGGCGACCGGCGCCTAACCGGGGCCGGTCGGCAGAAACTGCCGGGGAATGGGATTCCCCGCCCGCTCGGAATCGAACACCCAGCCGGTAATCCACCATCGCGCGCCATCGAAGTAGAGCTGAATGCTGTTGATTCCTCTCCCCGTAGACGCGCCGCCCGGCGTATCGCTGATAGCGTACGTGCTCCACACGTGCGCGATATTGCCAAATCGCTGCGTCACCCGGTGAATCTCCCACTCGTAGAACGGATTCGCGCGTGGCCCGCCGAAGCGATCATGGTATTCGCCGAGGGTCATCATCTGGAGGGTGGGCTTGCCGTCCGGGTCCACGCCGCTGATTCCGATGCGAGCTCCCGGAGCGTGCAGGGACTCGTCGCGAGCGCGGTCCGCAGACTTACCCGCCGGCCCGGACACGACCTCGTAATAAGCCCGGATGATCCCGTCGAGGCTCTCGACGTCGGTGGGCAGCGGGTACTGCGGGGAGCCCTCCTGGGCCTCCGCGATCGTCGCCCATCCCGCTGCCAGAATCAGCGCACAGCATGGAACCAGCGCGCGGCATAAGACACGAACATGTGTCGTCATCAGCTCCCCTAATCTCAGGATGGCATGCCGTGAAGGTTGCTCGTGGGTTGATAGGTTGCTTCGACCACTCGAAATCGTTCCGCGGTCGGCCCGACTCGCGTTACGGTCCAACCCGGCAAGCAGCCGGTCAACTCCTCATCCTCGTATACGACGTGCGTGCAATCCTTCGTCGGGTTGTCGTCCGACGCGGCCGCAAGTTCGGCTGGCGTGAGACGCGGATTGAACACGAAGAATCCACGCGCGCCGCGTCGCGCGACAGCGTTGACCTCCCGCACCACACGCGCGCAATCCGCTCGGGTCAAGTTGTCGAGGAGCACCGCCGCGAGCACACCGTCAAACCGCTGACCATGGAAGGGGAGCTCGGCAACGGAGGCGACAACGAACTTTCCGTTGAAACCTTCCCTGCGGGCCCAGGCGACCGCAGCTCGAATCCCGTGCTCGGCGTAGTCGATCCCGACCACCTCCTTCGTGCCGTGGCCCGTCAGATACTGTGCCCAGCGGCCGAAGCCGCACCCGAGATCGAGGAGTCGCTGGCAGGAATTGGCCGCGAAGTAAGCCCTGCACTGGTTCATCGCATCCGAGGGCGGCGCGCTATACCAGTCCGCGGGGATCGCCGCGAAGATACGCTCCCACGCGGCCTGGTCACGACACCTGTGATCGTCTGTCATTGCAGGTCCACGCTCGCCGAAGCAGCCTCTCACGTCATTGCGTACTCGAGCGCAATCGTGCCCGTCTTCTCGTAGACCCGGTGCTTCGTCAGCCGAAGCCTGGCCAGCTTGGCTGGATGAGGTAGGAGAGATATCCCACCCCCGAGAAGCACCGGTACGATCGCCACCTCAACCGCGTCCACCATCCTGAGATCCAGCAGGCTGCGGAAAAGGGAGCCGCCGCCAAACAACCAGATGTCTTTCCCCGAGCTTGCCTTGAGGACAGCCAACGTTTCTTCCAGCTTGTCCGAAACCTTCACATCGGAACAGTCGTTCTGGCGAAGGGTGCGCGAAAAGACGTAGGCCTGCATGCCGGACATCCCGCCGCCACCGCCTTGCAGGTGCATTGCTTCGTAAGTCTTCCGACCCAATAGGACGGTGTCGAACTCTTTGAACAGGGCACGGAAATCGATGTCCGGATCCATGACAATCCAGTCGCTTTCGCCCTGAGGGCCTGCGATGAAGCCGTCGAGGCTCATTGCTACCGAATAGCGAACCCGTCTCATGAAACTTGCATCCAGGACGGCGGCTCGTAGGCCCTGCCGGGCGTGCCCCCCAGAGCCAGCAGCGTGACGCCATCTTCGCCGGGCGCGATCGCCCGTTTCTCGCCAGGACCGACGCGGACCAGCATGCCCGGCTCGAGTGGCCAGCTTTCGCCACCCGCCTCGAGCTTCGCGCTACCCTCCAGCACGACATAAACCTCCTCCTGGCCGTCTGCCGTGTGATCGTGCTCAGGGTACTCCGACCAGTTGGGCGGCAGCCTCAGAACGTTCATGCCCCACGCCGTCACGCCGAGATTCTTGCCGGCGTACAGGAACGCACCCGACGGCCCACCCGGGCCCTCATAGCCCTCGAGCTCGTCGATCTTCTTCAGGGTGACGTCAGCCATGTCCTCTCCTCTCCTCCGGATCGTTGGAACGAAAGTCGTTCGCTGGAAAGCGGCCCATGATGGGCAGCCTAATCATACGGATGGCCGGCGAGGACCTCGCGGTAGAGCCGCTCGGTCCGCTCGACCGTACGCGCGATGTCGAAGTCGCGGACGCGCTCCCGCGCGCGGTCCGCGAGCCGGCGGGCGAGACCGCGCTCGTCGAGCAGCCGATCGACGTGGCCCGCGAGCGCGTCGCCGTCCCCCACCGGCGCGAGAAGTCCGGTGACCTCGTGCTCGACCATCTCGGGGATACCGCCGCCCGCCGTGGCGGCGACCGGCACGCCGGCCGCCATCGCGTCCAGCACGCTCGTCCCCAGCCCTTCGGTTCGACTCGACAGGACGAAGACGTCGGCCTCGGGCAGGAAGCCTCGCGCACCCGGATGGAAGCCCAGATAGTGGACACGCCCCTCCAGGCCGCGCGATCGGACTCGCGCGCGCATCTCTTCCAGGAGGCCCCCCTCGCCGAGGACGACCCATCGCGTCATCGGCTCGCGTCCACGCAGCGACGCGGCCGCCTCGATCAGGGTCGGATGGTCCTTGTACCCGACGGCCGAGGCGATCGTCAGGACGAGCGGAATCTCCGGGCCGGCGCCGATCCGGGCCCTGAGCGAAGGCCCCGACGGCGGGGGCTGCGCCTCGAGGTCGATCCCATCGTGGATCACCGTGATGCGCCCGGATGGAACGCCGTTCTCGAGGAGGACTTCCCGGACCCGCTCGCTGACGGCGATCAGGCGGTCGGGTCCACGCGCATACTTCCAGCGCGAGACGCGGTGCGGCCGGATGTGGAAGTCGACCCGGCGGTGGCCGATCACGCGCGGCCGAATGCCGCGCGGCGGAAGCCCGACCAGCCGAGCGGCGAGGGCCGCCGGCGCCAGGCTGTGAGGGTCGTGCGCGTGGACCAGGTCGGGGCGATGCCTGCGGATCAGTCTCGCGAGCCTCCACGTTGCGCGCGGATCGGCCTCGCCCCGATAGGGCTGAGGCAGGAGGTCCAGCCCTTCATCCCCTGCCCGTCCGGCGAGCGGGCTCCCGGGCGGAGTCACGATCCACTGCCGGTGGCCGCGCTGCCGAAGTCCGAGGGCGAGGAGCAGGAGCTGGTTCTGCCCTCCGGCCCAGATCGTGCGCGCGTCGCAATGGAAGACGGCGAGCGGGTCGCTCATCAGGCGCCGGCACGTGGCGTCGCGGTGCGCGCTCCCGGTCGCTCGCCGGCAAGCCAGGCAAGCACGGTCCCGAGCACCGCGTCCTCATCGAGTCCGTCGATGCACGCCCACGGGTAGTAGGGCGAGCGACACGACCGGCCGCCGCATGGCGAGCAGCAAAGGCCCTCGACCCGGAGCACGACGTGCTCCGCCATCCAGGGGTGATACTCGGCCGGATCGGTCGCCCCGAAGAGGAGGACCGAGGGAACGCCGTGGGCGGCGGCCAGATGGGCGCCGAGCGAGTCCTGCGCGACCACAAGGGCAGCCGTGGAAGCGAGCGCGCTGAGCTCGGCGAGGGGGAGCGAGGGGAGGACATGCGCCCCTCCAGCCGCCTCCCGCGCATGCTCGGCCATCGAATCCTCGCCGGGCGCGAACGGCAGCAGGATCGCTCCGGTCCAGGTCTCTGCCAGACGCGCGGCGAGCGAGAACCAGCGCTCGATCGGCCATTGCTTGCCTCGCAGCGTCGTCGTCGGAAAGAGGACCACGCGCGGGCCGTCGGGGACGCCGGCGGTCCCGAGACGATGGGCGAGGGCCGCCCGCGCCTGGGCGGGGACCGGCAGCGCCAGCGGCTCGGGCGGCGTCGGGATGCCGATCGCGGCCAGGAGCGCCAGGTGGTTCTCGACCGTGTGGCTCCGGCGCTCCAGGCCGAATACGAGCTCGGCATGCGGCGTTCGCACGTCGTAGACCGGCCACCGGAAGCGCCGCTCGCCCACCTTGAGCCGGGCGCCGCTCGCTAGCGTCAGGAGCGCCGCCCGCGGGTTGCCATGGAAGTCGATCGCCAGATCGGCGCCGAATGCGCACACGCGGGCCAGCGCCTGTGCGCCGTCCCGTACGCCGCGGCCTGCGATCACGACCGCGTCGACCTCGGGGAGGAGCTCGACGTACGCCTCGTAGCCGGGCTGGACGACGACGCCCAGGCGGGCGCCAGGCGCCCAGCGCCTGAACGCGCGGATCGCGTGTCCAAGCACGATCGTGTCGCCAAAACGCCGGAGGCGGATGAAGAGCGCGCGGCGGACATCGCCGGGCTCCAGCGGCAGGCGCATCACGCCGGCAGCTCGGCGAACTGCAGCTCGTAGAGGCGGCTGTAGCGACCCGCGCGCGCGAGGAGCTCGGCGTGGGTCCCCTGTTCCACCACTCGGCCCCGCTCGATCACGACGATCCGGTCGGCGCGGAGCACCGTCGAAAGACGATGCGCGATGACGATCGCCGTACGGTTCTCCATGAGTCGGGAGATCGCCTCCTGGACCAGCATTTCGCTCTCGGTGTCCAGCGCCGAGGTCGCCTCGTCGAAGATGAGGATCGGCGGGTTCCGGTAGATCGCGCGCGCGATCGCGATCCGCTGCCGCTGGCCGCCGGAGAGACGCACCCCACGCTCGCCCAGGGGCGTTTCGAATCCGTCAGGGAGCGCCCGGATGAAGTCGAGCGCGTTGGCGGCGCGGGCGGCCGCCTCGAGCCGCTCCTGGTCGGGCACGGTCCCGTAGGCGACGTTGGCGGCCACCGTGTCATGGAACAGGATCACCTCCTGCGTGACGATCCCCATCTGCGACCTCAGGTCGGCGAGGCGGACATCGCGGAGATCGTGGCCATCGAACAGGATTCGGCCCGAGGACGGGTCGTAGAATCGCGGCAGGAGGTCGACGAGCGTGGACTTGCCGCCCCCCGATGGGCCGACGAGCGCGACTACCTCCCCCTTCCCGATCGTGAACGAGATATCGTGGAGGACGGGCCCGCCCTCCTCGTAGGCGAAGGAGACGTCCTCATAGCGGACCCGATCCTCGAAGCCCGAGATCGGCACCGGGTGCAACGCTTCCACGACTTCCGGCTCGGTGTCGAGGACCGCGAAGATCCGCTCGCAGCCGGCCAGCGCCGGCTGCACGTCCTCGTTCAGCTTCGAGAGGTACTTGAGGGGGCTCGACAGCTTGAGCGCCGCGACGAGGAACACGAAGAACGTCTCGGGAGTGAGATCCCCGCCGGTCAGGATCATGCGGCCGCCGATGTACAGGATCACGACGACCGCCGTCGCTAGCAGGAACTCCGAGAGCGGCGTGCCCAGCAGCGCGTACTTTCTCGAACGCACGGTGTTCCTGAGGTAGCCCGCGTTGTCGCCGGCGAACCGCGCCCGCTCGTAGCGCTCGGCGCCGAACGCCTTGATGATGCGAATCCCGGCGATCGTCTCCTGGAGCGCGCTTGTGACGTCGCCGAACTTCTGGAGCAGCTCGCGGTTGACCCGCCGCAGCTTCCGCGCGATCAGGACCGCGATCCAGGCGATCGGGGGCAGGATCGCGATGGCGAGGAGCGTCAGCCGCCACGAGATCGCCAGCAGGATGAGGAGCGTGACCGAGACCTCCAGGAGGTTGCGGGTCACCTGGAAGACGCCGGTCGAGATCGCGTTCTTGAGGAGCTGGACATCGTTCGTCAGGATCGACAGCAGGTGTCCGGCGCGGGTCCGCTGGTAGTATCGGAACGAGAGGCCGTGGAGGTGGGCGAAGAACTCGTTCCGGAGGTCCCTGAGCGCCCGCTCGAGCACGATCTGCGGCAGGAACTGCTGGAAGTAGCCCAGCACCGCCTTCACGAAGTAGATCACCAGGATGATGAGGCACACGTTAGTCAGCGTCCCCAGCCGCGACGGCTCGGCCAGGAACGTGAAGAGATCGTACTTGAGGAAGTTCTCGATCCGCCCCAGCCAGTGATCGGGAGCCGGGATCGCGGCCGCGGGCGAGGGGCCGCCGAAGAGGACCTGCAGAAACGGGATCAGGACGACGATCGAGAAGCCATCGACCAGGGCGAACGCCACCATCAACCCGAACGACAGCCCGAGGAGCGGTGCGTGCGGCCGCAGATATCCCAGCATCCGGAGGTAGGTAGCCATCGGAGAGAAGATATTAAACTGGCGCCGTCCCTACCCGCGCGGGAGTCGTCTCCCGCGGGGCGAGCAGCACGCCATCACCCGAAGGACCGAGGGTATCATGAATGAGATCCTGCCCGGCGTTTTCCACTGGACGACCCAGCACGAGAAGTGGGGAATCGATATCCACTCGTACTACCTGACTGATGCCGACGGCGGTGTGCTGATCGACCCGCGGGTGCCGGAGGAGGGCGTCGAGTGGTTCCGGCGCCACGGCGAGCCGCACGACATCCTGCTGACGAACCGCCATCACTACAGGCACAGCGGCGAGCTGGCCGGCGCCTACGGCGCGACCGTGCGCTGCCATCGGGCGGGGATGCACGAGTTCACATCCGGCGAGGAGGTCGAGCCGTTTGCCGCCGGGGATGACTTCCCGAACGGCTTCCTGGCGATCGAGATCGGAGTGCTCTGTCCGGAGGAGACGGCGTTCCACACGGTGCGCGAGGCTGGGATCCTGGCGATCGGGGATGCGGTCATCCGGGAGGGAGATCTGAGGTTCGTGTCCGACGAATACATGGGTGAGGATCCGGAGGGGGTCAAGGCGGGTCTCCGGGAGTCGCTCGGCCGCCTTGTCGAGGAGCACGACTTCCGTCATGTCCTCCTGGCGCACGGCGAGCCGATCGTAGGCGGGGGTCGGGAGGCGCTCGCCCGGTTCGTGGGCAAGCGAAAGGAGACGGCGGGATCATGACCGGTGCCGCGAAGGGCGCCGAAACTCCGCCCCCGGGACCGGTCCGGGAGATCGCGCCGGGACTTCATCACTGGACCGCATTCCACCCGGAGCAAAGGATCGTCGTCAGCTCCTACTACGTGGAGGGATCCCGCGTGCTGATCGACCCCATGATCCCGGGCGCGCGGTTCGAGTGGTTCGAGGGCCGGCCGGCGCCTGAGACGATCCTGGTGACCAATCGCTACCACTCACGGGAGAGCTCCGCCTTCGCCGAAGCGTTCGGCTGCCGGGTACTCTGCCATCGCGCCGGGCTCGACCACGTGCGGGAGCGTGTGCCGGCCGCTGAGCCGTTCAACCACGGCGCGGCGCTGACCGGCGGGATCGAAGCGCTCGCCGTTCCGGGCCAGGAGCTGGACGAAACCGTCCTCTACGTGCCCGTCGCCGGCGGGGCCCTGACCTTCGCGGATATCCTGCTGCGGGACGGCGAGGGGCCCCTCAGTTACGCGCCGGACGGCTGGTATGGGGACGACCCGCCGGCCTTGAAGGCGCGCGTCGCTAAAGCCTGCCACGCCCTCCTCGAGCGCGACTTCCGCCACCTCCTCCTGACCCACGGGGAGCCCATCGTGGATCGGGGCAAGGAGGCTCTCGCGGGATTCGCTTCAGGAGGCTGAACCAGCGGAGAGGTCGATGCCTTTGGAACTCCAGCGAGAGGGAGATCGCCTCGTGCTTTCTCTCAACGAGATTCGACTCAAGCAAGGCACGACTTTCCGGCTCTCCCCGACAGGTGCCGTAGAACCTGAGGTTGTCCTTCGCATGAACCACGTCGAGTTCATCGAGCCCTTCGGCTTGATCTATCTGTACTGGCTCATCCGAGATCTCCTTGATCGTGGAGCGTCGAAGGTTTTGGTCGAGCTGCCCGATTCCTTGGATGTCAGGAACTATCTAGTGAGAATGCACTTTCCGGCTGCGGTTTCAGATCTCCCTGTCGGGTTTCGCCCCCCGATCGAACAATTGCAGCTGAGCGAGAGAGACCTGGCGGACAAGTTGCTCGAGGTGTCGATCTTCGAGCTGAAGAACGACGATCAGGTCGAGGATCTCACGCAAAGAATTTTTGAGACGATCGTCATGCGAGGAAAAGATCTCGAAATCAGCGGAGAATACCTTCGTCTCGGCCTGGGTGAGCTGCTCAGCAACATCGAGTCCCATAGCCAGAGCCGTGAGGCGATAGTCACTGTCCAACGATATAATCAGAGAGTGCAGATCGCAGTCGGAGATGGCGGCATCGGCATCCCCGCAGCCCTCGAGGGGAGACTCGGCACGCTATCCGACGCGGAAATGGTGCTTCGTGCTTTAGACCCGCATGTCTCAAGCAGGATTGGCAGGGGAGGACTCGGCCTTCCCATGATTGTTGAGGCGGTTCGAGAACATGGAGGCTATCTCGGAATTAGGAGCGGTGCCGCTCACGTGTATGCCGGTGATAGGGGTATATCCGCCCGGGAAAGCTGTTCCCCTCTTCCTGGAACTCTCGTTGAAATCGTCTGGGATCCCAGACCGCGCGTCTAGCTTGCCCTTCGCTCGGTCGTGTCTTTGACGATTTCCGTGGAAATTCCCAGCTTCCCCAGAGCTGTTTTCAGCATTCGCGCCGCAAAAGGCTGCAGTCCGATGACGGTTATGCGCTTAGCGATTGAGGGATCTTCTTCGACCAAGCGAACGACGGTCTCATCCAGAAAGGATGGAGACACGAAATCTATTTTCTCGAAAGAGATCTCTAGATCTCTATCACCTTCTGCCGCTTTCAGGATCTCCGGATAGACCCGCCGCCCGCGTTCGCGGGTTCCTGCTGAGGAACAATACTGATCAATCGTTACTCTTTCCCTCATCATGTCAGGATCCTGTCAGTAGACTGACGGTTCTCTTCCCGAAACTCATTTTCGCTGCCATTGGTGCAAGGCTCGTGACTCAAGCTCACTCGTTATCGGGAAGATCGTTGAGAGAGCGCCAGTCTCCACTCGATTCATCGAAGTAATTCCACCAAACCCAACCATTGACCGAGGTACCGGTTATTTCGCACGCAGGGCGTGACGGATTGGAAAAACTGCGTCCGTTAACCCAAAATTTTCCGCCCCTCGTTTCCGCCTCGATAACTCGACCTTTGTACTTCTTGCGGAGCCGAAGGCCATCTGGGATTCTCCCGCCGCGACAATGAACGTAGCCTCCATTTGAAGCTGGTTCGGCTCGCTGAAGAACTGTGGGCGTGATGTCCTCCCCTCCGAGCCCGAGTTCCCTGAGTGCAGCGGCCTGCTCCTCAGTCATTACGACCAAGTGATAGATGGAACTACCAGCCCCATGCGGCGTCAGATCTTGGAAGCTGACGCCGAGCCTGCTCAACTGATTTAGGCTGCTTCCTTCAAGGCAAACTATTCTCACCGCAACCTCCGCGAAAGGAACCCTTCCCAAGCTACTACGCTATTAAGAATAGTATAGCAGCTTAGAAGTCGCTTGTCAACTCCTGGGAGGCAAAGGAAACCCTACCTCGGGGTCAGCGTCGCGACCGGCAGGATCAGCTCCTCGAGCGAGATCCCGCCGTGCAGGAAGGCGCCGTAATAACGGCTCTGGTACTCGCGCAGCTTGGTGGGATAGACGAAGTAGTAGTCCTCGACCGCCATCAGCGCGGCGACATTGATGCCCAGGTCCGGCAGGCCGATCTCGGCCTGGTCGACGACCCTGAACGCGGCCTCCGCATCCTCGGCGCGTATGTTGGTCCCGAACTTGTAGCGCAGATTCTGCGATGCGTCACGCCGCGCGTACACGGTCGCGGGCCTCAAGCAGTGCACCGATCCGTGATCGGTCGTGAGGACGACGCGCACGCCGTGCCTCGCGGACTGACGCAACAGCTCGTAAAGCGGCGAGTGGAGGAACCACGACCGGCTGAGCGAGCGGAACGCCTCGGGGTCGGGCGCGATCTCCAAAAGGATTTCGGACTCCGAGCGCCCGTGGGTCAGGACATCGATGAAATTGAACACGAAGGCCGACAGCCGGCTCTGGAAGCATTGCGGAAGCTTCTTGAGCGCCGCCGCCCCGTCGTCGGCGGTGTACACTTTCGTGTACTGAACGGGGCAGACCTCGCCGAGCCCCTTCCTTCTAAGCTGCCTCTCCAGAAGCTCCCCTTCGTGCGGATTGAGCGAGCCCTCGATGTCGGCGTCGCCGATCCACAGATGGGGGTGCTTGTCGGCGATCTGTCGCGGGAACCAGCCGCTGAAGATCGCGTTGCGCGAGTACGGCGTAGCCGACGGCAGGATCGAACCGGCGAACGACTCGTCGATCGTATAGTCCGGTTCGAGCGCGTCCCGGATGGCGAGCCACTGGTCGAGCCTCAGACAGTCGATGATCACGAAGAAGACGGGCCCGCTGTCGGCCTCGAGAAGCGGCTGGACCCGCTCTCCGATCACGTCGGGCGAGAGTGTCGGGCGATCGCCCGGTCGCGCCGCCACCCAGTTGCGGTAGTTACGGACGACGTAGCGGGTGAAGTCGGCGTTGGCCGCCTTGTGGATCTCCCGCTGGCTCTCCAGGAGCCCCCGCTCGCCCGCCTCGATGAGCCGGAGCTCCCATGCCAGGATCTCCCTGTACAGCGCTACCCAGTCGTCCCACGTGACGCGGGTTTTCCGCTCCTCCTCGAGGTCCAGATAGCGGCGGCTGAACTCCTGCGCGATCGTCTGGTGACGGATCTGCGATCCTTCGAGGAGGCGCTTGAGGACCGATAAGACCTGGTTGGGGTTGATCGGCTTGACGAGGTAGTCGTCCACGCGGCGGCCGATCGCCTGGTCCATCAGTCCCTCCTCCTCGCTCTTCGTCACCATCACGACGGGGAGGCGGGGATGGGTGTCGCGGATCCGCTGGAACACCGTCATGCCGCGCATGCCGGGCATCTGCTCGTCCAACAGGACGCAGTCGAACCCGTTCTCGGAGAGGACCGCCAGCGCGTCCTCGCCATTAGGGGCCGTGGTGACGGCGAAGCCGCGATTCTCGAGGAACAGGATGTGGGACTTGAGGCCGCCGATCTCGTCGTCGACCCAGAGGATGCGCTTGGAGTCCGCCATCGGCCCGAATGTACGGTCTACACCCATCGGAGGCAGCCGCACCTCGCATCGCGCCTGGCGTGCGCTACGGGACCGTGCCCGAGGGCGCCACGGAAGGCGATCCGCCGACCCTCCCAAGCTTGCGTTGAAGCGTTCGCGCGCGGTATCTTCCAACTTGATTTCGAATCGTATGGGAGGTGCATTCGACATGCCCGAAGCTACGGATCGCGCGAACGACGGACGGCCCGCGACGGCGGTGACAGAGGCCGAAGTGGGGACGACCGACATCGACAACGAGGCCCTGCGCGAGCGGGTCGAGGAAGCGCTTGACACGATCCGCCCCGCGATCGCGATGGACGGCGGCAACGTCGAGCTCCTCGACATCGAGGAGGGTGTCGTGACGCTGCGGATGATGGGCGCCTGCGGCGGGTGCCCCATGAGCACGATGACCCTCAAGCGCGGGATCGAGCAGCGGCTCCAGGAGATGGTACCCGGGATCGTGCGCGTCGACGCGATCTAGCGCAATACATGAGTTTCGCTGTGAGAGCCGGAGGGAGACTTCCGGCTTTCGTCGTTATTGGGGGGAGGGTTACACGGCGAGCTATCACGTCTCTGGACCGGACGGAGCTCCCGCCGGCCGGTCCGACGTCGCCCACTACGGCCTGAAGGGTCCGACCACGTTCCATCCGGTTCCCGGCCGGGAGCACCTCGCCTTCCGCCTCGTTCCCCGTCGTCGATGGGTCGCCGTGCGGCGGTTCGATGTCGTCGCGCCGGACGGCGGGCCGATCGGGACTTTGACGCAGCGATTGGGCTGGGCGATTCGTGATCGGGAAGGGCGGGAAATCGCGCGTGCCATCGACCCAACCCGCCTTGCCGGACGCGTCTTCCGCGGCATTCTCAACAGCGCTGCGGACCGCTACGTTTTCTTTACCGGCGACAGGGAGGGATGAGCGCGCCGGGCGGCAGGCTTTCGCGATGGGTCTACAACGGCCTTGCCGTCCCCGCGTCGCGCGTCGCTCTGGGCGGCCTCGCGCGCGTGCGCCCGCGGCTGGCACGGGAGATGGCCGCGCGGAAGGGGGTCGAAGCGCGCTGGGAGGCGGCCGCGGCGCGGACCGCGGGGCGGGGGCCGCGGATCTGGGTCCACGCGGCCAGCGCCGGCGAGACGCTGCAAGCGCGGCCGCTGGTAGAAGCGATACGAGGCGAGCAGCCGGAGGCGGCGATCTTCGCCTCCTACTTCTCGACCTCGGCCGAGCGGGTTCATGCCGGATGGCCCGTACCGGACGCGGCCGATTATCTGCCGTTCGACTTCCCTCGCTCCGTCCGCCGCGTCGTCGAGGCGATCGACCCCGGCGCGCTCGTGCTGGTCTCGGGGGAGCTGTGGCCGAACCTGGTCTGGACGGCGGCCGAACGGGGAACCCTCCTCGCCCAGGTCTGCTGCAGGGTGGCGGGAGGGAGCCGACGGCTGCGCCCGCCCCTCCGCGCGCTGACGCGATTGCTCTACCGCGAGTTTCGCGCGATCGCGGTGGTGGCTCCGGAGGATGCCGACCGGCTGCGAGAGGCCGGCATCCCGAGCAAGATCGTCGGCGTCACCGGTGATACGCGGATCGATGCGACGCTGGCGCGGCTCGATGCGGCCCGCGCCGAGCCGCCGCCCTGGCGCCCCGCCCCGGACGTTGGGCCGGTCGTCGTAGCGGGGAGCACCTGGCCGGCCGACGAGGCCGTCCTGCTGGAGGCCGTGGCCCGTCTCCGGCGGGAGCACCCGCGGCTGATCGCCGTCATCGCGCCGCACGAGCCGACCCCGGACGCGATCGAGCGGCTCATCCGGAAGGCACGCGCTCACGGCCTCCAGGCCGGCCTTATCACGGACGAGGCTCCATCGGGCGAAGGACCGGCTGTCCTCATCGTTGATCGGATCGGGATCCTGTATCGTCTCTACGGTGTGGCCGATCTCGCCTACGTCGGGGGCGGCTTCGGCGGCGCCGTCCACAACACGCTGGAGCCGGCCGCCCACGCGGTTCCAGTGGTGACCGGTTCCGATCACGGGAATCCCCACGAGGTGCAGGCGATGCGGGCATCGGGCGGTCTGGCGAACGTGCGTTCGACCCCCGAACTGATGACATTATGGCGAGCGTGGCTGTCCGACCCGGAATCCCGCCGGCGGTCCGGAACGGCCGCGCGACAGTTCCTCGAGGACCACGCCGGGGCGACCCGCCGCACGCTGGACTTCCTGCGCGCGCGCGGTCTGCCCGTCTGAAGGATTCAACCAAGGGAGCCGGAATGTTTACAAGTAAAGTTGTTGATATCGAGCAGCGAGGGTACACCCATCCGGAGGCGCTCGTATCGACCGACTGGGTCGCGGAACATCTGGAAGATGATACGGTCCGTCTGGTTGAGTCCAACGAGGACGTCCTCCTCTACGACACGGACCACATCCCGGGCGCGGTCAAGGTCGACTGGCACACGGACCTGAACGACTCCCTGATCCGCGATTACGTCGATCCCGAGCGATTCGCCGATCTCATGGACCGGCTCGGGATCGCGCGCGACACCACGGTCGTGTTCTACGGCGACAAGAACAACTGGTGGGCGACCTACGCGCTCTGGGTCTTCAAGCTCTTCGGTCACGAGGACTGCCGGGTCATGGACGGCGGGCGCGCGAAGTGGGAGGTCGAGGGCCGCGAGATGACGACCCAGGTCCCGAAGTACAAATCAAAGGACTACCCCACGCCGGAGCGCGACGACGCGAAGATCCGCGCGTTCCGCGACGAGGTCGTCGAGCACGTCGAGAAGAAGGGGCAGCTCGTCGATGTCCGCAGCCCGCAGGAGTACCGGGGCGAGCTCCTCCACATGCCCGAGTACCCTCAGGAAGGGGCGCTCCGGGGCGGCCACATCCCGCGGGCGAAGAACGTCCCCTGGGCGCGCGCGGTCGATCCCGAGACGCACACGTTCCTGCCGGCCGACCGGCTCAAGACGATCTACTGCGACGAGCAGGCGCTCGATCCTAGCGACGAGGTCATCGCCTACTGCCGGATCGGGGAGCGGAGCTCCCACACCTGGTACGTGCTCAACTATCTCCTCGGCTTCGACAACGTGCGCAACTACGACGGCTCCTGGACCGAGTGGGGGAACGTCGTGCGGGCGCCGATCGAGAAGTAATTCAACCGGTCAGGCCATCGGGTAATTTGGTCCGTACGATGAACGGTGTGAGCGTCCCGCGGTTGACCTTCGTGATCGGGCTCGCAGCGGCGCTCTCATGCTCGAGCGGCAACGGTCTCGCGCCGACCGACTCGGATCCGACTCTGGGTACAATCGAGCTCGGCCGCGATTTCGAGATCAGGGTCGGCGAGCGCGTGGAAGTGGGAGAGGACGGCCTGGCGATCCTGTTCCGGGAGGTCCGCGAGGACTCCCGGTGCCCGGTCGACGTCGACTGTATCTGGGAGGGGGACGCCGCGGTCGTGCTCGAGGTCACGATCGGCCGCCGGTCCGCCGAGGTGATCGCCCTCCACACCACATTGGAGCCGAAAGCGGTCGTCCACGCGGACCACGAGATTCGCCTGGTCCAGCTCGATCCTGACCCTCTCTCCACCGAGCCCATACGGCAGCGCAGCTACGTCGCGACGCTCTCCGTGAACCGCGGGGGCTGAGCCGGGCCCGCTAGCGGCCTTCGCCGCGCCGGCGGTGGAGGCGGAACAGCACGAAGGGGACGAGGATCGTCGCCCCGAAGCCCGCGGCGAGCGCGCTCGCGGAAGGGCCGTCCGTGCTCGCGAGCCCCCCCCGCTGGAGGAGATCGTCGATCTCGCCGCCCGTCACAGGGCGCGGGATCGTCCAGCCCTCACGTGAGTCGCTCGGCACTCGGACCCCCGCGATCTCCCCCCGACCGTCGAGGCGGACGAGCGCGGTGGCGCCGGACCCCTCGCCGGCGGCGAGCCGGAGCACCAGGATCCAGCTTCCCGCGGGAAGATCCGGCGGAGCGACCGCGTAGACGCCGGCGGAGCCGGTGCGCGTGATCGAGAGCGGCAGCGACACCCGCTTCCCGTCCACCAGCCCCTCGGCGGTGCCGGTCAGGGGGTAGGCGACGTTGTCGCCGTGATGGTAGGCGTGGACGACCAGCAATGCGCCGCGCGTGGCGCGGTCGTGCGGGTTGGCCGGGATCTCGATCGAGATCCAGGGGGGTCCAGCCAGCACGGGAGCGGTCAGCAAAAGGCCCAGGAACAGCGCCAGGCCGGTGCGAACGAAGGGCAGGGATCGGATCGACATGAGTAGCCTCCTCTGTCGGGTTCGGGGTGTGGTTCGCATCTTGGACGGTCGGAACGGCTGAAAAGGTTCGAAGGGCAGGTTCGCGAGCCGGCTATCTCTCTCGGACTATCTCTCGATCGCTATCTCACTCGCGCTCAGGGTCACGTCACCGCTGAAGGTCCGTACGGTGACCTGCGCGCCCCCCTCTCCCGTCAGGAAGCTGAGCTCCCGTCCCCGCAGATCGCGCTCTCCCCCCGCTGCCACGCGTAGCCCATTGGCGATTTCACCCTCGATCGTCGCGACCGCCACCTCGGCGCCCAGATCACCCGGGAGCTGGATGTCGACGGCGCCGCTGTGGGTCTGAAAAGCGAGGGCGCCGCCGGGCTGGACGCCGCCCGCGAAGCGGATGTCGCCGGTGACGGTCTCGATCCTCGCCCGCAGGGGGTTCCGGCGGGCGGCTGCGTCGATCGTACCGGCGACGGTCGAGAGCGTGAGGTCGTCGCCGCTCCCCCTGAAGGTGATCCAGCCGCCTGCCGTCTTGGCCCGTACGGAGGGTGCGGAGGCCGTGATCTCGATCGCGCCGCCCATCGACTCGGCGTAGAGGTGCCGTAGCGTCCCCGCAACACGCACGTCGCCGGTCACCGAGTACGCATCGACCCCGCCGGTGACGCCGGACACGCTGACGTCCGCCTCGTGGGACTTGATCCATATCGTGCTGGTCGCGGGAACGCGGACCTCGAGATCGGCGCTACCAGACTCCAGGTTATCGTCCCAGACCCCGAGCTTGGCGCTCTTCCCCGCGCCGCCGAAGAAGAGTCGCCCCGTTGCGACCGTACCGCTCACGGCCAGGGAGTCCCGATCCCAGCCGACGACCCGCACCGACCCTTCCAGCAGGTAGACTTTGATGTAGGCGTGGGCGTCGATTCCGATCCGGCGATTCACCTCGTCCTGCGCAGAGGCGGTCCCGGCGGTCGCCAGAACGAGCAGGATCGAAGCCAGGCTCTTCATGACCGCGCTCACAGCGGGGCCGGCGGCTGCGTCGCCTGCCGCAGGAGATCGAGCTTTCGCTCGTAGGACGCGACGACGAGATGTCGCAGGAGCTCGTTTCCGGGATCGGCATCGAGCGCGGCGCGGGATTCGCGGATCGCCCGGTCGATGATCCGCAGGTTTTCCTCGACCAGCCGGACGGTCAGCGGGTCGAGGTCGGCGCTGTGCGACTCGAGTGTGGCCGTGAGCTCGCCGATCGCCCGGTCGTATTCGTTTGCGACGGCGCGGAATCCGGCCGGGAAGTCGCCGGGCGCGGGCGAACCCGCGACCCCCGGCGCCCGCTCGGCGATCGGCTCCGGGCCGCGACTCTGGACGAAAAGGAAGGTAGCCGCCGCGGTCACGACGACGAGCCCCAGGGCGGCGGCCGCCAGCGGAGCGCGGAGGTCCCGCAAGCTCCGGCCGCGTGAGCCCGCCCGGTCGCGCGAGCCCTCCCGATCGATTGGCACGACCTCCGGCCGGCGGGCCGCCGTCTCGATCTGCGGCAGGAGGTCCCGGGGCGGATGGACCTCCCGCGGGAGCCGCTCCAGATCCGCGAGCAGCGTGCGCAGGCCCGCGGCTTCCGCCCGGCAGTCCGCGCAGGCCGCCAGATGGTCCTCGACCGCCTGCCGGTCGGCCGGCGCCAGGGCGCCTTCGGCGTAGTCGTTGAGCCTCTCTTCCGAAAGGTGGGACCGGTTCATCCGAGCGCCTCCCTCAGGAGCCTTCGCCCGCGGTGGATCTGCGACTTGACCGTTCCGAGGGCGACGCCGGTCAGCGCGGCGACCTCCTCGTAACGGTACCCTTCGACATCGTGCAGGACGATCATCGTTCTCGCTCCCCGGGGCAGCGCCGCGATCGCCCGTTCGAGATCGAGCCGCGTGTCTGGAGCACCGCTCTGAATGGCGATCGAGTACGCCTCCAGGCCTCCGGGTCCGGTCGTCTCGATCCGCCGGCCGCGCCGCGTCATCGACCGGTGGTCCTCCATGAAGGCGTTGACCGCGATCCGATGGAGCCAGGTCGAGAACCGGCTCTCGCCCCGGAACGAATCCAGCCGGCGCCAGGCGCGAACGAACACGTCCTGGGTCAGTCCCTCGGCCCGCAACGGATCGGCCGACAGGCGGAGACAGATCGCGTACACCCGCTCGACGTGCTCCCGATAGAGTCGGTCGAAGGCCCCCGCCTCGCCCCGCTGGGCGCGCTCGACGAGATCGCTCACCGTGCAGACGCCCCCGGGCCGGATCGAAGTCAATGGATCGCGATCGTCACCAATGAGACGCCGCCCGGAGCGGGTTTGTTCGAATGGCGCCGAGCGCCGGCAGGCCCGGCTCAGCGAGTTCCTCCGCGCCGTCAAGAACGGCGAGGAGGTCATCGTCACCGAGCGCGGCACACCGGTGGCCAAACTGGCACCGCTGAACTCCGCGGAGCGGCACGCTGCCAATCTACAGAAGCTGATCGAGGCGGGTCTCGTCCGACCACCGGAGGGCGAGCTTCCGGAAGGATTCTGGGATCAACCGGCTTTGATCCGCGCGGCGCGGTCGCCGGCTCAGGCCGCCAGCGCCTCGGCCGCGTGGCGCTTCATGCGGGCCACGATCGCGTTCAAGCCCCGCTCGCGCGTCGATAGTCCCACCTTCTGCATCAGCCGCGACACGAAGTCGGCGGGGATCGCCAGGACCGCCGCGGGCGGCTTCCCGTTCAGCGCCTGAGTGAAGATCGTCAGGAGGGCCCGGACCGTGGGGGCGCTCCGCGGGACATCGGCGTAGAACCAGATCCCGCCACCCTCAACCTCGCTGAAGAGCGAGACCGGCGTCATGCACTCGTGGACCTTGTAGCGCTCGTCCGCCGCCAGTGCGGCGTAGCGCGCCGGCAGCTCGGGGAAGCGGTTCGCGTACTCGACGAGGAGCTGCATCGTCGGCTCGCGTCCGAGTGCGGCGAAGCGGTCGAGGAGTCTTTCGAGCTCGGGCGGCGCCTCGGACGGCGTCAGCGCCGGTCGCCCCGCCAGCGCCAGACGATCCGGCACGTGCGCCCTGTCCGCAGGTCGGTGATCTCCTCGACCTCGGTCGCCGTCAGGCTCCGCCCGCTGAAAGAGAAGCGGCCGTCGACCTGGGAAGAGTCGCGGATGTCGGCCTCCGGGAAGAACGTCGTGTGGCGTACGAAGAAGTCGCCGTCGCGCTCGAGGAACCCGTCGTAGCGGAGGTCTCCGAAGCCGGCTATGTCGACGACGAACTGGATCCGATCGCGGTTCTGGAAGACCCGGGCCGAGAAGGGCTCATCCCCTACGAAGCCGCACGTGCTCGAGGAGACGAAGGCGTCGATGTCCCAGCGCCCCTCGACGAACGGCCGGCCCGAGCTGTCCGGGCCGACCGGGCCCGAGTCGTAGACCACACAGCCGGCGGCCAGCACGGACCAGAGAAGGGCCGACAGCGCCCGCATGCCGCACGCGCCTAGTCGCGGCCGGTCGCGTTCATGAGGAACGGCCCGCGGCGGATGACCGCGTCGCGGTTGAAGATGATGATCAGGGGGTCGCCCGGATGGAGGACCGCGCACCAGTCGACGCCCCCGCTCCCGACCCCGGCTCCGATCGTTCCGCCCACGACCCCGCCCAGGACGGCGCCTCGCTTCCCGCCCGTCGCCCCGCCCGTCGCCGCCCCGATGCCGGCCCCGAGCAGGATGTTCCGCATCCGGTCGTGATCGCCGCGCGGGTGCTGGACCACCGTTCCCACCTCGCCCGACGTGCGCGCGTCGATCGGGATCACCCGGCCGTCGGGCGTCTCGATCCGGTCGTAGACGATCTCGATCGACGGCCGGCGGACCGGGTACTCGCCGCGCTCGATCTCGCTCACCCGCCCGTGGACGAGTGAGCCCTCCGGGATCACGACCTCGCCATCGACGATCACCGGCTCGGCGGTCTCGGCCGTGACCGGATCTCCGACCTCGCTCGCGTCCGTGGAGAGGGTCGTCGTCGCGGTCAAGTGGATCTGGGTGCGCTCGGCGGGGAGGAGGAGTTCCTCGGCTTCGGCGTTGGGGTAGACCACCGGCAACGTCGCACCGGCGCCCGCCAGATCGGCCTCCTGGCCGGCCGGCGCCGGCGAATCCGGGCTCTCCTCGACCACGGTCTCGTAGACGATCCGGGTCGCGCTCTCGGGCTCGCCTTCAGGGAGGATCACGATCTCGGGGGCGCCCTCGACCGGTCCCAGCGAAAGCCCTTGTCGAGCCGTCACGCTGGGAGGGAGCGCGCGCCCGTCGGAGCGGACCACGACCCGGCGCTCCGAGCCCTCGGTTTGCACATCCTGGCGGCAGCCGGCGGAAGCGAGCGCTGTCAGAGCCGCCATGCTGCCCGCCGCCGCGAGCGCGAGCGGCGCCCTAGCTCGCCGGATCCGCCCGCCCATCAGCGGGACACGAGGTCGACGGTGACGTCCCGCAGGAGGGGAGTCGGCGACGAGAACGGCTCCGCGTAGCAACCGCCGCCGCGACGCGGAACGCGGCCGCGGCCGCCTCCGAGCACGCCGCCCCGGTTCGAGCCTCCGAGCACGCCGCCCAGGATCGCTCCGTTCCGGCCGCCGATCGCGCCACCGATCCCGCCGCCGATCCCACCCCGGATCGCGCCGTCCCGGCCGCCGAGGACGGCGCCGATCCCCGCGCCGATAGCGGCGCCGACGATCGCGTCCTGGGTCCGGTTCGGCCCCTGGTCGGGGACGGGGAACGTCGTCGGCGTGGGACCCGGGGCCGGCCAGGTGGTGGCCACCGGCTCGTACACCGGGTCCGCCGGGGCGGAAGGCTCATAGACTGGTTCGGGATAGGTCGCGACCGGCTCCACGCGTTCGTCCGCCGGCCACGACGGGGCGATCGGCTCGGTCTCCCGAGGCGTCTCCGGTGGGGCGTCGACGTAGACGGTGCGGACGATCACCTGTGGAGCCGGCGCGGCCCGGGGGGCCGGGCGCGGTGCCGCCTGCGTCGGGCGCGGCTCGCCCAGCACGATGACCTCGGGCGAGCCCCCCGCGGGTCCGAGCGCCACGGCCGTGGCGACATCCGACGGAGATGATTGGGGCTGCTGGAAGACGACGCGGGGCGCGGAGCGCTCGGCGGCGGGCTCGGCCTGGCAGGCGAGCGCGCCGATGAGCAGGACCACCCCCGGGAGCGGAAAGCGCGGACGGGCCATTGGACCTACCTCCGATCGGGGACGCCGGCTGGCGGTATTAAGATAATACGCCGGGTCCCCCGGCGGGTTCCAGCCTTGCGCCTGCCTTGCGCCCGCCTTGCGCCGAACCTACCGAGGAATGAATCTCCGCCGCGTTCACGCCCAGCCCACGGAGGTGCAGATGGCGAATTCCAAGGTCTGGCCGAGCCTCGCGCTCGATGAGTGGCCGGAAACGTGTACGACCCTTCACATGTGGACCCAGGTCGTGGGAAAGATCCGCCTCGCCCGGGCCCCGCTGATCAACCACTGGTGGCAGGTGCCTCTGTACGTGACATCTCGAGGCCTGACGACGTCCCCGATCCCATACGAAGGGCGTGCCTTCCAGATCGACTTCGACTTCATCGATCACGAGCTCATGATCCGTGACAGCGACGGCGCCGTCCGGATGCTCGCGCTGGCGCCGCGTGCGGTTGCCGACTTTTACCGGGAGGTGATGGCGGCGCTGGGCGGACTTGGGATCGAGGTGAGTCTCTGGACCACGCCCGTCGAGGTCGCCGATCCGATTCCGTTCGAGGAGGACGATGCGCATGCGTCCTACGATCCCGACGCTGTACAACGATTCTGGCGGGTCCTGCTTCAGACCGATCGCGTCCTGACCGGCTTCCGCTCGGGTTTCCTCGGCAAGGCGAGCCCGGTCCATTTCTTCTGGGGGAGCTTCGACCTGGCGCTGACGTTCTTCTCCGGCCGCCGCGCGCCCGAGCATCCCGGGGCGCCCAACGTGGCCGACTTCGTGACCCGGGAGGCTTACTCCCATGAGGTGAGCAGCTGCGGGTTCTGGCCCGGGGGCGGAGCGGTGCGGGAGCCGGCCTTCTATGCCTACGCCTACCCCGAGCCGAAGGGGTACCGGGAGCGCCCGGTGCGTCCCGCAGGCGCCTTCTACAGCCCGGAGATGTCGGAATTCATCCTGCCGTACGAGGCGGTCCGCCGGTCGGATCGGCCGGACGAGGCGCTGCTCGAGTTCGTCCGGAGCACCTATGAGGCGGCGGCGGATCTGGGTGGTTGGGACCGGGTCGCGTTAGAGAGGAGACCCGCCGCAGCAGGCTGACGTTTCAGGCCGGAACGGGCTGCTGGCAGTCGGCGCAGAGCCCGGTGAACTGGACCGTCCAGTTCTCGACCCGGAATCCGTTGTCGGCCTCTTCCGGCGCCGGCACGCGGTCCAGCTTCTTGTCGTGCACGTCGACGATCGTCTTGCACTGGCGGCAGATCAGGTGGTGATGGGGCCGCACGTCGACGTCGTAGCGCGCCTCGTTGTAGAGCGGATTCACCTTGACGACGATCCCCAGTTCCTCGAAGGTCTCGAGGTTCTTGTAGATCGTGTTGAACGAGATCGTCGGATACCGCTCGCGCACCGTCTGATAGATGATCTCGGCCGAGGGGTGCCGGTTGCAGTTCGCCATCACCGCGTCGAAGATCGCCAGCCGCTGGTGGGTGACCGACAGTCCAGCGGCGCGGCACTGCGCGATAAAGTCCTCCCGCTGATCTTTGGAAAGGCGCATAAGTCTCGGCATTATATCCCGATACGGAGGAGTGGACAAGACCACCGCGACCTCACAGCCGGCGTGAGACGCTGATCCCGATTTCGTGAAGGACCGCCTCGTAGATCCCGTCCAGGGCGCCCGGATCTCCCGGGAAGGCAACCCCTTCCCTGTCGTCCAGGATCGTCACGCGATAGCCCAGGTCGACCCGGTTGCCGAACCAGCCGAGGCCCGCACCGACCGAGTAGACGTCGCGGCCCGCATCGGGGAGGAGAGGCGTAACCGCCAGCGCCGGCGTCGGGGTCTCCAGCCAGGCATACCCGAGGCGCAGCGGCAGCCCCGGCCGGACCTCGAACTCGACGCCTCCCCGGATCGCCCACGCGTCCTCATAAAGAAGCGGACCGGCCTCGTCCAGCGCCGAATCGGTGAAGGCGAGCGCGAGCGAGTCGACCGCTCCCCAGCCGACCCACTGGACGTCCAATGCGAGCCGGAGCTGCTCGAGCGGCCGGACCGCAACGCCGACGACAGCGAGGTGCGGGAAGGTAACGGTCGAGAGAACCGACTGGTCCACGAAACGGTCCGCGATCAGCTCGCCGACCGTGATCTCCCGGCCGGGCACCACGATCTGCCTCAGATCCGCCGGCGCGACGATCTCGAAGTCGGCCACGCCGCTCAGCTCGATGTCGATTTCGCTCCGGTACTGTGCGCCGGCCGCGATCCGCGCCGAGGGGCGGTACATGAGCGCCGCATTCCAACCGACCCCCGTCCCGTCCGCCTCCAGGTGCGTGCGGGCGAGCGCGATCGGCGAACGGCCGCCGAGGGCGCTCACCGCCGGGTCCTGCTCGAACCGCTCCAGCCCGAGCGTGGCGTACAGGACGTCGACGCCGATGGCGCCGCTCCACGGACCGACCGGACCATAGGCGAGGACGGGGTTGAACTGGATCGCGCTGAGCCGGCTCTCGATCGACCGGAAGCGGCCGGCGAAGGCGGTGGGATTCCCCCAGTCGACCGACAAGCCCCAGGGAGCGTTCACCCCGAGGCCGGCGGTCAGTTGCTGGGCGACCGTGTGGGTCGCATACAGGGACCCGGCCAGGATCGGTGACTCGTCGCGTTCGGAGGCGCCGTCGCCCCCGAAGGCGCCGTCCCCCCCGAAGGCGCGGAAGCGGGCCTCGTCGACCGCCAGATTCCCGCCGGCCTGGAAGTAGGTTCCGAAGAGGTGGACGATTCCGGCGGGGTTGTAGAACACCGCGCTCGGGTCCTCCGCCAGCCCGGCCGCGGCGCCACCCAGGGCCGCCGGGCGGGCCGCCTGGTCCCACCGGAGGTAGGCCTGGGCGCGGGCGAGCGGGACGAAGCCGGCGAGGAGGAGAACGAGGACGGCGCCGGTCAGCGCCAGCCGCCCCGGGTGCGCGAGGTCGGAAAACGGGGCGAGCGGCGTGTCGCGGTGCACGGGGGCTGGAACGTAGCCGGCCGCCGGCGAGGCCGCAATCCGACGAATCGCAGGGTAGTGGGCCCCTGGACGGACCGCTAGCTTGGCCGCCGCATGAGCCGGCACCCGACCGTGCGCCGCTTCCACGTCAAGATCCCGGTCCGGTTCCGCGACCTGGACCCCATGGGCCACGTCAACAACTCGGTTTACTTCACCTACTTCGAGGTCGCCCGGACAGCGTACTGGCAGGAGCTCCACCACGACTACTCCTACGACGTTCTCGACTTCGTGGTGGCGCGCGCGGAGTGCGACTACGTATCGGCCGCCATGCTGCGCGAGACGGTCCGGGTCGAGGTCTGGCTATCGCGGATCGGGACGAGCTCGTTCGTCCTCGATTACGAGCTCTTCGACGAGGCGAGCAACCGTCTGGTCGCCCGCGGCCGGACGGTCCAGGTCATGATCGACCCCAAAACCGGCCGTCCGCGGCCGATCGAGCCCGCGCTCAGGGAGCGGCTCCGCTCCTTCGCCGAGCACTGGGGAGAGCGGCCGGAAGAGTAGATCCTCAGGCGGGAGTGGCGCGCGGTCAGTTCTGTAGGCGCTCGATCTCCTCGAGCCGGCGCTCGAGCAGCTCGATCTGCCGCCGGATCCGCGCCGCTTCGTTTCCCCCGCGCGGCGCGAGGGGCCTGCCCCGTAAGCCCGGAGCGCCCGGCGCCGAGCCCTGCCGGCGCTTGGTGATCAGCTCCCGCAGTCGCTCGTCGAACTGGCGGTTGAAGAGGAGGAACTTCGCCCGCTGCTCGGGGGTGAGGAGCCGCTCTATATCGCCCCGCTCCTCCTCGCGCAGCCGCTCCAGCGTCCGGCGCTCGTTCTCGAGCGCTTCCAGCGCGCGGTCGAGAGCGTCCCTCTCGACGGGTTGGCTCCGAAGCTCCCGGCGGAGCCGCTCCATCGCCTCCCTCTGCTGTACGAGCGCCTGCCGGTAAGCGCGCCCCGCCGCTTCCATGCTCTCCCGCAGGGTGCGCGCCTGTTCATCGTTCAACTCGAGCGCCTCCTGCAGCCGTTCTATCCTGAATCGCTCGAGCCGCTCGAGGGCCGGCGGGGCCGGCGCCTGCCGGGGCGGCCGCCGCTCGGGCGCTTCCTGCGCGATCAGCGGGGCCGCGGTGAGGGCGAGCAGGGGGATGACCGCCCGCACGCGAATCAACGTCGGAAACCTGCGCAGCATCGTCATTCTTCTCCTCATAGATCGAAGGTCATGTCGGACATCTCAGCCAGGATCGCGTTCTGGTCTTCCACCGACAGGGCCGCGAACTCTTCCGCCAGGACGCCCGTGCCGAAGGCGTAGGTGGGTACGGCCGGGCCGGGATCGAGCGCGGCCAGCGCCGCGTCGATCTCCACGGCGTACGCTTCCTCGGCTGCGCGGTCGGCTTCCGCGACGACAGGGAGGGGCGCCGGATCGATGGCCTCCAGCACCTCGGGCCTCGTCGTCACGGTGCCGGCCGGACCGCCGGCCGGTGGCTCGGTCGCGTCCCGGCCAAGGAGAAGGAGACCCGCGATCACCGCGGCGGCTGCCAACGGCATCCACCCGTAGCGGCGGATCGAAGGCCCGCGGATCGCGGTCACCTTGCTGCCGCGGGGGCGCGCCGCTACGGCCGCCATCACCCGCCCCCGCTGGGCCGCGAGCGCCTCGGGGATCGCCGGGGGATCGGCGCCAAGCGCGGCCAGCAGTTTCTCCGTGTCGGCCGCGCGCTCGCGGCAGGCGAGGCACTCTGCCAGATGCTCAGGCGGTCCGGCCTCGCCCGGCTCGTCGAGCCAGGCGAGGATCTCGTCGTCGGTCAGGTGTCCGTCCATCGTCGGGCCTTCCTCGTTCCCATGCGAATCGTTCATCGTGTCGGCGCCTCCTGCCGGCGCCCGTCCCGCAGGTACCCTTCCTTGAGACGCATGATCGCGTGGTGGAATGATACGCGGGCGCTGTTCTCGCTCGTCTCCAGGATCGTGGCGATCTCACGGTACGGAAGATCGTTGTACGTCCTCAAGGTCACGACCGCGCGCTGCATGTCCGGAAGCGTCTCGATCCTCCGCCGGAGATCCTCGGCCTCGGCGGACCGGTCCAGATGGGCGTCGGGGCCGGGCGCCGGATCGGCGATCCCCGCCAGCGCGTCGGGGTCGTCGTGCCGTGGGTCGCGCCGCGCGTCGTAGGCGAGCCGGACCGCGATCCGGTAAAGCCACGTCGAGAACGTCGCCCGCCCCTCGAAACCCTCGAGCCCCTGCCAGGCGCGGATGAACGCCTCCTGGGAGAGGTCGAGCGCGAGCTCGGAGTCGCCGGTCATCTTGGCCAGCATGCCGTAGAGCCGCGGCTGATGGAGCTCGACCAGGCGGCCGAACGCTCGCGCGTTGCCGCGCCTGGCCTCGGCCACCAGCTCATCGTCGCCCATCGGATCTCCACGCTTGGGAGGTCTCCCTTCGCTCATTGGACGGGTCGGGGACGCAAATGTTAAGCCCCTCCGCGCTCACTCGGGTCGCGGGAGCGCGCGCCGCACCCGGCCCCTCAAGCGCGGGTCCATGGCGTCCCGGAGGCCGTCGCCGAACAGGTTGAAGCCGAGGACGACGAACCCGATCGCCAGGCCGGGAAAGATCGAGATCCAGGGGGCCGCGCGGAGAAGGTCCCGCCCATCGGAGATCATCGAGCCCCACGAGGGGGTCGGGGGCTGGGCGCCCAGACCGATGAACGAGAGCGCGGCCTCGAGCAGGATCGCTCCCGCCATCCCGAGCGTCACCGCGATCACGGCCGGGGCGAGGCAGTTGGGTAGCACGTGCCGCGACAGAAGCCGCGCGTCCCCCATCCCGAGCGCGCGGGCGGCCTGGATGAAGTCGAGCTCGCGGACGACGAGCGCCTGGGAGCGGACGAGCCTGGCGAGCCCCGCCCAGCCGACGACGCCGATCGCCACGAAGACGACCGCGAGCGAGGGCTGGAACGCGGCCGTGATCGCGATCAGGAGGAGGAGGGTCGGGAAGGCGAGGGTCACGTCCGCCAGCCGCATGACGAGGCCGTCGACCTTGCCCCCGTAGTAGCCGGAGACGACTCCCAGCAGAACCCCCAGCGTGAACGCGATCGCCTGCGAAGCGACGCCGACGATGAGCGAGATCCGGGCGCCGTAGAGGACCCGCGACAGGATGTCGCGGCCGAAGGTGTCGGTGCCGAACCAGTGCTCGGCCGAGGGCGGCTCGAGGCCGCGCGACAAATCCTGCGCGAGCGGGTCGTAGGGCGCGACCCACGGGCCGGCGATCCCGAAGACGACGAGGAGGGCGACGACCGCCGCCCCGACCATCGCGAGGCGGTTCCGCTTCAGCGCGCGCCACAGCTCCATCCGCTACGGCCCCGCCCGCTCATACCGTATCCGCGGGTCGAGATATCCATACAGGAGGTCGACCAGCAGGTTGACGAGCACGAAGACGATCGCCAGGAAGAGCACCGTCCCCTGGATGACCGGAAGGTCGCGGTCGAGGATCGCGTTCAGCGCAAAGCGGCCGATCCCCGGCCAGGCGAAGATCGACTCCGTGAGGACCGAGCCCGACAGGTAGGCGCCGAAGTCCAAACCGATCGCGGTCACGACCGGGATCAGCGCCGCTTTGAGCGCGTGCTTGCCGATGACCGTCCTTTCCGCCAGCCCCTTGGCGCGCGCGGTGCGGATGTAATCGAGGCGGATGATCTCGAGCATCGAGGAGCGCGTGAGGCGCGCGATGTACGCGGTCGAGCGCATGCCGAGCGTCAACGCGGGCAGGATCAGGTAGGGGAGCGCCCCGCCGCCGAAGCCGGACGGCGGCAGGAGCTCCCACGAGACCGCGACGACGAGGATCAGGACCAGGCCCACCCAGTAGACGGGGAACGAGATCCCGAGGAAGGCGAACGTCATCCCCAGGCTGTCGATCCACGTCGATTGCTTGACGGCGGAAGCGATCCCGATCAGGACGCCGGAGAGCGTGGCGAAGAGCATCGCCACCGAAGCCAGGTAGAGCGTCTTCGGGAAGTGGTCGAGAATCCCCGCCAGTACCGGCTGCCGCGTCATGTACGAGCGGCCCCAGTCGCCCTGGAGGAGGCCCGTCACGTAGTGGTAGAACTGACTCCACACCGGCTCGTCCAGGTGGAGCTCGGCGCGCAGACGATCGAGCGTCGCCGGATCGAAACGGTCGCCGACCATCGCCAGCACCGGATCGCCGGGCGCGATGTAGAGCAGCGCGAACGTTACGACGAGCACTCCGAACAGGACGGGGATCGTATGGACGATGCGTCGGAGAGCGTACTGGAGCATGACGCGGTAACGTATTCGTGGCCGCCGACGGCGCGCAACGAAACCCGCCGTCTGGACCGATTCGGAACCTGTCGCTGAGGAGGCACTGTTGATCGTCAGGAAGCTCTTGGTGGCGCTCGCGTGGATCGCGGCCACCGTCCCCTACGCCGCGGCCCAGGAGAGTCAGACCCAGGTCGACGAGCGCTTCCGCGAGCCGGATCTGCCGACGCCGAACGCGTACCGGACGGCCTCCGGGCGGCCGGGCCCCGAGTACTGGCAGCAGCGCGTCGACTATGCGATCGAGGCGACGCTCGACCCGGCGTCGCAGACGGTGACCGGCTCGGAGACGATCACGTACGCCAACCACTCTCCCGACACCCTGACCTACGTGTGGGTGCAGCTCGACCAGAACCTCTTCGCGCCGGGCAGCAAGGGGGCCCAGACGTTCCCCGAGGAAGCGCGCTTTGGCGGCGGCGGCTTCGAGGGCGGCACCACGATCGCGCGGGTGGCGGCGGACGGGAGGGAGCTCGAGACCCGGATCCACGATACGCTCATGCGGGTCGACCTCGCCCGGCCGCTCGCCCCCGGCGGCTCGACGACGTTCTCAATCGACTGGAGCTTTCGGGTGCCCGAGCACGGCGCCGACCGGATGGGGCGCGAGGGGAATCACTACCTCCTCGCCCAGTGGTACCCGCGCCTCGCGGTCTACGACGACGTGAGCGGCTGGAACACGATGCCGTATCTGGGACAGGGCGAGTTCTACCTCGAGTACGGCGACTTCACGGTCGCGCTGACGGTCCCGGCCGCGTACCTGGTGGGAGCGACCGGCGCGCTCGAGAACCCCGAAGAGGTCCTGACCGCGACCCAGCGCGATCGCCTGGCGGCGGCCGCCGGGGATACGATCGTCCACGTCGTGACGGAAACCGAGCTCGCCGACCCGGCGGGTTTTCGGCCGCGAACGGACGGTATGCTGACCTGGCGCTTCCGGGCCGAGAACGTGCGCGACTTCACCTGGGCGGCGAGCCCGGAAGTCGTGTGGGACGCGACGCGCGCCGGCGACGCCCTCGTCCACGCGCTCTACCGGCCGGCTGCCCGAGCCTGGCGGGAGGCGGCGGCGATGACCCGCCATTCGATCGAGTTCTATTCCGAGTATCTGGGGGAGTACCCGTATCCCAACGCCACCGCGGTCGAGGGGCCGGTCTACGGGATGGAGTACCCGATGGTCGTATTCGTGGCCGGCGAGGCCGACCGCGAGGCGCTCTTCGACGTCCTCGACCATGAATGGGGGCACATGTGGTTTCCGATGGTCGTCGGCTCGGACGAACGGCGCCACGCGTGGATGGACGAGGGGATCGACACCTTCATCAACCAGCTCAGCAAGGCGGTGTACTTCCCGGAGAGCCAGCCGGAGCTGGCCAATGTCGCCCAGTACGCGGGCGCGATCCGGGTCTTCCCCGAGCAGCCGATGGGCAACGAGCCCGACCTGTTCGCGTCCGGGGGACCGGCGCTCGGGATCGGCGCGTACATCAAGCCGGCGGTGATGCTGAACGCGTTGCGGGCCCTGGCCGGAGCGGAACCGTTCGACCGGGCGCTCAGACGCTACTACGAGATCTGGTCCTACAAGCACCCCCAGCCGGCCGATTTCTTCCGGGTGATGGAGAACGAGCTGGGCCGCGAGCTGGGGTGGTTCTGGCACAACTGGACCTACACGACGGCGACGAACGACATGGCGATCCTGGGCGTCGACCAGAACCAGTCCGAGGGCGTGTGGACCGTCACGGTCTCGGTCGACCAGCGGGGCGATCTCCTCATGCCGGCCCGCGTCGTAGCGGTGACGGCGACCGGCGCGACCGACACGGTGACGATCCCGGTCGAGGCGTTCCACTTGACCGACCGCGCGACCGCGACCCTGAGGCTCCCCGAGCGCGCCGAGAGGATCACGGTCAACGGCGGCCCCGAGTGGGGGGACGTGAACCCGCAGAACAACACGTGGACGCGGTAAGGGGGCCGGAAGCGGCGCTCGTCGCGGCGCTCCTCCTCGGGCTCAGGCACGCGACCGATCCCGACCACCTGACCGCCGTCTCGGCCCTCGTTCTGAACGAAACGCAGTTGGGCGCGCGCCTGGCCGGCGTCCTCGGCCTCTTCTGGGGACTCGGGCACGCGACCACGCTGCTGGCGCTCGGCCTGCCCATCGTCCTTCTCGATCGCTACCTGCCGGACACCTTTCAGCGCGCGGCCGAGGTGGCGATCGGCGTCATGATCGCGGCGCTCGCGATCCGGCTCCTGGTCCGCTGGCGGCGGGGCGCGTTCCACGCCCACCCGCACGCCCACGACGGCGTGTGGCACGCTCACCCACACGCGCACGCGCATCGTCACGCGATCGACTCCGACGCCCCGCGCCACGATCACCCTCATGACGAGGCGCTCGGGCGCACGCCCTTCGCCTCCTTCGGGATCGGGCTCCTCCACGGCGCCGGCGGGTCCGCGGGCGCAAGCCTCCTCGTCGTGGCGGCACTCCCGGACGGTCGAGCGGCTGCCGGCCTGGCGATCTTCGCGGCCGGCACCGCGCTCTCGATGGCGGCGGCCTCGGCCGTTTTCGGCTACGCGCTCGGCCGCCGGCCGGTGGCGGCGAGGCTCGCGGCGCTCTTCCCCTCGCTTGGCCTTCTGTGCCTCCTCTTCGGGGCGTGGTACGCGCTCGACGCACTCGCTTTCCTGCCCGGATCGCGCTGAACGGGGGACTCCGAACGGGATGACGGCCGCGGCCCACGAGCGGTGGTTCGTTTCCGACCAAGGGCTTCCCACCCGGTGGGGCGACCTGCTCCGTCCGGAGGGCTACGTGCCGGTCGGGATCGCCGTCCTGTGCGCGGCGGCGGTCTATGTCCTCTGGGTCCGGTGCGGAAGGCGCCCTCTCCTGCCCGGGCCGCTCGCGCTGGGCGCCACGCCCGAGCGGCTGGCGGTCACGATGGGGTGGGTCCCGCTCCTGCTCGCGGTCCATACCGCGGTTCCGCTCCTGGTCAGCGGGGTCCAGGGGCAGCTCTTCGCGCCGAACCTCGAAATGTTGCTACCCGCCAGCGCGTTCGTCGGGCTGGCGGAGGTGGCGATCGCGCTCCTCCTCTTCTACGGCCTCTTCGCGCGCTACGCCGCCCTCGGCCTGGCCGGGATCTGGGTGATCGGCGCCTTCCTGTTCGGGCCGTCGCTCCTGATCGAGCAGGTCATCTTTCTCGGGATCGCTGCCTTCTTCTGGATCGTCGGGCGGGGGCCGATCGCGGTCGATCGCCTCTTCGGCGACTGGGCCGGCGCTCGCGTGGCGCTCCTTCCCTATGCCGTGCCCGCGCTCCGCGTGGCGACCGGACTCGGCATCGTCTGGCTCGCGTTCACCGAGAAGCTCCTCAACCTGCCGCTCGCACTGCGCTTCGTGGAGGCGTATCCGTTCGTCAACTTCGCCGCCGGTCTCGGCCTGCCGATCACCGACGTGGCCTTCATCCTGGCCGCGGGGACGGTGGAGCTGCTGGCCGGCATCCTCCTCGTCTCGGGAGCTTTTCCGCGGATCGTCATCCTCCTGCTGTGGCTGCCGTTCAACCTGACGTTGACCGTCTTCGGCTGGCGCGAGCTGGTCGGACACCTGCCGATCTACGCCACGTTGGCGATCGTGCTCTTCTGGGGGAGGGGTGGCGAGAAGGATCTGGAGTCGCTGCGCAAGGGGCTGATCCCGCTCCGCCCCGAGGGAACCCCTGATCCCCGCCGCGATTCCGCCGACCGGGAGGACGGGACGGCATGAGGCTCGCCGTAAAGGTCGTCCCGCGGGCGACGCGCGAGGAGGTGGCGGGATGGCTGGGTGACGCCTTGAAGATACGGGTACGAGCCGCGCCCGAGCACGGGAAAGCCAACGCCGCCGCCCTCGAGGTGCTCGCGCGATCGCTCGAGCTACCGGTGGGGCGGCTGCGCCTGGTCGCCGGGGCGTCGTCCGCGCGGAAGATCATCGAGATCGACGGGCTGGACGAGGCCGAGATCCGGCGCCGGCTCGATCGGCTGGAGTAGGGCCGTGGCCTACTCCTCGATCTCGAACGTACCGGAGGTCCGGTCGGCCCTCCAGTTCGTCAGGCTACTCTTCCGCCGCCGAGTCCCCGTCGAGCGACACGTCGACCCACTTCTGGCCATAGAAGACCTGCGGGATCTCGTAGCCTTCGACCCACGGCTGGACGATGTCGGCGTCGAACGGGTGGACGGTGAAGACCCACGGGGCATCGGCCTGGATCAGGGATTCGGCTTCGGAGTACATCCGGATCCGCTCCTCGTCGTCGAGCGTCCTCCGCGCGGTCAGGATCAGCGAGTCGACCGTCGCGCTCGAGTAGAAGGCCGCGTTTCCGCCGGCGCCCGCCATCTCGCTGTAGAAGAGTGGAAAGAGGAAGTTCTCGGCGTCCGGGTAGTCGGCGTACCAGTTGGCGAGGTAGGCGTCGAGCTCTCCCTGCTGCATCGACTGGCGCACGGCGGTCCAGTCGCGCTGCTGGAGGTTCATCGTGACGCCGACCTGGGCGAGGTTGGCCTGGGCCGCCTCCAGGAATCGCTGGTTCAGCGCGAGAGCCCGGAAGAAGACGTCGAACGTGAGCCCTTCGACCCCGGCCTCGGCGAGGAGCGCCCGCGCGCGATCGGGATCGTGCCCGTACGGCTCACCGTCCTCACGGTAACCGGGCAGCCCCGGGGGGATCGGCCCGTGCGACAGCACCGTTTCCCCTGGATAGATCGCCCGGGCGATCGCGGCCACGTCGACCGCGTAGTTGAGGGCCTGGCGAACGCGCGGGTCGGCGAACTTGGGTTTCCGGTTGTTGAGGGCGAGATAGTAGGTGACGAGCGCCGGCCGCGTGTGGACATGCGGCTCCCATTCGGCGTCCGCGGCGAAGCGGTCGTACTCGGGCTTGGGGAACTCGTTCAGGTCGGCCCAGTCGATGTTGCCGCGCTCGAACTCGGCGATCACGGTCGTCGTCTCGGGGATGATCCGGATCTCCATCCCGTCGGTTCGCGGCCGGCCGTTGTGATAGCGCGGGTTCGCGGTCAGCCGTACGACGTCGTCGTGGGCCCACGATTCGAAGATCCACGGGCCGGTGCCGATCGGGGCCTCCGAGAACTGGTCGCTCTTCGACTCGATCTCTTCGCGGGGCACGATATGGGCGGCGGGCATCGCCATCAGCGACAGGAAGGGTGCGAACGGCTGGCGCAGGGCGATCTCGACCGTACGCGGATCGAGGACGCGGACCCCGGTCAGTTCTTCGGCCTCCCCTTCGGTCATCTCACGAGCGCCGTCGATGAAGTCGAAGACCCACGTCAGCGGGCTCTGGTTCGCCGGCTGGAGCGCGCGCTCGAAGGAGTACTTCACGTCCTCGGCGGTCAGGCGGCGACCGTTGTGGAAGGCGACGTCGTCCCGCAGCTCGAAGGTGTAGATCGTCCCGTCCTCGGAGATCTCCCACGACTCCGCCAGGTTGGGGCGGATCTCGTCGTCCTGGAACTGGACGAGACCGTCATACAGATACACGACCATGCGCCCGCGGTAGACATCGACCGCCTGGATCGGATCGAGGCTCGCGGGGTCGGATTCCATGTACAGGTGGAGGACGTTCCGACCCGAGGTCCGGTCCCCGGAACTGCCGCCGCATGCGGCGAGCGCGAGGACCCCTGCGAGAGCGGCGACGACCGCCGGCCGGCGACCGCTTCGACGGCGCGGTGTTTGGCTGGCACGGCTCGGCCTAGCTGGCATGACGCTCCTTTCCCTGACGGGAGCTCTCTTCAGAATGCGAATCGCCGCCGGCCGGCGCTTCGCCCGGTCCGGCGAGCTCCTGCTCGAGCTCGACCTCCCGTTTGCGGTGGAGGAGCCAGAGGACGAGGGCGATGCCCAGTGCGAACGCGACCGCGCCGCCCCACCCGAGATAGCGCTCGATCAGCTCCCAGGAAGCGCCGAAGAAGTAGCCGATCAGGGTGAACGCCGCGCCCCAGATGATGCACGAGGCCACGCTCCACGGGAGGAAGATACGGTAGGGCATCCGGCTGATCCCCGCGACGACGGGACCGAAGGAGCGTAGCAGCGACATGAAGCGGCCGAAGAAGACGGTCTTGCCCCCGTGCCGGTCGTAGTACCGTTCGGTCGCCTCGAGCCGCTTGCGGTCGAAGAAGAAGTACTTTCCGAAGCGGGTGATCAGACCGTGGCCGTACGTCCGCCCCAACAAGTAGCCGACCTGGTCGCCCGTGATCGCGCCGAGGGTCGCCAGCCCGCCGACCAGCCACGGGTCGAGGACCCCCCGATACGCGTAGAAGCCGCAGAGAACGATGATCGTCTCGCCCGGCGCAACCAGACCGAGGAACGCGCTCGTCTCGAGGAAGGTCAGGAGGAAAAGGGTCGCGTAGCCGTACTGATCGAGGTACGGTACCAGGAACTCGAGGATGCGGTCCGCCATGGGCTCCCGTAGATTGGCGCGCGAAGCTAACGTCCGAGCCGATCAAGCCGGTACCCGAAATCCCACCGGAGGTGCCATGCGGTTCCGGATCGGCCGGGGCCTGCTCGCGGTCGTCCTGACGGCTGCTCCAGCAGCGCTCTGCGTCACGCCCGCGGGCGCGCAGGAGCCCGCCGACCGGATCGTCACGAACGGCGTCATTCACACGATGGACGGCGAGCGCCCGCGGGCCGAGGCGATGGCGATCGCGGACGGGGAGATCGTCGGCTTGGGTGCATCCGGCGAGATCCTCGACCGCTTCCGTGGGGCTGGTACCGTCGTCCTCGATCTCCAAGGCCGGACCGTGATCCCCGGCCTGATCGACGCGCATGGGCACCTGGGGAACCTCGGCGAGTTGCTGAGGACGCTCGATCTCGCCGGAACCGCGAGCCCCGCCGACGTCGCCGAACGAGTGCGGATCGCCGCGGCCGAACGGGAAGACGGAGCCTGGATCGTGGGCCGCGGCTGGGATCAGAACGACTGGGCGGCCAAGGAGTTCCCCACGCACGAGCCGCTCGACGAGGCCGCTCCCGAGCACCCCGTGTACCTGAGGCGCGTCGACGGCCACGCCGTCTGGTTGAACGCGCGCGCGCTCGATCTCGCCGGGATCACGGCCGATGCGCCCGATCCTCCCGGGGGCAGGATCCTCCGCGACGCCGCAGGGAGACCGACCGGCGTCCTGATCGACAATGCCGAGGATCTGGTGGAGCCTCTGATCGAGCCCGATGGTGCCGAGCGGGCGGCGCGTCTGGCGGCCGCGCAGGCGCACATCGTCGCGCTGGGCCTGACCGGAGTCCACGACATGGGGGCTGCGCGGTCCGAGATCGAGCTGTATCGCGCGTGGGCGGACAGCGGCCGTCTCCTGCCGCGGATCGTGGCCTATATGGATTCCGACGAGAAAGACCTTCTCGCCTGGTGGGTGACGGGTGGCGGGGCGGAGATCGGCGAGGATGGCGACCGGTTCCGGGTCCGGGGCGTCAAGCTCTACGCCGACGGCGCGCTGGGGAGCCGGGGCGCGGCGCTCATGGAGCCCTACAGCGACGATCCCGAAAACGAGGGGCTCCTCGTGACGCCGCCGGACTCGCTGGCCGCGCGGACCGCGCGCGTGCTTCGGCTCGGGCTCCAGCCCGCGATCCACGCGATCGGCGACCGCGGAAACCGGGTCGCGCTGGACGCGATCGAGGAAGCGATGCGCGAGGTGACGCCGGATAGCGCCGGACCCATCCCGCGGATCGAGCACGCCCAGGTGATCGCACTCGAGGACATCCCGGGCTTTGCCGGGCTCCGCTTCGACAGGCTCGGGGTGATCGCGTCGGTCCAGCCGACCCACGCGACCAGCGACATGTACTGGGCCGAGGAGCGGGTCGGCCCGCAGCGGATCGCCGGCGCCTACGCCTGGCAGAAGCTGCGCGCGGCGGGCGTCCCGCTGGCGTGCGGGAGCGACTTCCCGGTCGAGAGCGCGAACCCCTTCTACGGGCTGTATGCGGCGGTCAGTCGGCGGGATCAGGAGGGGTGGCCCGAGGGGGGCTGGTATCCCGAAGAGCGGCTGACCCGCGAGCAGGCGCTGGCGTGCTTCACGATCTGGGCCGCGCGAGCGGCCGGAATGGAGGACGAGGTGGGGAGCCTCGAAGTCGGGAAGCGGGCCGACTTCCTCGTCCTCGACCGCGACCCGATGGAGGTCCCGGCCGATGAGATCTGGCGGACGAGCGTGCTCGAGACGGTGATCGACGGGGAGACGGTGTTCGAGGCCCTGCCGCGCGAGGGAGCGACGAGTACCTTCCGATTCGCTCGGGCCCTATTCGCTAGGGTGGGCGAGCCGCTCCCGTGTGGCGGCGTCCCACAGCGTGCGGAGATAGCTGTTGATCCGCTGCTCGGCGCGGGCCTGGTAGAAAGGCGTGACCGTTCCCTCCCAGACCCCCTGATCGAGCAGCTTCAGCGCCCGGCGCTGGCGGAGCCCTGCCTGCTGCAGCTCGGTTGCGGCGAAAACCTGGCCGATCGCGCGCTCGATCTCTTCACGGTCCGGCATCGTGGAGGCGAAGCTATCCGGTGGCGGTTTCGGTCGTCAACTGGGCGGATCTCGAGTGGAAGCCCTTCGAGCGCGGCGTGCGATTCGGCGCCCGGTGGGCCGATCTGTCGCGCCGCCTTGGCGGGCGCAAGCTCGGTGTGGGCGCGTGGGTCGTTCCGCCCGGCAAAACCTCGGCCCCCTACCACGCGCACTACGTCAACGAGGAGATGGCGCTCGTCCTCGGGGGCGAGCTGTCGGTGCGGCTGAACGGCGCCGAGCACGCGTTGACGGCCGGCGACGTGGTCGCCCTGCCCCCGGGGGCGGACAGCGTCCACCAGTTCCTGAACCGGTACGACCGGCCCGCCCACATGCTCCTCGCTTCCACCATGATCGAGCGCGAGCTCGTCGAGTACTCGGATTCCGGGAAGCGCGGGGTCGGCTTGAGAGATCTGGCTCGTGAGCCCGACGCCGAGTGGATCCTCATCAAGGACGGGCGCGTCCTGCCGTCCGGAGAGGACGATGGGCCCTACTTCGAAGGCGAGCCGGTCGGCGAGCCGCTCGGCGTTGCCCCGGAGCCCCCGGCCGAGCGGGACCGGCGGATCGTCGGCCTCGGGGACCTCCCCTGGGAGCCGTATGCTTTCGGTCCCTTCGCCGGCGAGCGGAAGCGCCCGTCGCGAATGGCCGGCGCCCGGCTCCTCGGCTACAGTGTGTACCGGCTGCGGCCCGGACAGCGATCATGGCCGTATCATTTTCAGCATGTTAACGAGGAGTTCTTCTACGTCCGCTCGGGCTACGCACGGCTGCGGACGGAGGAGGGCGAGAGGGACCTGAGGCCGGGGGACTCTTTCCTCTGCCCGCCGGGTCCCGGGGGAGCGCACGCGGTCTCCAACGCCGGCGATTCCCCGCTCGAGTACTTCGCGCTCTCCACCATGGAGGAGCCGGAGGTCTCCGAGTACCCTGATTCGGGCAAGCTCTACGTGCTCGTCGGCGCGGCTCCCGGTGGCGACGCGGCCGCGCGATCGGTCGATCTGGTTTTCCGGCGGCAGGACGCCGTCGATTACGAGGCGGGCGAGCGCTAGTCGCCCGGCGGCGGGTCCAGCCGGCCGCCGGTGGACAGCGCTGACCGTGACAACCTCAACGAAAGGAAGCCGAATGATCCGCAAGCTCATGACCTTTACGGCCGCCGTCGCGGCCTACGCGATCACCACGGGGGTTCCGGCCGCGGCCCAGGAAGTCGACATGGGCGCCGAGGAACAGCTCATGATGGAGAAGTGGACCGAGTACGCCACGCCAGGAGAGGAGCATGCCCACCTGGCGCAGCTCGAGGGCGCTTGGAACTGGACCGCGAGGTTCTGGATGGCGCCCGGCGACGAACCGATGGAGTCGAGCGGAACGTCCTCGTCGGAGATGGCCTTCGGCGGTCGCTACCTCATCGAGGGCTACGAAGGTTCGGCTATGGGCCAGCCCTTCGAAGGTCACGGGATGACGGGCTATGACAACCGGGACGAGGAATACATCGCGGTCTGGGTCGACAACCACAGCACCGGCGTGATGATCAGCCGTGGATCGTACGATCCCGCGACCCGGACGCTGACGATGACCGGGACCTATGACGATGTCGTCACCGGCGAGGAGAAGACGATGCGCGGCGTGACCACGATCGTAGACGACGACACGGTCCGCTACGAGGCATACACGCCGGGACCCGATGGCGTGGAGTTCAAATCGTTCGAGCTGGTGTCGACGCGACAGCCATAGGGATGAAGCCCGTCGAGATCGCCCGCTACCGTTACCGGCACCTCGCCGAGATCGCCCAGGGCCGGCTCGAGGACGGTGGAATCCCGAGCGCGGTCGTGGCCGACGACATCGGCGGCGCGTATGTCGGGATCGCTCCGGCGCGGCTCCTGGTCGCGCCCGAAGACGCGGCCCGCGCGCGGACGCTGCTCGACGACGAAGAAACGACCTAAGGGGCTGCCTTGGCGACCTGTCAGGATCGCGGCAGGAGCGGCGGCAGCTCGTAGGCGACCCGGAGGAGAGATACGGGGTGGACGACCCGGACGGGTGAGCCGGCCGCCCTGAGGCCGCTCGCGATCTGGAGGATGCAGCCCGGATTGCCGGTCACGACGAGCTCGGCCCCGGTCGCCCGGATGTGGCCGATCTTCCGCTCGAGGAGCTCGGCGGCCGCTTCGGGGTGGGTCAGGTTGTAGATCCCCGCCGATCCGCAGCACCAGGTCGATTCCGCGAGCGGCGCCAGATCCAGGCCCGGGATGGCGCCCAAAAGGAGCCGCGGCGCTTCGGCGACCCGCTGGCCGTGGACGAGGTGGCAGGAGTCGTGGTAGGTCGCCCTGAGGCTGAACGGGCGCCGCGGGCGGCGGACTCCGCTCCCGACGAGGTGCTCGGCCACGTCGACGACCGCTGCCGAAAACGCTTCCGCGCGTGAGGCCCACCCCGGCTCGTCCGCCAGCAGATGTCGATATCCCTTCAGGTGGGCGCCGCACCCCCCGGCGTTCGAGACCAGGCGCTCGGCGCCGGACGCCTCGAAGGCGGCGATGTTGGCGCGGGCGAGCTCCCGCGCCGCGCCGGTCTCCCCCTGGTGGGCGTGGAGCGCGCCGCAACAGCGGAGATCGCTGGGGACGACGACCCGCCAGCCGTGGAAGGCCAGGACCTGCACGGTGTCCGCGTTGACCTCGGGCAGGAGGATCGGCTGGACGCAGCCCGGATGGACGGCGACGGTGCCGCGCGTATTCGGGGTCCCGTTGCCGCTCTTCCCGCCATTCACGACATCGGCGGGCTCGAGGACCGGCGGCAGCCGCCAGCGGCGGCCCTGCGGCGGGACGTCGGGAACGAGCGGTTCGATCTCGGCGAGATCGGGGAACCGTTCTCCGAACCACCGCCGCCACGGCTCGCTTCGACGCAGCGTCCGCCGATAGAGCCTCAGCACCCGCGCCCCCCGCCTGAGCCGCTTGGGGTAGGGGAGCACGCGCTCGAGGAGCCAGCGGCGCGGGAAATCCGGCGGGCGGCCCGGCGCCTTCGCCTCCTCGACCGCCGCCCTGGCGCCTTCGAGGAGCCGCCCGAACTGGACGCCCGCGGGACACGCGGTCTCGCAGGCCCGGCACCCCACGCAGTAGTACATCGCTTCCGCGAACGCCCGGTCGCCCGCCATCAGCTCGCCCTCGGCGACCGCCCGCATGAGGCCGATCCGGCCGCGCGGGTTGGCCCGCTCGAGCGGTGTCAGCGCGTACGTGGGGCAGGCCGGCAGGCAGAGCCCGCACTGGATGCACTGCGCCAGCAGGTCGTTCACGCCAGCGCGGCCTCGTAGCGCGGGTGGCCCACCGGCGGGTGCTCGCACCGCGGTGCCGGCTCGAAGATCTTGCCGGGATTCAGCACCTGGTTCGGGTCCATCACGGCCTTGATCTGCCGCATGAATCGGATTACAGGCTCGCCTACCTGGCGCTCGAGGAAGCGGCGTTTGGCGAGGCCCACGCCGTGCTCGCCGGTGATCGTACCGCCCAACGCGATGGCGGCGGAGAAGATCTCTTCGAACGCCCGGTCGGCTCGCCGGATCGCCTCACCATCCCGGGCGTCGGTCAGGCAGGTGGGATGGAGGTTGCCGTCGCCCGCGTGGCCGAAGATCCCGATCGTAACCTCGTGGCGGGCCGCGATCTCGTGGATGCGCGCGAGCATCGCCGGGACGGCGCTCCTCGGCACGGTCGCGTCCTCGAGGATCGTCGTCGGGCCGATCCGCGCGAGCGCGCTGAACGCCGCGCGGCGCGCGGTCCTCAGGTCCTCGGCCTCCTCGGGAGTGGCGGCGCTCCGCACCGTTCTCGCGCCGTGGAGGCGGCAGATCCGGGACACTTCGACGGCATCCTGCTCGACGACGAGCGACCGTCCGTCGACCTCGATCAGCAGGAGCGCCGCCGCGTCCTCCGGCAGACCGAGCCGGGCGAAGGACTCGACCGCGCGGATGGTCGTCCGGTCGAGAAATTCTAGCGTGGAGGGAACGATCCGCTCGGCGATGATCCCCGCGACCGCATCCCCCGCCGCCCCGATCGTGTCGAAGAGGGCGAGAATCGTGCGCGTGGTGTCTGGACGCGGGATCAGGCGAACCAGTATTTTTGTGAAGATGCCGAGCGTCCCCTCGCTTCCGACCAGCAGGTCGACCAGGTTGTACCCCGCTACGTCCTTCATCGACTTGCCGCCCAGGCGAACGGTTTCGCCGGTCGGAAGGACGACCTCCAGGCCCTGCACGTAGTGCTTGGTGACTCCGTACTTGAGGCCGCGCAGACCGCCGGCGTTCTCGGCCACGTTGCCGCCCAGCGTGCAGACCCGCATGGAGCCGGGATCGGGGGGGTAGAAGAGGCCCTGTGCCTCGACGGCCCGGTGGAGTTCGGCGGTGACGACGCCCGGCTCGACCCACGCGGTCAGGTTCTCGACGTCGATCTCGAGGATGCGGTTCCAGGTCGGGAAGAGGAGCACGATCCCGTTCGGCGTCGGGACCGCGCCCGCGGATAGCCCGGTGCCGGCGCCCCGCGGGACGATCGAGAACGCCTCCTCGTTCGCGAGGCGGACGATCCGCGCCACCTCCGCACCATCGCGCGGGATGACGACCGCGGCCGGGAGGTGACGATGGAGCGGGGTCGCGTCCCCGGCGTAGGTGAGGAGGTCCTCCCGCGCCGTCAGCACGCGATCGCGGGAGGTGACCTCCCTGAGTCCTGCGAGCGCGCGATCAGAGAGCACGAACGCTTATATACACGCCGCCGCGTGGCCGCGACCAGTTCGCTGCCGTGCGTGTTACGTTGAGCCGCATGGATTCGAACCTCGGCCGCACATGGCTCACGGGACCGCTCGCGAGACCGCTCGCGAGAGGGCTCACCGTCCTGACGGCGGCGGGGCTGGCGGCCTGTAGTCAGCGGGTTACACCCGAGGACGAGTACTCCCGCCAGGAGAGCGGGCGGCCGCTCCTCTCGCCGGCCGAAGCTCCGTCGCCCGGGCCGATCGACCGGGCTGAAGTCCGGGGAACGATCGGCGCTCCGCCGGACGCCGGGCAGCCGGAACCCCCTGCCGTGCTCTTCCTGGTCGTCCGGCGGGCGGGAGCGACCGGGGGACCGCCGCTGGCCGCGCAGCGGCTGCCGGCAGGCCCCTTTCCGGTCGCTTTCGCGATCGGCCCGGCGGACGCCATGCTGGCCGGGACCGAGTTCCCGGAGCGGGTGACGGTCGAAGCCCGGCTGGATCGGGACGGGGACCCGCTCACGAGCGATCCCGGCGATTGGACGGCGGGGAGCGGTCCGGTCGCTCCCGGGACGGAGGGGGTGAGGCTCGAACTGAGGAGGGCGGAGTGACGCCGGACGACAGGACCCGGTGATCACGCACGAGACATCGGAAGGCCTCCTCTGCATCCACCAGATCGACCACGCCCGGCTGGCGGGGCGCCTCGCAGAATGGTGGGGCGGGGGTGCCGTCCCGTCTTTCGAGCCTCCCGGACCCGTCCTCACCGCGATCCGGAATCACGACGCCGGCTGGGCGGAGCTCGACGCCGAGCCGGTGTGGGACCCGCGCACGGGCCGCCCCCACACGTACCGGACGCACGCGCTGCCGGAGACCCTGGACGTCGCCGAGCGATCCGTATCGCGGGTGGCGTCGATCGAGCCCTACGCGGGCTGGCTCGTCGGACGGCACTTCGCGTCCTTCTACGAAAAGCATAGCGAACCGGCCGCTAAAGACTGGGTGGCCGTCCAGGCCGCCCGCCAGGCCGAGCTTTTCGCGCTCGCGGCCGAGCGCTGGCCGGCGGGCTCGCTCGCGCCGCGCGTCCTGGAAGCGAACTTCGACTGGCTCCAGCTTCTGGATGCGCTCTCCCTCGCCGTCGCTCACGACTGGGAGGTGTGGGAGGGCCGGCCGATGGCGCGGGACTATCAGGGATCGATCGGGACCTTCCGTTACCGGCGCGATCCACGCTCTCGATCCCGGCGCGTGATGGGGCGCGTTACGCCCTATCCGTTCACTCCGCCGAGGCTGGCGGAGCGGCTGCCGGCTCGCGTCCTGCCGGGGCTTCGCTGGATCGGCCCCGATCCGCTCCTCCAAGCCTGGCGCGAAGCCCGCTCCGTTACGGTGGAGGTCGTTCTGATGGCGGGGTAGATTCGATTTCATGGTTGAGGAAGGAACTGCCGCCTGGCACCCCGCCTATCATGCCGCGCGCGAGCGGGGGGCGCTCTTTTCGCTGCCGGAATCGTCGCTGGTGGCGCTCTCGGGCGCCGAGCGGCTCTCGTACCTCAACAGCCTTTGCACAAACAAAGTTGTTGATCTGGATCCGGGGCAGGGAGCGCGCGCATTCCTGCTGAATCCCGCCAAGGGCCGGGTGCTCGCTGACTTCCTGGCCTGCGCAGCGGAGGGCGCGCTCTGGCTGGAGTGCGCCGGCGGCTCCGCTCCCGCCGTGCTCGAGCTCCTCGCGCGGTACTACTTCGGCCAGGAGGTAAAGGTCCGGGACGAGACCGCTCTCTGGTCGGTTTTCTCGCTTCAGGGACCGGAGAGCTCGGCGATCCTCGAGCGCGCGGGCGCCGTCCTGCCGGCGGAAACCGACGCGGTCCATGTCGAGGCCGAAATCGGCGCCCATCGGGGTCGCATCGTACGCTGGAGCGATACCGGCGAAATTGGTTTCCATGTGTGGGTCTCGTCCGCGGCCGCCGAGCCCGTGAGCGCCGCCATCCACGAAGCCGGCGCCGTCGCCGGGCGCAACGAAGCGTGGACGGTTCTCCAGATCGAGGCCGGCATCGCGGCCTACGGGCGTGAGCTCACGGAGGAGACGATCCCGCTCGAGGCGCCGACCGAGAACGCGATCAGCCACACGAAGGGGTGCTATCCGGGTCAGGAGGTAATCGCCCGGCTCCACGTGAGGGGCCGCCCTGCGAAGCGCCTGAAGGGGCTCCTCATCGAGGGAGATACGGTGCTCGAGCCCGGCGCCGTCCTCGACGCCGGTGACAAGCCGGCCGTCGCGCGGGTGACGGCGAGCGGGGTCAGCCCGGTTCTGGGGCCGATCGCGCTGGCTTACGTACACCGGGACTACTGCGAGCCCGGCACGCGGCTCGTGGCGGCCGGCGGCCGAGCCGTCGAGGTCGCCGACCTGCCTATGATTCCGGTCCGCGCCGGGTGAAGATCTATACGAAGACCGGCGACGCCGGCGACACCGCGCTCTTCGGCGGTGGCCGGGTGGCGAAGAGCGATCCTCGCGTCGCGGCATACGGGGACGTCGACGAGCTCAACGCCTGGATCGGCGTCGCGCGCGCCCACCTCGCGGCCGGAGAGGGCGCGATGGCTGATCTCGCTGTCGCCCTGGAGCGCGTACAGCAGGACCTCTTCGTCGTCGGGGCCGTCCTGGCGACGCCGAACCCGGCGCGGCGGAAGGGGAGCAAGTTCGAGCTCCCCGAGGAGCGGACCCTCGCCCTGGAGCGCGAGATCGACGGTTGGGAGAGTGCGCTCGCGCCGCTCGAGTCGTTCATCCTGCCGGGCGGTGGCGATGCCGGCGCCGCTCTCCACGCCGCGCGGGCCGTCTGCCGGCGGGCCGAGCGGGCGATCGTCGGCCTCGTGGCGGACGGATCGGCGGATGATCTCCCGGCGACTCTCCTCCCATACGTCAACCGCCTCAGCGACTGGCTCTTCGTCTGCGCGCGAGTCGCGAACGACCGTGCCGGCGAGCGGGAGACGACATGGTGACGGACTTCCGACGCATCCGATCGCTCTCCTGGGAAATCCGCCGCTCTCCGACGTATACTTGATCCCGGGTCCGTAACGGCGCGCGTTTCACCGGTCGCGACGATGCGGCCTCTCGATCTGACGAAGGAGAGCGCCCCACCTTGATCAGCGCCGACCGTTCGCTGGCCACCGTCCTGTTCACGGACATCGTCGATTCGACCGGCCGCGCGACCGAGCTGGGGGACTACCGCTGGCGGGAGCTCCTCGAGCGGCACCACGAGCTCGTCCGCCAGCACGTCCGGCGCTACGGTGGACGTGAGGTCGCCACCGCCGGAGACGGTTTCCTGATCGTCTTCGAGAGCCCGGCCCGCGCGCTCGTCTGCGCCGACGCGATCCGGCAGGCCGTCAAGGATCTCGAGATCGACGTCCGGTGCGGCGTCCACATGGGAGCGATTGAACGCACCGGTGAGGACGTCGGCGGGATCGCCGTCCACATCGGCGCGCGCGTGGCGGCACGGGCGGGGCCCGGCGAGGTCCTCGCGTCGAGCACGGTTCGCGATTCCGAGACGGGATCGGGCTTCCGCTTCGAGGACCGCGGCCTCCACGAGCTCAAGGGCGTGCCCGGCGAATGGCGGCTCTACGCGCTGAACGAGGTTCCGGAGGAAACGCGCGCGCTCCTCGAGGCATCGCCGGCCGCGCCGCGGGTCGATTTCTTGACGCGGGTCAAGCGCTCGCGCCTCCTCCAGGTCCTGCTCATCTATCTCGGCGTTTCGTGGCTCCTCCTCCAGATGACCGGCCTCTTCATCGACTCGTTCGATCTGCCGGAGTGGGCGATGCCTGCGGCCGTGCTCCTCCTCGTGATCGGGCTGGTCGTGATCGGCGCGACTGCCTGGGTCCAGTCTCACCCTCAAACGACGGCCAGGGCCCGGGCCGGAGAACTTCCGCGTGCCCACGCCCTCGACGTCGGCGGGCTCACTAGATCGGTACGGAGGGGCGAGATGCCTCACCTCACCTGGGGGCGGGCGGCCCTCGGCGGGGTGTTCGCGTTCTCGCTCCTGTTCGGCCTCGCCGGCCTGTACGTCGTCGTCAAGGATCGCGGTGAGAGCTTCAGCCCGCCGGAGGCGATCGCCGGGAGCGCGGCGCCGGGCATCGCGGTCCTGCCGTTCGCGGTCCAGGGCGAAGGGCTGGACGTCTGGCGTGAGGGGATGGTCGAC
>DATLFH010000018.1:0-196035 GCA_035524965.1 Gemmatimonadota bacterium | reverse complement strand
ATGGTCCACGGCGGCAAGATCCACGGCTCAATGAACCGCGGCTGTACGATCCGCGGCGTCACCACACGCCCGCGCTCCGAGAGCTCTGAGACCATGGACATCAACAAGGACCTGGTGGCCGCCTCATCGACCCCGCTCGTTCTGGCGATCCTGGCCGATGAGGAAAGCTATGGCTACGCCATCCTGAAGCGCGTCCGGGAGCTGTCCCGGGGCCATATGGAATGGACGGACGGGATGCTCTATCCGGTGCTGCATCGGCTCGAGCGGCTCGGGTACATCGAGGCCCGTTGGGAAGTCTCGGAGAGCGGCCGTCGGCGGAAGTACTACCGGATCACGGCGCGCGGACGGACGCAGCTCGCCGAGGAACGCAGGCAGTGGCAGGCAGTGGACGCGACGCTGCGGGGGATCTGGTCGGCTCTTTCACTCCCCCTCCCCGTCAGCCCACTCATGCCGCTCGTCCCAGTTCCGCGAGGAGCCTGAAACATGGCGGCGCCGGATCGCGAGATTCGCATCGAAGAGCAGATCGAGCAGTGGCGGAGCTACCTGCGCCGGCGCCAGGCGATCCACTCCGTCGACGTGGAGGAGCTGGAGGACCATCTGCGCGAGCAGGTCTCGGCCCTGGTCGACGCGGGACTCAGCGAGGACGAGGCTTTCCTGATCGCGGTCAAGCGCATGGGCGACCTCGACTCGCTGTCGCGGGAGTTCGCGCGCGAGCACTCGGAGCGGCTGTGGAAGCAGCTCGTGGTGAGCCCTGCCGATTCGGGCGAGCCGGGCGGGTGGGCCCGGCGCGAAGCCGTCGTCGCCTTCTGCCTGGCCGCGCTCGCGGCGCTGGCCGTGAAGGTCCCGGAGCTGTTCGGGCTGCGGCTGGACGAAGACCCCGGCTTCTACGCCCGCAATCTGAGCCTGTTCGTCTTTCCCCTCCTCGCGGGCTACTTCGTCTGGAAGCGGGGATCCGACCCGGCCACCCGCCGCTGGCTGGCGGCGGCGTTCGTCGCGGCTGCCGTCTTCGCCAACGTCTATCCGTTCTCGCCCGAGGGTTCCACGGAGGTTCTCACGGCGATTCACCTGCCGATCGCCCTGTGGGTGGTCGTCGGGGTTGCGTACGCGGGAGGCCGGTGGAGCGACGTGGGGGTCCGCATGGACTTCATCCGGTTCTCGGGCGAGCTCTTCATCTACTACGTGCTGATCGCGCTGGGGGGCGGCGTGCTCACCGGCTTCATGGTGCTGCTGTTCCAGGCCATCGGTATCGATCCGGAGCCCTTTTTCGAGCGATGGATGCTGCCGTGCGGCGCCCTGGGAGCCGTCGTGATCGCCTCCTGGCTGGTGGAGGCGAAACAGAGCGTGATCGAGAACATGGCGCCCGTGCTGACGCGTCTGTTCACGCCGCTGTTCGCCATCGTGCTGATCGCCTATCTGGCGACGATGACGTGGACGGGGCGCGGGATCGGCTTCCAGCGCGACATCCTCATCGGGTTCGACCTGCTCCTGGTGGTCGTCCTCGGCCTGCTCCTCTACTCCATCTCCGCCCGCGACCCGCGGGCGCCCCGGGACGTGTTCGACGTGATGCAGGTCGTGCTCGTGATCAGCGCACTGCTGGTGGACGCGCTGGCGCTGTGGTCGATCGCGGCGCGCATCTCGGAGCTCGGCTTCACCCCGAACCGCGTGGCCGCCCTGGGCGAGAACGTCATCCTGATGGTCAATCTCGCGTGGTCCGCCGTGCTCTACGTCCGCTTCCTGCTCGGCCGCGGATCATTCGCCGACCTCGAACGCTGGCAGACGGCCTACGTGCCGGTGTACGCCGTGTGGGCAGCGATCGTCGTGATCGCCTTCCCTCCGCTCTTCGGATACATCTGAACCGACCCGCAGCGCCTTAGCCCTCGCCAGCGGGGGCCCTTGCCAGCGGGGGTGACCGGAGGGTTTTTGTACGACCTGAAAAAGGTGCGAGGATCTCGAAACCGAGCTCGCTTGGACCCCATTTGGACCCCCGCGCCCAATTTCAAGCCCGAGTCTCCAATTGGTCCTCGTTAGCAACTCCTTCTATGGACGCTACTTGCGATGGTGGGCCGCCTAGGAATCGAACCTAGAACCTACGGATTAAGAGTCCGTTGCTCTGCCAGTTGAGCTAGCGGCCCGGAAACGGCGTGGCGGGATAGAACTAGATAAATATACCCTTGGGAGAGCAGCCGAGCCATTACGGGGCGGGCCGGGTGCTGGCACTACCACGGGCCGCGCGACGATCTCGCAACAACGGAAAACCGGCCGCCGATGGAGACGGCCGGCTCTTGATCTTGGGGTGAGCGAGGGGACTCGAACCCCCGACCCCCAGGGCCACAACCTGGTGCTCTAACCACCTGAGCTACGCCCACCGAGAGCTTCAATCTACTTCCGCGGCGAAGCTCCCTCAACCATGACGGGATGAATCGAGAGGCCGCGGCGCGCAAGTCGCCGTTAGTGGGGGCTCGGCGGTGCGATCGGAATGGCGCCCCGAGGAGGATTCGAACCCCCGACCCGCGGCTTAGAAGGCCGCTGCTCTCTCCAGCTGAGCTATCGGGGCGCGCTGCTAAAAGATAAGAGATGAACGGGCGGCCGGCCCGAAAGCCGACCCACTACCGGAACGCGTGGACTTTCGGCAAGCCCGCCGGGTCAGCCGGTTTCCAGTTTCAGGGATCTGAGCGGGTGGCTCTCATCGAGGGCGGCGCCGCGGATTCCGGCGCGGGTGGTGAAAAGGTTCCAGCGGTGTTCGCCTTCCGCGATCCGTTCGCGGATAAGCTCCCAGTCTGACTCCGGTACGCGCAGGAACGCGTCGACCACGTACGGATCGAAGCGGCGGGCGCTGCGATGGGTGAAGTCCTCCAGCACGTCGGCGTAGGCGAGCGCCTGGCGATACGGCCGCTCGTGGGTCATCGCCTCGAGCGTGTCCGCCACCGCGACGATCCGGGCGCCGAGCGGGATATCGGCCCCCGAGAGTCCGTTGGGGTAGCCGGATCCGTCGTAGCGTTCCTGGTGGCACAGCACGATTTCGGCGGCGCCCCGGATGAAGCGGATTCCACGCAGGATCTCGTATCCCACGACCGGATGCCGCTCGAGCTCGCTGCGTTCGTCCTCGGCCAGCGGGCCGGCCTTGACGAGGATGTCGTCGCTGACGCCGATCTTTCCGATGTCATGCAGCATGGCGCCGAACTTAAGAGCGGTGCGCTCCGTCGCCGGAAGCCCCATCTCGTGGGCCAGCCGCAGCGCGTACTCGGCGACGCGAACGGAGTGTCCGGCGTCCTCGTGCTCCCGGGCGTCCAGGGCGGCGACGAGGGATCCGATCATGGTCGGATCGGAATCCATCAGGCCGGCGCGGCTTTCGATCTCGCGTCGCGTGCGCGAGGCGCTGTCCATCACCGCTCCGACGTTGCCCGCCAGAATCTCCAGCGTCGCCAGGTCGCGACGGGTGAAGGTCCAGGGTCCCTGGCGCCGCACGACGGTGATCGCTCCGACGATCGTCTCCCGGCCGCGGAGCGGAATCGCCAGCGCGGTGCTCGCCTGTCCGGCGAGGAGGTCCGGCCCGGCTCCTTCTTCGGGTATGACGAGCGGCGTCGGGTCCTCCATGATTCGTTGCGCGAGGCGCTCCTCGATCGCCGCGAGCGGATCGGCATACTGGGTGCCGCCCCGCCAGTGGGTGAACCGCCTCCGCCCCGCCCTGCGGCTGAAGAGCCGGACGCGATCGGCCTCGAACGCACGTTCAACCGAGGCCAGCACCGTCTGCAGAATTTCCTGCTCGTCGATCGAAGCGTTCACCGCGGTGATGATCTGGTAGAGCGCGAGCTGGTCACGGAGGGCTTCGTTTTCACGCGCCAGGCGTTGTTTTTCGAGCGCCCGGTGGACGATTCCGGGCAGGCGGCTGAACTCGAACGGCTTCTTCAGCACATCGTAGGCGCCGGTCGCGATCGACCGGGTGGCGGCCGCGATCGACTGCTGGCGCGTGGTCAGGACGACCGGGATTCCGGTTCCGATCCGCGCGGCGCGATCGAGGATCTCGCGGCTTCCCGGGCCCGCCATGTGGGCATCGCTGATGACGAGGTCGACCGGCTCGCTGGCGAGAATTTCCAGCGCCAGGCGCGGATCCGACACACCCCGGCAGGAGAGGCCGTGGGACGCGAGCAGAGTGCGGATGAGCTGGAGCACCGGCTCCTCGTCGTCGATGACCAGTATGAACTGCTCCTGAGGCTCGCTCATCGATAGTCCGGCGACGGGATCGGGCGGCAGAACGAAAGAGATGGAAGAAAACTCCGCAACATTCGGGCCGGCAGACGTTCACCGCCTTCCGAGTTGCATCGTGGGGGCCGGAACGCGTGAAATGCCAGACGGCTTGGCGGGATGCCGGCAAAAAGGCTAGAGCCGGGAGCGGATCTCCCACAGATCGGGAAAGACGGGCCGGAAAAGCGTGCTTATCAGGAACCGGACCCCGCTGGATCCGCCGGTCCCCCGCCGCGACCCGATCGTCCGCTCGACCATCTTGACGTGCCGGTAGCGCCACTCCTGAAGGCCTTCGTCGAGATCGACGAACCGCTCGCAGAGGTGCATCGCCGCCGGATCCTCGCGGTACACCCGGACCAACGCCTCCTGCACCTCGTCCGCGGCCTCGACGTTCGAGGCCGGATCCCGACCCAGCGCCTCCTCGGGCAACGCGTGCCCACGCCGGACCAGGTGGCGGAGCAGGGCGTCCCAGACGGTCGGCTCGGCCAGCCGGCGCTCGAGCCGCTGCCGCTCTTCGCTTCCGGGCGGAAAAGTCTCCACCGCGGCCGGATCCTTGAGGCCGAGCACGAACTCGATCTCGCGGAACTGGTAAGACTGCGAACCGCTTGCGGTCTCGAGTCGGTCGCGGAAGGAGAGGAAGTCGAGCGGCGTCATCGTCTCCAGCACGTCGGTCTGGGCGACGACGATCTTGAGGATCGTCAGCACCCGATCGAGTGTGGGCAGGATCGTGGCCGGCTCATGCCCGGACAACAGTCTCTTGAGATGGTCCAGCTCGTGCAGGATCTCCTTAAACCACAGCTCGTACACTTGATGGATCACGATGAAGAGAATTTCGTCGTGCTCCTCGCTCTCGGGGCGCTGAAGTGAAAGAAGATCTGTGAGCCGCAGGTAATCGGAATAGGTCAGCAACCGGCCTCAGCTGGTCCGGGTGATCTCCCGATAGCTGCGCAGGTGCCGCAGAGCGGCGGCGCGATCGCCGGTGGTCTCGCAGAGTCGTGACAGGTTGAAGTGGGCGTCCGCCAGCGCGGGGTCGGCGGCCACCGCGCGTGAGTACGCGTCGTACGCGGCCTCCGGGCGCCCCATGTCTTCGAGCGCGACTCCCAGGTTGAAGGCGGCGGTGGCGTGGGCGGGGTTGGATTCCAGGGCTCTGGTGTAGTGGCTCCGTGCTTCCTCGAGCCGGTCCGCTTCGTGGAGGAGACAGCCCAGGTTCACGAGCGCATCGGCGTGATCGGGGTCGAGCTCCAGCGCGCGGCCGTATAGCTGCTGCGCGAGTTGAGGGGAGCTCGGCTCGTGCTCGAGGCCGAGCTCGAACCACTCGGTCGCGGTCGGCTCGCGCCCCTGGCTGGTGGAAATCGGGGCGGGCCGCGCCGGCAGGCTGGCCACCCGGTCGGCGATCTCGCTCACGCTGAAATCGAAATGGACCTGTCCCGAATCGGGACTCCATAGCGTGGCGCCGTCGTGCACGACGACACGGTCACCCTCGGCCGCGATCCGGATGGCGGTCAGCGGCCTGTTGACCGGTAGTTGCTGCCTGAGATCGCGAAGCGCGCGGTGGACGCGCCGGGCGGGAATTCGGGCCCTCTCGAGCTCGACCGCCGTGCGCAGCAGCACGAGGTCCTGGAATGAGAAGAGGTAACGGTTTCGGGGCCCACGACGCGGTTCGAGGAAGCGGGATCGCGCATAGCGGCGCACCTTCGCGGGCGCCAGATCGAGGATCCTGGCCACGTCGCGCGTGCTGTAGCCGCTCATGCCTGCGGATCCGGTATCGGTTCCCTCGTCCTCCGTCAGCTCCCCCCGGACTTGCGTGATCGCGTGGCTTTCTTGCGGGAAGCCGCCCGCTTGGCCGGCTTGCGCTCGGTCCGGACCGAACCGGCCCGTTCCTTTCCAGGATCCGCGAGGCTGGCTTTGAGCGCCTCCATCAGGTCGATGATCTTGCCGTCGGCCTCGGCCGCCGGCGCGGCCGTGATCTCCTCGCCCTCGATCTTGCGCTCGATCATGGCGAGCACGCGCTTGTAGACCTCGTCCTCGTACTGCTCCGGATTGTATTCGTCGGTCACGGACTGCTCGACGAGCTGCACGGCGAGCTTCATCTCCTCGTCCTTGACCTTGCCGTCCCCGAGCGGCACTTCGGCGAAGGGCCGCACCTCGTCGGCGTAACGGAGCTGCTCCATCAGCAGCCCTTCGTCGATCGGTCGCACCAGTACCAGGTACTGCTTCCCGCGCGCCGAGTATGTGCCCAACGCAGCGCGGCCGGTCTCCCGAAGCGCGGCGCTCAGCAGCCGATACGCCCGATCGCCCCCCTTGTCGGGACCCAGATAGTACGCGCGGTCGAGGTAGATCCGCTCCACTTTATCGAGCGGGACGAACTCGGCGATATCGATCGAGTCCGTCGCCTGGGCGTCCAGCGCCTTCAGCTCTTCGGGCGTGAACAGGACGTACTGATCCTTGGCGAATTCGTAGCCCTTCACCAGCTCGTCGCGCTCAACCAGCGTCTCGTCCTTGGGACACCAGAACTTCTGCTGAACGCGCGAGCCGCACGCCTCGTGGATCCAGTTGAACGCGATGTTGCGGGCGCTTTCCGAGGTGGAGTAGAGCTTGACGGGCAGGGAAACCAGACCGAACGAGATCGTCGCCGTTCCCATCGCGCGGGCGGCCATAGCGCCTCCTCGATTCAGACGAACACGGAGAAACCAGCAGGCCCCAGCAGCCTGTCGGGTGACGGATGGGCCGGACGACTTCAATATAAGAGGAAATGACGCCTGAACGCGATCCCCTGGCTGAGTACCGTACCGGCGCCGTCACGGGGGGGATCTTCGTCGTCCAGCTTCACGCCGCGCGGCGACTCCACTACGACCTGCGGCTGGAGTGGGGCGGCGTGCTGCGATCCTGGGCGGTGCCCAAGGGTCCCGCGCTCGATCCTGTCGAGAAGCGCCTGGCCGTTCTGGTCGAGGACCACCCGTTGGAGTACGCCGACTTCGAGGGGCTGATCCCGGACGGCAGCTACGGCGCCGGGGCGATGATCGTCTGGGACCGGGGCCACTGGGTGCCGCTGACCGATCCCGAATCGGGGTTGGCGAAGGGAAAGCTCCTCTTCGAGCTGCGCGGCTACAAGCTCCGCGGGATCTGGACGCTGGTGCGCCTGCGGAAGACGGCGAACGAGTGGTTGCTCATCCGCGAGCGGCGCGGCGGAACACCCATCGACGTGGCCGAGCCGCCGCCCGAATCGATCCTGTCGGGACTGACCGTGGATCAGCTCGCCCGCGGGCACGACCCATCCGCGATGCTGGCTTCCCAGCTCGCCGCCCTCGGAGCCCCCCGCCGGTCGGTCCGACCCGAGGAGGTGCGACTCATGCTCGCTCGCTCGCGCGTGCGCCCGTTCTCGAAGCCGGGCTGGCTCTTCGAGCCCAAGCTCGACGGCTACCGCATGCTGGCCGGGCGGTCGCCCGCGGGAGTGAAGCTCCTGCTGCGCAACGGCGGAGATGCCACCCGGACGTTTCCGGAGCTCGCCGCCGCGCTCGGTCTCCTGCCGTTCGACCGCTTCATCCTGGACGGCGAGGTGCTCGTTCAGGACGAGGCGGGACTACCGAGCTTCCAGGCGCTGCAGAAGAGGGGGCGGCTCGAGCGCCCGGCCGACATCCGGCTGGCCGCGCGCCGCTTGCCGGCGACCTACTACGCCTTCGACCTGCTGGCCGCCTGCGGGCGGGACATACGGGGGCTCCCCCTCGGCGAGCGCAAACGAATGCTCCGTTCCATACTTCCTCCCCGGGGACCGATCCGCTATGTCGAGCACTTCGAAGAGCGCGGCGAGGAGCTCTTCGAGCGAGCGCGAGCGCTGGGGTTCGAGGGAATCCTCTGCAAAGCGGCCGCAAGCCACTATCAGGCTGGACGTTCGGATGCCTGGTTGAAGGTACGCGCGGATCGGACCGCTGAATTCGTGGTCGTCGGCTATACGCGACCCCAAGGGTCACGCGCGGGGTTCGGGGCACTCCACCTGGCCGGCTACCGATCCGGGGAGCTGGTCTACGCGGGCCGGGCCGGCAGCGGCCTTCGGGAGGCGGACCTGAGAAACCTCCGCGCGGTGCTCGACGGACGCGCCCGCCCGGGACCGCCTTGCTCGGGCGCCCTGCCTACGGGACCCGATCATCACTGGGTGGAGCCGCAGATCGTCTGCGAGGTCCGCTACCGGGAGTGGACGGAGGACGGGCTCCTGCGCCAGCCCGTGTTCCTGCGCATCCGCGACGACAAGCAGCCGCTCGACTGCGTGCTCCCCGAGACCGCTCCGGAATCAACGGACGTGGTTCTTCCGGCTCTTGACGCCGGGGAGCCCGATCACAGGGAGGATCCAGAGTCCGCGACCAATCCCGAAAAGATTTTCTGGCCCGGGGAGGGGTACACGAAGGGGGACCTGTTCCAGTATTACCGCCGGATCGCCGGCCGGCTTCTGCCCTACCTCCGCGGCCGGCCGCTGGTTCTGACCCGCTTTCCGGACGGGATCGAGGGGAAGTCTTTCTATCAGAAGAACGCCCCTGAGTTCGTTCCCGACTGGATCCGCACCGAGACGATCCACAGCGAGAGCTCCGAGCGCGAGATCGATTACTTCGTCTGCGACGATCTTCCCTCCCTTCTGTACCTGGTAAACCTCGGCACGATCCCGCTCCACTTATGGCACAGCCGGGTCGGTTCGCTGGGGACCCCCGACTGGTGCATCCTGGATCTCGATCCGAAGGGAGCCCCATTTGAGAATGTGGTTGAGGTGGGACGCATGATCCATCGACTGTGTAAAGCAGTACGCCTTCCGAACTTCGTCAAGACGAGCGGCTCGACCGGCCTTCATGTCCTGATTCCGCTGGACGGCCGCGTCGATTACGAGGGGTCGCGCGCGCTGGCCGAGCTGCTGGCGCGCGTCGTCGTCCGCGAACGGCCGGACATCGCGACGATCGAGCGCGTCGTCTCGGCCCGCGAGGGAAAGGTGTACGTCGATTTCTTGCAGAACCTGCGCGGGCAGCTTATCGCCGCGCCGTTCAGCGTACGGCCTCTCCCGGGGGCGCCGGTCTCGACGCCCCTTCGTTGGCGCGAGGTTCGGCCGGGCCTGGATGTCCGGCGCTTCACGATCGCGAGCGTTCCGCGGCGGCTCGCCCGGATGCGGGAAGATCCCATGCGACCGGTCCTTACCGAAAAACCCGACCTTGCCGCCGCACTCGATCGCCTGCGAGAGCGGCTGGTTGGATGAAGGAGCAAGAGCGAAGGGTCTCGAGGACCCCGCGGTAAGTGCGGCACAAAAAGCGAGGGACCCCGGGAAGGGGTCCCTCGAATCGCCGTCGGCGCGACTGTGCGCCGACCCGGCCCTGAACGCACCCGTTCAGCTCGTCGAGTCCGGGACGGCGAAGACTACCCGGCTCACGGCCACCGACTCGTTCTGGTCGACCTCGAGGCGCAGGACGTCGGTCGTCGGGCCCAGATTGATGGACGCCACTCCGTTATTGCCGGTCACCGGCGGGTGAATCTCTCTCAGAAGGACGCCGCCCGCGCCGAGCATGCGGAACGTCGTCCCGTCCGCCTCGATCTGATCGTCGACGTCCAGGACACTGATCACCCCCACGGTCACACCCGTCGAGCTCAGGCCGCCGAAGTCGAAGACGACGGTCCCCCCGCTGTCGCAATCATCGACCGGATCCGGGTTGTCATCCGGGAGCGTCGGGTCCTCCTGGATGATCATGAGGATCCCGAGCGGCCGGTCGTTCCGGAATGGACCGCGCTCCCCGCCGCGCCCGACCCCGGGGCCGCCGAACACCTCGTTGGGCGTGCCGAGATCCAGATCGTCGTCGCCGACGCCGGGAGGATTGGCGCTGTCGAACGCGATCACCGCGTCGGCGCAGGTGTCGCCGCGACGGGTCAAATCCACGGTCACGCCGTGGGACTCCGTGATCGTGTCCCCGGCGCCGAAGTCCTGGAAGTCGAGGATGACCTCCGTCCCGGAGAGGATCGGGTCGTTCGGGTTCAGGTCGAGGGGGGTCCCCCCTTCATCCGAGCATGCGTGGAGAAGAAGGATCAGGAGCGAAAGCGAGTGCGTGTGGATGTTCCGCATGTTACCAATCCCCGTGAATGCCCAAAATATCGCCGGTTGACGGTCCCTCGTACCCGGCCAGCCCTCTTGCGTCCCTCAAAGAGAACACGTTACAGGAAGCTTTGTCAAGAAATGGGAAGGAAGCTTCCGAATTCAGGTCGTCCAAGTTCCGCGCCGGTGGAAGGCGCCTTCCTCGGACCGCTGCCGCAGGTGGTCGGGGCGGCCGGATTCGAACCGGCGACCTCCAGCTCCCAAAGCAGAGGGTGGCGCTCGCCAGCGTTGGCGGGTGCAGGATTTAGGCCACGGAAGCGGTTGACGCGCCAACGGTCGCCTGCCGGTTCTGCGCACTTGCTGGCACTGTTTTGACACTAGGCAAGCGTCCGTTCAGATAGTCACTCGCCGTAATTGTCTTGACAGGCTTGATCGCCCAGACTCCGCGCGGACCGTCATAAAAAAAGAGACAGGTTCGCAGAACATCGCGACCGATGATGACATCATAAGGCGGCACGACGGGATTCACGACGGTAAGATTCTCAGAAACGACGGCCGAGTTGTCGACCCCGAGAAGGACCAGCGTCGCGACGAAGGTGTCGTCGCGGGCCGTCATACCGTTCCGACACGCCCTCGCATCAACCGCGTGCTCTTGGGGGTGTGAATTTGTCTCCCCCGCAGGGGGGATACGGGTGGGGGCTTATCCCTCGTCGAAACGAAGCCGCTTCTTGGCCTTCGCTATGTTGCGGTCAACGGTGCGGATCGCCACGGAAAATTCACCCGCTATCTCGTGCCTCTTTTTCCCGAGGAGTCGAGCCAATAGCATCCTGTCATCCAGCTCACGGCTACCGGTGTACCGATTTTCACGCAGGCGGCGCTCCTCGTCTTCTTGCTCGGAATAGACACCGGAAGGGCTTTGTCACTATTTATGTCACTGGACATTTCCGAAAGTGCCGTAAGTTGTGTCGGGGCGGCCGGATTCGAACCGGCGACCTCCAGCTCCCAAAGCTGATGCGCTACCAGACTGCGCTACGCCCCGACGGTGGAAGAGATGACCGGCGGCCTGCCGGTCGGTAGGTCAGTAGCTCCCCCGAATGTACTCCTTCAGATGCCGGTTCTCGTAATCGGCCTCCTGGAGCTGGACCTTGACGACGTCGCCGATCGAGACCATCCCCGACAGCCCGCGCTCGCCGACGATCGGCAAGTGGCGGATCCGGTTGGTCGTCATGATCCCCATGACATAGTCGACCGTATCGTCCAGCTCACCGACGATCAGGTCCGCGCTCATGACCTCCTCGACGCGGGTCGACTCCAGCCGGTCCGCCCCGTGCGTGCAGGCCCTCAGGATGTCGCGCTCGGTGATGATCCCGACCGGTTCCCCGGCCGCGTCCACGACCACGAGCGCGCCGATGTTGTGCTCGACCAGGCGCTCGATCGCCTGCTGGATCGTCCGCTCGGGTTCGATCGCGATCACGCCGGCCGAAACCTTCCCCGCGAGGATCGTCCGTACGTCCATGACCCCTCCCTTTGCCAGAGCCTACCTCGATGCCCGGATCCCATTATCGGTGGGTCCGGTCGATGGGTCAATCGGTGCCCGCGGTTCGTTCCTTCCGCCGGGAGCCGCCGGCCAGCCAGCCGGGCTCGGTGGCGAGGAATTCGGCGGCCGCTCCGAAGGCGCGCGCGCGGTGGCTCAGCCGATTCTTCTCGCCGAGCGCCATCTGGGCCAGCGTCCGGTCGTAGCCGTCCGGGAGGAACACGGGATCGTACCCGAATCCCGCTTCGCCGCGCGGGGCTTCGACGATTCGGCCCGCGAGCGCGCCCTCGAAGAGGAGCTCCGCGCCGTCGGGGCGCGCGAGCACGACGACGGTCCTGAATCGCGCCCCCCGGCGATCCGCGGGAACCTCCCGCAGCGCTGCCAGCAACCTGGCCACGTTGTCACGATACGTTGCGCCCGGGCCGGCGTAGCGGGAGGAACGGACGCCGGGCGCGCCGTTCAGCGCATCCACGAAGAGCCCGGTGTCGTCGGCGACGGCCGGCAGCCCGCAGGCGGCCACGGCGGCCCGCGCCTTGAGACGACCATTTTCAGCCAGCGAGTCCGCGATTTCGGCGACGGTCCAGCCGGGAACGATTGCGCCGGCCGCGACGAGCCGCACGCCGGCGGGGCGAAGCAGCGGCTCGATCTCGCGGAGCTTGTCCCGGTTGCCCGTCGCGAGGACGAGCCGGATCAAAGGTCGAGCGCCTGCCGCTGACGCTGGATCAACTCGCGAATCCCGGCCGCGCCCAGGTCGATCAGAGTATCGAGAACGTCGCGGCCGAACGGCTCGCGCTCGGCGGTGCCCTGGATCTCGACCAGGCGGCCGCTCTCGGTCATCACCAGGTTCAAATCGATCATGGCGGCCGCATCCTCGCCGTAGCAGAGATCGAGCACCGGAAAGCGTCCGACGAGCCCTACGGACGTGGCGGCGACGAGCTCGCGGATCGCAGCGGTCAGCGGTGGCGCGGCTTCGGCCGGCTGCGAGAGGGCGTCGTAGAGCGCCACCATCGCGCCGGTGACCGCCGCCGTTCGCGTGCCGCCATCGGCCTGGAGGACGTCGCAGTCGAGCCAGATCGTGCGCTCACCGAGGGCGGGAAGGTCCACGACGCTCCGCAGGCTGCGCCCGATGAGGCGTTGGATCTCCTGCGTCCGGCCGCTGGGACGGCCGCGGGTCGACTCGCGTGGCGTCCGGGTCTGGGTCGCGCGGGGCAGCATGCTGTACTCGGCGGTCACCCAACCCTGCCCCTTTCCGCGCAGCCATGGCGGAACGGTCGTTTCGACCGAGGCCGAGCACAAAACCCGGGTCCGGCCGAGGGTGATGAGGCACGACCCCTCGGCATAATCGAGAACCCGGCGCTCGATACGTACCGGGCGCAGCTCGGCGGGGCCGCGGCCGTCGCCTCGGCCGGCGGTGGTCGCCTCGGGTCCGACCGCGAGACGGGGCGATCCGGTGGCGGGCGTCCGGGTCTGCATGCCGGGCAAAAGGTAGGCTCCGCGTCGCGTCGCTCCCACCCCCCTTGGCTCTTGCGGGGCGGTCCAATCCGCCGATACGTTGCGGACCCATGACGACCGCCACGCTCACCCGGCCCGTCAAGTCGGCGCTCGAGGAGATCCAGAACCTCTCGATCCTCGTCGGACGGACCTTCGCGGCCCTCGTCCGCCCCCCCCTCTACTGGCGGGACGTGTGGGTCCAGATGGACGTGATCGGCGTCCAGTCGCTGGTGATCGTCATGCTGACGGGGATCTTCACCGGCATGGTGCTGGCCCTCCAGTCCTCGGTCCAGCTTCAGGACTTCGGGGCCTCCATGTTCGTCGGTCAGCTGGTAAGCGCGTCGGTGATCCGCGAGCTGGGGCCGGTGCTCACGGCGCTCATGGTGGCCGGTCGGGTCGGCTCGGGGATCGCCGCCGAGCTCGGCTCGATGCGGGTCGGCGAGCAGATCGACGCACTGGAAGCGATGGGCACCGACCCCATCAAGAAGCTTGTCAAACCGCGCGTCATTGCGGGGATCGTCATGCTTCCCATTCTCACGATCGCCACCGACTTCATCGCCATAGTGGGCGGCCAACTGATCGCCTGGTTGACCCTCAACCAGGGAGCGTCCACGTACTGGAGCGCGGTCTGGAGCGGGCTGTTCATGAGCGATCTGTTCACCGGCCTCGCGAAACCGCTCGTATTCGGGTTCATCATCACGACCGTCGCCTGCTATCTGGGCCTGCGGACGACGGGCGGGACCGAGGGAGTCGGACGCTCGACTACGCAAGCGGTCGTGATCTCCTCGGTGCTGATCCTGGCCTCCGACTTCTTCCTCACGAAGCTCTTCATCGAAGTCTTCGGACACTGAGGCGCCATCGGGCGGTAGGGGGATACATTTAGGCTCAATGTTCCGCAGCCGACGAAACAAGAAGCCCAAGGGTCACCCGGACCTCCATCCCGATCCCCGATGGCATCCGCGTCAGGTGAAGGGACGCGACCGGGCGCCGGATCCCGAGAACCGGATGATCGATCTCGAGGACGTTCATCTCGCCTTCGGGGACAAGGTCGTGCTGGACGGCGTGTGGCTCGAGGTCGACCGCGGCGAGACTCTGGTCGTCATGGGCGGCTCCGGGCAGGGCAAGAGCACCATCTTGAAGATCGTTCTCGCCCTTCTCGAGCCCGACGGGGGTCGCGTCTACGTCCATGGCGTGGATGTGACCCACGCCAATCAGGAAGTCCTCGGTGAAGTTCGCCGCGATATCGGCATGGTGTTTCAGGGTGGCGCGCTCTTCGACTCGTTGACAGTCGGCGAGAATCTGGGATTCCGGCTCCGTGAGGAGGGTGGCCACGACGACGATGAGATCGAGCGGCTGGTCGAGGAGAAGCTCTCGTTCGTGAACCTCGAACCCGAGGTCGCGAACCTGATGCCGGCCGAGTTGTCGGGCGGGATGCGCAAGCGGGTCGCCCTGGCACGCGCGATCATGGGAAGCCCGAGGATCGTGCTTTATGACGAGCCCACGACCGGATTGGATCCGATCACGTCCGAGACGATCAACGAGCTCATCAACAAGCTCCGGGATCAGCAGAACGTGGCCAGCGTCGTCGTGACCCACGACATCGGTTCGGCGCTCGTGGTCGGCGACCGCTTCGCAATGCTCAAGGAAGGCAAGATCATCTTCGAGGGCAGCGGGCCGGAAGTGCTGGAGACCGACGATGATTACATACGCATGTTCATCGATGCGCGGATGAAGGGTGCATGAAGCGGTCCTCGTTTTTGACCTGGTCCGAGCTGAAGGTCGGCATCCTGGTCGTGCTGGCGATGCTGGTGTTCATCCTGGCCGTCTTCACGCTGGGGGGCCGGACCGGCGTCTTTACCGCCAAGTACCCGCTTTACACGCTGATGCCGAGCGTGTCGGGCCTGACCTCGGGAGCGCCGGTCCGGCTGGCCGGCGTCGGGGTGGGCGCGGTGGATGATGTTCGGTTCATCGACGAGTCCAGCCGCGACAGCCTCGCGAACCGCTTTCAGAGCGCGTACGGCGATTCCCTCGGCGACCGGGCGGTACTCGTAAAGTTCAGCGTGGATCGTGACGTCCAGGACAAGGTCACGCGCTCGTCGCGGGTCAAGATCGGCACGGTGGGTCTTCTGGGAGACAAGTATCTCGACCTCGAGGTCGGCGATCCACGGGATCCCACTCTCCAGGAAGGGGATATCGTTCTAAACGAGCGCCCGATCGACTACGAGGGCCTGATCGCGCGCGCCGCCGAAGGGGTGGAGGAGCTGGTCGGGTCGCTGGAAGGATCGCGCGTGCTGATCGCCCGCATCAACGAGGGACAGGGCACGCTCGGCAAGCTGATCAACGATCCTGAGCTGTACAACGAATGGCTGCGCCTTTCGGACCGCGGTACGAACCTGCTGCAGGAAGTCCAGTCGGGCGAGGGTGCCCTGCCGGCGCTCCTCAACGATCCTGCGCTCTACGAGGAGCTCGTGGCCGCGACGGCCGACCTGCAGGCATTGACTTCCGAGATCCGGCAAGGAGAAGGCTCGCTCGGAGCCCTGATCCGCGACCGCGAGCTGTACGAGCAGCTCGTGCGGACCGTGAACGAGGGCGAGGCCCTGATCGAAGAGCTCCAGACCGGCCAGGGTACGTTCGCACGGATGGTCAACGACCCTGCGCTCTACGAGCGGCTGAACCAGTTCGTGGTGGATGCGCAGGAGCTGGTGAACGATATCCAGCAGAACCCGCGGAAGTACATCAACCTGCAGATCTTTTGATGTGAAAGGGTCGCGGTTTGGCGGACGGGCACACTTGTTCGTCACCGGCCCTCCACTTCGCCGAGCCTCCTCGGGCTTCGCCCTGCGGGGTCTCGGCTCGTTCCCGGGAACGGCTCCTCACGGGCGTGCCCGTCCGCCGGGGCTCAACCACTCAAACCGGGAGAACGTCTGCAGGCTGAGTCTCGCGGGGAGCCAGGAACGAATTCTGCAGCGTGCTTCCGGCCCGACGGGATCAGGCGCGCTCGGTGACGGATTGGGGGCTGCGGACGGAGGGACGGCGGTAGACCCAGGCGATGCCGGCCAGGCCGGTCGCGGCGAGGGCGAGCGAGATCCACTGCGCGGCCGTGAGCCCGAGCGCGACCTCGACGTTCACGCGGTAGAACTCGACGACGAATCGCTCGAGGCCGGCCAGGAGCAGCAGCTCGAAAAAGAGGAACCCGTCCGGCAACGGGCGCTTCCGCTGCGACCACATCACGAGGAAAATCGGTAGCGTCAGCAGGATCTCGTAGATCTGCGTGGGATGGACCGGATCGATCGTGGGCGGGCTGCCCTCGGGGAACGCCATCGCCCACGGGACATCGGTCGGATACCCGTAGTCGTCCCCGACCAGCAGGCAGCCGATCCGGCCCAGCATGTAGCCGACCGGCACCGCCAGGGCGCACGAATCGACCGCCCTAGCGAGCGGGTACTTCCGCCAGGCGAGCCACGCCACCACGGTCACGATCCCGCCGATCAGCCCGCCGTAATAGGTGAAGCCGCCCCGGCTGAAGAGAGTGCCCACCGGATCGGCGGCGAGATCGCTCCAGTGGGCCAGCGCCCAGTAGAGCTTCGAGCCCACGACGCCGCCCACCATCGCCGCCAGGACGATGTCCTGGGCGGCGCCCGGCTCCCAGCCGCGCCGGCGCCACTCGGCGGCCACCACCAGGCCCGCCCCCACGAAGGCGAGGACCAGCATGACGCCGTACGAGGTCACGGTGAAGTCGCCGATGCGGAAGAGGATCGGGTACATCGGCCGTCAATATAGCCCGCCCGGACCCCGCTACTACAGAAGACCGGCTTCGGGGTTGGGATCGCCCTCGTCGAAGCGGGACGGGCGGAGCGCGCGGACGTCGAGGCTGGAGGCTTCTCCGTCGAGCACGATCTCGGCCAGGAGTTGCCCGAGCGCTGGAGCGTGCATGATGCCGTGGCCGGAGGATCCGCAGGCGTAGTAGAGGCCCTTCACTTCCGGCGATTCGCCGAGGATCGCATGGCGGTCGGGGGACATCTCGTACAGGCCGGCCCGGCACGCGCCGGGATCGATCGCGGTGCGCGCGAGACAGGGAACGCGCCGAACCGCGAGATCCATGAGCCCGTCGAGCCACTTCGGGTCGAAACGCGTGTCGAACGGATCGCTCGAGCGGCTTTCGCGGGGCCACAGGAGGAGCGTCCGCCCGTCCCGAACGCGGAGGTGGAAGCCGTCGTCGGCGAAGATCGTCATCGGCATCGCGGCCGGAAGTCCGTCGAAGGGAGCGGTGGCGGCCACCTGCCTGCGCTCGGGACGGACCGGCAGCGCTGCGCCCGCCAGCGAGGCGACTTCGGCCGCCCAGGCGCCGGCCGCGTCGACGACCGCCGGGGTCGCGATGTCGCCGCGCTCGGTCCGGACGCCCGTCACGCGCGCCGGCGCTCGCGATCCGTCGCCGCGCGGCTCCACGCGGATCTTCCGGCAGGACTCGCCGTAACGGATCCGCACGCCCGACCGCGCGGCCGCCTCGAGATACCCGCGGAGGATCGCGAGCGGCCGGATGAAGCCGTCGGTCGGGCAGAACGTGGCGCCGATAACCTCGTCGAGACGAAGCGCGGGATTGAGCGCCGCGATCTCGCGGCGATCGACTTCGCGGGAGTCGAGGAGCCCCGCGCCGCGCTGGACTCCGAGCGCGCGGCGTAGCGCGTCCAGGCTCTCTTCCCCACCGGCCAGGAACAGGTATCCGTGGGGCTCATAGCCGGGGTCGACGCCGGTCTCGTCCTCGAACGCGAGGAGCTTCTCCCGCGCGAGAAGCGAGAGTCGGACGTTGACTGGGGTCCCGAACTGCGCGCGGAAGCCGCCCGTCGCGCGGCCGGTGCTTCCCTCCCCCGCCCGTTTCCCCCGCTCGAGGACGAGGACGTCGCGGCAGCCCAGACGGGTCAGGTGCCACGCGGCGCTGGCGCCGACGACCCCCCCGCCCACGATGACGACCTGGGCCGTTTCGGGGCCCACCCGCCCTAATCCGGCCGCGGCCGGTTGCCGGCCGCATCCAGGTTATTGTGCACGACCCCCAGAATCCGTCCCGGCGAGGTTGCGTGGCCGTCGAGCAGGGCGCGGTCACGTGCAGCCGTCCGGGATCCCTGGACGAGGATCGTCGTGTCGATCGCCGGCGGCACGGTGGACGCACCTGCAGCCGATCCTTCGGGCGGCGTGTCGACGATGACGAGATCGTAATCGACTTCCGCTCGTTCGAGGGCCGCGTCGAGGGCCGCGGAGGGAAGACCGCCGGTGACGAGCCCGGCGGCGCTGCCGGCGGGCAGCACGTCCAGGGTGTCGCCTTCCTCGACGAGGAACTCGATCCGGGCCTCCTCGATCGTCGTGTGTTCCGTGAGGACGTCGATCCACCCGGACCTCCAGGCGGGGAACCTGAAGAAGTCGCCGACGCCGCGCTCCTCGAAATCGCAGTCGATCAGCAGGGTGCGGATTCCGCTGGCGGCGCTGACGAGCGCCAGGTTGCAGGCGGTGAAGGTCGTCCCTTCCCCGCGCATCGCGCTGGTGATCGCGATCGATCGCACGCCGCCGGTTTCGGAATCAATCGTCCCTCGATCCAGGCCGGGGATCAGCTTCCCCAGCGCGTCCAGGAGCGCCCGCTGCTCCCGCCCCTCGAGGGACCTTCGAGGAACGAGCCCTCGGACGATCCGTGGTCGGACCGACAGGACCGGGGCTGGATAGCGCAGAGGCGGGATTGCGCCCAGGACAGGCAGGCGCGTGGTCGCAGGTGCCGCGATCGGTTTCGGAGGTTCCGGAGCGGGGCGATCCTTGTAGAGCGCCATGCCGATTCCGAGCGCGGAACCCAGGACCGTACCCAGGAGGACGAGAAGAGCCTTGTAGGAACGGCCGGATGCGGATGGTAGGGACGGCCGAGCCACGATCGAGATCCCGGGAGCCCCGATCGGCGACGCCGAATCCGTCTCGCTGGTCGGAGTCAGGAGGTCGTCGAGCTCCTGTCCCAGCCGGCGGACTCCCCCCTCCAAACGCTCCCCGGCCCGCCGGAGCCGGGCGATTTCAACATCCAGGCGGGCGATGTCACCCTCCGGAGAGTACCCCGGGGACCCTGCGGATGGATCGAGGGCACGGATCTGATTTTCGAGCGAGTCCTCGTAGCCCTCGAGGATCGCCGCCAGCCGCTGCTCGACATCGAGCGCCCGGGGGTCCGATGCCGGATCTTCGATCTGTGCGAGCTCGATCAGGAGACGGGCGATCTCCGCGGTCCGCAGGGAGACGGGATAGTTGTACAGATCACGATACGATCCCGCATCGGTCCTTCCCCGCGCGAGATCCAGAGACAGCTCGGTGAGGCGATCGAGATCGCCCTGCAAGGCCTCCCGCTCGGCACTGGTTGCCTCATCCGGCGGTGGCACAGGATTCTGCGCACGGGATGTCGCCAGCTCCTCCTGTTCGGTCAACGCGGCGAGAGACGCGCGGCGAACCCCCTCCAAGCTGTCGGTCGTCAGGGACAGGCGGTTCCGAATCGCCTGCATCCGGTCTCGTACATCGGCGGGCGGGCGTGTTTCCCGGCGGACATAGTCAGCGAGGACGGCCGCGCATCGATCGTGCGCTTCCTCTGCGCTGGCTCCCAGGCAGGTTACCCGCAGGAGGTCGGCGTCGGTCTCGACGGTGACGTCTCGATGCCGGACCTCCGCGATAAGACGGGACAGCGCGTCCGGGGCTTCGACTCGAACGGTGAAGCGGGACTCGAACGCCTCCGGCCGTTGCCAGGCGCCCACGCCCCCGATAACGAAGCCCAGGAAGGCCGTCAGGGCGATCGTCCGGCGATGGTGGACGATCGCAGTCAGAATCCTGCGTGGAAACACGGTCGAAGTCCGGGATCGAGTCTCACGCTGCATGGAGTTACGGCGATAAAAAGGCCCGGCTCCAACGGGAACCGGGCCTTTTCGCTCTGGTGGAGGCGGTGGGAGTTGAACCCACGTCCGAAGAAGGCGTGACAGAAGCCGCTACAGGCTTAGCCGGCTGATCCGTGTCCCCGAGCGGCCTACCGTCGGCACGCTAGCCGTCGAGCGAGCCCCCATCCCGACCGAAGCCGGAGTCTCGTCGCGAGGCCAGGAGGCCCGGCCCGCGACCAGCCCGTTTCTGTGACGATCCATCCCCCCTCGACGGGCGGCGGCGAGGAGCGGATCGGGCTACGAAGTTGCCTTACGCAGCCAGCGCGAAGTTGTCGTTCGCAGCTATCGTTCCCAGGACCGTTTAACGTGTGGACCTGAGGTGCACGGCCTGCTGCTTCTACCCCGTCCCTCCCCGTCGAAGCCGTTTCGCCCCCACGAGAACGGACTCAGTAATATACCTCCGCCGCAGGATTCGTTCCAGCGCTCGGGCGACGCTGGCAGAGGGCCACTCCTTCGGTCTTTAGAATTCGCCTAAGCCCGCTCCCCCCCCGCAGGTGTTCGTGCTCGTCTGCTCGCTGATGCCGATGGCCTGGAGGAAAGCGATGCACTGCTGGATCTGCCCCTCCGTACACTGTATCCCGAACAGCGCGACGAAGACCGCGGGAAAGAGCCACCCCTTGCGACGCCACGAAGAATCGTTCATTGGAAGCACCTCCTGGACGCGGAAAACGCCTCTGCGAGCGCTTTCATTCTGTCTCCCGTCCCGGGGACTTGTCAAGTGTCACGGAGTTTAATGAGGTTAGAGGACGCGTAGTTTTAGACGGCAGGGACGATATGCCAACGGAGAAACTGTGGTTCTTGGGGCTGATCGCGATGGTGGTCGGTGGGCAGGTCGCGTCGTGTGATTCTGGTCAGCAACGCCGAGCACGAAGGACTGCGATTGTCCATCGAAGGCCCTCTGAGCGCGAAAAGTGGCGCTACCGTCTCGTTCGCCGTTTCGCTGAAGAGCACATCTTCGGAGTCCATGGAAATCGGTGTGCCCCCTTTCAACCTCGGTTCGATGTCCTGGTCAGCAAGAACGGCGAAGTTGTATGGCGTAGACTCCACGATCTTGTCTTCACCTTGCCCCTGGCCTACATAACGCTGGGAGCGGGAGAAGCCATCACTCGGGTAGTGGAATGGGACATGCACAGCAACGAAGGTGTGCTGGTTCCTCCCGGAGAGTACAAGGTCTACGGAGAGACCGATGTCGTACTGGAAAACTCGGTGAATCTGGTCACCGAACCTCATCCTCTCCAAATCACCGGATAGCGAGGGCCCTGAGCCTTTAAAGTCGCGAGTGCTGGTAGAACAAACGGGGGCTCGATTCGAGCCCCCGTTCCCTGGTGCCGTCCCACTTCGCGGAACCGAAGAGGTCGGCTAGTACATGTCGCCCATGCCGCCACCGGGCATCGGCGGGGCTTTCTGCTCCTCGGGCTTCTCGGTGACGACCGCCTCGGTCGTCAGGAGCAGGCCCGCGATCGAGGCCGCGTTCTGGAGCGCCGTGCGGGCGACCTTGGTCGGGTCGATGACGCCGGCCTCCATGAGGTCCTCGAACTGCATCGTCTGGGCGTTGAACCCGACGTTCTTCCTCTCGGCCTTGATCTTCTCGACGTAGACCGCGCCCTCGAGACCGGCGTTCTGGACGATCCACTTGGCCGGCTCCTCGAGCGCCTTCCTGACGATGGTGACGCCCAACTGCTCATCGTCGTTCTCGAGCTCCAGCTTGTCGAGCGCCTTCTGCGTCCGGAGGAAGGCCACGCCGCCGCCGGGCACGATGCCCTCTTCGACGGCCGCGCGCGTGGCGTGGAGAGCATCCTCCACCCGCGCCTTCTTCTCCTTCATCTCGGTCTCGGTCGCCGCGCCGACGTTGATCACGGCCACGCCGCCGGAGAGCTTCGCCAGCCGCTCCTGCAGCTTCTCCTTGTCGTAGTCGGACGTCGTCGTCTCGACCTGCTGTTTGATCGCCTTGATCCGGCCCTGGATGTCGTCGGACTTCCCGCCGCCGTCGACGATCGTCGTGTTGTCCTTGTCGATGACGACCCGCTTTGCCTTGCCGAGATCCTTCAGCACGACGTTCTCGAGCTTGAAACCGACCTCCTCCGAGACGACCTGGCCGCCGGTCAGGGTGGCGATGTCCTGGAGCATCGCCTTCCGGCGGTCGCCGAAGCCCGGCGCCTTGACGCCCGCCACCTTCAGCGTGCCGCGGATCTTGTTGACGACGAGCGTGGCGAGGGCCTCGCCCTCGATGTCCTCGGCGATGATGAGGAGCGGCTTGCCGGCCTGGGCGATCTTCTCCAGGACCGGCAGCAGATCCTTCATCGTGGAGATCTTCTTGTCGTGGATCAGGATCGCCGGATCCTCAAGCTCGACCTCCATCTTGTCGGGATTGGTGACGAAGTAGGGCGAGAGATAACCGCGGTCGAACTGCATACCGTCGACCGTCTCGAGATAGGTCTCGAGGCTCTTCGCTTCTTCGACCGTGATCACGCCGTCCTTGCCGACCTTCTCCATCGCGTCGGCGATCAGGTCGCCGATCTCGGAGTCGTTGTTGGCGGAGATCGTGCCGACCTGGGCGATCTCCTTCTTCCCCTTGGTCGCCACCGAGAGCTTCTCGAGCTGCTCGACGACGGTCTGGACCGCCTGGTCGATGCCGCGCTTCAGGCTCATCGGGTTGACGCCCGCGGTGACGGACTTGAGTCCCTCGCGGAAGATCGCCTGCGCGAGCACGGTCGCGGTCGTCGTTCCGTCCCCGGCGATGTCGGAGGTCTTGGACGCCACTTCCTTCAGCATCTGGGCGCCCATGTTCTCGACCGCATCCTCGAGCTCGATCTCCTTGGCGACGGTGACGCCGTCCTTGGTCACGGTCGGCGAACCGAACTTCTTGTCGAGTACGACATTCCGGCCCTTGGGACCGAGCGTCACCTTGACGGCGTCGGTCAGCTTGTCGACCCCCCTCTTGAGGGACGCCCGAGCCTGGACGTCGAATTGCAGTTCCTTGGCCATGGTGTTGAATCGCCTCCTGATCGTTGTTGGATGGTGGTCGATTAGATCGTCGCCAGGATGTCGCTGTCCCGGATGATCAGGTATTCCTGCCCCTCGAAGCTGATCTCGGTGCCCGAATACTTGTTGTACAGCACCCGGTCGCCCTTCTTCACATCCGGCTTGATCCGCTCGCCGTTCTCGGCGATCTTGCCGGGCCCGACGGCGATGACGGTGCCCTCCGTGGGCTTCTCCTTGGCCGTGTCGGGGATGATGATCCCGCCCTTCTTGATCTCCTTCTCTTCGAGCGGCTTCACCACGACCCGGTCGGCCAGCGGGTTGAGTTTCGTAGCCATCGATCCTTTCCTCCCTATCGATTGAAGTTCAGTTGTTTTGCGGAGTCGGTGCGGTATGCGACGAATCGCCTGGCTTCGTCTCGCTTGGCACTCGTCGCTTGAGACTGCTAAAACATACTCTGGAGGAAGCCAACCGTCAATGGTGCTCAAACGAGCTACGCTCAGACGGTGCGGGGATAGAGCCGGTCGTGTCCCCAGCCAACTCCCTTCAGAGTCAAGTCGGGATCGAGGATCTCGACCGTCCGGCAGTGTGGGGCGAGCAGGGGGGCGAGGCCGCCGGTGGCGATCACCCGGGCGCCGGGATCCCATTCCGCGCGGAGTGCGGCGACGAGGCCGTCGACCATGACGGTGGCGCCCCGGTAGACGCCGATCTGGAGGCTGGTGACCGTCGTCCGGCCGATGAACGAGGCCGGAAAATCCGGCGCCACCCGCGGCAGCAGGGCCGTCCTGCCCGCGAAGAGCTCGAACCCGCTCTCCAACCCGGGGGCGATGATGCCTCCCAGAAAGGCCCCGTCCGCGCTCACCACGTCGAAGTTGGTGGCGGTGCCGAAGTCGACGACGATCGCCGGGCCCGGATAGGCGAGGTGGGCGGCCAGCGTGTTGGCGACCCGGTCGGCCCCGACCTGGCCGGGCTCGTCGACTTCCAGCCGGATCCCGAGCTCGGCCGCGTAGCGGAACGGACGGACGGCGATGCCCAGGTAGCGGCGCGCGGCTTCGACGAGCGTTCCCGTGACCGGTGGCACCACGGAGGCGAAGCAGCCGCCGGAGAGGGACACGGGAGGAGACGCCCGGCTCTCCAGAGTCGCGCCGGCGAGAAGGGACTGGAGAAGGACGCCCGCCTCGTCGGGTGTCCAGCGGCCGTCGGTCCGGACCCGCCAGCGCCGGACGATCCGGCCGTCGCTCGCCCACAGGCCGAGGACGGTCGAGGAATTGCCGATGTCGGCGACGAGCAGCATGCGTCCGAAGATATCGCCGGCTCAGCCGCGCGAGCGATCCGGGTCGGGAGCGGGCAGTGGGTCAGGGGAGCGGGCGCGAATCCGGATCGCCTCGCCGCCCGCGAATGTCTCCGACCCATCCTCCGTCTCGAGGCGGAGGAGCCCCTCCAATGTCGTCCCCGCGTAGAGCCCCTCGCGGCGCCGGCCGGCGGACTCGATCGCGAGCGGGACGCCCGGGCGCCAGAGATCGTGGTCCGGCCAGCGCGAGAGATGCCCTCGCACGGCCATGCCCCCGCCTTCCAGGAGCGCGGTAGCCGCACCGAGCAGCAGCGCCCCCGCTTCGTGTCGGCCGGGCCATCCGCACCAGTGGGGTCGGAGGGCAGCCGCGGCGATCGTCGGATCGTCCGGTAGTGCGACCAGGTTGGCCCCCAGGCCGATCAGAAGGGTTTCACCCTCCCGTACGGCCATCACACCCGCCCATTTTCGCCCCGCCAGGACCCCGTCGTTGGGCCACTTGCAGCGCACCCGTGGCCCACCGGCCAGCTCGATCGCCTCCGCCCAGGCGACCTGGATTGCGGCCAGCACGCCGGGCGGCAGCTCCCGGGCGGGATCCGGCCAGGCGATCGTGGCGTACAGGTTGCCGGGAGGGCTCGCCCACGGGCGGCCTGCCCGACCGCGTCCGGCGAGCTGGCGCTCGGCGACATGGACGGCGGGCGGAGGTTCCGGATCGCATGCGGCCGCGTCCATCGTCGAGCCGATCGCGCCGTGGACGACGACCCGGACCCCCAGCCGCGCCGCGAGCGCGTCGCCGTTCCACCCCGAGCCGGCCGTCATGACCGCTCGATCCGGCACGACAGGTCGAGCGCCGGGGCGGAGTGGGTCAGCGCGCCGACCGAGATCCAGTCGACTCCCATCTCCGCCACCGCGCGGACGTTCGAGAGGTTCACGCCGCCGCTGGCCTCGATCAGAACCCGCGGGGCGCGGGAACGGATGCGCTCCACCGCGGTGGCGAGATCGTCCAGGGAAAAGTTGTCGCAGAGGATCCGGTCCGGATGGGGCTCAGCGGCGAGCGCCAGTGCGAGCTCCTCGATCGATCGCACCTCGATCTCGGCCGGCTTGCCTTCCCGATTGTGGACCGCCACTGCCGCCAGGGCGGCGGCGATCCCGCCCGCGCCCGCGATGTGGTTCTCCTTGATGAGATAGGCGTCGTAGAGACCGATCCGGTGGTTCCATCCGCCGCCCGCCCGGACGGCGCCTTTCTCGAGGGCCCGCAAGCCGGGGGTCGTCTTCCGGGTATCGACGATCCGGGCCCGGGTTCCTTCGACTGCGGCCACGAACCGCGCGGTCAGGGTGGCGATCCCGGAGAGGTGCTGGAGAAAATTGAGGGCCACCCGCTCGGCCGTCAGGAGGGCCGCGAATGGGCCCCGGGCGACCGCCACGACCGCTTCCGGCTCGACGAAGGATCCGTCCCCCGAGGCAGGCGCGAACTCGACGAGCGGATCGACCCGGCGGTACGTCTCGGCCGCCACCTCGAGCCCCGCTACGATCCCCGAGGCTCGGGCGACGATGGTCGCCCTGCCGTGGAGCCCTCGCGAGACCGTCGCCCGGGTCGTGATGTCTCCCGGCCCGATGTCCTCCGCGAGCGCGGCGCCGACCGGATCGGCCGTGTCCGGCGCGGGGGCCGCCCGGTCGCCCGTCACGCGGCCCCTCGCGTGATGACATAGATCCCGAACAGGGCGGCGACGATCCAGCAGTAGAAGCCGAAGCGGCGGAAGCCGTGACCCGCGAGGAGTCGAAAGACGAGCGTGATCGCGACCAGGCCCGAGATGAGCGCCGTCCCGGCCCCCAACAGGAGTTCCGTGCCCTCTCCCCCGCGGGCCGCGGTCCCCACGTCGCCGGTCAGGAGCACGATCGCGCCCCCGATCGCGGGGATCCCGAGCAGGAACGAGAACTCGGCGGCCGCGGCGGGCGCGACCCCGAGCCAAATCGCCGCGACGATCGTCGAGCCGGACCGGCTGATCCCGGGGAGTATCGCGACCGCCTGGACGCAGCCGATCAGGAAGGCCGCCGCCCAGGTAGGCTCCTCGCTCCCCTCCGCCCAGCCGGTCGTGGAGCGCTCGGAACCACGGCGGCCGGGCCGCCGCCAGTAGAGGGAGAGAAGCATCGTGCCGGTGACGGCCAGCAGTCCGGCCACCACCAGGGGGGCGTCGAAGAGCCTCTCGATCGGGTGGCGAAGTGTGAGCCCGACGATCAGCGCGGGGAGCGTTCCGAGGCCGAGCTTGCCGAAGTAGTCCAGGTCGACCGAGCTCAGAAGCTCGATCAGCCTGTGGCGGAAGTGGATCGCGATCGCCCCCAGCGTGGCCCCGTGCACGACGACGTCGAACGGCAGGTGGTCCCCGCGCAGGCCGAAGATCGTCTGTCCGATCACGAGGTGTCCGCTCGATGAGATGGGCAGAAATTCGGTCAGGCCCTGGATGAGGCCGAGCACGGCCGCCTCCCACGCGGTCAACGGACTTTCTCCATCCAGGCCGCGAGGATCGCCGCTGTCGCCCCCTCGGCCGGCACGGGGTCGTAATCGCCCTGGTGACGGAACCAGGTCTCCTGCCGCTTCGCGTAGCGGGTGGTGGCGGTCAGGATCGCCTCCACGGTGGCCTCGCGATCGCGCTCGCCCCCGAAATGGGGCCACCACTCCTGGATTCCGATCGTGTCGATCCCCGGATCGCAAGGCGTCCACCCGACCTCCCAGAGTGCCCGCGCTTCGGCTTCGAGCCCGGCCTCGAGCATCGCCGCGAGCCGCTCCTCGATACGGGCGCGCAGCTCCGCGCGGGGTCGGGTGAGGCGAAACTCGAGATGGGGGAGGATCTGGCCGCCCCCCGACTGGAGCGCGGCCAGACTTCGACCGGTCAGGAAGTAGACCTCGAGCGCGCGCTCGACGCGCCGGCGGTCGTGGGGGTGGAGCCGCCTCGCCGATCGCGGGTCGACGCGCGCCAGGGCGGCGTGGCGGTCAGCGCGCGGGATCGCACCGACGCGGGCCCGCGCCGCGGCCCGTGCGGCGGCCGAAGGTTCCTCCGCGAGCGGGTCGAGCGCTCCCGCAAGAGCCGCCAGATAGAATCCTGTTCCCCCGCAGACGACGGCCGTTCGACCGCGGGCCTGGATATCGGCCACCGCGGCGCGCGCGTCACGTGCGAAGTCGGCGGCGGTGTAGAGCGTACCAAGCTCGACGATGCCCAGCAGATGGTGACGCGTGCGCCGTCGCTCGGCGGCCGACGGCTTGGCCGTTCCGATCTCGATCCCTTTGTACACCTGCCGCGAGTCGGCGATCACGATCTCCCCCTCCAATCGCTCAGCCAGCTCGATCGCCACCGCGCTCTTGCCGACCGCCGTCGGTCCCGCGACGACGAGGTACGGCTGTTCGACGAGTGGAGCGCACGAGTCGCCCATTTTCAGCGGCCGGCTAATGACGGCCGAACTGCCGCTCCAGGTCCACCAGGTCCATCTGCAGGACCGCCGGTCGCCCGTGGACGTCGTCGTACGGAAGCCGGGTGGCGAAGAGGCGGTCGATCAGCTCGCTCATCTCGTCGGGCGCCAGCGGGTGGCCGGCCTTGATCGCCGCCTTGCAGGCGAAGAGCCGCGCGACCCGTTCGTGCTGGTTCATGTCCGCGCTCCCGGTCCCCGGCTCGGACAGGTCGTCGAGGAGGCCCGTCAGGGCCGGCTCGGGATCGAAGGCGTGGCGGAAAGCGGGTACCGACGAGATCGCGATCGCCTGGCCGCCGAAGGGCTCGACCTCGAACCCCAGCCGGTTGATCATCCCGCGGTACGATTCCCAGGTCGCGTATTGCTCCGGCGTCAGGTGCAGGACGAGCGGGAACAGGAGCCTCTGACCGGGGCGGGCGCCGGCCCGTAGATCCTCGACGACCTCCTCGTAGAGGATCCGCTCGTGGGCCGAATGCTGATCGATGATCACCATGCCCCTCGCGGTCTGCGCCAGGACGAACCGGTTGTGGAGCTGCCAGAGCGGAGGGAACCCTGCTCCCTCGGGGCCGGTGGCGTAGGATGCGCGCTTGATGCGGCCGACGACGGTTCCCTCAGGCCCCGGGGACTCTTCCGGGAGCTCTGGACTCGCGATCGGAGCGGCGCTCCGTGTGAAGAAGAGGCCGAGCTGGTCCGGGCCGCGGGAGCTGCGCGGTTCGCGCGGGGGACGCGGCTCGGCGACGCGCCGAGCCGGGGCGGGGCGGGACGGGGCGGCGAGCGGGCCGGCCCCGAGCCCCGCCCGGACCGCTTCCTCGACCGTTTCGGCCACCACCGCGGGATCCCGGAACCGCACCTCGCGCTTGGCGGGGTGAACGTTGACGTCGACCCGAGCCGGATCCGCGTTTACGAAGAGAAAGACGTCGGGCCGGGCATGAGGGGGGAGCGTCGAGCGGTACCCGCGCAAGACCGCGCGCAGGAGCTCCGGGGCGTCGACCGGGCGGCCATTCACGAATGCGTAGATCCGGCGCCGCCCCGCTCCCGCCGCCGCCGGCCGCTGGATCAGCCCGACGACCTCGACGCCGTCCGCCGAGCCGTGGATCGGGAGGAAGGTCTCCGCGTAGGGCCCCCCGTAGAGAGCGATGATGCGCTCGGGCAGCGTCCGGGCCGCGGAAAGGCTCAGGATCTCGCGGCGCCCGTGGGTGACCCGCCAGGCGACTTCCACCCGGGCCAGCGCTGACTCGACGATCCGCTGGAGGTTGCTCGCCTGTTCGGTGGCGCGGGTCTTGAGGAACTTGCGACGCGCCGGCGTGGTGTGGAACAAGCGCCGGACGTCAGCGGTCGTGCCCGCCGCGCGGGCGACGGGCTCGACGGCCGTCACTGCGCCCCCGTCCACCCTTACCCGCGTGCCTTCCCCGTCGGCCGGGGCGGTCTCCAGCGTGAGGCGGCTGACCGCAGCGATCGACGGCAGCGCCTCGCCGCGGAAGCCCAGAGTGGCGATCCGCGCCAGGTCCTCGATTCCGAGGATCTTGCTCGTGGCATGACGCTCGATCGCAAGCAGAGCGTCCTCGCGCGACATCCCGGTGCCATCGTCGGCGACCGCGATCCGCTCGCTTCCGGCCGCCTCGAGCGTGATCTCGATCCTTCGCGCGCCCGCGTCCAGCGCGTTATCGATCAGCTCGCGAACGACCGACGCGGGGCGCTCGATGACCTCCCCGGCGGCGATCTGGCTCGCGACCCCGTCGGGAAGCACTCGCACGCGCGACATCACGGCATCGAGAAGGTGTGGTCCGGATGCCGCACGACGAGGACGGCGCAGGAGGCCTTGCGGACGACCTTCTCGGCGGTCGACCCGAAGAGCGCTTCGGCGACCCCCGACTGCCCGTGGCTCCCCACGACGATGACGTCCGCCGTAAGATCGCGGGCCGCCCGGATGATCTCGATGAAGGGCTTTCCGTGACGCACGTGGGTCCGCACCTCGAACCCGGCCCTGTCATCCGATGGAAAAAGATCCTCCAGCGCGAGACGGGCGCTCTCCTTCAGCTCGTCGAAAACGTCGGGCGATGGGAAATGCTTGAGGCTGAAGCTCTCCCAATAGGAGAAATCCTCCACCACGTGGATCAGGTGCAGCACCGCTCCCGTGGCGCGGGCGAGCGCGGCGGCGTGGTCTGCCGCGTACGCGGCCGGCCGGGAGAAATCGGTCGCCAGCAGGACGTTGGCGTAAAGAATCACGTTGCGCTTGGGCTCGGGTGCGAGACCGGCGCGATCCGCCGGCGCGGTCGTATCGATCTAGTGGAGGATCCCGGGATCGGCGGCCCAATCTAGCGGCACGATTCGATCGGACGCCACCCAACCGGCGGGAGCGCCCGGCGCTCGGATCCGCCAGCCGGTCGAGCTCCGGTCGAGGATCTCGATCACGCTTCCCTCCGCCAGGCTGCCGAGTGCGGGCGGACCCCCGTGCACATCGGAGCCGTTTGCGGGCTCGGCGGTCATGACGGCGGGGCGAAGCGCCACCCCGAGGAGGGTGGCGGATCGGGTGTGCGCGGCCACGGCGGCGAGCGCGGCGAGCGCGACGACCAGCGTTACGCCGCCGAGCGCGAGGCCGCGCCCGCGCCGCCGCCGCGCGGCGGCCACGACCAGCCCGAACGCCAGCGTGTTCGCGGTGAGGAGCGCGGCGAGGATCTCGTCCAGCCGGAACCGGTCGAGCGCGAGCTGGAGCCCCGACCCCGCCCGCGGCGGGTTCCCGAGCTCGGTCCTGAGCCGTGCCAGGTCCCCCCGGATCACACCCGAGCGCGGCGCCAACCGCAAGGCGTGGTGGTAGTGGAGGACAGCCTCGCCCCGCTCGCCGAACCGCCAGAGCGCTGCGGCGAGGTCCGCCTCGAGGCGGGGGTCCGGCGTGGAGCGCAGGAGAGAACGGTAGGCCTCGGCGGCGGGGCCGAACGCACCCGATCGGTAAGCCTGATTGGCGGCCTTCCAGCGATCAACCGCGGGCGGGTCGGTCTCCCCCGCCGCCGGCCCCGTCGAGGCCAGCGCAGTCGAGGCCAACGCCACAGCGAGAAGAACTTTCCCCCCGGGCGGCGGACGATGGCTCATGCCGCGCCTCCCCACGCCGAGCGTGGCCTCGAGGCGCTCGAGGGCCCGCGACGATTCGGGTACCGGCCGGTCCGAGTAGGCGGCCGCGGCGAGGGTCGCGCGCGCCTCACGTGCGGCCTGGTCCGCGTCCGCGGGCACCCGATCCACGAAGCGGGCGGCGAGGGCGGCGTCGATCGCCTTGAGAGCGGCCGCGGCCGCGCCGGGCTCCCCGGCCACGAGCGCCCGGCGCGCCTGAGCCAGCCGCGCGAGCGGCGCTCGCCCCGCCCGCCACTCCGCGTGACGGCTCCGGAATTGGCGGAACCCCGCGACCGCGAGCCAGGCCAGCCACGGCCCGGCGAGAGCCGCCCAGTACGCGACCTCGCGCGCCAGCCCGGCGGGCGCAGGTGCGATTGGCTCCCGCACCGCCCAGAGCGTCGGACCGGTGGGGCGGGGCGAGACGGTGGGCGCCGGGGCACCGGCCGATCCGGGCAGGACCTCGATCTCACCCAGCGCGATCGTATCGACGACGTAGCCGTCCGCGAGGGGATCGTAGAAGGCGAACCGGGCCGACCCGAGGTCGAGTCGGCCGGCCGCCCGGGGCGACAGCAGGTAGCGAAACGTCGTCTCGCCTCCGACCTTCGCGCGCCGCACGCGGGTCTCCGTCTCGATGCTCGGGGGCTGCACGTCGACGTCCGGCCAGGCGGGCAGGAGCGGAGCCCCGACGGCCGTGGGATTCCCCTGGCCGGAGACCGTGAGCGCCAACTCGAGCGGGATCCCGACCGTCGCCCGCCCGCCCCGCACACCGCCATCGAGCGCGTAGTTGCCGACCGCTCCGGCGAAGCCGCGCGGCGCTCCCGACGGCAGTGGCTCCGCCGTGATCCGGAGCGGGTCGGTCTCGAGGGTGCGGGTATCGCCGGAGCGCCACCATCGCGCCGGGTCCGGCTCGACGATCCGCACGGTTGCCGGTCCGATCGTCAGGGGTCCCTCTCGCAACGGAAAGAGCGCGTAGCGGAATCGCTGGACGTGGTACGCCCGGCGGCCGATCCGTTCGACGTCGACGCGCGGCTCGCGATCGATCTCCAGACGCCAGAAGCCCGGCGTGGCCGGCGGGTCGTAGTCGGGGCTTTCGGCGAGCGGCACCCGGGGATCATGGTAGAAGGCGAAGGTCAACGTGACCTGCTCTCCGATCAGCGCGCGCCCGCGATCGACCCGCGCCGTCACGAAGAAGGGGGGTGGACCCTCGGCTTCCCAGATCCGCTCGCGGGCGAGCCCGGGCGTCTCGCCGCCTTCAGACCCGTCGGGAAGGATCGCGAGTTCGAGGGCGGGCGTCTGGAAGGCTCGACCGTCGACGACGACCCGGATGGGGTCGATCCAGAGCGCGCCGGGCGTCATCGGGCGCAACCGGTAGCGGAAGATGACCCGCCGCGACATCCCCCCGCCGTCCAGTTGTACCTGGGACTCCCGACTCTGACCGACCACGGCCGCCGCGAGCTCCGGCAGCTCCGGCTCCTCGATCCGGCTCGTGACGCCGCCCGGCACGACCTCGACGACGAGATCGACCGTCTGTCCCGCGCGAATTGCGGCGGGCTCGAGCCGCGCGGTCACCGTGGCGGCGCCGTCCTGGGCGGAAAGGGGGCCGGTGGTCCCCAGCAGTGCCAGGAGAGGCAGCGGCAGACAGAGCCCGATCCGCAGCCGCCCGCTCACCATCCCGGCTCCTGGGGGACACCGCCGCGTTCCTCCCCTTCCTCCCGGACGAGCGCCTCCCGCTCCTGGGCGGCCAGCGCGTCCAACAACCGCTCGGCCTCCGCGCGGGTCATCCCGCCCTCCGCCTCTCCCCCGCCCTGCTGGCTGGAAGGCGGCTGGATTCCGCGCCCGCCGCCGCCCGCGCCGCCCCCCTCACCACCGCCGCCGCCGGCTCCACCACCGCCCCCGCCCCCGCCGGCCTGATTCCGGCGGCGGAGCGCGAGCTCGAGGTTGTGCTTCGCGTCCCGATCGTTCGAATCGCGCAGGAGCGCTTTCCGGTAGGCCGCCACTGCGCTGTCCCAATAACGGGCGCTGCTCGATCGTCCTTCGTTCTCCGCGCCACCTGCCCCCGCCTCGACCCCTTCGGCGATCCGGAAGCGCGCGTTCCCCGCGTTGTACCACGCTTCCGAGGCGCGGATGCGCTCGCCGGCGGTGCGGGCGGCGACGGCGTACGCGGCCGCCGCCTCGCGATGCTCCGCCAGTCGATAGGCAGCGTTCCCCCGGTTGTAGGCGTCATGCGGTTCCGCGCCGGGCGACCGGTCGGCGGTCCGCCACGCCGCCAGCGCGTCCCGGTAGCGTCCTTCCTCGTAGAGATCGGCCGGCGCCTGGGGGCGCCCCATCCCGAGGAGGAGCGCTGCGGCCGCGATGGCCAGCCCCGGCTCCATGCGCCGGCGAGCGCGGAGCCCGCGAGCCCGCAGGATCGCCTCGATCCCCAGGGCGAGCACCGCGGGCGCCAGTGGCCAGCGATATCGGTCGGCGCGCCGCTCGGAGCCTTGCCCCTCGGCGCGTCCGGTGTCGAGCGATCGAAGGCGCGCGATCAGCGTCGCCATGTCCTCTCCCGGTCCGTCGAGCGTGACGGAGACGCCGCCCGAGACGGCCGCCATCTCCGCCAGCGGCTCGGGGTCGAGCCGCGTCACGACGACCTCGCCGCCCGACTCGAGCCACGCGCCGCCGATCGGGATCCGGGCCCCTTCCTGGGTGCCGACGCCGACGGTCTCGATCTGGACTTCCGGCTCGCGCGCCGCGCGAGCCTCCACCGCCGCGTTCCCCGCGTGATCCTCGCCGTCCGAGAGGACCACGATCGCTCGACCCGGGGCGCGATCCGGACCGAACGCCTCCAGCGCGACCTTGACCGCGTTTCCGAGATCGGTGCTCGGATCGCTGATCCAGTCCGGGCCCGTCGAAGCCAGGTAGAGCTCGATCGCCGAGATGTCCCGCGTGAGCGGCACGACGAGCGAAGCCTCCCCCGCGAAGACGACGAGCCCCGCTTCCGCGGCCGGGAGCGACGCCAGGATCTGTCGGATCGCGAGCCGCGCGCGGTCGAGACGGCTCGGGTTCGCGTCCCGGGCCAGCATCGAGCGCGATACATCCAGGGCGAAGACGACCTGCTGCGCGACCGGCGGTGCGGCGATTCGCTCCGTTCCCCATTGCGGTCCGGCGGCGGCGGTCACGACCCCCGCCAGAGCCAGAACGAGCAGGGCGCCCCGAACGAGGCGCGGCCCGGCGGGCAGAGTTTGCGTCCGGCCGCGCACCTCGGCTTCGGCGAAAACGTCCAGCGCTCGGCGGCGGCGGCGGATCGACCAGGCGATGGCGCCGGCAGCGATCGGTACGAGAGCGAGGAGGACCAGCCATTCCGGGCGCAGCCATCCGATCTCGCTCCACCCGTCGATCACGGAAGCCTCCGGAACAGGGTCCCGCGCAGGACTCCCTCCATCACGATGAACCCCAGGGCCGGCAACAGGAACCACAGGTAGCGGTCGAACCTCACGACCGGGCGGCGGCCGGTCAGCGGTGAGCGCTCGAGTCGGTCGATCTCGGCGTACACGCGATCGAGCGCCTGCGGATCGGTAGCCCGGAAATAGCGCCCGCCCGTCCGGCTCGCGATCCGCTCGAGGATCTCCTCGTCGATCCGCACGACGACCCGCACGTAGCGCCGCCCGAAGCGCGGGTCCTCCAGCAGGTACGGCGCCTCTCCCGTCGTTCCCACGCCGATCGTATAGACCCGCACGCCCAGCGCGCGGGCGGTCTCGGCGGCGGTCAGCGGGTCGATCGGTCCGGCGTTGTTGACCCCGTCGGTCAGGAGGATCACGACCCGGCTGCGCGCTTCCGAGGCGCGGAGCCGGTTGACCGCGGTGGCCAGCGCGGTGCCGATCGCGGTTCCCTCGGCCAGGCCGCCGATCTCGACCCGCCGGACCGCACCGGTCAGCGCCTCGTGGTCGAGCGTCAACGGCGCTTGGGTTACGGCCTGACCGGCGAAGGTCACGATGCCGATCCGATCGGAAGCCCGGTCCTGCACGAACTCGATCGCCGCCTCCTTGGCGACCTCGAGCCGGTTCCGCGGCTGGAAATCCTCGGCCTTCATGCTCCCCGAAGCGTCGAGAGCGAGCACGATGTCGACACCGGACGTCGTGATCGGGCGGCCCGCCGCCAGCTCCTGCGGCCGGGCCAGGGCCAGCACCCCGCAGGCGAACGCGAGCACGCGCAAAGCCTCAGGCATCCCCCGCAGCCGCTCGCGCCAGGTGCGGGGCAGATCCCTCGCCGTCGCGAGGGCGGGCAGGACCAGCGCCCGCCGCCGCCGACGGCGGTGCGAAGCCCAGATCCAGAACGCGGGCAGACCGAGCAGCAGGAAGAGCCACGCGGGGCTGGCGAACGCCCACATCCCGAATCCCGGATCGAGGAAGGGGATCACGAAGCCGCCTCCCGGACAGCGGGCAGCGTGGCCTCCTCGCCGCCCAGGCGGAGCGCCTCGAGACGGTCGAGGGTCGTCAGGCCGCGCTCGGCCAGTCGCGGTACCACTCCCGGCTCTGGCGCAACGCGCGCGAACTTGGCAAGGTCGGCGCTGGAGAGAAGAGCCGCCAGCGACGGCCGCTCGGCGGCCCCCCGCGGGGGGAGGGACGGCAGGAGCTCCAGCGTGGTCCGCTCGCGGGCCGGCACGCCCCAGCCGTCGGCCAGGTAGCTCCGGAGAGTATCCCCGATCTCCGCCGCGGCCTCGGTCCGCCGGCCGGAGGTCGGGGGGTCCTCGGAGAAGGCCTCCAGCGCGCGCCGGGCCGTGTCATACGGATCCAGCGCGGCGCCGCCTCCCGCCGCCGGTGCGGGATGGCGCCGGCGGCGCCACGCCCAGGCCGCGATCGCGATCGCCAGCGCGGCGGCCGCGAGCGCCCAGACCCAGGCCGGCACGCCGCCCGGCCGCCAGAGGGGCTTGATGTCGGCCAGCAGCGTATCTCCGGGCGCCAGCACCGACGCGACCCGCACCGTGTCGGAGGTCACCGGGACGAGGATCGTATCGCCGCCGTTCAACGCGACCCGGGCGTTCACGGTGGGGAGCACGACGTCGCCGGGCCTGAAGAGTGCCAGCCGGAGCCGGAGTTGCCCGTCCCGCCGATCGCTGTCCAGAACGGCGAGCTCGGCGTGAGGACGGTAGGCGTCGATCAGCGACTGTGGGAGGAGGTAGGCGCCCGCCGGCCCGGTCGTACGGACCGTCGCCCAGAAGGGGTCGCCGACCGTTCGATCGTCCGGTGCGGCGATATCGCCGACCGGGCGCAGATTCTCGGGAACGATGCGGATCACGATCGGCGGCTGAACCGCCGTCGAGTCGAGGAGCATGGGCCCGGGCCCCTGCGCGCCGGCGGACGGGGCGCCGAGCGCGACGACGAGCGTGCCGCCAAGCGCCCCCGCGAGCGCCGGCACGATTCCTCGCGCCGTCAGCCTCACGGCCCGCCCGCCCTCATCGACACGTCCCGGCGGCCGGACGGCCGGCGGCGGGAGCCAGCCTTCGCCCGCCGGCGCTCCCGCCGTTCGAAGAACCGCCGCAGCGGCTCCACGTAGTCGGCGAGCGTATCGATCGGCACGACATCGACGCCCGCCCGGCGGAAGACGCTGCGCCGCTCCGCTTCGTCGCGGGTGGCTGAATCGGCGTACGCGGCGCGGACTTTGCGCGAGCCGGTGTCGAGCCACCGCCGGACTCCCGACTCGGGCTCGACGACCTCGATCAGCCCGATGTCGGGTAGCTCGCGGTCGCGCCGGTCGGAGAGGGCCAGCGCGACCACGTCGTGGCGGACGGCGAGCGTCGTCAGCGCGCGCTCGTAGTCGGAATCCAGGAAATCGGAGAGCACGAAGATGACGCTCCGGCGGTGGAGCACGCGCGCCAGGAACTCGAGCGCCGCGGCGAGGTCGGTGCCGCGCGCGGGTGGATCGAAGGTCAGAATGTCCCGCACGAGTCGGAGAACGTGCGTCTTGCCTTTGCGTGGCGGGACGTAACGCTCGATCCCGGCCGCGAAGAGCAGCGCTCCGGCGCGGTCGTTGTTGCGGCTCGCGGCGAGTCCGAGAACGGCGGCGATCTCGGCCGCGCGCTCGCGTTTGAGAGCGCCCTGGGTACCGAACCGCGTCGAGGCGCTGCCATCCACCGCCAGGATCACCGTCAACTCCCGTTCCTCGGTGAATTGCTTGACGTACGGCGTCCCGCGCCGTGCGGTCACGTTCCAGTCGATCGCCCGCACGTTGTCGCCGGGCTGGTACTCGCGGACGTCGGCGAACTCGACGCCACGACCCTTGAACACGCTCTCGTACTCACCGGAGAAGATGTCGTTGACGAGGTGACGGGTCTGGATCTCGAGCAGCCGGACCGTGCGCGCCAGCTCGGCGGGGATCATGGCACGTCGAGGTGCTCCAGCAACTGCGACAGCACCGAGTCGGGATCGATCTCCTCGGCTTCGGCTTCGTAGGTCAGCAGGAGCCGGTGGCGGAGGACGTTGCGGGCCACCGCCTTCACATCGTCGGGGATGACGTAGGCCCGCCCGCGCAGGAAGGCGTGCGCCTTGGCGGCCCGGGTCAGGAAGATGCCGGCCCGCGGCGAGGCGCCGTAGGCGATCCACGGGCCGAGATCATCCAGCCCGAACTGGCCCGGGCGTCGTGTCGCCTCGATCAGATCGAGGATGTATTCGAGGACCTTCGCGTCCACGTAGACGCCGGTCACGACCTTGCGCGCGCCGAGGATCGTCTCCGGACTCACGACCGGGCGGATCGCGGGCGGCTCGGTGGCCGTCATCCGGCGGATGATGTCCCGCTCGTCGGATCGCGGTGGATAGTCGACGAGGACCTTGAGCATGAAGCGGTCGACCTGCGCCTCGGGGAGAGGATAGGTGCCCTCGTGCTCGATCGGGTTCTGGGTCGCGAGGACGAGGAACGGCTCCTCGAGCGGATACGTCGTCTCGCCCAGCGTCACCTGCTTCTCCTGCATCGCCTCGAGCAGCGCCGACTGGACCTTGGCCGGTGCGCGGTTGATCTCGTCGGCCAGCAGGAGGTTCGTGAACACGGGACCCTTGTGGACGGCGAATTCACCCCGCTGGGGATGGTAGATCGTCGTCCCCAGCAGATCCGCCGGCAGGAGGTCGGGCGTGAACTGGATGCGCTGGAAGTCGCAGTCGATGGCCGCGGCAAGCGAGCGCACGGCGAGCGTCTTGGCGAGTCCGGGGACCCCTTCGAGGAGCACGTGGCCGTCGGAGAGCAGACCGATCAGGAGGGCCTCGAGGAGCTCCCGCTGGCCGACGATCGCGTGCGAGACTTCCCCGAGGAGGGTGCCGGCGAACGCGTTCTCGCGCGCCACCCGCGCGTTGTCCTCCGCCAGGGTCGCGGCGGTCGCGAACTCCTCCGAGGTGTGCGGCATCATGCCTCCAGTACCGGGTCGCGAGGCTCAAAGTTCCGGCGCCGCCTCAAGATACGGACCCGCCGATCGCACATGCCACCCGTCCGCCCGGCAGCGAGCCGTGATCGTCCCCAGCCGGTCGGTTCGGTGGACGCGGGCACCGGCCGCCGCGAGCCGTGCGAGGGCGTCGGGATGCGGATGGCCGTAAAGGTTGCGCCGGCCGACCGACACGATCGCGTCGCGCGGCTCCACCCGGGCGAGGAAGGCGGCGGTCGAGGAGCCGTTGCTGCCGTGGTGTCCCATGTGGAGGAGCGTGGCCTCGAGTGAGTCGCCGAGGGTGGCGACCAGCGCGGTCTCCCCGGGCGCGCCCAGGTCTCCGGTCAGGAGGAGCCGGCAGGCGCCATAGCTCAGGAGGAGCACGACCGAAGCCTCGTTGGCCGGGCGCCGCTCGGCGTACGGATCGGCCTCCACCCACCCCGGACCGGGATGGAGGACATCGACCCGAACGCCGCCTTGATCGAGATGCCGCCCGGCGGTAAGGACCACGGCCCGCGGTGGGCCGCGGAGCCCCCGTGCCGCCAGGAGGCCCAGGTAGGCGTCGACCTCCGCGACCGCGCCCCCGCTCCCCCACCGCCGGACGGGGATGCCCTGGACCACGCTCGCCGCTCCGCCCACGTGGTCGAGATCGGGGTGGGTCGTGATCAGCCATTCCAGAGCGCGCACTGCCCGCCGCCTGAGGTACGGCAGGACGACCCGCCGCCCCGTGTCGCCGAACGGATCGGCGGGACCGGCGTCGACGAGCCACGTGCCGCCGTCCGGGAAGTGGAGGACGATCGCGTCGCCCTGGCCGACATCGAGCCACACTACCTCCCAGCCCGGCCGGTCCGGCGGACGCGCGGCCAGGAGCAGGGCGAGCGCGGCGCCCGCGGCCAGGAAGGCCGCTCCAGGCCGGCGGCGGGCGAGCCGGGCGCCGGCCACCAGGAGCGCGGCGGTGCCGGCCGCCCACCCCGCCGGTCCCGGCACCCAGACCGGAGCCCGCTCGGCCGCGAACGCCACGGTCGCCTGGAGCGCCGCGAGCGTGGTCGCAGCGGCCGTCGAGAGCGGCGCGGCGAGAAGCTCCAACCCGAGGGCATCGGCCGCGAGCGCGAGCCAGGCCAGCGGGAGCCCGGCCGCGGCGAGGGGGACCGCGATCGGGTTCACCAGGAATCCGGCCGGCGCGATCCAGCCGAAGGCCGCGGCCTGGAGGGGTAGCGTGCCCGCCGACGCCGCGGTCGTGGCGACCAGCCCCCCGCTGAGGACGGCGAGGAGCCTTCCGGCGCGCTCCGCCGGCCCGGTGCCCGCTCCGGCCGCCGGCCCGGCGCGCAGGGTCTGACCAGGGCCACCGGCCAGCAGCCGGCCGAGCGACTCGGAGAAGGCCAGGAGTCCCGCCAGCGCGCCGAACGACAGCAGGAACCCCAGATCGAAGAGATCGAGGGGACGCCAGGCCAGGATCGCGACCGCTGCCGAACCCCACGCCTGCCAGACCGAGACCCGGCGCTCGCCGGCCCGCGACCAGAAGACGACGCCGGCCATGATCGCCGAGCGCACGACCGGCGGCCGTCCGCCGACCAGCGCGGCGTAAACCGCCACCAGCGCGGTCGCGGCCGCCGCCTGACGCACCGGGGAAGCTCCGGTCAAGCGCAGGGCGAAGGCGAGGAGTCCCGCCAGAAACCCGACGTGAAGCCCGGATACGGACAGGATGTGGAGGGTGCCCGTCGTCGTGAAGGCGTCGACCAGGGCGGGGCCCAGCGCGAGCCGGTCGCCCAGGAGAAGCGCGATCGCGAGCGGGGCCAGCGCCGATCCGAACCGCGCCTCGATCCGCTCCCGGAGGTGGCGCTCGGCGGTCGACAGGATGGGCGCCGGCGGGGGCCGACGGGTCTCGACCCGGGCGTCCAGCAGCCGCGCCCGCCGGGATGGAGGCGCGAGCCCCGGGGGCGGGAAGCGGCTGCCGGGCGAAACCCGTAAGGGCTCGACCGCGAGCCGGCCGCGGATTCGCCACCGCTCGTCGACCCGCGGCGCCGGGCCGCCGCTCCACGACCAGGCCAGCGTGGCGCCGGCGCAGGGCCGCGGACATTCCAGCGCCTGGCCGCGCACGCTCCAGCGGCCGCCTTCCAGCGGGCGGACGGCCGTCAGGCGGACGAGCGCGCGGACCGCCGGCTCGCCGCCGCCGGCCGCGATCCGCGCCCATGCGCGACCATCCCCCTCGGCCCCTTCCACCGCCATCACCAGGCGGACGCCGGCGAGGAGGCAGGCGGCCGCCCACAAGCGCGGCCGCCCGGACTTCCAGAGCGCCGCCGTTCCCGTGATCAACACCGCCACACCCGCCAGCGGGCGGAGGCAGCCCGCAGCCAGGCCGGTCCCGATCAGGACAGCGGCGGCGAACGCGGCGGGGGCGATCCGGGTCGCGACCGGGCGCCGGGCGGGGGTCCCGCCAGGCGGGTCGGGGCGCGGCGCCGCGGGAGGCGAGAGCGCTTCCGGAATCGGGTTCCTGCGGGGAGCGGAGCGGGTTCGTCGGCGGGCCGCCGGTGTCGGGGCTCGGGATGCTGGCGCGCCCATGGCCGCAAGAGCCGGACCGGTCTCCGCGGGACACCGCACGAGCCGAGCCGCCAGCAGCCGTCAGTCGACGATCGTGAACGTCTCCACGTGGCGGGCCTGGCGGTCGAAGAAGTTCTCGTCGGTGACTGTGATCTCGAGCGTGTACACACCCGGCGGGAGGGCGCTCGTGTCGAACGACAGGTACTCGGGCCAGACCCGGCCGGAGGGGCGCGGCACCGACCGCTCGAACGACAGCGTGATCCGGTCCGGCTCCTCGCGGATTCCGACGAGGCCCCTGAGTTCGCCGAAGAACCGCTCGACCGCGTTCCGGTCCAGCTCCTCGGCCGCGACCGTATAGTCGACCCGGAAGCGGAGCTCGTCGGCAGCCCCCGACTGCAGGTTGTACGCTTCAAAGTAGAGGTAGAGCGGCTGGTCGCGCAGGAACCGCCGCGAGGGGAGCGGGAGGATCGTCCGGCCGTAGCGCTCGAAGCGCGGCCCGGCGCCGCCCTCGATCACGCCCGCCGAGAGCACCGGGTCGGAGAGCGCCAGGCCGGTCGGCGAGAACCGACGCACCCTGAGATCGCCCTTGCGCACGCCCACCCCGTTCCCCTGCAGGTCGTCGACCTGGAGGGCGAAGTGGTACGAGCCGGGCGTGATCCGAACTCGGAACAGGTCGACGAGGTACCATTGCTCGTCGCCGGCGGCGCTGGGCACGCGTGTAATCACGGCCGCCATTTCCTCGCTCCTGCGGGCGACCTCGTTCCAACCGGCGTCGTAGAGCACGAGGCCTTTGCGATAACGCGAGCGGTCCGACTGGATCGCGATTTCGGGCAGCGGGATCGCGAAGTAGACTGCGACGTCGGTCCCGTCGCGGAAGTAGGAGAAGTTGGCCGGGTCGACCTCAAGCGGGATCGGGTGCTCGACCGCGTGCTCGTAAGTGTCGGTGGAGAGGCCGACTTCGAAGTCGTCGAGGGCCTCCTGCTGGGCGCGGGCGAGGTCCGTCCCGGCCACCGCGCCCACGCCGGGCGCGAAGTGCTCCCGCGCCCGTGGGGTACGGGGTACGGTCGTGAAGTTGCAGTCGTTGCCGAGGAACTGGCCCCGAGCCCCCAGCATCGACTCCGCCCCCGAAGAGAAGCTGACCCCCAGCTCCCCGCTCCCCGTCAACCCCGGCCGGGCATAGTACCAGAACCCGCAGGCGTCGCCGTCACCCCGGTCCCGTTCCTCCGGCTCTCCGTGCCGCAGGTAGAACGCGCCGCGATCGTCGAGAGCGCGGCCGTCCAGGCGGATCTCGATCGCGGGCAGACCGCTGTCCCGGCCGCCCAGCGCCACCAGCTTTTCCTTCGTGATCGGCCTCTTCCACTGGAACTCCAGTCGCGCTCTCCGGATCCGCTCCTGCTGCTCGACCCACCTCTCGTTGACGCCGCTCAGCGGGAGCGGATCACGGGCGTTCCACCACCCCAGAAGGAATCGGCGTCGGCGATCAACCGGCCAGCCCTGCCACGCCTGTCGATCGGCGTCGGAGAGAAGCGGCGCCACGTCGCGATAGAAAAGCTCGAGATCGTCATCGGTGCGCGCGAACGCGAGCCCGTTGAAGTAGTAATGCGTGCCGTCCTCGACCGCGCCGCGGGCGGCCAGCGTCACCCCCGCGTAGTACGAGAGGCGCGACAGGTGCCGCTCCTCCTTGAACCGCCGGCGGAACGCGTCGATGGCTTGCCAGGCGGCGTCGTGGTCGCCGGCGTCGACCAGCACGTCGATCCGGCGCAGGGCGAGCACGGGGTCGTCCGATCGCGCCAGATGCTCCGCGAAGATCGCGGCCACGGCCCTGGCGTCCGCTGCGATGAGGTACAACCGGCTCCACTGCTCGTAGGCGTCGGCGGAGAACGGGTCGCGGCGAAGCACCTCGTGGAGGGCGGCCCGGGCGCGCGGGTCGGCGTCGCCCCCTTCGAGGCGGAGGTTGATTTCGGCGAGCTGATACCACGCGGCGATGTTGTCGGGGTCGGCCGCCAGCGAGCGCTCGAGCGCCTCGCGCGCGTAGAAGAGGCGGTTGTCGAGAGCGAGATAGGCGCGGGCGACCGCCCGGTAGCCGGGACCCGGCGGATACCCCTCACGCACCGCGCGCTCGAAGAGTCCGCGGGCGTTCCAGGCATCGCCGGCGGCCAGCGCAGCCTCGCCGGCGGCGAAGCTGTTCGCGCCGGACTCCTGGGCGGCGGCGGTTCCGATGGCGGAAACCATGAGCAGAGCGAAGGCCACGATCGGCGTCCGCAGGGCGGGGACGATCCTGCTCACCCCACCCGGCCGAGCCCGCGGCTCGCTTCGCTCGAAGCCGTGTCCTCAGACCCCGTTTCTTGCCGCCCGGCAAAGCTCTCGGCCCGGGTGAGGATCGCGCCCGCGACATCGATGCCCGTCACGCGCTCCAGTCCTTCGAAGCCCGGCGACGCGTTGATCTCGACGACCTTGGGACCCCGCCTGCTCTCCAGGAGATCGACCCCCGCGACCTCGAGACCGACGGCGCGCGCGGCATGGGTCGCGACCCGCGCATAGGCGTCTTCCAGATGGATCCGCTCGGCGGAGCCGCCACGGTGCAGATTGGCCCGCCACTCGCCGTCTCCGGCGACACGGCGCATCGCGGCCACTACCTGTCCCCCAATCACGAGCGCCCGGACGTCGCAACCGCGCGACTCGGCGACGAACTCCTGGATCAGGACGTGCTGGCCGAGCCCCCACAGCGTATCCAGCGTCGCCGCGATGGCGGCGCGGCTCTCGGCCAGGATGACACCCACCCCCTGGGTGCCCTGAAGGAGCTTGAGGACGACCGGCGGACCGCCGACGATCTCAAGCACGCGCTCGAGGCTCCCCCGATTCCCGATCATCACCGTCGCGGGCACGTCGATCCCCGCGCGCGCCAGGAGCTGCAGGGCCACGAGCTTGTCGCGCGCACGACCGATCGCCCGGGAGTCGTTCAGGACCGGAACTCCCATCACCTCGAAATGGCTGACGACGGCCAGTGAGTGACCCCCGAGAGCGGCGCCGATCCGGGGGATCACGCAATCGGCGCGGTGGACCTCGCGGCTATCGTCGAAGAGTCGCGCGGGCGAGTCCACGAAGGGATGCACGGATCCACCGATCGCGAGCGTGCAGGCCAGCGGGTCGAGGATCCCGAGACCGTGGCCGCGCCGTCGCGCGACCTCGCGAAAGCGGCGGGTCGAATAAAGATGGCGCTGGCGGGACAGCACCAGGAATCGCATGGCCCTAAGACTCCGACCGGAACTCGGCTTCCCGCGGCAGGTCCGGCTCCCGCCTGAGATCGGATTCCCGTTCGCGCTCGAGCTGGCGCACGCGCCGCGCCAGCCGCTCCCGTTCGCCGCGAGCGGCGAGGTCGGCCGGCAGCCCGAACAGAAACATCGACAGGAGACCGGCGCAGATGCCCGCATAGAGCGCGGTGATCGCCTCGCCGCGCCACTGCCAGAGTCCGAAGTCGAGCGCCAGGCTCTGGCCGCGGTTGTAGAGCGCGAACAGGAAGAGGAGGACGAAGGCGAGGGCGCCGCCGGCGATCGCCAGACGCGTGCCGCTCATCGGCGTGGTTCTTGGTGTTGTTCCGCGCGGACCTCGCCGTGTAGGGTGATCCCCGAGAGACCCTGGATCCGAACCGGCAGAATTCGGCCGACCCGGTCTTCCCCCCCGGGGAATACCACCGTCTCCCGGTGCTCGGTCCACCCCGACAGGAGCCCGGCCCCGCGCCGCGCCGGCCCCTGCACCAGGACCGGCTGGATCGTGCCGATCTTCTCGAGCAGGTAGGCCGCACCGATCCCGCGCTGAAGCTCGTTCAGCGCCTCCAGCCGTTCACGGGCGATCCCGCGCGGGACGAGGCCGTCGGTCATCCTCTCGGCCGGGGTGTGCGGGCGCGGCGAGTAGATGAAGACGTAGGCCGAGTTGTAGCGCAAATCGGCCATCAGCTCGTAGGTCGCCTGGAAGTCGACATCGGTCTCGCCCGGAAATCCCACGATGATATCGGTCGAAAGCGCGCACTCGGGGATCGCCTTTCTCAGCATCTCGATCTGCTCGCGATACCGCGCGATGGTGTACTCGCGCTTCATCGCCGTCAGGATCCGGTCCGAGCCGGACTGCACCGGCAGGTGGACATGGTTCATGATGTTGGTGTGGGAGGCGATCGTATCCACGAGCTTGCGGGTGAAGTCCCACGGATGGCTGGTCGTGAAACGGATCCGCGCCAGACCCGGCACCGCGGCGACGGCGACGAGCAGGTCCGCGAAGTCGCGTGCGCCGTCCCGATAGGAGTTGACGTTCTGGCCGAGAAGGGTGATCTCGTGCGCTCCTCCGGCGACGGCCCCTCGGATCTCCTCCAGGATGTTGGTTACGGGCCGGCACTTCTCCCGACCGCGGGTGAACGGGACGATGCAGTACGAGCAAAATTTGTCGCACCCGCGCATGATCGTGATCCAGGCCGCGAACTTGTCGATCCGGTAGGGTGCCAGATCCTCGTAATTCTCGCTGCGGTTGAAGCGATCGTAGACGACCCGCTCGCCGCCTCCGACCCGGCCGAGGATCTCCGGCAGGTGGCGGTAGGAGTCGGGGCCGACGACGAAGTCGACGTGCTGCGCGCGCCCGAGCAGGTCTCGGCCCAGCTCCTTTGCCACGCAGCCGGCGACTCCCAGGACGACACCCGGACGCTCGAGCTTGTGGCGATTCAGCTGGCCGATCCGGCCGATCACCCGCTGCTCGGCGTGCTCGCGGATCGCGCATGTGTTGACGATCAGGACGTCGGCGTCCGTCGCGTCCTCGACCCGTCGGTGCCCCTCGCGGGCCAGGACGCCGCCCATGAGCTCGGAGTCGGCGACGTTCATCTGGCAGCCGTAAGTCTCGATGTAGTATCTCACGGCGCGGATTCGTCGGTGGCGTCGTCTTCGATCACGGTGGGGTAGCCCTCGTCCTTCCAGCCCTGCAGTCCCTCCCGCATGTCGTACACCTCGGTGTAGCCGAGCCGCGTGAGCGCCTCGTAGGCGTACTGCGAGATCGGGCACTCCGCGTCGGAGCAGTAGACGACGATCCGGTCGTCCCGATCCGGGAGCCGGGCGCCGGGACGGATGTCGACGTATGGAACGTTGATCGCGTCGGGCAGGTGCTCGCGGGAAAACTGCACCGGGTCCCGGGCGTCGATCAGCACGAACGGATCGCTTCCGGTCTGCCACTCCCGAACGCGCTCCGGGGAGACGATCAGGAACCCGTTCTCGACTTCGGGCGCGGGCACCGAGATGGGGAGCGTCTCGGAGGCGTCCACGCCGGGATCCGGAGCGGGGGTCGGCTCGCCGCCGCAAGAAGCGGCCGTCAGGGCATAGCCCCCCAAAGTCAGGGCGAAGCGGCGGAAGGTCAGGGCGAAGCGCCCGACGACGAGGCCGGCTGCCGCGCGCCTCATACCCTCGCCTCGACGTCGTGCCGGACCGCTCCCGCTGCCGCGACCATGTTCCGGAGCGCCGGCAGGACCTCCTCGTAGCGGCGCGTCTTCAGCCCGCAATCGGGATTCACCCACAGCCGCTCGATCGGGAGCACGGTCAGCGAGGCCCGGATCCGTTCCGCCATCTCCCCGACTGACGGCACGCGGGGCGAGTGGATGTCGTAGACGCCGGGCCCGATGTCATGGTCGTACGCGAACTCGCGGAACACGCCCAGGAGCTCCTGGTCCGAACGGGCGTTCTCGATCAGGAGGACGTCGGCATCCATCCGCGCGATGTGCTCGATGATGTCGTTGAATTCGGAGTAGCACATGTGCGTTTGGATCTGGGTCTCGGGACGGACCCCCGAAGTCGCCATCCGGAAAGCCGCCACCGACCAGTCCAGATATTCCTCCCACGCTTCGCGACGAAGCGGCAGTCCCTCCCGGAGCGCCGGCTCGTCGACCTGGATCACCTTCGCGCCCGCCGCTTCGAGGTCCAGCACCTCATCGCCGATCGCCAGGGCGAGCTGGAGGCACGTGTCCGACCGGGGCTGGTCGTCGCGGACAAACGACCACTGCAGCATCGTGACGGGACCCGTCAGCATCCCCTTGACCGGCCGTTCGGTGCACGCCTGCCCGGTTTCCCACCAGCGGACGGTGATCGGCTCCCGCCGCCGGACGTCTCCGAAGAGGAGCGGGGGCTTGACGTAACGCGATCCGTACGACTGGACCCATCCGTGGGCGGTGAAGGCGTAGCCTTCCATCCGCTCGCCGAAGTACTCTACCATGTCGTTGCGCTCGAACTCGCCGTGCACGATGACGTCGATCCCGATCTCCTCCTGGAGCTCGACCGCAGCGCGGATCTCCGTCTCGAGATACTGCTCGTACTCTTCCCGCGTGATCTTCCCCTGCGCATACTCGCGCCGGCGGGCACGGACCGCGGAGTGCTGCGGGAAGGATCCGATCAGCGTGGTCGGCAGCGCGGGCAGCCCCAGGCGTCCTTGCTGAATGTCGCGGCGCTCTGTGAAAGGCGCCGCGCGGGCCGCCCGGGCCGGCTCGACCGACGCCAGCCGCCGGCGGACCGCCGCATTCCGGACACGCGTGGAGGTTCGCCGCCCTTCGATGACCGTCCGGTTCGCCGCCAGCTCCGCCTCGATCACGTCCCGCCCCTCGCTCATGGCGCGTGCCAGGAGCCTCACTTCGCCCAGCTTCTCGAACGCGAACGCGAGCCAGCTCTTCAGCTCGTCATCGAGCCCGGTCTCGCGCGCCGCTTCGATCGGGACATGGAGGAGCGAGCAGGAAGGCGCTACGAAGAGCCGGTCGGGGCCGGTGATCTCCCGCAGCTCTCCCAGGAGCTCGAAGGAAGCATCGAGATCATTGATCCAGACATTTCTGCCGTCGACGACGCCCGCACCGAGAGTTTTGTCCAGCGGGAAGCCGTGCCGCCGGACGAGATCGAGGTTCTCGCGTCCGCGCACGAAGTCGAGGCCGATCGCCGCCACCGGAAGGCCGACCAGCGTCTCGTAGGCCTCTCCGACGTGACCGAAATAGGTCTGGACGAGGAGCCGCGTTCCGCCGGCTTCGGACGCGAGTGACCCGTAGGCGCCGTCGAGCGACGCGATCTCATCCGCAGTTCGATCCAGCACGAAAGCCGGCTCGTCGAGCTGGATCCACTCCGCCCCGAGCTCGGAGAGCGTCCGGAGCGCCTCGGCGTACACCGCCGTCACCCGGTCGAGGTGGGCAGCCAGTGGATCGAACGACGCGCCTCGCGGTTTTGAAAGGAGCAGGAAGCTGACCGGACCCAGCAGGACGGGCCGCGTCCTAACGCCGAGCGCAAGCGCCTCCGAGAATTCGTCGAAAGGTTTCGTCGATGCGAGCCGGAACGTCTGGTCCGGCATGAGCTCGGGAACGATGTAGTGGTAGTTCGTGTCGAACCACTTCGTCATCTCCATCGCACCGACATCGAGCCCGGCGCGCTGCGCCCCGCGCGCCATCGCGAAGTACGTGTCCAGGTCGACCTCCTCCCCGCTCCAGCCGTAGCGTTCGGGCACCGCCCCCAGGAGAGCCGCCGTATCGAGGACGTGGTCGTAGAGGGAGAAGTCGTTGGAGGGGATATGATCGATGCCCGCCGCCTGCTGGATCCGCCAGTGCTCGGCGCGCAGACGGGCGGCCGTGTCCGCCAGCGCCTCGGGCGCCAGGCGTCCTGCCCAGTACGTCTCGGTCGCCTTCTTCAGTTCGCGCTTCGAACCGATGCGCGGGAAGCCGAGATTCGTGGAGAGCGCCATACTGTCGTCGAAGCCGGTTTCGGGGATGCTGGCGAGGCGGATCAGGCCCGCGCTTCGTCTCGGTCGGTAGTCGGGAAGTTAGATCTCCTGTGCAGCCGCCGCAACGGATGCACCGGCCTCGGATCGCGCGGCCTCGGATCGCGCGGCCTTGGCCCCGGGGACCACCGTCCGGCCGCGGCGACTCCACAGCACCGCCCCGGCCGCCAGCGCGAGGACGATGAAAACACCCTGCGCGATCAGCGTCTCGACGGTCGGGTAGAGCCCCACGGCGCCGATCCGTGGCAGGCCGGCGAGAGGAGTCTCCGAGATCCACCTCGCCTCCTGGAGCTCGTGCACGCCCTGTCCCGCGAACACCACGGCGAGAGAGTAAAGGAGCGCGCCGGTGATCCCGAACAGCGGCTTGATCGGCAGCCGCAGCCCGAACCTGAGGACGGCGATGCCGAGGACGACGAGCGCCAGCGAGCCGGCGAGGAGGCCGCCCCAGATCGGAACTGCCTCGGCCACTCCCGACAGCGCCTGATAGAACAGGACCGTCTCCACCCCTTCCCGGTAGACCGCCAGGAACGCCACGCTGGCGAGCGCCCACTGGCTCCCCGCGCCCTCGACCCGTTCCTGGAGGTACTTCATCCAGCGGGCGACCTCGAGCTTGGAGAGAAGCCAGTAGGAGACGTAGAAGAGGACGGCCGCGGCGAGCAGCATCGTCACGCCTTCGATCGCCTCCTGGTCGGCGGGCGACAGCTCGATGACGCGGCTTACGAGGAACGCGGTGCCCAGGCTGAGGAGGATCGCGGCGGCCGCCCCCCAGGCGATCGGCCGCGGTCCCCGACCGTCACCCCGCCGGATCGCGGCCGCGGCGAGGGCGGTGCAGATGAGGAGCGCCTCCACCCCCTCGCGGAGGATGATCCCGAACGACTGAAGGAAGGCCGCCCAGGCGGCGAGGGGATCGCCGGCGAGCAGGAGGGGGAGGTCGAGAACTGTGAGACTCAGTCTCAACACGCCGGCAAGATGATGCTACGGGCTCTCTCCGTCAACCGGTTCCATCGCGTCCAGGAACTCCCTCACGATCCCGGCCTGCGGCGCGTCGGCCGGCACCAGGGCGAGGAAGCGACGCCAGGCCGCCCTGGCGCGGACGGTGTCGGCCAGACCGTCGCGCGCCAGGAGGCCCTCCAGGAAATGGATCTCGGGCAGGTCACGACCCCGCCGGCGGGCCAGCTCGAGCTCCCGATCCGCGTCCCGCCACCGGCGCTGGTAGAGGAGGGCGAGGGCCAGGTTCACGCGGGGGACCGGGTCTTCGGGTCTCAGCTGGGCGGCAGATCGAAAGTGGCTCTCGGCGGACTCGAAGTCGCCCGCCTGAAGGTCCCGCATCCCGAGATCGACGTACTCCTGCGCGCCGACCGGATGGGGCGCCTCGGGATCGCTCCCTTCCCCGCGGACCCCGAGCCCGTACCCGGCGAGGAACCCGACGGTCAGCGCCGCGAACGAGACGATCACGAGCGCGCGGGGGTCGATCCGGGAGCTCATCCGCGGGTGGTGTCCGGCGCCGGCTGCGGTGTCGCGGGCTCTTGTGCCGGAGGCTCCGGCACCGGGACCGGCGTCTCCAGGACGGCCGGCAGATCGATCGGCTCGGCGGCCCGCGTGTCCGGGGGTGACGCCCCGGTTTCGCCACCCGCCCCGGCGCTCCCGGGCACCTCCGCCGCGGAGGGTCGCTCTTCCCCGGCGGGCGCCTGGTCCTCCCGGGCGATCCGCGGCCGGTCGCCGTACCAGCGATCCATCCGGGCGAGGATCAGCCACTGCCTGCGGTACAACCCCGGCGAGGGGGAGCCCGGGTTACGGGCGAGGGGCGCCGGCAAGGTGGCCGCGAGCAGGGCCGCCTGGTCGGGTGTCAGTCCACCGGCGGAGCGCCCGAAGTAGGCCCTGGCGGCCGCCTCGGCGCCGAAGAGCCCCGGCCCGAGCTCGACGATGTTCAGGTAGAGCTCCAGGATCCGGTCCTTGGGCAGCCACAGCTCCATCCACGCCGCCAGCAGCGCCTCGCGCGACTTCCGGAGGATGTTACGGGACGGCGAGAGGTAGAGGTTCCTGGCGGTCTGCTGGGTGATCGTCGAGGCTCCGCGGAGCCGTGCTCCCCGGCGGCTCGCCTCCCAGGCTTCCCGAATCTGCTCGATGTCGAATCCGTGATGCTCGTAGAAGCGGCTGTCCTCGCCGGCCAGGACCGCGCGCCCGAGATGAGGGGAGATCCGGGTGATCGGGACCCATTCGTAACGCGGGTCCCAGTCCCGACCCTCGGCACGGGCCTCACGGCCGCGGATCTCCATCAGGGCGGTCTCCCCCGGGGGGTGGTACCGGTGCCAGAGGACGGCCGGGAAGTATATGACCGCCGATCCCACGTAGAGGACGGGGATCAGGGCGACCACGAATCCCAGGCGGAAGGTCGTCCGCAAGGAGCTACTCGACCGTCAATCTCCCCGTCATGCCGCGCTCCTCGTGGTCGCCCACCGGGCAGTAGATCGTGTACTCCCCCGGCTCGTCGAAGGTGACCATCAGGCTGTCCGTCGCGCCGGGCGCGATCTCGGCGATCTCTTCCTCCAGGCCGTGGCCCTCGACCTCGAAGCCGTGCACGATGTCGGCCTGATTGACGACCACGAACCACACCGGCGTGTCGCGCACGACCGTGATCACGCTCGGCTCGTAGCCGTACGACCGCGCCCCGACGACGACGCGCTGCGGCGCGGGACCGGCTTCACCGGGCCCCTCCGGCGTGTCCACGCCCGTCACCTCGTCGATCTCCTCAACCGTCTCTTCGACGGCCTCCTCGACCGCTTCCCCGCAACCCATCGCCCAGCCCGACAGGGTGGTTGCGAGGACGACGGTTAGGATTCCCCTCGTGTTGCGCATGTGAGCCTCCTTCGATGAACGGGTTCCCGAGAATGTCTCCAGCCTGGCGGCCTGCGCCACCTGCCGGGGGTAGCGGGTGCGCGATCGGGATCGCTCGCTCGACGCCCGGCCGGCGCTGGATATCTTGAACGCGCTCGAACCGATTCCGTACTCCCTTCAAAGCATCGTTCGATCCTCAACCACCAGCAGGGGAACCAGCATGCGGAGCTTCGCCCTTCACGCGCTCGTCCTGGCCACCGGCCTGGCTTTCGGTGCTCCCGCCGCGGGGCAGGAGGAGACGCCTGCCATACCGCCCGGCTTCACCGCCTATCAGCTCGTCGGCCAGGGGATCAACGCGCCCCCGATCCCGCTCCGGATCGAGGCCGACCGGATCATCTCTCCTGAAGGGCCGGAGGTCATGATCACGGTCACCGGGAGCGAGGTGTCCGCCGACCGGATGTCGATGCAGATGAGCACGCCCTTCGGCCCGGCCCGCTTCGTGGGCGTCCGCGAAGGCGACGCCTTCGCCGGCTATCTGTTCGTCGAGATGGGCGACGAACGCGGAGCCGTGCCGGTGGCGCTCGTGCCGGTTGGGCAGGCAACGGACCTGTCCCCCGGATCGGGGGATCTGTCCCGCGGGCCCGGCATCTCGCGGGTCGAGATCGTGCCCGGGGACGTGAGCCTGAAGTCCGGTGAGCGCCGGGCGTTCGTCGCCCGCGTCTTCAACGATTCCGGCGCCGAGGTGACGAGCCCCGAGGTCAAGTGGTTCGCGATGGGCGGCTCGATCACCGAGGCGGGCGAGTTCGTGGGGCTGAACGCTGGTGAGCGCATGGTGATCGCCCTGGTCGACGGAAAGGCGGTCGCGACGACGACGGTCACGGTCGCGGAGCCCGAGATCGCCTCGCTGGCGGTCTACACGGACGTTCCCGCGCGGCTGGCGGTCGGGAGCCGGGTGCCGCTCGAGGTCCACGGCCTGAACGCGATCCACCGCTGGGAGTTCGAACCCGACCTCGAGATCACCTCGACCGCTCCCTCGGTCCTCGCGATCGAGGGGGAGACCCTGGTAGCGGTCGCGCCGGGTCGCGCGACGGTCACGGTCGCCAGCGGCCAGGCGAGCGAGGAGTACGCGATCGAGGTCGTGGCCGCAGGCCAGGGCTTCGCGATCACCGGCGTGCCGGAGGGTCCGGTCCGCACGGGTGACGTCGTGACGCTCGGGACGACGGTCGCCGACGCCCGGCCGGCGTGGTCGGTGGTAGGATCGGGCGCCGCCGTCCACGCGGCGAGCGACTTCGTCGCCGAGAAGCCGGGCGCGTACACGATCGTCGGCACGCTCGGCGATCGCGTCGCGACGAGTCGGATCGAGGTCGAGCCGCGCGAGGTGCCGGGGCGCTTTCACGTCGTCGGCCGGGGGACGAACCCCGACCTGTTCACGGCCGACATCTGGCCCCAGAACAGCTACGTCTATCTCGGCACCCATCAGGCGAACCAGATCCGGACCTACGATGTCTCCGATCCGGCCAGCCCGGTGCTGACGGACTCGGTCACCGTCGATGCGCGCGTGATCAACAGCGTCAAGGTGTCGCGTAACGGCAAGTGGCTCGCGGCGACCCGTGAGGGAGCCGCGAACCGGCGGAACGGCATCGTCCTCTATTCGCTCGAGGACCCGGCCCATCCCGAGGCGATCAGCGAGTACACCGAGACGGTGACGTCGGGCGTCCACAACGTCTTCTGGGCCACCGACTCGATCCTCTACCTGACGAACGACGGCACCGGCGACATGAACATCATCGACGTGAGCGACCCGTACGATCCGAAGGAGATCGGACGCTGGGGGCTGCCGGTCGTAGGCAAGTCGCTGCACGACATCTGGGTCCAGGACGGCTTCGTCTGGATGTCGTACATGATGGACGGGCTCGTCATTCTCGACATCGGCGGCGGCGGCAAGGGCGGGACGCCGGAGAAGCCGGTGATGCTCTCGCGGATCTTCTACCCCGACGGTCCGACCCACAACGCGTTCCGCTACGGGGACTACCTGTTCGTCGGCGACGAGGACTTCAGCCTGCAGGGCACCAAGCCCGCGCTGCCGGCGGGGCTTTCCGCCAACCCGCGGGGCGAGGTCCACGTGATCGACATCAGCGATCCCGAGAACCCGTGGTACGCCGCCCGATACGAGGTTCCCGAAGCGGGGGCGCACAACCTGTGGGTCAAGGACGGCGTGATGTACGTCGGCTACTATCAGGCCGGGCTGCGCGCCGTGGATGTCACCGGCAAGCTCCGCGGAGACCTCTACCGCCAGGGCCGCGAGATCGCGCACTTCCTGCCGCAGTCCGGCCCCGACGACGCGATGCTCCCTTACGCGCCGATGGTGTGGGGCGTCTTCCCGATGTTCGAGAACGGGTGGCAGCCGGTCGGCGATGTCTGGTTCGTCACCGACTACAACTCCGGGTTGTGGACGATGAAGCTCGTGCGGCCCGAGGAGGAGCGCCCGATCTCGTAGCGGCAGAGGTATGCGGGCGGCCCGGTCGAGGCCGCGCTGGAAAGCCCCCGGCTCCATTGCGGCCGGGGGGCTTTCTTGTGAGTCAGGGCTTCGGGGGCGTCACATTCCGTCGGGCGGGCCCACGACATCGTAGATGTTGTCCTTGTGCTCCGGGCAGAGACCGAAGAAGCGATCGCTCATCTCACCGTCGGGATCCTGCTCATCCATCCTGCGCGCCCATTCCCCCCACGCCGCGTGAAAGCTCTCCAGGTCAGCGGCAACGAAGTACTGGATGAGGTTCCACTCATCTCCCCAGGCATGCGTCAGGATCCCGTGATCGATCAGTCTACCCTCCGCGACGAGTGCCTGCGCGACCTCGCGCGGCTCGGCGTTGATCATGGCGACCGCCTCGTCGAGATCGGCGAAGGAACACTTGAAGTAGCTGACAACGATGGTGCCCGGTTGGGGAGATTCCTGCGCTTCCGCTGTGGGGGCGAGCGCAACTCCGGCCAGAACGAGCCCGATGCCCAAAAGGCTAGCTCTCATGCGGCCCTCCTATAGAGTTTTCTCTGGTGGAACCAGGGTTGTTCCGGGAGCAGACCGAAGATGCGCGAAGAGGCCGTGGACCGCCAGTGGGCGAACCGGCATGGGTCGCAGGATGATCATCAAGCCGCGACCGGCCAGTCGAAGGCCGTTCACGAAAACCAGATAAGATGTCAGTGTGGTGCGCCCGAAGGGATTCGAACCCCTGACCTACAGCTCCGGAGGCTGCCGCTCTATCCAGCTGAGCTACGGGCGCACGAGCATGACGGCGAGAAGGAGAATTTAAGCGGTTTCGCGGAATACGGCGACTCGCATTCGCCGACTCCCACGGCGCGCAGCGCCTACATCGCCGGCAGGCCCTGAACCTGTCCCTGGCCCTGCATCACCACTTCCTTCAGCTCCTTCGACGGCTTGAACGTGGGCACCAGCCGCCCGGGAACCTGGACCGCCTCGCCGGTGCGCGGGTTCCGCGCCTTGCGCGCCCGGCGGCGCTTGACCTTGAAGGAGCCGAAGCCGCGGATCTCGATGTTGTTCTCGCGTGCCAGCGCCTGCTTGACCGCCTCGAGGAAACCGTCGACGACGACGGCGGTGTCCTTCTTGGTGAGCCCGGTCGCCTCGGCGATCTGCTCGACCAGATCTGCTTTCGTCATCGTGCTCCTCTCTCCTGTCATACGCCGTCGAAAATCGCGTCGTGATGAAAGGCTCCGCGCTGGAACCGGTCGCGGTTTGCGCCCGGTAAGATAAACGGGCGCAAGGGGTTGTCAACTCGGCGGGAGACAGTATATCCGGTGGGCGCACTCATGGCACGGATCGGGCCCGATGCCGGGCCGCCCACCGCTGGAGGCTGCGCACCGCGGGCGCCGAGTCAGCGCCCGCGAGCGCCTGAACGCCAAAGCGTGCCGCGGAGATCGTCGTGATGCAGGGCACCCCGGAGACGAGCGCCGCGCGCCGCAACGCGAACTCCTCGTAGGGGGCGCTCCTTCCGAGCGGCGTGTTGATCACGAGCCCGACGCCCCCCGACCGGATGAGCTGGGCGGCGTCCGGCTCGCCCTCGCCGACCTTGAGGACGAGCGCGGCATCGACCCCGGAGCGAAGAAAGTGCTCGCGGGTGCCGCGCGTCGCGTGGATCGCGACCCCCCTACTCTTCAGTTGCGCGGCGACGTCCGCCCCGGCCGGCTTGTCGCGGTCGTTGAGCGAGAAGAGAACGCCGCGGGAAACCGCCGCGCCGAGATCGACCCCGGCCCCGCGCAACGCCTTGAGGTACGCCGTCGGTGCGTCCGCGGCGAGACCGATCACTTCGCCCGTCGAAAGCATCTCCGGGCCCAGCACGGGATCCGCGCCGGGAAGCCGGTCGAACGGGAAGACCGGCGCCTTGACCGCGACCGCGAGCGGCTCCGGATCGGACTCCAGACCGACCTCGGCCAGCGTGCGGCCGACCATGACCTGCGCGCCCAGCTTCGCCAGGGGCACCCCGGTCGCCTTGCTGACGAAGGGGATCGTGCGCGAGGCGCGGGGGTTGACCTCGAGCACGTAGACACGGCCGTCCTTGACCGCGAACTGGACGTTCATGAGCCCCCTCACCCCGAGCTCGAGCGCGAGCCGGCGCGCCTGCTCGCGCAGCTCGCGCTCGGTTCCGGGCTCGAGGTCGTGAGGCGGGAGGATGCAGGTCGAGTCCCCGGAGTGGATGCCCGCCTCCTCGATGTGCTGCATCACGCCACCGATCACGGCCCGCGCGCCGTCGGCGATCACGTCGACGTCGAACTCGACCGCCCCCTCGAGGAACTCGTCGATCAGAAGCGGACCCTCTTCGAAGGCGTACCGCGCTTCCCCAAGGTGCCGTTTCAGCGCGGTTGCGTCGCGGACGACGACCATGCCGCGGCCGCCGAGCACATAGGAGGGCCTGAGCAGAACCGGGTAGCCGACCCACTCGGCTTCGCGCAGGGCCTCGTCGGCGTCGCGCGCGATCCCAGACCGGGGCTGGGCGAGCCCGAGATGGGCGAGAAGCCGCGCGAAGCGATCGCGGTCCTCGCAGCGATCGATCGAGTCCGGCGCGGTGCCCACGATGGGAACCCCGGCCGCCGCCAGCCGGCGGGTCAGCTTCAGCGGCGTCTGCCCGCCGTACTGAACGAGGACGCCGTCGGGCCGCTCGATCTCGAGGATCGCGGATACGTCCTCGTACGTGAGCGGCTCGAAATACAGGCGGTCCGAGACATCGTAATCGGTGGAGACGGTCTCCGGGTTGCAGTTCACCATCACGACCGAGTGGCCGATCTCGCGCAGCGCGTACGCGGCCTGAACGCAGCAGGTGTCGAACTCGATCCCCTGGCCGATGCGGTTGGGTCCGCCCCCCAGGATGACCGTCTTGGGCCCCGCCAGGGAATAGGCTTCATTCTCTTCGTCGTAGGTCGAATAGAAGTACGGCGTCCGGGCGGCGAACTCGCCTCCGCAGGTGTCCACGACCTTGAACGCCGGCCGTATGCCGAGTGCCTCGCGGCGCGCGCGGACCGCCGTCTCGCCCAGCTTCCATCGCCGCGCCAGATGTGCGTCGGAAAAGCCCGCGGCCTTCAGCCGGCGGAGCGTGGCGGGCGCCATCTCCTCGAACGCCGTCCCCCTCTCGGCGTCCTCCAGGCGCGCCAGGTCCTCGATGCGGTGCAGAAACCACGGATCGATGCCGGTCGCGACCCGGAGTCGCTCGATCGTCCATCCGCGCGAGAGCGCCTCGGCGACCAGGAAGATGCGTTCCGGGACCGGCGTCTCGAGGCGTTCCGCTAGATCGGCGTCCGCGAGCGCCTCGGGACCGCGCTCGAAGAGCCCGACGGCATTCATCTCGAGCCCCCGCAGCCCCTTCTGAAGCGCCTCTCCGAACGTGCGGCCGATCGCCATCGTCTCTCCGACCGACTTCATCGCGGTCGTCAGCCGTCGATCGGCCGAGGGGAACTTGGCGAAGTCGAAGCGCGGGATCTTGACGACGACGTAATCGATTGTCGGCTCGAAGGAGGCCGGCGTATCGCCGGTGATATCGTTGGTGATCTCGTCGAGAGTGTAGCCGACCGCCAGTTTGGCCGCGATCTTGGCGATCGGAAAGCCGGTCGCCTTCGAGGCCAGTGCGCTGGATCGTGAGACCCTGGGGTTCATCTCGATGACGAGCTGGCGGCCGGTCGCGGGATCGACCGCGAACTGGATGTTCGATCCGCCGGTCTCGACCCCCACCGCCCGGATCACGCGAAAGGCCGTGTCGCGCATCGCCTGATACTCGCGGTCGGTCAGCGTCTGCTGGGGGGCGACGGTGATCGAGTCGCCGGTGTGGACGCCCATCGGGTCCAGGTTCTCGATCGAGCATACGACCACGCAGTTATCGGCCCGATCGCGCATGACCTCGAGCTCGAACTCCTTCCACCCGAGGACCGATTCCTCGACCAGGATCTCCCCGATCGGGCTGATGCGCAGGCCGCGCTCTGCCAGCTCCTCGAACTCTTCGGCGGTCTGCGCCACACCACCCCCCAGGCCGCCCAGCGTGAACGCCGGCCGGATGATGACCGGAAAGCCCGTGATCGCCGTCACGCGGCGCGCCTCCTCCTGGGTGCGTGCGAAGCCGCCGCGGGGAACCGCCATCCCGTGCTCGAGCATGAGGGCGTGGAACCGCTCCCGGTCCTCGGCGCGCTCGATCGCCTCCAGGCGCGCGCCGATCAGCTCGACGCCGAACTCCTCCAGCGTCCCCGACAGGGCGAGCTCGCGCGCCAGGTTGAGCGCCGTCTGGCCCCCCAGGGTCGGCAGCAGCGCCTGGGGCCGCTCGCGCGCGATCACCGCCTGGCAGATCTCGATCGTCAGCGGCTCCAGGTAGACCTGATCCGCCGACTCGGGATCGGTCATGATCGTGGCCGGGTTCGAGTTGATCAGGGCCACCTCGTACCCCTCGGCGCGCAGCGAGCGGCAGGCCTGGGTCCCGCTGTAGTCGAACTCGCAGGCCTGCCCGATGACGATCGGGCCCGAGCCGATGAGGAGGATCTTCTCGATGTCGTCCCGGCGCGGCACCGGCTAGGCTTCCCCGCGCCGGCTCTCGATCATCGCCACGAACTCGTCGAAGTGGTGCCGTGCGTCGTGGGGTCCGGGGGCGGCCTCGGGGTGGTACTGGACCGCGAAGAGCGGGCGCTCGACGTGCCGGAACCCCTCGAGCGTCCCGTCGTAGAGGTTCACGTGCGTGACCTCGAGCTCCGGCGCACCGGCCACGATTCGGCGGGCGCCGTCCGTCGCCTCACGGACCGAAAAACCATGGTTGTGGCTGGTGATGTCGATCTCGCGAGTCCGCAGGTCCTGGACGGGATGGTTCCCGCCATGGTGGCCGAACTTCAGCTTGTACGTCGACCCGCCGTGGGCGAGGGCGAGGAGCTGGTGGCCGAGGCAGATCCCGAACGTCGGCAGGTCCGGCGCCCGGCGACCGATCTGGCGCAGCGTCTCGATCGCCCGACTGGCCGCCGCCGGATCGCCGGGGCCGTTCGAGATGAAGAGCCCGTCCGGCCGTAAAGCGAGCGCGTCCTCGGCGGTGGCGTCCGCAGGCAGACGAAGGACGCGGCAGCCCGCCGCTCCCAGGCGACGCAGGATGTTCTGCTTGAGCCCGTAGTCGAGGGCGGCCACCGTGAGCCGCCCTGCGACCGCTCCTTCGACTCCCAGTGCGGCGCACGTCACCTCGCCGGTCAGGTCCTGCCCTTCCATCAGCGGAAGCGACCGGGCGCGCTGGATCGCCGCCTCGGCATCCAGGTCCTCGGTCGTGATCACGCCCCGGAGCGCGCCCCGCACGCGCAGGTGACGGGTCAGCGCGCGGGTGTCGATGCCCTCGATCGCGGTCACGGCGTGCCGCTCGAGATAGGCGGGGAGCGACTCGACCGCCCGCCAGTTCGACGGCCGCCGCACGCACTCGCGCACGACGAAGCCCGCCACCTGCGGTCCGGACGATTCGCTGTCCTCGGCCGTGATCCCGTAGTTGCCGATCAGCGGGTACGTCATGACGACGATCTGGCCGGCGTAGGACGGGTCGGTCAGCACTTCCTGATAGCCCGACAGGCAGGTGTTGAAGACGCACTCGCCGCCGCCGCTCCCGGGTGAGCCCACCGCGCGCCCGAGCGCCGTCCAGCCGTCCTCGAGAGCGAGCCGCGCGGGTCGCTCGATCACGCGCAAAAAAAAGTCTCCGCGGGGCGGAGACGCCGGATCGAGCGCAGGGATGTTACGAGCATGAAGCGGCCTTCCTTTCGAGCCTCACGGGACTGCGATTTAAAGGAAGTCTGTCGCTTGAGGATCGTTCATTGAATTTAGGGCCCGCGTTTCTCGGCTGCAACCGGATCCGCGAGTAGATCTTCCATCGCGGTCCGCACCTCGGCGATGAGAAGGTCGCGCTTTTCGGCGTCCCGGCCGGCGGTGACGATCGGCGCTCCGACCCGCACCGTGATCGACCCGCGGCCCACGGTGAGCGCCCCCTTGGGCATGATCCGCTCGCTGCCGAGGACGGCGACCGGCACGATCGGCGCGGCCGCTTGCAGGGCCATCATGAACCCTCCCTTCTTGAACGACTGGAGCCCGACGCCTCCGGGGTTGCGCGTCCCCTCCGGGAAGACGAGCACGCTGGTCCCGGCGCGGATCCGCCGCGCGGCCTCGTTCAGGCTCTCGATCGCCTGCGGCCGGTTGCTGCGATCGATCGGTATGAAGCCGCACATCCAGAGGGACCAGCCGAGAATCGGGATGTAGAACAGCTCACGCTTCGCGACCATCCGCAGGGAGTGCTCGGTGGCGAGGAAGAGAGCGAAGATGTCGAAGATCGACCGATGGTTCGACATGAAGAGATAGGACGCGTGCGGATCGAGCGGCGCCCGGCGCTCAATCGTCAGTGGAATGCGGAGGCTGGCCAGGATCCAGGCCGACCAGATGCGCGCGTACTTCAGGTACAGCTCGCCGCGAGGGCTCAACGGCCAGGTGACGATGCCCAACGTGGCCCAGAACAGCGTGTACAGCACGCCGATCGCCCACGCGTACGCCGTCCGCGCCAGGCTCACGCGGTCCGCGTCACCTCCGCGCTGTCACGGGGACATGTCGTTGACCTCGACCACCTTTCCATCGTTGCCGAAGATGATCAGCGTCTTGGCCGCGATCTGTCCCTGCTCATCGTAATTGTAGTACGTCCAGCGCTCGAGGCCGCCGTCCATCGTAACCCGGGTGCGTGGCTCCCCGAGCTTGTTCCTGACCTCGTCCTGACCCATCCCCGGCTGCAGCGTGGTCGCTACCGTGCGCTGGTAGGCCGCGCTGTCGACGGCCTCCGCCGAGCCGGCTTCGTCGGACCCTCCTCCGCAGCCGGCACCAGCCGCCGCCAGCATCACGGCGAGCACTACCGCGGTAGGAACCCGTATCCTGGACATCTGAGATCGCCTCCATCGATGGGTGATCCTCACGGTCGGGAATAGCTTACCCCATTCGCGCGGAAGTTACATCTGCCGCCCGCGAGTCGTTACTGAAGGGACCTGTCGCTAGTTGCGGAACCGCCAGTTGACGCCGAAGTACCCCTCGCGCCCGGGAAGGGAGAACGACTCTTCGGCGAGCACCGACTGGCCGGCGAGGTTCTTGAACGAGAGGAAGATCGTGAAGTTGATGACGGTCGCCTGTACGAGGAGGTCGCCGACCAGGTAGTCGGACAGGCGCTCGCCCTCGAGGGTCGACCGCTCGTCTACGTAGCGTCCGCTCAGGCGCGCCTCGAGGAGGAGGTCCCGGCTGGGAAAGAAGCGACGCGCGTAGCGCAGTTGGCCGAGCGCCTGGATCCGCGGCACGTACGGCACCGCGTCGCCCGAAACGTCCTCGGTCAGATCCAGCCGCCGGAACCTCAGATGACCCCGCAGGTCCCAGGGGAGCGGCACGGCCAGCTCCGCCTCGAGCCCGCTGGCGGAAAGATCGACGACGTCGAAGGTGTTGAACCCGATCTCCCCGAGACGAACGGTCTCCAGGTCGCCGCGATCGAAGTAGAGCCACGCCGTCGGCGGCAGCCACAGGAATGCGCCCCGCCCCTTCGCTCCGTACGCGACCCCTTTGAGACGCCAACCGCTCCCGCTCCAGGCCGCTTCGGCGCGCCAGCCGGTCCAGATCGCGAGCGCCTCCGGCGCCGCCGCGCGCCCCGGATGGATCTCCAGACCGTCGGCCGCGAAGGACGCCAGCAGCGCCTGGCCCAACGGGCTCGCCGGGCGGAGGGCGCGGCCCGCGCTGGCACGGATCGTCACCCCCCTGGCGAACCGACCGACACCATCGACCCGCCAGGCGGTCCCGGCTTCGGCGGCGTCCCCGAAGTCGAGCCGGCGGACGGCACCGCTCGCGGCCAGCCGGCCGTCCGATTCGCGGTATCCGATCCCCGCGCCCCACTCCGTCGTGCGGCGGGGGTTGACGACGAGCGCCGCGCCGGGGTCGTCCACCGGCCGCGGCTCCAGCACGCTCGAGCCGTCCCCGCGCAGGAACGCGGGGTGGGTCGAGCTCACCTCCGCCTCCTCCCACGCCGCCGCGCCCCAGGAGGTGAACGGCCCGCCGCGCAGGTCGATCTCGGCGCGTGCACCCGTCCGCTCGCCGTCGCCGATCAGCCCTCCCGCGCCCCGGTACTCGAAGCTCTGGTTCAGCTCCTGGGTCTCCCGGTACCCGTGCGCGCGCACCGCCACCGGTCCGGCGCCGCCACCGTAGAAGGCGTGGAGCAGGACGGCGTCCGTGTCTTCTTCGCCGGTCAGGTTGGCGCGGTTCGCCTCCCCCGATAAGCCGTCGCTCAGCCGGCTCAACTCCAGTCGCTGACGGGCGCCGAACCGCCAGCCGGCCTTGACGGCGAGCTGGTTGCGGGTGAAGTCGCCGGTCTGCAGGAAGCCGTCCGTGGCGTCGAAGTTCGCGGCCACGAAGGCGTCGCCGCGGGCGGTGATCGGGCGGGCGAGGTTCCCGCTGAAACCCTCCATGTCGAACGACCCGACCGAGAAGGCGAGCATCGATCGCGCCGACGGGGCGAGGCTTCGCCGCGTGGTGATCGCCAGGACGCCCCCGGTGGCGGAACCTCCCCACGCGGCGGTCTGGGCTCCCGGGTACCACGCGACCCGCGCGATCGACTCGATCGGGATCCGCCGCAGGTCCCACTGCACGGTGAGCGGCCCGCCCGCCGGGACCCCATCGACGACGACCTGGACGCCGCCGGAAGTCCCGTGTGGCGAGCCGATGAACACCGCCAGGCCGCTCCCGCCCAGGTCCTGGCCAAGCGCGAGGGTCTCGCTCTCCAGCACGTCGAGGAGGCTCTGGGCCCCGCGTCCCAGGAGCTCGTTCCCGGTCAGCACCCACTCCGGCTCCGCCCCCGGACGGTCGAGGGTGTAAGGATCGATCACGCTGTCGGGGTAGATCTCCGGGAGCTCGGCGAACTTCGGCCGCAGGGTGTCGGCGGGCCCCAGCGTGTCCCCCAGGAGCGTGACCCGCGGGTCGCTGATCGCGGGAAAGAAGAGCGCCGAGTCGGCCGGCGCGAGGGTGTCCGCGGTCGTGTCCGCCGCGGCGGTCGTATCCGGGGCGTCTTGCGACCACGCGCTCGCCGGAGGCGACATCAGCGGGACCACGGCCACGAGGAGCGGGGAAAAAAGAACGCGCGGCGGGAACATCGGAGGCCAAAGTTAGGAACGCATGGCGGCGCCGACCACCGGTCCGGCTATCGTGCGCGCGCCTCGCTACAGCTCCGCTTGCAGGCCGATCGTTGCCGCGCGCCCGAGAGTGCCGAAGTGAAGCACCTCCTCGTACTCCTCGTCGAAGAGGTTCTCGATACGGCCGAAGACGTGAACCGTGTCGGACACGTCGTATCCTGCGGCCAGCCGGACGAGCAGATAGCCGTCGAGCGTCACGCGGAGGGCGGGAAAACCCGAGAAGTCGAAATCGTCGCGCGCCCCCACCCATCGGGCACCGAACGCCACGTTCCCGCGCCGACCCACGTCCGCGTCCGCGTCGAGGTTCGCCTGGTGGCGCGGCCGGCGCAGGAGCGGCCTTCCGTCTTCCTCACCGCCGCTCGCATCCTCGGCGTCGGTGAACGTGTACGACCCGCCGATCCGCACGCCGGCCGCCGGAAAGGCCGACGCCCATACCTCGAGCCCCCTCGTCTCGGCTGCGCTGATGTTCCGGAACCCTTCGGGAAACGTGAACCCGACCAGGTCTTCGAACTTCGTTCCGAAACCCGTCAGCGCGACCCGCAGGTGATTGCGCGCGAGATCCTGCTCGACCCCGGCCTCCCAGCCGGCGCTCTCCTCCGGCTCCAGCGCCGGGTTCCCGAACCCCGGATCGAAGAGCTGGAACAGGGACGGGGCCTTGAAACCGGTTCCGTAGGCCGCCTTGAGCCGCGTCCCGGTCGCCGCGATACGGAAGGTCGGCGACACCCGCCACGTCATGGCGCGGCCGAACCGGCTGTGGTCGTCGAGCCGGCCGCCGGCCACGAGGAAGAGCGCGTCGCCGAAGCCGGCCTGATGTTGAATGAACGCGCCGGTCGTGCGGGCCGACTCTTCGGGGAAGACGCTCTCGAAGGGTCCGAAGGCCCCGTCTGACGTGAACGCCGTCTCGGCCGACTCGCGCTCGGTCTCGATGCCGGCCGTCAAACGCTGCGACGGCCACAACGCGAAGTCGTTCTGCCAATCGAGCTTCCACCTCCGGCCCTCGAAGCGGCTTCGCGATCGCTCCTCCGGTCGGGCGGCATCCGGATCATCCCGGCTCGCCCGGTCATGATGGACGAGCGACACGCCGAACGCGGTCGCCCAGCGGTCGTCCCATCCGTGAGCCGCGCCACGGGCGCTCAGCGCCAGGAGCTCGGCCTCGGTGACCGCATTGGGATCGTCGCCGCCGGGTCCTTCCTGATCACGGTCGGTCGCGGCGTCGCTGGCCCGCAGCGTGAAATCGAGCGCCAGGGGGCCGCCCGGCCGCCAACCGAGTCGACCCGAGAACTCGCTCACGTCGTGGTCGTCCGGCTCGGCATCGCCATCCACCGGGCTGGCCGCCGAGAAGCCGCCGGCCCGGCGGCGGATCCCGACCGCGGAGTAGCCCAGCGCCTCCGAACCCCCCGAGAGGCCGGCCCTTCCCTGGAAGTTTCCGTGCTTCCCCGCCTCGGCTCCCATGCGGAGTCGGGCCGGCCCCGCACCGCCGCGCGTCAGCACGTGGATCACCCCGCCCATCGCGGTCGACCCGTAGAGCGTGCTTTGCGGGCCTCGGACGATCTCGATCCGCTCGATGTTGGCCGTCGTCAGATGGGCGAGGTCGTACGCGCCGTTCGGCGTGCTGGGGTCGCCCAGCTCGATGCCGTCCAGCAGGACGAGGGTCTGGTCGGAGCCCGCACCCCGCAGGAAGACCGACGCGACGCCGCCCGGTCCCGCCTGTGCCACGGCGACACCGGGGACTGCGCGCAGCGCCTCGATCACGGTCCGGTACTGGCGCCGCTCGATCTCCTGGCGCGTGACGACCGTGATCGAGGAGCCGATCTCTTCCGGCGGGGCAGGCGTGCGTGTCGCGGTGACGACGATCGGCGGCATGTGGATGAGGTCCAGCGAGTCGGGCGTCTCCTGTGCGGCGACCCGATCCGCGGTCGTGGAAAGGGCGAGGATGACGAGGACGATCGGTGCGAAGAGACTCCCGCGATTCATGGATGACTCCTTCCGTTCATGGACGAGTTCTTCCGTCACGGACCGGGACGATCTGCGGCGCGCCTGCATCCGGTCCCGGACCGACGAGCGGGACGATCCGAACCGGCCATTGGTAGGCACCCGCGATCGTCGCTTCTGTGAAGACCGCAGCCGGGGATCCGGAGGCCGCTACGCGGCCCACGCTCAGCAGCGCCAGCCGGTCGGCGTAGCGGGCTGCCAGGTTCAGATTGTGCGTCGTCAGGAGGACCGCGCGTCCGACCGCGGCCTCGCCCTTCAGGATCTCCCACAGCTCCATTTCATGGGCCACGTCGAGGGAGGCGGTGGGCTCGTCGAGTGCGAGCGCCTCCGGCTCCTGCGCCAGTGCGCGCGCGAGCCGGACCCGCTGCCGCTCGCCGCCGGAGAGGGTCGCGAACGGGCGGTGGGCCAGGTCCGCGACCCGGCACCGGGAGAGAGCCCGCGCGATCGCCTCCCGGTCGGACGGCCGCTCGCGACGCCACGGCCCCAGGTGCGGGTAGCGTCCCATGGCGACCAGCTCCCGCACCGTGAGCGGGAAAGCGGGCTCCTCTTGCTGCGGGAGGACGCCAACCCGGCGGGCGAGCTCGGGTTTCGCCCACCCGGCCGCGCGACGGCCCCGAAAATCGGCCCGGCCCCGGTCCGGCTCGAGCGCGCCCACGAGGAGCTTCAGGAGCGTCGACTTGCCGGCCCCGTTGGGCCCCACGAGCGCGACGATCTCCCCGGGCCCGACCGTCAGGGCGGCCGCGGAGACGGCGTCCCGCCGCGCTCCGGGGTAGCGGAACGAGAGGTCCTCCGCCCGCCAGATCGACGCCTCGGTTCCGGTGCTCGAGATCCCCCCGCTCGAGATTCCGGCGTTCGAAATCCCGCCGCTCATGATCGCGCCTCTCCCGCCTGCCGTCGCAGAACGCCGATGAAGAACGGCACGCCGACGAACGCGGTGACGACGCCGAGCGGCAGCTCCGCGGGCGCGACCGCGATCCGTGCCAGCGTATCCGCCAGCGGCAGGAACGCCGCTCCCAGGAGTAGCGCCGCCGGGAGCAGCAGCCTGTGCTCGCCGCCCCAGAGAAGCCGCGCCGTGTGCGGCGCGAAGAGGCCCACGAACCCGATCCCGCCGGCGACCACGACCGCTCCGGCCGTCAGGATGGAGGCGGTCACGTAGGCGATCAGCCGCACCCGGTCGATGCGCACCCCGAGGAACCCGGCCGTCTCCTCCCCCGCCGCGAGGAGGTTGAACGCGCGCGCGAGACCGAGCAGCACGAGGCACGAGGGAAGGAGAACGCCACCCAGCAGGACCACCGCGGGCCACGTCGCCCCCGAGACGCTGCCCATCATCCAGAACACGGCCGCGCGGAACGCCTGGGCCTCCTGGAAGCTGAGGAGAAGGAGGATGACGGCGTTGAAGAAGGTCCCCGCGACGACGCCGGCGAGGAGAAGGATGCGGACATCCAGGCCCCGACCGACCCCGCGCGCGATCCTGAGCACGCCGACGATCGCAACCAGCGCGCCGCCCAGAGCGCTCAGCGGCAGCGTCCACGCCGCCCAGGCCGCCCAACCGGCGCCGATCGCCACGACCGCGCCCACGGCGGCGCCTCCCGAGACCCCCAGCACGTAGGGCTCGGCGAGGGGGTTCCGGAGGAGCGCCTGGAACGTGGCGCCGGCGAGACCGAGCGTGCCGCCGACCATCGCCGCCAGCACGGCCCGCGGCAGCCTGAGCTCGCGGGCGATCGCGATGGCGGATGGATCGCCCGTCCCCTTGAGTCCCTGCCACAACCCCTCCCAGCCGAGGCCGACCGCGCCGAACCGCAGGCTGACCGCCAGGGCGGCGACGACGAGCGCGGCCAGGGCCGCCAGGATCGCGCCCCGGCTCACCGCTCCGCCCTTGTCCGTCGCCCGATCCGGGCGAAGGTGTCCGCCAGGAACCGCGCCGCTTCGCCGAGCCCGGGGCCCGGTCGCTGGAAGAGATCCGCCGGCACCGCGATGACGCGCCCCTCGCGGACCGCCTCCATTTCCCGCCACCCGGGTCCCCTGACGAGCCGCGCCAGGACCGCCTCGCCGTCCTCTTCCTCGGGAATGATCACGATGTCCGGCTGGCGGGCGAGGACCGCCTCGAGCGACACTTCCGGCCAGTCGCCGGGCAGCTCGGGGAAGGCCGGCTCGCCGCCCGCGATCCGGATGATCTGCCCGATAAAGGTGTCGGACCCGGCGGTCTGCGGCGGGTCGCCGGGAAGGAGGTAGAAGACGGCCGGGCGCGGGGCGCCGCCGCGCGCGGCGTCCGCTTGGGCCGCCACCGCCGCCAGCGTGTCGCGAAGCGCCCGGGCCACGCGATCGGCGCCGCGGCGGGCATCGAGCAGCACCCCCAGCCGCTCCAGCGTGCGGAACACGCCGGTCGTGTCTTCGATGCGGGCGGCGTAGAAGGGGATCCCGACGGTCCCGAGCCCTGGGGCCAGGCCCCGGTACTGGGCGGCGTCCCACCCGATGACGAGGTCCGGCCGGAGCGCGACGAGCGCCTCGAGGCTCGGGTCGAGGCCGCCCCCCACGCTCGGCAGCCCGGCGAGCTCGGGGGCGGTGTCGTAGCGGGTCCTGCCTACCAGGTGGCTCCCGGCCCCGATCGCGACGATCGATTCGCTGACGCTGGGGACGAGCGATACGATCCGCCGGGCCGCTCGATCCAGCCGCACGATCCGGCCGGCGTCGTCCCGCACCCGGATCGCGGCCGCCGCGCGCGGCGCGGCTTCCACGGCGGCGGACCGCGCGGAATCGGCTCCTTCCGAACAGCCCGCGAGGGTCACGGTCGCAGCCAGGCCGACCGCGACCAGCGCCGCGCAGATCCCCGCGCCGGTCGCCCTGTCGTGAGGCATCCCCGTCCTCCGGTCCGACAAAAAAGCCTGCCTTCCCTCGGGAAGGCAGGCGCGGGACCGGGATGTCCTCCGGGCGCTCGCCGGACCCTTCCCGCGAAGGATCACGAAGCGAAAGCCTCGAGGCAGGTCTCCTGGCTCGGAGCAGACCCTGGGTCGGGTCGGCTCATCACAGTGGCGGGGCCGCTGCGGATTCGCACCGCATTCCCTATTCTCCCCCGCCGGCTGGCCGCTCCCGGACCCACGTCGTGGGTCGCGGTCGGGGCCGGCGACGGGCACCTCGAAGCGATGTCGAGCGCTACGTCATGCTACAACTCCGCTTGTCTAGAGCGTGAAACGGCCGAAGTCTTCCGGATTCATGCGCCGCAGGTACTCCTTCAGATCCTCCGGGTCGTACTCTTCCTCGACCTCGCCCACCTCCTCGGCGGTATGGTCGAGCAGGGTCTCGGAGGCGTAGATCGGAGCATCGAGCCTCAGCGCCAGCGCGATCGAGTCGCTCGGCCGGGCGTCGATCGAGACGACGTCCTCGTCGTTCTGGACGAACACCTGCGCGTAGTAGGTGTTGTTCTTGAGCGCCCCGATCACGACCTGGGTGAGGTTTCCGTGGAGCGCCCGAACGAGGTTCTTCATGAGGTCGTGGGTCAGCGGTCGCGAGAACTTGACCCCCGCCAGCTCGGTGGCGATCGCGCTCGCCTCGCTGGGACCGATCCAGATCGGGAGGTACCGCTCGCCCTCCTTTTCCTTCAGGATGACGATCGGCGACTGGGTCGAGGAGTCGATTCCCAGGCTGGCGACGGTGACTTCGATGACGTCGGGCTCCACGGCGGCCAACTTATAGTCCCGCCCGGAGGCGCACAAGTCACGTTCCCATCTCCCACGAGGCCAGATACTTCTCCTGCTCGGGCGTGAGGCGATCGATCTCGACGCCCATCGACTGGAGCTTGAGGCGCGCGATTTCGCGATCGATCGCGGCGGGCACGGGCTGGACCCGCTTCTCCAGCGTGGCCGTGTTGTTGACGATGTGCTCGGCGGCCAGCAACTGGTTGGCGAACGACATGTCCATGACGCTCGCCGGGTGGCCCTCGGCGGCCGCCAGGTTGATCAGCCGTCCCTCGCCCAGGACGTAGATCCGCTTCTCGCGCTCGGTTCCCGCCCCCAGCGTGTGCTCGACCACATAGTCCCGCACGGCGCGCGTCTCGTCCGACATCCCCGCCAGCCCGTCGAGATCGATCTCGACATTGAAGTGGCCGCTGTTGGCGACGATCGCGCCGTCCTTCATCACCTGGAAGTGCTCCCGCCGGATCACGCGGATGTCGCCGGTCACCGTGATGAAGACGTCGCCGACCCTGGCCGCCTCTTCCATCGGCAGGACGCGGTAGCCGTCCATCACCGCCTCCAGCGCCTTCAATGGATCGACCTCGGTCACGATCACGTTCGCGCCCTGTCCTTGCGCCCGTCGGGCGACGCCCTTCCCGCACCACCCGTAGCCGGCCACGACGACGGTCGAGCCGGCGAGCAGCACGTTGGTCGCCCGCAGCACGCCGTCGATCGTCGACTGGCCGGTCCCGTAACGGTTGTCGAACAGATGCTTGGTGTTCGAATCGTTGACCGCGATGACCGGAAAGAGGAGAACCCCGGAGCTCTCCATCGACCTCAGCCGGATCACCCCCGTCGTCGTCTCCTCGGTCGAAGCGAGGACGCCGGCGACGATCTCGCGCCGGCGCGCGGGCTCGAGCTCGGTCGCCCAGTCGCGGATCACGGGGTGGAGATCGTCGTAACGCTCGAGGCCGATGAAGTGGATCGCGCTCACCAGGTCCGCGCCATCGTCCATCGTGACCTGCGGCCGGTGCTCGAGGGCGGAGCGGATATGCCGGTAATACGTCTCGTTGTCCTCGCCCTTGATGGCGTGGACCTGGATCCCGTGATCCCGCACGAGGTGCGCCGCCGCGTCGTCCTGGGTCGACAGCGGGTTCGATGCACACAGGCAAACGTCCGCGCCTCCCCGCTTGAGCGCGATCATCAGGTTTGCGGTTTCGGTCGTGACGTGGAGGCAGGCCGAGATCCGGACCCCCGCCAGCGGCCGCTCCCGCCGGAACCGCTCGGCGATCAGCCCCAGCACCGGCATGTGACGGCCGGCCCACTCGGTGCGCAGGGCTCCCTTGTCCGCCAGATCTGGATCGCGGATATCGCTCGGCCCGCCGGCGGTTTCCACCGGCTGCTCCTTCGCTCTGGACATTCGTTCCTCCTCCATGATGACTCTAGGAGAACTAAAAGTCGCCCAGCTTGTCGACCCGGTCCACCCTCTCCCAGCCGAACCGCCCCCCCTCGGGGGCGCGGCCGAAGTGTCCATACGCGGCCGTCGGAAGGTAGATCGGGCGGCGGAGATCGAGCGCCCGGATGATCGCCTGCGGACGCAGATCCCATACGGCGAGGACCCTCTCCGCCAGCAGCGAGTCGGGGACCCGGCCGGTGCCGAACGTGTCGATCATCACGCTGACCGGCTCGGCGACGCCGATCGCATAGGCGAGCTGGACCTCGCACTTCCGCGCCAGGCCGGCCGCAACCAGGTTCTTGGCGATCCAGCGGGCGGCATAGGCGCCTGACCGGTCGACCTTGGTGGGATCCTTGCCGCTGAAGGCGCCGCCACCGTGCCGGCCGACGCCGCCGTAGGTGTCGACGATGATCTTCCTGCCCGTCACGCCGGCGTCGCCCTGTGGCCCGCCGATGACGAACCGGCCGGTCGGATTCACGTGGACCGTGAGCCCCTTCTCGTCGTAGAGGTCGGGTGGAAGGACGGGCGCGATCACCTCCTTGCGGACCTGGGATTGGATCTCCTCCGGGGAGACCTCGTCCTCGGCCGCCGTCTGGGTCGAGACGACGACCGTGCGGATCTCTCGCGGCCGCCCGCCGTCATACTCGACCGTGACCTGCGTCTTCCCGTCCGGACGGATCCAGGGGAGCGTCCCGTCCTTGCGCGTCCCGGCCAGGCGCCGGGTCAGCGCGTGGGCGAGCGCGATCGGCAGCGGCATGAGCTCGGCGGTCTCGTCGGTTGCATAGCCGAACATCATCCCCTGGTCCCCCGCGCCACCCCGATCGACGCCCATCTTGATGTCCGCTGACTGCTGTTCGAGAGAGACCAGCACGCCGCACGTGCTGCCATCGAACCCCATCCGGGCGTCGACATAGCCGATCTCGCGAATCGTTTCCCGCACGATCTCGGCTACCGGGATGTATGTCTCGGTCGTGATCTCGCCTGCCACGACGACGAGACCGGTCGTGACCAGAGTCTCGCAGGCGACCCGGCTCTGTGGGTCGCCGGCGAGCGCCGCGTCCAGGACGCTGTCCGAGATCTGATCCGCAATCTTGTCCGGATGCCCTTCGGTCACCGACTCCGATGTGAACAGGAACCGGTCCGTGCGGGCGGGCGTCGAATCCGGTTTGCTGGTCCGGCGTTCCTGCGTGGTCAGCATGTGAGCTCCGATTCCTGGCCGAGGTTGAGGATTCTGGGCGCCGCCACGGCGCGGACGCCGGGACCGATGATCGAGCGCTCGAGGACGAGCCCCTGGATCGTCGCGCGCTCGCCGATGATCGAGTCCCGGACGACGGCGTCCCGCACGGTCGCGCCGCGGGACATCGAGACGTGCGGCCCCACGACCGCGTTCTCGATCGTGCAGCCCTCGCCGATGAAGACGGGGGGGACGATCGCCGAGAAGTCGCCGGCGATCGGCGTCGAGGCGGGGCGTCGCCGGTCGAGGAGTTCCCGGTTCGTGTCGAGGAGCGTCGCCGGCTTGCCGCAGTCGAACCATTGACCGATCTCGAACGGGACGAAGGTCTCGCCGCCGTCGATCATCCGCTGGAGACCGTCGGTGAGCTGATACTCGCCCCGGGACCTCCGGTCCTCCGCGACCAGGCCGGCGATCGCCGTGCGCAGCGCCTGACCGTCCTGCAGATAGTAGAGGCCGACCAGCGCGAGGTTGTCCTTGGGCTCGGAAGGCTTCTCCACCAGTCGCACGACCCGCTCACCGGTCGCATCGAGCTCGACGATCCCGAATCGCTCCGGGTCGGGCACGCGCCGCACGCCGAGGACGTTGACGGTGCGGGCGACGATCCGCGCGTAATCGACATCGAAAACGGTGTCGCCGAGGATGACGAGGACCGGACCGCGGTCGTCCTCGTCGAGCGCCTGCAGAACGGCGTGCCCCAGGCCGAGCCGCTCGGTCTGCCAGACGATGCGAATCGGCAGGTCGGGGAACGCCTCGGCGGCATACGCCGCCAGCGTTTCCCCGCGATAGCCGACTACAAGGCGGATTTCCTCCGGTTCGAGGGGCGTGATGTCGGTCAGGATGTGTCCGATGATCGGCAGCCCCGCGACCGGCAGCAGGACCTTGGGCACGGTGTGTGTGTGTGGCCGCAGACGGGTGCCCTGGCCGGCGGCGGGAATGACGATCTTCACGCCATCTTGCCCTTTGCTAGGGTGCGCTTCAATTCCTCGATCGGTACGACGGGGGTGGGATCCTGCCCCATGATGATGGCGGCGAGGAAGCTAGCGCAGTCCCCCAGGGCGCACAACCGGAGCATCGTCGCGAGCGGCGATCGGCCGGCGGCGTGGATCCGATGCTGAGCGGCTCCTTTCGCTGCCAGGAATCGATGGACGAAATCGAGGCGACGCCGGACGCGATCTTCGTCCCACGGCGTCTCGAGGTAGACCACACAGAGCCGCCGCCCGAACGGATGATCGGCCACGAAGCCGACGATCTCGTTGTGGTTGTGCTCGGGAAATTCGCCCACCCAGGCGGGGATCTTGCCGTTCTCGTTGAGCTGGGCCTTCCAGCGGCGCGCGGCGGCGATCGAGATGGGGTGACCCGCGTAGACGAGCGGTAATCGGTCCTTGAAGCAGGCGGCGATCTGAAGCGCGGGGTTCTCCGCGCTCCACGCGAGCCAGGCGCCGACCGCCGGCCGGAGCTCCTCGGCAGCCCTCTTCAACGCCGCCGATTCGGCCGCCGCGTCGAGGCCCGGGTCGAGCCGGGCGATCGACAGCGTGCAGCCGGAAAGCAGATGGCCGAGCGCGGCCCTCGGCGGATAGCCGCCGGGAAGCTCCAGGATCGGATCGCCGGCGGTGCGGGCGCGGTCCGCCAGCCGTCCGCCCGTCGTCAGCACGACCGCGCCGAGGCCGCGCGCCTTCGCCGCCTCGTAGCCGTCGAGCGTTTCCTCAGTGTTCCCCGAGTACGAGGCGGCGACGACGAACGCCCTCTCGTCCAGCCCGGCCGGCAGGCCGTATCCGCGGTGGACGACGACGGGCAGCCGGCGCCTGTCGGCCGTGTACGCCGCCGCCAGGTCGCCGCCGATCGCCGAGCCGCCCATCCCGAGCACGAGGACGGCCGAGGCCGGCGGATCGGGCCGCGGAAGGTGCGCGACAAAGGGTGCCGCGCGCTCGACGCCGGCCGCGAGCTGGTCGGGGAACCCGGCGATATGGGCCCGCATTCCGCCGGTGTCCAGACGGGCTTCGCACGACCGCCACTCGGCGATCCGCGCATCCGAGAGCGGCGCCGCTTCGGTCACCCGGCTCCCGGCTCGTCCCGGCCGCCGTTCTTCGGGGCCGCGTGCCAGAAGCGGTCCGCGAAGCGCTCGTCGATGATGCGCCGGGCGGCCTTGGCCGTCCGCGCCCCGAGCGCCTCCTGGGCCGCCTGGCGTGCTTCTTCGAGGCCGATCCTGCCCAGGACCTGCTTGACGCGCGGGATTCGCGCCGCAACCATGCTGAAGCGGCGGAGGCCCAGCCCCACGAGGAGCGCCGCCGCGCGGGTATTCGACCCCATCTCCCCGCAAAGGGTGAGCTCGACTCCGGCGCGCTCGGCCGCGCCGGCGACGTCCCGAATCATGCGCAGTATGGCCGGGTGGAAGGGCTGGAACAGGTGCGCGATCCGGCGGTTCCCGCGATCCACCGCGAGCGTGTACTGGATCAGGTCGTTCGTCCCCAGCGACAGGAAATCGAACCGCTCGACCAGGTCGTCCGCCAGCAAGGCCGCGGCGGGCGTCTCCACGAGCACGCCGATCGGGCACGATGCGGCGTGCGGTACGCCCTCGGCATCCAGCGCCGCACGGGCAGCCGCCATGTGCTCCAGCGCCTCGTCGACTTCCTCGAGGTTCGTGATCATCGGCAGCATGACCGAGACGGGCCCATGTGCGCCGGCCCGCAGGATCGCCCGCAACTGGGCCCGGAAAATTTCCGGACGGTCCAGGCAGTAACGGATCGCACGCCAGCCGAGGAACGGGTTCTCCTCCGCCTCCATCCCGGTCAGCAGCTTATCGCCGCCCAGGTCGATCGTGCGGATCGTGACCGGCCGGCCCGCCATGCGCTCGACCACATCCCGGTAGATGGCGTACTGCTCATCCTCCGATGCCTCGCCGCCGCTCTGCAGGAACAGGTACTCCGTGCGATAGAGCCCGACGCCCTCACAGCCGAACGCGAGCGCGGCGTCGACCTCCCGCGGGAACTCGATGTTCGCGAGGAACGTGAGCGGATGGCCGTCGGCCGTGGCGCCGGGAACGTCAGCGAGGCTGACCCACTCGGCGCGCTTGCGCTCGATCTTCGCGCGCACTCGCTCGTACTTGGCGATCGTCGCCTCCGAGGGCCGCACGATCAGCAGTCCCTCGCGGCCGTCGAGGATCACCGGAACGCCGTGGGGGATCCGGGAGAGGATCGGGCCGAGGTCGATCACGGCCGGGATCTCGAGCGCGCGGGCCAGGATCGCGGTGTGGCTGTTGGCGGCGCCGACCTCGGTCGCGAAGCCGAGAATCCGATCCCGGTCGAGCTCGGCCGTCAATGCGGCCGGCAGGTCGTGGGCCACGAGCACCGCGTTCTGCATGAGATCTCCGGCCGCGGGCTCGCGTTCGCCGAGGAGGTTGCGGATCACGCGGTGCTCCACATCGCGGATGTCCCGAATCCGCTCCCGCAGGTAGGCGTTCTGGCTCCGACCGAGACGCTGGATGCAGTCCATGACCCGCGCATCGAAGGCATGCTCGGCGTTGACTCGTTCGCGGCGGATCAGGTCGCGGGTGCTCTCCAGGAGCTCGGCGTCCTCGAGGATCAACCGATGAGAATCGAAAATCGAGGCCTCGTCGGGGTTTTGGGCCGCGATCAACGCCCGGCGGACCCGCTCGATGTCGGTGCGGGTCTTGACCAGCGCGGTCTCGAAGCGCGCGATCTCGTCTTCGACGGCTTTCTCGTCGATCGCGCGACGGGGAACGCGCAACGCGTCCGGGGCGATCAGGTACGCGGGCCCGTAGGCAACGCCGAAGGAGACTCCCAATCCGCGGAGGATCGTCTCATCGCTCAACCGGCCGGCCCTCGTCGTCCTCGTCGAAACCTCGGCCGACGAGTGCGGCCAGCTCCCCGACCGCCTCCTCGGCATCGGCTCCCTCGGCCCGCAAGCGGAGGGTCGATCCCTGCTCCGCGGCCAGCATCATGACCCCCATGATGCTCTTTCCGTTGACCTCCACGCTGTCCCGGCTGACATAGACATCGGAGCGAAACCGGCTGGAAGTGCGGACGAAATGCGCCGCGGGCCGGGCATGGAGCCCGAGTCGGTTTACGATCGTGACCTCGGCTTCGTAAGCGTCGGCTCCCATTTTCAGCGTCCTCCTACGGGAGCACCGGGATGAGCCGGAACAGCGCGCTGAGCAGGATGAGTACGGTCCAGAAGGCGAGCACGGGCGAAAGCCGGCGGTCGCCCGATCCGATCCGTAAGCCCGCCAGCCAGAGGAGAGCGACGAGTAGCAAAAATATTCCCGCGCGCACTTCTCCGCCACCGAAGCCATAGGCCCATACCGCGCCGGCCCCGAGCGCGGCGCCGGCCCCCACCGCCCCGGCCGTGCCGGCCGCCGCGCTCGCCCTCGCCCAGAACGGGTCCTGCAGGACTCGCGCGACTCCCGCGCCGCCGGCGAACCCGGCCCGCACCCCGCGCCACCGGACGCCCTGCGCCAGCACGTTGTAGGCGATCACGAACGCCACGGCCGGCCAGGGGCTGGAGGTGGCGAGGGCCAGGACGGCCGCGGCCAGGCCGAGGGCGGGTCGCCAGCCGGCCCAGAACAGCCGGTCCCCGAGGGCGCCCAGCGAGCCGCATAGCGCCTTGAGGAGGCGCGCCTGACGGCGCTCCGCTCCTGCCGCGCCGCGCGCGACCTCCTCCTCGAGACGGAGCGCCACGCCGAGGCCGATCGTGGCCAGGTAGGGGTTGCTGTTGAAGACCTCCAGGCGATCGAGCACGCGGCGCGCGCGCTCGCGCGGATCGGGGTAGAGCCGCTCGAGCCCGGGAAGGAGCGCCCACGCGAAGCCGATGGCCTGAAGGGTCTCGTAATTCCACGCCGCTTGGAGGAGGGTCGCGCGCCCCGCGATCCGCCGGCGCTCCGCCGCCCGCCGCCGGGCCCGCGGCTTGGCGCTCCCCTTCATGGCGCCCCCGCCAGCCGGGCCAGGGCCGCTCCGCACGCCGCTCCCGCTCCCAGGGCCACCAGGCCGCGCTCGGCGCGCGCGAAGAGAGCCAGGCCGGCGACCGCAGCCGCCGCCACACCGGCCAGCCGCACCCACGCGATCGGCAGCGGACCGCTCCACGGCGTGCCGGTCAGCGCCGTGAGTCCCGCCAGGCCGATCGCCAGCGCCACCGCCGCCGCGGCCGCGCCGAGCACCGCACCGCGGGCCAGCGCGCCGGCAATCCCGCGGCCGATCGCCGACGGATCCCCCGCCGAGACCCGCTCCCGCACCCGCGCGGCGGTGCGCCCGTTCCAGCGCCGATGAAATCCGCTGACGCGGTCGCCCAGAAGACCGGCCAGGGCGCCGGCGGCGACCGCGAGACCGGCCGGAGCGACTCCGGCGGACTCTCCCTCCAGCGCCACCGCCGTGCCCACCAGCCCCGCCAGGCCGGCATCGGGATAGCGCGCCGCCCCGATCGGCAGCATCCCCAGGTAGACCGCCTCGAAGACCGCGCCCCAGAGCGCCCCCTCCCCCGGTGCGCCCAGGACCCAGCCCGCGAGCGTTCCAGTGACGAGCGGCCGCGAGGCCATCGTCTGGACGGCGGGCCACTGGTCGAGGAACGCCACCGCCCCCAGCAGGATCAGGAGGCCGACCTCCCCCGCGCTCACCTCGCGACGCCGTACAGCCGGACGGGCGCCGCCGTGGGCACGTCCTGCGCGACGACCCTCACCCCGGCCGCCTCAAGGTCCCCGATCCGCCGCTCGTCATCCGCGTCCAGGCAGACGTACGGCAGGATGCGGCGCCTGCCCGGGCCGGCGTGCAGCCCGCCGATGTTGACCTGCGCGATCGGGACGCCTCCCACCGCCAGTCGCCACATCGTGGCCAGCTCGCCCGTCAGCACGAAGACACGCTCATCGGACTCCATGACCGCGGGCAACCGTGTCACCGCGTCGGCCTCGTTCCAGAACAACGATTCGAGGCCGGCCGGGAGACCGGTCCGGTAGATCTCCTGCTCGAGCGGCTCGGCGGCGAGCTCGTCGTCGACGACGATGACCCGCTCGGCATCGAATCGCCGCGCCCACCCCAGCACGACCTGCCCATGAATCAGCCGCTCGTCGACCCGGAACAGGACGACGCTCACCGCCGAGGCCGCGCCGGTTTACGCCGCCTGTTCCGTCTCACGAATGCACGCCCAGGGCGGCCCGGCCCTTGGACACGACCGTCGCCACGAACGTATCGAAAGGCTGCTCCTGGAGAAACACGAACTCGATCAGTAGCGGCAGGTTGATTCCGTGAAACAGCGCCCGGACGGCGCCCTCGGCGAGGAGTCGGCGGCACGCCTGGGCGCAGGACCCGGCGTGAAGGTCGCTGAACAGGATCGCCTCGCGACCGCCGGCTCGATCGGCGAGGACTTCGCGGATCGAACGCTCCAGCTCGCCGCCGTTCAACCCTTCGTTGGACACGGCCCAGAGGTTGTCGGCCGGGCCGGTCACACGTTCGAGCGCGGAGAGAAAGCCGTCGCCGAGGCGGCCATGGGCGACGATCACGCCGCAACGGCCCCTCACTCGTAGTCCTCTTCCAGGTACGTTTCGGTCTCGGCGCGGGTTCGCATGCGCTCGATGAGCCGCTGGTTGAACCGCTCGGCGGCATGGCGGCCGGCGTATTTCTGCAGGTGGTTCATCGCCACGACCTCGGCCATGACGGTGATGTTCTTGCCGGGATTGAGCGGTACACGGACGAGTGGGATGCTTACGTCGAGGATCTCGGTATGCTCCTCCTCGAGCCCGATCCTCTCGACGCTCGTCGTCTCATCCCAGTCTTCGAGTCGAACGACGACCTCGATCCGCTTCTGGAGGCGGACGGCTCGAATCCCGAACAGGGATTGGATGTCGATGATCCCGATGCCGCGGATCTCCATGTGGAATCCGAGGACCTCGCTCCCCCGTCCGAGCAGCACTTCGCCAGCGCGCCGGCTGACGTGGACCTGGTCGTCGGCCACCAGCCGGTGGCCGCGCTCGACCAGATCGAGCACGCACTCCGACTTGCCGATGCCGCTCCGCCCGATGAACAGCAGCCCCACCCCGTAGACGTCCGCCAGGGAGCCGTGGATGTGGGTGCTCGGCGCGAATCGGGCCTCGAGGAACGATTTGATCGCGGAATAGAAGGTGCCGGTCTTGAGAGCGGTTGACACGACCGGTATCCCCCGGTCGTTTGCGCTGTCCACCAGGCCCGCCGGCGGGGGAAGGCCCTTCGTGATGAAGACGACCGGAACGTCATACCCGAGGAGCCGGCGGATCGCCTCGTCGCGGGGATCGTCCGGAAGCGAGGCCAGGTAGGCGATCTCGGTCTCGCCTAGAACCTGGCCTCTTGTATGGGCGAAGCGCGCGATGAAGCCGGCCAGGACGAGACCCGGGCTGCCGAGCTCGGCCCCGCTGATCTCCCGCTGCGCCGTGGCTTCGGACGTGAGCAGGGTGAGCGCGAGCGGCTCCGCCTTGCGGGCCAGCAGCTCGGCGACCGTCAGCGCGTCCACACGACCTGAACGCGAATCATTTCTCGAGCTCGTACGCCTCCGCTTCCACGACCTGGATCGAACCGTCGTTCGCTCGGCGGGCGATCTTCACCACTCCATCCAGGGCGTCCACGAACACCAGCACATCCTCGGCGGAGATCTCGAGTCGCGCAATCGCCTCACGGCTCGAGATCCGATCCCACTCCGGCGGAGCCGCCGATTCGGACGCCGAATCGACGCCGTCCAGACCCCGCCCACCGTCTTCACCGCCCGCGCCATACAGGACCTCGCGCTCCGCATGGCTCATCGGGCGACGGATGAGCTTCTCCTTGTGGCGCTTGAGCTGCCGGCGAAGCTTGTCGATCGTCCCGTCGACGGCACTGCGCCAATCCTCCGCTTCGGTGCTCGCGAAATGGGTATCGTTCGAGCTGTGGATCCGGATCTCGGCGATATGCCGGTGTCCCTCCTGGTCGAGGACGATATCCGCCTCCACCAGCCGCTCGAAGTATCGGGCCAGACCCTCGACTTCGCTCTGTGCGTGTTGCTTCAGGGGTTCGGGAGCGTCGCCGTGGCGAACGCTGAGAGTGATCTGCATCGATGGCGCTCCTTCCGGGTAGGGGAACGAGGCGGCGAGATGCGGGAAGATTACGACTGGGGGCTAGAATTCAAGTCCGGTCGATTAAACCCGTTTGCGGTAGCGGGAGGACAGGATCCCCAACTGATCCCGATATTTCTGCACCGTCCTGCGGGCGATCTGGACTCCCTCCTCACGCAGCCGCTCGACGATCTGCTGGTCGGTCAGGGGCCGGCGCGCGTTCTCTTCGCTGATCATCTCCGCGATCCGCACCTTGACGCCGCGCGCCGATACGTCTTCGCCGTCCTCGGTCGAAAGTCCGCTCGAGAAGAAGAACTTGAGACGGAACACGCCGCGCGGCGTCTGGACGAACTTCTCGTTGGTCACGCGGCTGATCGTGGACTCGTGCATGCCGATCTCGTCGGCGACTTCCTTCAGAGTCAGAGGTCGCAAATGACGGATGCCTCTCTCGAAGAATTCCCGCTGCCGGTCGAGGAGGACGTGCATGACCTTGAGCATCGTCTGGCGCCGCTGCTCGATCGCCTGGATGATCCAGTTCGCGCTATTGAGCTTGTTCTGCACGAACTCCTTCGCCTGCCCCTTGAACTCGCCGTTCCGCGCCAGACTCTGGTAGGTGCTGCTGATTCTCAACCGTGGCAGGTTGCCGTCGTTCAGCGTAACGACGTAGATGCCTTCCACCTGCTCGACCACGATGTCCGGCGTCACGTACCCGGGCGGCACAGCGGCGTACTTGCGACCCGGCTTCGGATCCATGGTCGCGATCCGATCGGCCGCGTCCTGTACCTCGAGCGCGGTGATGCCCATGGCACGGCCGATATCGTGGTACTTGTGTCCCGAGAGCTCCTCGAAATGGCTTTCGACGATCCGGTAGGCCAGGCTGTCGGCGCCCATGCGGTCCGCGATCTGCAGCAGCAGGCACTCGCGAAGATCACGGGCTGCCACTCCCACCGGATCGAAATCCTGGATCCGCTCCAGCACCCGCCCGACCTCTTCGACCGGAACGGAGAGCGCTTCGGCGATGTCGGCCAGTGAACAGGTAAGGAATCCGTCCTCGTTGATGTTGCCGATGATCTCCTCGCCGATCCTGAGATCGCCTTCCTCATAGCCGTTGCTCTGATACAGTTGCTGGTGCAGATGGTCCCACAGATCGATCGTCGTCTCCGGCACCCGCTCGTAGGCCTCGGCTTCCTCATAGCTCGACCCACCGCGGTAGCCGGAGTCGAAGCCGTCCAGCAGGATCTCCTCCCAATCGATCTCCTCTTCTTCTTCGACGCGATCCTCGGTCTCCTCTTCTTCGAGATCCTCCTCGACCTCGTTCATCTCGAGGAAGGGGTTCGCGGTCAGCTCCTGCTTGAGGTGTTGTTCGAGCTCGAGGAGGGGCAGGTAGAGCAGATCCATCGCCTGGTACAGGCGTGGATTCATGCGCATTTCCTGCCTTTGGCTTACGGCGAGCTGCTGGCGTAGGGCCATCGGCATCTTCCGGGGTGGAGGCCGTGACGAACGTGCGGGTGGAGCCAGTACTAATGCATGAAGCGTGCCATGCTACCGAAAACGTACCACGGATCGCTTATCATTTCAAGCGCCCCCCATCGCGGCTGCCCATGACCGCGACCGGCTTCACTTCCCACCGATCGTCGACCGGCCGCCATTCCACTCTCCGACGAGGATCTCCTCGGCGTCCCCAGGTAGGGCTCGGGTTGACTCGTGAATCTGGTATACTCCTGGAGGGGGCGCAATAAGAGTAGAGGTAACTGCCGACGTTGAATGCAACGTCCTTTCGCGCTCTCGACGCGTGATCAGCAGTCCACTAGAGCCGAAAGTCCTCACCGAGATAGAGCCGGCGCGCCTCCGGGTCGCCGATCAGCGCGTGGGCGTCCCCCGATTTGAGGATCCGTCCGTCGTACAGCAGATAGGCACGGTCGGTGATCGCCAGCGTCTCGCGCACGTTGTGGTCGGTGATGAGGATGCCGAGACCGCGGTCGCGAAGCGTGGAGACGATCCCCTGCAGGTCATCGACGGCGATGGGATCCACGCCCGCGAAGGGCTCGTCGAGGAGCATGTAGCGCGGCTGGGTGACGAGCGCCCTCGTGATCTCGAGCCGGCGCCGCTCGCCGCCGGAGAGGGCGTACGCCTTGTTGCTGCGCACGCGGCGAAGCCCCAGCTCGTCCAGCAACAGTTCGAGCCTTTCCGCGCGGTCTCGCCGGGACAAGCCGGTGGTCTCGAGGATCGCCCGGATATTCTGCTCGACGGTGAGCTTGCGAAACACAGAGGGTTCCTGCGAGAGATATCCGATTCCGCGCCGGGCCCGCTTGTACATCGGCTTCCGTGTGATCTCCTCGCCGTCGAGGAAGATGCGGCCGCGTGAGTGGCGGACAAGCCCGACGATGATGTAGAAGGTGGTCGTCTTACCGGCTCCGTTGGGGCCCAGCAACCCGACGACCTCGCCCGGGTGGACCTCGAGCGACACGTCATCGACGACCGTGCGCTTGCCGTAGCGCTTTACCAGATTCTCGGCCCTGAGGACGGAATCGGGGCGGATCTCGAGATCCGGGAGGAGCGTGCGCGCCTCTTCCGTCACCACGTCGATGACCCGCTCCTCCGGCCGGCGTGGACCGCTGCGGTCAGATCCATGAGCGGGATCGGCTCGCTCTCCCGCCGCACCGGACCGCCGACGCGGACCTCCTCGCTCCTGTAGATCCCCCGGTGGCCTCCGCTGGCGACGACGACCGTGAGGCTGTCGCCGCTGAAGCTGAGCCGCAGCCGCTCGCCCAGCAGGTAGTTGACGCTCCACGTCTCGATGGGACCCGCCGGAGACTCGCGCGTGTAGTTGAGGCTGCGGGCATCGCCCTCGGCGACCAGCCAGTCGATCCCCTCCGCGGCGAATGCGATGTACAGGCTGTCCCCTTCGAGGAAGGAGGTCCGGCTGACATCGTCGAAGGCGGCCGGGACGGCGGCCGGAATCGAATCGGTCTTGGTGATCGCCCGGGCTCGATCCCTTGCGACCAGGGCCGAGATCTCCTCCTCGACCAGCAACACGTCGATCCGCTCGGCGGTGAGGAAGGTCTCCGCCGTCTCGACCCGCGGCCGGATCCTCAGCGCGATTCGCCCCTCATCCTCGTCATAGAAGAGGCTGTCGCCGACGGCGGTCAGGTCCGCGCGCTCGATGAGCACGCTGTCCACGGCCACGACCGTAGTCGCGAGGGAGTCGGAATGGAGCCGCATCTCGTCGGCATAGATGTCGAAAGGCTCCCCGGCGAGGCTGTCACGGGGAAGGATCACCCCGTGCGGGCGCGGGCGCGCGACGAGCCGCTCCTCGTCCCGGAAGTAGTCCACCGTATCGGCGGCGACCTGCGAGCCGGATTCCCGATCAATCAGCTGGACCCTCCCGGTGGCGTGGGCGATGTTCGTCTCCTCGTCGTAAACGACGCGGTCGGCGTAGATCTCGGTCGTCCGGTCCCAGAAGTGGACATCGCGCTGGAAATCGGCCACCCGGGACCGCCGGTAGATCGTCGCCTGGCGGCTCCGTATCTGCACCGCTTCGCGGTGCGCCCGTACATTGCCTTCCAGATAATACGTGAGGGAGTCGCCCTCCACGACGCGCCGGATCTCGTCGGCATGGTCGATGACCACGGGGGGCTCATCGGCCGCCGGCGGGCCTTGGGGCCGCTGCGCGCTCGCGGTGGATGGAAGGACCCCGCCTGCCAGGAGTCCGGCTGTCAGGAGCAGCGGCAGCGCCCGCGGCAGCGGTCGCCCGTTCCAGCGCCGCGACACTACGTCGAATCATCGGGGGCCGCCGTATCGGCTTCGGCCGGCCGTGGCCCGAGCTCCGGCTCCGAGCGCAGGACGGCCGAGCCGCCGCGGATCCGGATGTCCCGGAGGGCCGGGTCGGAGTCGACGCCCCGCCCGCGGATCACGTTCCCCTGCTGGTTGATGACGGTAGGCGCGTCGCTGGTGATCCGGTTCACCCGCGGATCGTAGTGCAGCACCTCGGTTCGGATCGTGGCGTCGCGGCCGGCTACGAAGACGTTTCCTCTGGCGGTCATCTCCTGGCTCTCCTGATCCATCTCCCCGGACAGGGCGGTCAGCCGGGAGACGAATGCGCCCGCATCGTCGAAGAAGCTCACCTCGATCGTGTCGCCGACGACCTTGCCGGACTGATTGTAGAAGTACAGTTGCTCGCCGGTGAGGAGGGCCTTCTTCACGCCTTCCATGGTGATGAAGTGCTCGCCGTTCTCGACCACCTGATCGGGGAGCGGCATGCCGGGCGGGCCGGCGGGAAGATCGGTCGTGCGCGCGCGCGTGGGCTCTTCCTCGCACGCGATCACCCCCGCAGCGGTCAGCACGGCGAGCACGAGCGTCATCCATATCGGCAGCCTCATACGACCCCCGCCCGCATGCAGTCGTGCAGGTGAACGATGCCCTGCAGGCGCCCAGCGCCATCGACCACCGGCATCGCCACGATGCCGTGGTTCTCCATCTGATTGACCGCCGTCGCGGCCAGCGACTCCCCGCGGGTCACTTTCGGGTCGCGGGTCATGACCTCCGCCACGGGGATCCGGAAGACGTCATCGGTCGCCTCCATGAGCCGCATCAGGTCGCCGTTCGTGACCACGCCGACCACGCGCCGGCCGCCGTCGACCACGGGTACCGTGCCGCGTTTATGAGCCATCTCGAGGATCGCCTCGCGCATCGTCGCCTCCATCGGCACCGAGGGACACCCCTCGCCGGATACCATCACGTCGGCAACGGTCAGAAGGAGCCGTTTGCCGAGCGCGCCGCCGGGGTGGAAGAGCGCGAACTCCTCCGGCCGGAAGTCCCGGCGGGTCAGGAGAGCCATCGCCAGCGCGTCGCCGAAGGCCAGCATGGCGGCCGTCGATGCCGTTGGCGTCAGGTCATGGGGGCACGCCTCCTGATCGACGGAGCAGTCCAGCGTCGCGTCCGCGTGGCGCGCGAGGGTCGAGTCCGGCCGGCCCACGAGCGCGATCAGCGGGAGGTCGAACCGCTTCAGCACGCCGAGCAGCTCCAGGAGCTCGCGGGTCTCGCCGCTCTTGGAGATCGCCAGCACGACGTCGCCGCGGAGCGCGATCCCGGCGTCGCCGTGGACCCCCTCGGCGGGGTGAACGAAGACGCTGGGCGTTCCGGTGGACGTGAGCGTGGCGGCGATCTTCCGCCCCACCAGGCCGCTCTTCCCCATTCCCGTCACGATCGCCCGCCCCCGGCACGCGAACAGAAACTCGACCGCCTGCGCGAAGGAGGGCCCGAGCCGGGTCTCGAGCGCGGCGATCGCGCCGGCCTCCAGCCGGAGCGTCTCCCGGGCCCGCGCCAGCCACGCCGTCGCGCCGGGATCAGCCACGCGCGGAGCCGTCTCCGCCGCCGGGCGCCTGCACGGATAGCCCCTCGCGGTACAGCGCCATCGCGTCGTCGAGCCGGCCGGTGGACTCGAGCAGCCAGCGGACCGCCTCCCGCACCGCGCCCTCCCCGCCGCGACGGCGGGTCGCGTGCGTCGCCCGCCCGCGGACATCCGAATCCGCGTTGGCGGGGGCCACGCTGACCGCGACCGTCTTGAAGACGGGCAGATCGATCTGGTCGTCGCCCATGTAGAGGACCTCGTCGAGCCCGAGTCCGACGCCGGCGGCCCAGGCGGCCACCTGCCCCGCCTTGTCCCTGACGCCTTGATACACCGCCTCGATCCCCAGTTCCTCGGCGCGCCGGGCGGTCGCACCCGAGGAGCGGCCGCTGATCAGCGCCAGCTCGAAGCCCAGCATCCGGCACCACATGAGCGCGGTGCCATCGGGGATCGAGAACCGTTTCAGCTCCTCGCCGCCGGCGCCGATGTACACCGTGCCGTCGGTCAGGACGCCGTCGACATCGAAGGCGAGGCCCCGGATGCGGGACAGATCAGCCACGGGCGGCCGCTTCCGTCCGCACCTCGTGCAGGGCGAGGAGATCTTCGATCAGCGGCGCGAAGGCGGCGAGCGGCCACTGACAGGCGGCGTCGCAGAGCGCCCGCTCGGGCTCCGGATGGGTCTCCAGGAACACGCCGTCGACGCCCGCTGCCACCGCCGCCCGCGCGAGGAGCGCGATGTGCTCCCGCTCGCCGCCGGACCGGTCGCCCTCGGCCGAGGGACGCTGGACCGAGTGGGTGGCGTCGAAGACGACCGGAAACCCCAGTCTCCGGAGCCGGCCGAGAGTACGCATATCGACCACCAGATCGTGGTAGCCGAAGCACGTCCCGCGCTCGGTCAGGATCACCTTGTCGTTTCCCGTGCGGGTGACCTTCTCGACGGCGCGCGCCATGTCGTCCGGCGCCAGGAACTGCCCCTTCTTCAGGTTCACGACGCGGCCGGTCTCGGCGACAGCCCGGATGAGGAACGTCTGCCGCGACAGAAAGGCCGGCACCTGCAGGACGTCGGCGACCTCCGCGACCGCGTCGACTTCCTCGATCGAGTGCACGTCGGTCAGGACCGGCAGACCGGTCTCCGCCTTGACCTGGGCGAGGATCTCGAGTCCGGCCGCCAGGCCCGGCCCGGTGTACGCCGCGTCCGAGGTCCGGTTCGCCTTCAGGTACGAGGACTTGAACACGAGGGGAAGGCCGAGCCGGTCGGCCGCGGTGCGGAGCGCGTGCGCCGTCTCGAGCGTCAGCTCGCGGTTCTCGAGGACATCCGGGCCGGCGATCGTGAAGAGCGGGCCGCCGCCGAGCGAAACGGGGCCGCAGGGCACCGGCCGCACGGCTGCCGCCGGGGCGCGTATCACAACATCGCTCCGCGGGGTCCGGTCAGCGACGGGAGGTCCCGGTCACGTCGCGACTTCCTGCTCGTCGGGAACGAGCTCCCGTGTCGCCCGGTCCTCCCCTTCACGGCGCGCGCGATGCTCGACCGCCGCGCGGATGAAGTCACGGAAGAGAGGATGCGGTCTCAAGGGGCGCGACTTGATGTCGGGATGGAACTGACAGCCGATGAACCAGGGGTGATCAGAGAGCTCGATCATCTCGACCAGCCGCCCGTCCGGCGAGGTGCCGCTCAGGACGAGGCCGTGATCGGCCAGCGTGTCGCGGTATGCGTTATTGACCTCGTAGCGGTGGCGGTGGCGCTCGCTGATCTCCGGGGCGTCGTAGATCCGCCTGGCGAGACTCCCCTCCGCGAGCCGGCAGGGGTAGGCGCCGAGCCGCATCGTGCCCCCCTTGTCCTCGATCTCGACCTGCTCCGGCATGAGCGCGATGACCGGGTGCTCGGCGGCGGGATCGAACTCGGTCGATGTCGCGCCGGAGAGCCCGCATACGTTGCGCGCGAACTCGATCGTCGCGCACTGCATCCCCAGACAGATGCCGAAGAACGGCATCTCGGAGAGCCGGGTGTAGCGAATCGCCCGCACCATACCCTCGATCCCGCGCTCTCCGAAGCCGGGCGGAACGAGCACCCCGTCGGCCTCGCCCAGCATGGCGGACAACCGGTCGCGGTTCACGTCGTCAGCGTTGATCCAGCGAATCCGCACTTCGACGTCGTTGTCGATCCCGCCATGAACGAGCGCCTCCTCGATCGACTTGTACGAGTCCCTCAGGTTCACGTACTTGCCGCAGATCGCGATCTCCACCTCGCCGCTCGCGTGGTAGACGCGGTTGACCATCCGGCGCCAGTCGGTCAGGTCCGGCTCGCGGCTCTCGATCCCCAGGTGATCGACCACCTGGCGATCGAGCCCGTACTCGTGGAGCGCGAGCGGCACCTGATAGATCGAGGGGACGTCGCGCGCGGGGATCACCGCCTCGACGGCCACGCTGCAGAAGAGCGCGATCTTGCGGCGCATCTCGTCGGTGAGCGGAGCCTCGCAGCGGGCGAGCAGGATGTCGGGCTGAATGCCGATCGCCCTGAGCTCGCGCACCGAATGCTGCGTGGGCTTCGTCTTCAGCTCCTCGGCGGCCTTTAGGTACGGCACCAGGGTGACGTGGATGAAGCACACGTTGCGCGGCCCGAGTTCGAGGCGGAACTGGCGGATCGCCTCGAGGAACGGCAGCCCCTCGATGTCGCCGACCGTGCCGCCGATCTCGGTGATCACGACGTCGAGATCGGGCTCACGCTCGGGGAGGCGGGTGATCGCGCGCTTGATCTCGTCGGTGATGTGCGGAATGACCTGGACGGTCGCTCCGAGATAGTCGCCGCGCCGCTCCTTGGCGATCACCGTCTGATAGATGCGGCCCGTGGTGACGTTGTTGTCCTGGGAGAGCGAGCGATCGATGAACCGCTCGTAATGGCCCAGATCGAGGTCCGTCTCCGCGCCGTCGTCGGTGACGTACACTTCCCCGTGCTGGAAGGGACTCATCGTCCCCGGATCGACGTTGATGTAGGGATCGAACTTCTGGATGGTGACCGAGAGGCCGCGCGCCTTGAGGAGCATCCCGAGGGACGCCGCCGCGATCCCCTTCCCGAGCGAGGACACCACGCCCCCCGTCAGGAATACGTACTTCGTCGTGTGGGGCTGGACCATGCCGGCCGATCCGCTTTCTGGCTCGGGTAAAACCAGAATTTACGGCGGGCTATGGAGCGCGTCGAGGGCGCGCGCGGTGGAGCGCATCTGCGGGGGTATATTGTCTCGCCGGATGCTCAGGGAGTTCGAGCCCAGCCCCAATCCGCCCGATCCCGACCACGCACCGATCTTCATCATCGGAACGGGTCGATCCGGGACCTCGCTCTTGCGCGCGATGCTGAACGCGCATCCGCGGATCCACCTGGCCTCCTTCTACCCCTGGACGGAGATGCCCCTGCCGTGGGTCGGCGGGACGCGGCGGCTCGAGCTGTACTACGCCAGCTTCTCATTCGCCTGGCTGGGCATCGATCCACGCGAGCTGCGGGCTGCCTTTCCGGCGCCGGTCCCCCGCGAACGGTTTCCCGACGTGCTGCGCGCCATCCTCCGCCGCGTGGCGGCCCGTCACGGAAAGCCCCGCTGGGGCGAGAAGAATCCGCTGAACTCACTGCATCTCGACCGGATTTTCGCGGCGTTTCCCGATGCGCGGGTCGTCCGCACGGTCCGCGATCCGCGCGGGACGCTCGATTCCTACGCGCGGATGCCGTTCTCTTGTTCAAGCGCGCTCTTCATGCGGCTCACCTTCCGCCGGGGTAGGCGCCGGCTGGCGCCCTATCTCGACCGGATTCTGACGATCCGGATGGAGGACCTGCTGGCCGACCCGCGGTCGAAGATGGCGGAGGTCCTCGCGTACGTAGGCGAGCCGTGGGACGAGGCGGTGCTCGACCACGCGCATCACCTGCCGCCGGACGACGGGCCACCGTTCCCGTGGGTGGTCGACGCGTACGCCCCCCTCGACCCGCGGCCGCCCTCCTGGCCGCGCCGGCTCTCGCCGGCCCGGATCCGCCTGGTCGAGCGGCTGAACCGAAGGTGGATGCGGCTCCACGGCTACGAGCCAACCGAGCTGGTCGAGGAGCCGACGACATGGGCGCTCGCGCGGGAGGCGGCCGTTGATGCGGTCGTCGGCGCCCGCTACATGTGGCGCGGCGGGCGGTACCTGCGGCGGCTGACCGGCCGCCGTCCGCTCGCGGCCGCCGAGGCGCAGCGCCGCTTCCTCGAGCTCAACCCCGACCCCGGGGCGCGGTTTCTGGCGGGCGCGCTCCCCGACCCGCCGGCCCTGCCGGATTAGGGACCAGCCAGCTCTTCGAGCACGGCCTCGACGCGCGTCAGATCCTCCGGCCGGTCGACCGCGATCGAGCGCGAGTCGAACTCGACGCAGCGGACGACGATCCCGAGATCGAGCGCCCGCAACTGCTCCAGCCGCTCCAGCCGTTCGAGCGGGCTCGGGGCGACCTCGACGAAGCGGTCGAACGCCGTCCGGCGATAGGCGTAGAGGCCGATGTGGATCCGCGGGGCGCCGTGCGGGATCGGGTCGCGCGAGAAGGAGAGGGCCCGCCCGTCGCCGGCGACGGCCACCTTGACGAGGTGGGGGTCATCCGCGCGCTCCCCGCTCCGGAGCGGGCGGACGAGGGTCGCGATCTCCGTGGCGGGGTCGCTGTCCAGGTCCTCATCCAGAAGCCGGACCGCGGCGTCGATCGCCTCGGGCTCGAGGAGCGGCTCGTCGCCCTGAACGTTGACGATGATCCGGGCCTGCGCGGCGACGGGGTCCATCGCCAGCAGGTGGCCGATCCGGTCCGTGCCCGAGTCGGCCGGCGCCCCGCTCACGACCGCCCGCGCGCCGGCGGCCTCGGCCGCGCGCGCGATCTCCGGATGGTCGGTCACGACCGCGACGTCGTCGACCCGCGTGGCGCTCCGGGCAGCGTCAACGACCCACGCGATCATCGGCCGTCCCAGGATCGAAGCGAGCGGCTTTCCCGGAAAACGGGTCGCACCCCAGCGGGCGGGGATCGCGGCTAGAACCACGGCCGGACGAGCAGGTACGCCTTCCATTCCTCCGATTCGAGGCCGTAGGCGCCGAACACTCCCAGGTACGTGGTCCGGCCGCGGCCCGCCAGCCCGGCCCCGAGCCCGACGTTCCAATGGATCGATTCCTCGGGGAACCAGGCGTCGCCGACGTCGGTGAGACCGACCAGCCAGAGCGTGCGGAAGAAGCGGTCGGGCTCGGCGATCGCCCAGTGGAGCCGCAGGTTGGCCAGCGCGGCACGGTCGCCGGTCAGCTCTCCCGCCAGGCCGTCATAGCCGACGACCGTCCCGACCCCACCCAGCCGGTACAGGAACTGGGGCGCCAGCGTGTCGCTGCCTCCCAACCGGCCGCCGGCCACGACCCTCAGCGAGGCGAAGGACCGCTCGCCGACCGGCAGCCAGGCGCGGGCGTCGACCTGTCCCCAGTCGAAGTCGAAGTCTCCGCCGAAGCCCCAGTGGTGGTAGAACCCCTCGACGTACGCGCCACCGGTCGTGAACGCCTTGTCGTTCCTGCGGTCCCACGTCATGCCGAACCCGAGCGCCCGCCCCTCGCCGGGCGTCGCCGTCGGGTTCTCGGGCCAGTCCTCGTCGCCGGCGAAGAGCGCGAACGGCCGCTCGCTCTCGAGCGCGTCGAAGTCGTCGTCGCGCCACGCGGCGCGCAGGGTTACCGGCGGCAGCACGAGCGCACGCTCGAGCCAGAGCTCGTAGCCCTCCCGCTCGTGGTAGGCGCGGTCGTCGTTGGCGAGCAAGAAGGCCGCGACCGAGTTGGCGAGGTCGGCCCGGTGCCAGCGCTGGCTCGTGTCGCTGATCGAATAGAGGCGGCCGCCCAGCTCCACGCCGCCCAGCAGCGACAGCTCGCGAAGGCCCCGGATCTCCCAACCGACGTCCTCCAGACGCTCGCTGCGGAAGACGGGCCCGCCGGCGAGCTCGGTCCGCGGCCACGCGCGCCGCGGGCGGAGCCCGACCTCGACGCCGAAGGCCAGGCCGTCGACTCCGTTGTACTCGCGGAGGACGAGGCCGAAAATCCCCTTCAGCCGGACCGGGAACGGCGGCTCCGGCGGCGGGACGTAACGGAGGTGAAGCGCGGCGGGCGTCTGGACCACCTCGAGCGGCTCGTCCCGGAGCCAGAGGACGGGCCCCTCGATCGTGGCCATCGTGCTTCCGTAATGGGCGCCCGCCAGGATCGTCATGCGGCCGGCCACCACCGCCCCGGGCCGGACGAGGACCACGGCGTCGACCGCGGTCACGTCGCCTTCCACCCTTCCCTCCAGCGTCAGCCGTCCGCCGACCTGGACGAGCGGCCCGCGGATCGTGTCTCCCGGCTGCACGAGCGTCTCGCCGGTCCGGACGACAGCGCCCTCCTCGTCCAGCGCGATGTCCAGCACCCGCCGGGTGGCGAACGGCAGGGAGGGATCGATCTCGATCGTTGGCTCCTGAGCGGCCGCGGGGGCCACCGAGCCGGCCACCGCCAGCGCGACGAGCATCAGCCGCATCGGTTGGCCTCAGGCCCGCGGGTGGAACTTGCGGTGCTCGGCCCTGAGATACGGCGGATCGATGTGGGTATAGATCTGGGTCGTCGTGATGTCCGCGTGACCGAGCATCTCCTGGACCACTCGCAGGTCGGCCCCCCGGTCCAGGAGATGGGTCGCGAACGTGTGGCGAAACGTGTGCGGCGTCACCTTGCGATCGAACCCCGCCCGCTCGACGTACCGGCGGACGATCTGCCACGCCCCCATCCGCGACAACGGGCGGCCGCGGAAGTTGAGGAAGACCGCTCCCTCCGTCTCGCTGCCCTTCAGGATCGAACGCTCGTCCTCGACATAGCTCCGGAGCGCCTTCAAGGCTCGCCGGCCGACCGGAACGATCCGCACCCGGTCGCCCTTGGGGCCGACGGGCTCCGTCGCCGTTCGGACCGCACTCCCCCGCCGCTTGACCTTCCGCCGCGACGGAACGAGGCGCACCGTGCGCTGCCTCCAGTCGCACTCGTCGAGCTGGACCGCGATCAGCTCCGAGATCCGGACTCCGGTCGCGTAGAGGAACTCGAGGATCGCGCGGTCACGGAGCGGGTACGGCACGGATGCGTCGACCGCCTCGATCACGCGCTCGACCTCCTCCAACGACAGGACGCCCGGCAGGCGCCGCCGCCGCCGCGGCGCGTCGAGGGCCTCGGTCGGGTCCTCCGCCACCCAACCCTCGGCGAAGAGGAAGCCGTACAGGCTGCGGAGCGACGTCAGGTGCCGGGCGATCGTAGCCGGCTTGAGGCCCCGTCGGCCGAGGTCCGCGAGGTAGGCGCGGACCGTACCGCGGTCGTCCGGGCTGCGGCCCCGCTCGGACGCGAATCGACCGTAGCGGGCGATGTCCATCCGGTAGGCGGCGATCGTCCGTGATCCCAGGCCCCGTTCGAGGAGCAGATGATCCGTATAGCGCTCGAGCGTCTCGCTCACGATCGCTTCCCGGCGGAGCCGGAGAGGGCGGCGGGTCCCGCGGGGCCCTGCAGGAACGGGTTCGCGCCGCGCTCGCGGCCGATCGTCGTGGGGCCCATGTGGCCGGCGTACACGACCGTCTCGTCGGGCAGCGTGAGCAGCTTTTCGCGGATCCCGTTCAGCAGCTCCTCGAGGGAACCGCCGGGAAAATCGGTGCGGCCGACCGAGCCCTCGAAGAGCGCATCGCCGGTGAAGACGACGCCGTCGGTGGCGAAGTGGTAGCAGACGCTCCCCGGCGCATGACCCGGCGTGTGATGGACCGCGATCTCCCGGCCCAGCAGGGTCAAAATCTCCCCGTCCCGAACGGGCGTCGTGGGGACCGGCGCCGTGACCGGCAAGCCCGCGAATGCGGAGAGGTTCGCTTCGGCGCTCGCCAGCATCGGCTCGGCATCGGGATGCAGGTAGACTGTCGCCCCGGTGGCCGCGACCACTTCCGGCAAAGCGGCGATGTGGTCGCCGTGGGCATGGGTCTGGAGGATCGCGCCGAGGTGGAGACCGCGCGCGGAGAGCTCGGCAAGGAGTCGCTCACCCTCGGCGCCGGCGTCGATGAGGACCGCTTCGCCGGGTGCGCTTTCCCACACCAGATAGGCGTTCGCCTGGAAGGGACCCACCGGGATCTGCAGGATCTGGAGCACGCCCGCTACGCCGCCCGAGCGCCCGGGAGGGTCATGCGTAAGCGTCGCTCTTCAGCGCTTCCACGATGGTATCGAGCCCCACGAGCAGGTCTGCGTTTTCCGGCTTCGGCTTCGTCGTCCCAGCACGCTTCTTCTTCGCGTTTTTCGTAGCCATGGTCGCTTCCGCAACAGGATACGTTGCACGAAGGAGATTGCAAACCGCTCCCACGGGCTCACGAGGCGTCTCCATTCCTGCGCTTCGCCAACGCGCGCCGCGCGGCGGCCGCCACAACGGGGTCCGGATCTTCGGCTGCCCGCCCGAGGGCGGCGTCCGATCCCCGGCCGGTGTTGCCGGCCACGATCGCCGCGTTCCGGACGAGGCCCCGCCGGCGGACGCGCTCGACGGCAGTGTCGCCGAAGAGCCGCTCGAACGCGTTTTCGCCGAGCGCGAGCAGGTCGTCGAGCGACGTCGGCCACCGCTCCGGCCGTGACTCGAAGCGCGGCTCGCTGGATTCGGGAGCCGAGCGATTCCACGGGCATACGTCCTGACAGATGTCACACCCAAACAGCCACGCGCCGACAGCGTCTTCCTGCTCCGGCGCGAGACCCTCCCGATGCTCGATCGTCCAGTAGGAGATGCATCGTCGCGCGTCCAGAACGTACGGCTCGACGAGGGCGCCCGTCGGGCACGCCTCCAGACAACGGGTGCAGCTTCCGCAATGGTCGGTTCCCGGCTCGTCCGGCGCGAGCTCGGCCCGGACGAGCAGCTCTCCGAGGAAGAAGAACGACCCGAGGCGCGTGTTGAGCAGGTTGGTATTTTTCCCGCGCCAGCCGAGCCCCGCTCGCTCGGCCCAGTAGCGGTCCATGACGGGCGCGGAGTCGGTAAAGGCGCGACCTTCGAAGGAGGGATCGAGAGCGCGACCCCGTTCGAGGAGGATATGGAGCTTGTCCTTGAGGACGCGGTGATAGTCCTCGCCCCACGCGTAGGTCGCCACCTCCGCGCCGTCCGGCCGCGGCGCGTCCGTATCGGGCCGGTGGTAGAGAAGGGCGACGCACACGATCGAGCGGCAGCCCGGGACGAGGGCCCGCGGATCGGTGCGCTTAACAAAATGGTTCGCCATCCAGTCCATCGTGCCGTGATAGCCGCGGCCCAGCCACTCCGAGACGAACGGTGCCTCGGTGACCGCTTCGGCGCGGGCGACGCCGACGAGGTCGAACCCGAGCTTCCGCGCCTCGACCTTGATCCGGCGGGTCAGCTCCGCTGAGTGCATCGGTCTTCCTCCGTCGACGAGAGATTATCCCACCCGTGATTCTCCCGCACGCCCGATCGTTGCTGGTCCTCGCGGCGGCAGGCCTGTCGTTTGGCGCGATCCCGGGACTCGCGCAGGATCCGCGGCCCCTCGCGTTCATCGACGTCCATGTGGTGACGATGGAGAGCGACACGCTCCTGCCGAACCGCACCGTCCTGGTCGTCGACGGACGGATCGCGGCGGTCGTCCCCGCCGACAGCGCCGCCATCCCGCGGGACGCCATCCGGGTCGAGACCAGCGGCGCTTTCCTCATGCCGGGCCTGATCGACCTCCACGTCCATCCGACCGACGAGCACGACTTCCCGCTCTACCTCGCCAATGGAGTGACCTCCGTCCAGTTCCTCAACGCGTTCCCCGCGGTCCTCGAGTGGCGCGACCGGGTGGTGAGCGGACGGCTCGCCAGCCCGACGATCCACGCCTGCGGGGGACCCGTCAGCGGGATCGCCGATCCCGCCGAGGCGCGCCGCCGGGTCGCCGTTCTCGATACGCTCGGCTTCGGGTGCATCAAGATCTATGATGAAATCACGAAGGAGGCGTACGCCGCCCTCGTCGCCGCCGCGCGCGAACTCGGCCTCCTCTCCGTCGGCCACATTCCGCGCGACCTCACGTGGGGCGACATGCTGGAGGTCGCTCCGGACGCGGTCGCGCACGCAGAGGAGTTCCTGTACAGCCCGATCGAGAGCGAGGCCGACCTGGGACGCATCGTCCAGGGGATGAGCGCGGACGGCATCGCGGTGATCACGACGCTCTGGAACTACGATCTTATCGGTCGCCAGCCGGTCATGCTCGACGAGCTCCGCGAGCGCCCCGAGCTGCGCTTCTACTCGCCCGTAGACCGTCGCGGGTGGGAACCCGGGCAAAACCGCTATCTCGACACGCCGATCGAGGGGGTGCCGAATCGCCGCCGTCTGCTCCGCTTCCAGCGCACGCTCGTGAAGCGGCTCCACGAAGGAGGCGCCACCGTTCTCCTGGGCACCGACGCCGGCAACAACTTCGTGCTGCCCGGCTGGTCGGCGCACGCGGAGCTGGCGCAGCTCGTGCAGTCCGGCCTCACCCCTTACGAGGCGCTCGTCGCCGGGACGAGGAACGCCGCCCGGTTCCTCGGCGCCGGCGAGGAGACCGGCATGATCACGGTCGGCAGGCGCGCCGATCTCGTCCTCCTGGCGGGAAATCCCCTGCAAGACATCTCGAATGCGGGGCTCATCCTGGGCGTCGCGGTCCGCGGCCGGTGGTTGCCGCGCGACCGGCTGCGGGAAGGTCTCGAGGAGCAGGCCGCGGCGTTCGTTCGCGAGGAGGCGTTCCTTCGCGATTTCGAGACGCGCGGTGTCGAGGCCGCGCTCCACGAGCTCGAGCGATCGACGACCGCGGGCGACCCCGTCCTGCGGCCGCGCGCGCTCAACGAGCTCGGTTATCAGCTCTGGTACTGGGAGGAGAACCTGGACCATGCGATCCGCGTCTTCGAGGCGAACACCCGGCTGCACCCGGAGTGGTGGGCGGCGCACGGCTCGCTGGCCGAGGCCTATGCCGCCGCGGGGCGGACCGATCGCGCGATCGCCGAGTACCGGCGGGCGCTCGAGCTGAATCCCGCCGACCGGGAGATCGCGCGCGCCCTCGGGGATCTCTCCAGGGAGGGCGGGACCTGAGGCTCGGCCCTTACGTTCCGCCGTTCTCCGGAGCGGCGCCGTTCAGCGCTTCCTTGATCCTGAGCGCCAGCGCGGTCGAGAAGCCCGGCACCCTGGCGATCTCCTCGGCCGGCACCTCGCGGATCCGCTCGACCGATCGGAAGTGGTGGAGGAGCGCGGCGCGCCGCCGGGGCCCGATCCCCGGGACGCCGTCGAGCTCGGAGCCGATCGCCCGCCGCGAGCGGAGCGTCCGGTGGTAGGTGACCGCGAACCGGTGGGCCTCGTTCCGGACGTGCTGGATGATCTGCAGCGCCTTCGAGCGCCGCGGCAGCCATACCGGGTCGCGGCGACCGGGCAGGAAGATCTCCTCCTCCCGTTTGGCGAGGCCGATCACGTCGAGGTCGGCGAGCGCGCCCAGCTCCTCCAGCACCGCGCGGGCGGCCGAGAGCTGGCCCTTGCCGCCGTCGATGACGAGGAGATCGGGAAGCGGCTCCCCGTGGTCCAGGAGTCCACGGAAGTACCGTTCGACGACCTCGGCCATCATCGCGTAGTCGTCCTGCCCCTCGGCGTACTTGATCCGGAAGCGCCGGTAACCGCTCTTGCGAGGGCGCCCGTTCTCGAACGTCACCACCGAGCCGACGTTGTGCTGCCCCTGGATCGTCGAGATGTCGACGCAGGCGATCCGGCGTGGGACGTGCGCCAGTCCGAGCGAGTCCTTGAGCTCGACGATCGCGTCCGACGCGCGCTCCGTCTCCTCGCGCTTGCTGAGTCGCCGCTCCTCGAGCTGGTAGCGCGCGTTCCGTTCCGCCAGGCGGACCTGCTTCGCCTTGTCGCCGCGGCGGGGGACGCGCAGACGGACCCTGCGGCCGGCCCGATCCTCGAGCGCCGCCTCGAGCAGCGGCCGATCGTCGAAATCGAACGGCAAGAGGAGCTCGCGCGGGAAGGCGTCTCCGCGCAGGTAGTACCGCGCCAGGAAGAGCGACAGGACCTCGCCGTCGGAAGCGCCCTCGACGTTCCCGAGGATGTGGTGTTCCTTTCCGAGGAGGTGGCCATCCCGGACGCGGAGGATGATCCCGCACGCCTCGTTCCCCTCCCGAGCCAGAGCGACGATATCGCGGTCGTCCCCCCCGAGGGTCGTCATCCGCTGGCCCTCACGGATCTCCTCGAGCTGGGCCAGTTGCCGCTGGTACTGGGCGGCCCGCTCGAACTGGAGCCGATCCGCGGACTTCCGCATGCGCGCTTCGAGCGCGCGCGCGGCGGCCCGCGTATCTCCTTCCAGGAAGCGCACGACCTCGTCGATCATCGCCCGATACTCCGCGCGCGACACGTATTCGACGCAGGGAGCGTCGCAGCGGCCGATGTGGTAGTCGAGGCACGGCCGCGACGGCGCCTCGGCGAGGAGCCGGTAGCGGCACGAGCGGACCGGGAAGAGATCCTTGACGAGGGCCAGGTTCCGCCGCAGCAGCTTGACGTGCGTGTAGGGCCCGAAGTAGCGCGCCCCGTCCTCGACGACCCGGCGGGTGACGTAGACCCGCGGGAAGTCCTCCTGCAGGGTGACCGTGATGAACGGGTACGATTTGTCGTCCCGCAGGACGATGTTGAAGCGCGGGTTGTGCTCCTTGATGATGTTCGACTCGAGGAGAAGAGCCTCAACCTCGTTGTCTGTAACGAGATAATCAATGGCCTCGGCATGCTCCATCAGGACGCGCGTCTTGAGCGGGAGCGCCTCGGGATGCTGGACGTACGACCGTGCCCGGGCGCGCAGGTCGGCGGCTTTCCCCACGTACAGGATTTCGCCGCCGCCATCCTTGAAGAGGTAGACACCCGGCTTCCGCGGCAGGCGCGCGATCATGTCGTGAAGTCGACTCATGAAGGAAACGTACGGGCGCTTCTTCGCCGGCGCTAACCGATCGCGACGTTCACCGCGAAGACCGCCTCCGGACGTGGAGCGAAACTCCGAGAAGACGGGCGGCGGCGATATAGGCCCCGCCGACGCCGAGGTACAGTCCAGCCGTGGCCGCGATCCGCGAACCGAGCCCCCAACCGGGCCACTCCGACAGGATCCACAGGTAAGGCACGGCGCCGGCGGCCGACGAGACGGCCAGCGCGACCACCATCCGGCCCACGTCCCGCCGCACGGCGGATGTGAGGATCGTTCCAATCCGGTTCCGCAGCTTTCCGGCCAGGAGGATGACGTTCAGCGTGGCCGCCAGCCCGGTCGCCAGCGCGATTCCGAAAATCCCCACGAGCCACGCCAGCGTGATCCCGAGCGCACCATTGGCCGCGAGCGCGACGACCGCCACCCGGACCGGCGTGCGCGTGTCCTGAAGGGCGTAGAAAGCGGTCGCGTAGAGGCGCACCGAACCGTACGCGAGGAGCGCGACCGCATACGCCGTCAAGACCCACGCGACCGCGTCGGTGTCGCCTGCGTCGAACCGCCCGCGTTCGAACAGCACGCTGACCGCGGGCCGTCCAAACGCCGCGAGCCCGAGCGTCGAGGGCAGAAGAAAGAACGCCATCCGGTGGAACGCCCGGGAAAGCTCGTCGCGCACCGCATCCGGCGGGCGGGCGACGACTTGATGCGATAGCGTCGGGAGCGCGACCTGCGCGATCGCCACGCTGAAGAGCGACAGCGGGACCAGATAGAGACGCTGCGCGTAGGCCAGCGTGGCCACGCTCTCCTGGTCCAGAAAGCTGGCGATCTGGACATCGATCAGGGTCGAAAGCTGGCCGACGCCGGTTCCGACCACCATTGGCAGAAAGAGCGTCACGACCCGGCCGACCGCCGGTTCCCGCCATCTCCCGCGTGGCGACAGCGACCCCAGGACGGCCCGCGTAGCGGGGAGCTGGACGAGGAGCTGGACGAGGCTGCCGGCGACGACGCCCCACGCGAGGATCAGGATGGGGTCCACTTCCGTCCGCCCGACGAACGCGATCAGAGCGCCGGCCGAAACGACCGACATGAAGAGGGGCGCGAAGTTCGGCCAGAAGAAGCGGCCGTGGGCGTGGAGGACGCCCATGCACCAAGCGCCCGTCACCATGAACGCGACGATCGGAAAGAGGATGATGATTAGCCGTTCAACGAGCGCCCTCAGCTCGGGATCGAATCCCGGCGCAACGATCCAGGCCAGCGCCGGCGCCGCGGCCATTCCGGCCAACGTGACGATCCCGATCACGAGCAGGAGGAGGCCGAGCACGCTTCCCGCGAGCCGTCGCGCTTCGGACGGGTCGGCGGAGCGCATCCGCTCGGCGAGGACGGGGATGAACGACGACGAGAGGTTTCCCTCGCCGAGGAGGACGCGGACCAGGTTGGGGATCCGGTAGGCGGCGACGAACGCCGAATACTGCGCGGCGCGACCGAAATAGAAGGCGATGACCTGCTCGCGGACCAGTCCAAAGATCCGGCTGACGCCGATCCCGAACATCACGACCGCCGTGGCGCGGTCCGATCCGGGGCTCCGCCGGACTCCGGTGGTCAGCATGGCCGGCCCCAAGATAGCACCCTAGGTTCGGCGCGTGAGCACGTCCGCACCGCACGCCGCCTTCGCGGCCTGCTCGGCGCTGGCGGCGGCCCATTACGAGAACTTCCCAGTTCGGGCACCGTTCCTCCCCCGCCGCGCGCGGGACGACCTGGCCGCCGTGTACGCGTTCTGCCGCGCGACCGACGACCTGGGTGACGAGCACGCCGGCGATGGGCCGGCGGCGCTGGAAGCCTGGGAGGAGGGGGTCCGGCGGGCCCTCGCCGGCGAGCCGCCCAGGGAATCGCCGTTCCTCGCCGCGCTCGCGGAGACCGCCGCGCGCCGCCGACTCCCTTCCGATCTCTTCCTGCGGCTGATCGAGGCCAACCGGCGCGACCAGACCATGGACCGCTACCCCGATGAAGCCGCACTGATCGACTATTGCCGTCACAGCGCCACCCCCGTCGGGCGGATGGTGCTGGGGATCGTCGGAGTGGACGAGCCGCTCGATCCCGAAGCGTCGGGTCCGCTCGTCCAGCTCGCGGACGCGACCTCGATTGGGCTCCAGCTCGCCAACTTCTGGCAGGACCTGGCCCGTGACTGGGCGCAGGGCCGCTGCTATCTGCCGCTGGACGTCTGCGCCCGGCACGGAGTGGATCCCGCGCTGGAGCTCTCGCGCGCCAGAGCGTCCAAGGCGCTCACGGGCGTGGTCGCCGAGATGGTGGTATGGGCGCGCGACTTTCTCGCGCGCGGCTGGCCGCTGGCCGGCCACCTCACCTTGCGCTGGCGGCCTCTCGTTCGCGGCTTCACGCGCGGCGGCTGGGCCGTGTGCGACGCGATCGCGGCGCAGGGCGGCGACACGCTCACGGCCCGGCCCATCCTCTCCCGCCGCGCCCGCCGGCTGATCCTCTTCCGGGAGATCCTGCGCGCCCCCACGCGCCATCCGCGTCTGGACGGCGGGGCCGGCAGGACGCGGCGGCGATGATCGAGCCGGACGACGTCGACACCGGGGTCGAGGCCGGCTACGACGCGTGTCAGGCCGAGACCCGGCTCGCGGCGCGGAACTTCTGGCTCGGTATCCGTCTGCTCCCGCCCGATCGGCGGCGCGCGCTCGCAGCGGTTTACTGCTTCTGCCGCCGATCGGACGACGCTGTCGACGGCGACGGCTCGGGGGTCGACCGGGCCCGCAGACTGGCGGCCGTTCGGGCCGACCTCGAGCGCACGCTGGCCGGCGAGCCGCCCGACCCCCGGTGGACCGCGCTCGCCGACGCGACCGCCCGGTTCACGATCCCGGCCGGGCTCTATCGCGATCTGCTGGATGGCGTCGCGCGGGACCTCGATCCCGGGCCGTTCCCCAGCTGGGAGGCGCTTCGCGCGTACTGCCACGGCGTGGCCGGCGTCGTCGGCCTGATGGGCCTCCGAATCTTCGGCGGCCTGGGTCGCGAGGCTGAACGGGCGGCGGAGGAGATCGGTTACGCCCTCCAGCTCACCAACATCCTCCGCGATCTGCGCGAGGACGCCCAGCGCGCCCGCTGGTACCTGCCGATCGAAGAGAGCGCCCGGTTCGGCGTCACGCGCGAGGCGGTGGCCGCCGGGCAGGCCGAGCCCGGCTTCGACGCTCTCGTGGCCGTCTTCGCCGAGCGCGCGCGCGGGTTCTACGCAGCCGGACCCCGGCTCTACGCCCGGCTCCCGCGCTCGACCCGTCCGTGTCCCGCCGCGCTGGTCGGCGTCTACCGGGGCGTCCTCGAGCGCATCGCCGCCCGGCCCCAGGCGGTGCTGGCCGGCCGCGTCGGGCTGGCCCCCGCGCGGAAGCTCGCCCGCGGTCTGGCCGCCGCGGCAGCGTCGATGTGGGCGTAGTCGGGGTGGGCGTAGGAGGTTCGCACCGCGTGGCGGTGATCGGCGGCGGGCTGTCCGGCATGGCGGCCGCCCTCGCGCTCGCTCGGGCCGGCGTTTCCGTCGTACTCCTCGAGCGGCGCCCCTTCCTGGGCGGTCGTGCGTACTCGTTCCGCGATCCGGACAGCGGAGCGATCCTCGACAACGGCCAGCACGTACTGGTCGGCGCTTGCACCCGGCTGCGCGCCTTCCTGCGCGCGATCGGCTCGCCGGAAGGCGCGTTCCTTCGCCAGCCTCGTTTCTCGCTGCCGATCCTCGGTCCCGACGGCCGCGTCGGCTGGCTGCGCGCTCCCCGGCTGCCGGGTCCGCTCCACCTTGCGGCCGCCCTGGCCGGCTACGGTCACCTGGCGGCGCGCGAGAAGTGGGCGGTCGCCCGCGCGGTGCGCGCGCTGTCACGTGCGCGGACAACGGGTCTCGAATCGCTGGAGGAGCTTCCCCTGGCCGCGTGGCTTTCCCGCCGTGGCATGCCGGCCGGCGCCGTCGAGCGCTTCTGGGAACCCCTGGTCCGGCCCGCGCTCAACGTCTCCGTCGCGGAGGCCAACGTCCCCCTGACCGCGTTCTTCCTGGAGCGGGCGCTGTGGGGGGGTCCCGAGGGCGGCGCTCTGTGGCTCCCCACGACGGGCCTCAGCGAGGCGATCGGAGAGCCCGGCGGCCGTGCACTGTTGGCGGCCGGCGTCGAGGTCCGGACAGCGGCCCGCGTCCGGTCGATCATCCTGGACAACGGTCGCGCGACGGGCGTCGATCTCGCCGACGGTGGGCGGCTGGACGCGCTCGAACTCGTGGCCGCCGTTCCGCCGCGCGCCCTGGACGCACTCCTGCCCGAGGGCATGCCGCCGCGCCCCTACGCCGCGGTGGGATCGAGCGCGATCGTCAACGTCTACCTCTGGTACGATCGGCCGGTCCTGGAGCTGCCGTTCGCCGGCACGTTCGGCTCGCCGCTCCAGTGGGTGTTCGATCGCGCCCGGCTGCTCGGCGCCGGGCACGCGCGGGGCGAGTGCCTCGGGATCTCCTTGAGCGCCGCCGACGACTACCTCGGATGGTCGAAGGACGACCTGGCCGATCACTGCGACGAGGCGGTCGCGCGGCTCGCCTCCGCTCGCCGCGGCGTCCGCCGGATCGGCAGCGCCGTCATCAAGGAACCGCACGCGACCTTCCGCGCGGGGCCGGGAATCGCCGACCTCCGCCCGGGACCGGCCGGCCCGGTCGACGGCCTCTACCTGGCGGGCGACTGGACCGATACCGGCTGGCCGGCCACGATGGAAGGGGCGGTCCGGAGCGGCGAGGCCGCGGCGCGGGCCCTGCTCGCCACCCGCCGCGCACGGTCGCACGAGCCGGCCACGGAGGTCGCGCCGCCGCCGTGAGCGCGGAGCGCGGGCGCCAGCTCGGCGCCTTGATCGACCACGGCTGGCGGCTCTGCTGTCTGGTGAAGGTGCACGGAGATCTTGGCCTCCGGGTGCCGCAGGGGGGCTTCGCCTACCCGCCCGAGCTCCAGCGCGACCGGTTCGGGGAGCGTCCGCTTTCCTGAAACAACCCTTTATCCTGAAAGGAGGCGGCTCGCACGCTCCGCATCGGAGACCGCAAGGATCAACCGCCCGCGCCCGGCCGCCACCGCGGAGTAGGCGTACTTGATGTCGATCTTCTCCTCGGACAGCCGATCGGCTAGACGGGCCAGCGCGCCGGGGTGGTCCTCGAGCTCGACGTCGAGGACGCGGCTCGTATAGGTGCGGTAGGAGCGTTCGCCGAGGGCCTGCAGCGCACCGTCGTGGCGGTCGACGATCAGGTGCACGATTCCGTAGTCCGTCCCGCTCGGCACCATGATCGCCTGAATGTTGATGCTTTCCTCGGCCAGCACATCACAGAGATTCCCCAACTGTCCGGGGCGGTTCTCGATGAACACGGAGATCTGATCGACGACCGGCATCGCGGCGCAATATAGAAGCCGTTGACAGCTTCTCCACCCCTCGATAGCGTGACCCTCGCAACCATCCCATCCACAGGAGGTATCCCATGCTCGAGCTCGGTCTGGGGCTGTTCGCGCTCCTCTTTCTCGGCCTTCTCGTCGTCGTCGTCGGCTGGCTCATCCTCACCTACAACGGCCTCGTCAACCTTCGCAACCAGCTCCAGAACGCCTGGGCCCAGATCGATGTCCAGCTCAAGCGGCGCTACGACCTGATCCCGAACCTGGTCGAGACCGTCAAGGATTACATGCAGTACGAGCAGGAGGTCCTGACGGCCGTGACCGCGGCGCGCGCGGGGGCGGTGGCGGCGCAGGGACCGGCGGATCAGGCACGCGCGGAGAACGTTCTCACCGGGGCCCTCCGGCAGCTCTTCGCCGTCGTCGAGAACTACCCCCAGCTCAAAGCCAACGAGAACGTGATGAAGCTGCAGGAGGAGCTGACGAGCACTGAGAACCGGATCTCGTTCGCGCGGCAGTTCTACAACGACACCGTGATGCGCTTCAACACGCGCCTCCAGACCTTTCCCACCAACCTGATCGCCGGGATGCTGGGGTTCACCGCGCGAGAGTTTTTCGCGACCGGCGACGAGGCCGAGAGGGAACCCGTGAAAGTCGACCTGCGCTGACGGGAGAGCGGGCGGTCGCCCACGGTGATTCGTGACCTCCCGGGGCCTTTACGGCGAGATCGAGGCGAACCGGCGCCGCTCCTGGGCGCTGCTCGGCGGGATCGTCTTCGTCCTCGTCGCGATGGGCGCCGCTTTCGGGATCGTCGCCACCGAAGACCTCGCCGGCGGTATCTTCGGTGCTATCGTGGCGTTCGCTTTCGGCGTCTTCCTCTTCATCACGACCTGGTTCGGCGGGGCCCGGATGACGCTCGCAGCGAGCGGAGCCCGCCGCGCGGACCGTGAGCGGGATCGGGTTCTCGTCAACGTCGTCGAGGAGATGGCGATCGCCTCGGGTCTCTCGCCCCCCGAGGTCTGGATCATCGAGGACACCGCGCCCAACGCGTTCGCGACCGGGCGCGACCCGCGCCACGCCGCCGTGGCGGTGACGAGCGGCCTGTACGAGAAGCTCGATCGCGACGAGCTCCAGGGGGTCATCGCGCACGAGCTTTCGCACGTCCGAAACTACGACATCCGCTATACGACGCTCGTCGCCGTGACGGTCGGGGCGATCGCGCTCCTCGCCGACTTCGCGATCCGCCACCTGCGCTGGGGCGGTGGGCCGCGGCGCTCCCGAAATCAGAAGGCGGGCGCGGCGCTTATTCTCCTCGCCCTCGTCGTGGCGATCCTCGCCCCGCTCTCGGCCCAGCTCCTGCAGGCGGCCTCCTCTCGCCGGCGCGAGACCCTCGCCGATCTGGGGGGCGCCGAGCTCACGCGGTATCCCGAGGCGCTGGCGCGGGCGCTCCTCAAGATCGATGCTGACCCGGAGGTCCTCGAGGCCGCCAACCGTGCCACGGCTCCCCTCTACATCGTGAACCCGATCAAGAGCTTCGAGGCGCGAGCCGCGGGGCTCCTCCGGACCCATCCGCCGACCGAGGAGCGGGTGCGTCTTCTGAGGAGCCTCGTCCTGCTAGCCGGCTCATGATGTTTCGGCCCCGTCTTCCGGCAACGGCAGGATCGCCGAGATGTTCCCGATCGCGAACACACGGTCCGCATCTCGGAGCTCGCAGAACGCCTCCAGGTATTCGCGGCCGTCGTAGAAGTGGATGTTGAAGGGACGGATGACGCGCTCGGTCGTCTCCCCCGTCGTGCTCGCGGTGTAGCGGATCGCAAGCCTGCTCGACGATTCCAACGCCGCGCGAACGAACGCGAGGACCTCCCGGTCGGACTCCTCGGCCGGCTCGAGCAGCTCCGAGTACTTGGCAAAGGTCGGGCCCCCGCCGGCCGTCAGCTTGGCGGCAAGCGAAGCGAGGACCTCGCTCCCCGGCTCCGCCCGGCGGGCTTCCTCGACGAGAACCCTGAGCCGCTCGCGCTCCTTCCCGGTCAGCTCCATGCAGCGCAGTATAAGGGCGCGCGCCGCGCATGAACCAGCTGCGGCTTTGCCGTACGGCTTGCGAACGGCTATATTCTTCGTTACGTACGCGCCCATCGGCGTCGCGATCGTGGGGGGTCTTAAGTGCATCGGAATCATGTATTTACGGCTCCTATATCAACCGTTTTCTCGTGCGTGTTCCGGAGGTCTTCCTCATGGGCTCAAACGGGAGTTTTTCGTTCGGCCGCATGCTCAAGAACCTGTTCGGAAAGCCCGAGCCGGTCTCGGAGAAGGGTTCGGTGAAGTGGTTCGACGCCCAGAAGGGGTTCGGTTTCATCGAACGTCCCGACGGCAGCGACATCTTCGTGCATTACAGCGACATCGTGGGATCGGGATTTCGCACGCTGACTGAGGGACAGCGGGTCGAGTTCCAGGTCACCCAGAGTCCCAAGGGGCCGCAGGCCGTGAACGTCCAGCGCATCGACGAGGAGTAGCGTTCGACGGGTAACGTTCGGGGGTTGCGTGCGACACCGGCCGCGCAAACACAGCGCGGCCGGTTTTCTTTCAGGTTTCCCAGTCGACCCAGCGCACGAGATCGGCGAGGGTGGGGCGCCCGTCCCGCCGCCACGCGACGGGTGGGTTCTGCATCCTCCCGAGCCGCGTGACCCGCTCCACGCCCGCCGCGCCGAGGGTACGAGCCAGCTCGGCGATCCTACGCGGGGGGCCCTCGATGCCGACACACGCGATTGTCCCGCGCCGCTCGGCGCAGAGCGCGGCCGCAGTTTCCGCGCGTTCGACGGGGGCGAGGATGAGGAGGCGAGGGATCGCCGGCGGCGCCGGTGGCGCCGCCCCCCGCACCTGCACCGACCAGGCGTCCCCGGTCTCGCCGACCCAGGGGCCGCCCACGCCCGCAGCCGCTTCGACGCCGGCCAGGGCCTGCCACTCCGCATACGCCGCGCGCTCGGCCGGCGGCGCTTCCAGGCGCGGTGGACAAGGCCACCGCCCGGCGCAGGCGGCTTGAACCGGCCCGAGCAGGTCCGCCACGTCACGCGGTGCAGCCTCGACATACGCCACGACCGGCGAGAGGCAGCCCATTTGTCCCGCGAACGCCGTGTCGCGGGCCAGCGCCGCGATCGTCTCGTCCCCCGCGCCGGCCAGCGCCTCCTTCGTCAGGATCGCCGCCGAGAGCCGCGGCCCGTGGAGGATGACCCGCTGGTCGGGCGCGATCTCTCCGCGCATCGCGGCGATCGTCTCCGTGCCGCCGGTTGCGACGATCGTGTCGGCCGCGGCCAGCACCGCCGTTTCCGTCTCCGAGCCGGTGCGCCAGCTCGAGACCTCGATCGCCGCGCCAAGACCGGGATCGCAATCGGCGACGGTGTCGGCGAAGCGAGCGGCGAGATCGTCGGCGCCGCTCGCCGGCTTGACCCACACGGGTGCCTTCAAGAGGAGCCCCGCGAGAAGGTCGCCCACAATCGTCGTGGGAACGCCGCGCGCCGCGATCACGGCGAGGAGGCGGGGACCATGCGCCCGCCGCCGGACACCACCCAGCGGCGCGAAGTCTTCGAGCACCGGCAATGCGCCGATCTCGAGCTCGATCCAGTCCGCCAGCGCGGATCGGGTCCATGTCCCGAACGCACCGTCCAGGACCTCCGCGATCGCCGCCGCCGGCACGCGCCAGTGGGCGGCCAGCGCCTCCTCGCCGTCCCGGCGGTGGGGATCCATGGGGTCGCGCCAGCGCTCGCAGGCTCGGGCCACCGCAGCCACGACTTCGGCAAGCGGGCGCGCCGCGAACGCGTCACGCGCCCGCTCGAGCCGGGCCAGCCTCTCCCGGACCCGCCGTTCCCCGACCGCGATCAGATCGTCCGTTCGAGCCACAGGTCGGCGGCCAGCGAGCAGCCGCGCGCTTCCGCACCCGGCTCCCGGCCGTGGAGCTCGAAGCCGTCCTCGCCGCGCCAGAAGCCGAGGTCGCTCGTCTGGAGCGCGATCGCGCTCGCGCGGTTCGCGAGATCGTAGTGGATGACCGCTCCCTCCGCGCCCGAGTCGTTCTTCGCGCCCGAGTCGACTTCGCGGCCGGTGAGGGGGTCGACGATCCGTACCCGCGCCCAGGGTGGGACCCGAAACCCCGGGCCCTCCTCCCCACCCGTCAGCGAGGTCCGCAACCCGGCGTCGTAATACTGGCTCGAGAGCTCGGTCATCCCGTACTCGGCGACCTGGTGGGACGCGGGGATCCCGAGATCGCGCGCGATCGCCTCGGCGATCCGAATGGGATCCGCCATCCTTCGCACCCCCTTTGCGCCGCCCGTCACCATCGCCCGGCTCCCCGACGGCAGCGACCACCTGCCCGCGAGCGCCGGGAGGACGATGTGGAAGGCGAGCGCCGCGCCCGCCACGAGCACGGACTCGCGGTCGCGGACGGCGGCGTCCAGCGCGTTCGCAAGCCGGTCGGGCCGGAAGCCGCCGTCGGCCCGATGAGAGAGAAAGAATCCGCTGCCAGGCGCACCGAACGCCTCACGGAACACCGCGAACATGTGGACGAGAGAAGAGTCACGCGCGGCCGCGGGCGGTGGGCTCAAGAAGAGGCACCGGATCCGCTCGCGGTCGGGGACGAGGTACCGGCGCGCCGAGGCGACGATCGCCGCGTTCATAAGGCCCAGGCACTCGAAGCCGTGAATGCCCGGTGCGCCGACAGTCGTCCCGGAGGTGCGGAATACGGCCGCCTCGACCTCCGGCGGGAAGGTCGTCCAGCGGCCGATCTTGAAGGCGCCGGTCGGGACCGGAGGGATATCGCGCCACGATCCGACGTCGGGTGCCGCGCTCACCCTTCGCATCAGGCAGAACTGCCGGTAGACCGGGTTGAAGCGGAACTGGTGCGCGAACACTTCGCGCGCGAGGCGGTCGAACTCCAGCTCGGCCAGCGGCTCCTGCCAACCGCGCCCGACCGCGTCGAGGATCTCCGCGTCCAGATGTTCGGCTTCCGCGCGGCGGGTCCTTTCCCGCATCACCGGCCCGTCGGGATCAGACGCCGCGCGCGGTCGGCGACCAGATGAACTTGTGGAGCTGAAGCTGGACTCGAACCGGAAGGCCGTCCGCGAGGACCCATTCGGCCAGCTCGCGCGGGTCGAGATCGCCGAAGGCGGGCGAGAAGAGCAGCGTGTGGCGGCGGGACAGATCGTGCTCTCCGACCACGCCCCGCGCCCATTCATAATCCGCGCGATCGCACAGGACGAACTTGATCTCGTCGTCGGCGTCCAGATGAGCCAGGTTCTGCCAGCGGTTTCGCGCGGCCATCCCGCTTCCCGGTGTCTTCAGATCCATGATGATCCGTACTCCGTCCGGAATCTCCTCCACCGGCCAGGCTCCACTCGTCTCGAGCAGCACCTCGTACCCCTCCGCCAGGAGTCCCTCCAGGAGCCGGATCGTCTCCCGCTGGATCAGCGGCTCCCCGCCGGTTACCTCAACCAGGCGGCAGCCGAAGCCGCGCACCGTCTCCAGGATGTCATCCAGCGGGCGCTCGGCGCCCTCGAAGAAGGCGTACTCGGTGTCACAGTACGTACACCGCAGGTTGCAGTAGGTGAGGCGGATGAAGACGCACGGCCGTCCGGCATGCGTCGACTCGCCCTGGATCGAATGGAAGATTTCGTTGACCTTGAGCGCCATGCGCCAAAGGTACCGCGGGAGTGCGCGCGGCTGCTATCTTCCGTGCCGCAGCCGACAGCGATGTCCACAACGACAGCGATGTCCACAGCGACAGGAGGTCGCGCGATGCGCTGGAACAGAGGGATCGTTCTCTTCGTTCCACTAGCCCTGGCATGCGGCGACGGCGAGCCGGCGGACTCCACCCCCCAGGCGGATACGACGGGAATGGCCGCGGCCGAGGAGGAGATCCCCACCCGCACCGCCGAGACCGCGCGCGACCAAGGCTCCCGCCCGCAGGAGGTCATGGACTTCGTGGGGATCGGGAGCGGCGACCAGGTGGCCGACCTGATCGCGGGCAACGGCTACTACACCTATCTCTTGAGCGAGCGGGTGGGTCCGACGGGTCGCGTCTACGCCCAGGGTTACAGCCCGGGACTCGAGGCCCGCGTGGCGCGGGGAGATCTGTCTCAGGCCGAGAACGTCGTGCTCGTCGACTCGCTCGGTGAGCTGCCGGCCGGCACGCTCGACGCTGTTCTCCTGATCCGCGCCTTCCACCTGTTCGAAGAACCCGCGGTGCTGTTCGCCGCACTCGATCGCGCGCTCAAGCCGGGAGGCACGATCGGGGTCGTCGAGCTCCGGCTGGGGCAGGACTACGGGCACGACATGGAGACCCACCGGATGGGCGACCAGACGGTGATCGACGAGTTCCATGCGGCCGGCTTCGAGCTCCTCGAGACGAGCGATGCGCTGCGCAACCCGGAGGACGACCACACGGACTTCTGGGAGGGACGACGTCACCTGGCCGATCGCATGCTGCTCAAGTTCGGCAAGCCTGGCGAGCCGGCGCCCACCACTCCACCGACCGCACAGCGGACTTCCTGACCGGCCTTTTTACCGCGAAGCCGCTTCGATCTCGAGCATCGCGGCGATCTCGCCGGCGTGGTGGTTGACGAAGGCGCCGTAGTAGTTGACGTGCGGAGGCTTAGGTCGTTCCCCGCGTGCCCGGCGGGCATCGTTCACGGCGGCCAGGCGGCGGGCGCGCACGGTCGGAGCGCCGAGGTGATAGAGGGTCGCCAGCACGCCGGGGTTCTCCGAGATCTCCATATGAGCGATCTCCAGGTAGGCGCGCTCGGCCTCGGCCAAAAGCACGGCCGCGTACTCCAGGTTTCCCGGGACCGAAGTCATCGCATCCAGGATCTCGCTCACGTCGCGCTCGGGCCGCGCGAGCCGGCGTGCGATTACGGGTTCGTACCGTACCGCCAGCCGGAAGGAGACCTGGGCCGGGCCGAGCGTCCACAGATAGGGCTGCCGGAGGGATCTCCAGCGATTCCCGGAACCGCCCTCGGCCGCCTGCTGAGACGCCGCCTGGAACGCCGCCTCCTGATCGGACACCCAGCGCTCCAGGTCCTGCTCGCGAAGGGAGCCGAAGACGGCGTGGAAAAGATCCTCGCCGAGCGCGTCGACGCGGCCGACCAGGAGCGTCTTCTCGGCGGCGACGATCCCCCCCAACGCGACCGGCGAGACCTCGAACGCGGCCGCGACCTGGCGGACGGTGACTCCCTCCGCCCGGAGCCAGGCGCGTGCCTCCGCCGAGAGCGGGGTCGCGGCGCGGCGGCGGTCCTCCCGGGAGAGCGACTCCCAACCGGGGTTGCCGTGGATGACGAGAACTCCGTCCCGGGTGACGATCGCGGGGCTCTCCCTTGCATCCGAGGCTTCATCCCGCGAGGATGCCGGACCGCGATCGGCCCACCATGCCAGGGCCAGCGCGGCGAGGGCGACGGCAGCGGCTCCGGCCAGCCACCGGGTTCGCTTTCGGCCCCCCGCCCGACCGCCTCGCGATCGGCGGCTCACCCCTCCTCGGCCAATCTGCGCAGGAGCTTCAGATTCACCGCATCCATTCCGCCCTCCTTGGGGGTCTCGATCACCTTGGGGACGGACTGGAGCCGCGGGTCGGCGAGGATCAGCCTGAACGCCAGCTCGCCGATCTCGCCCTGCCCGATGTGAGCGTGGCGGTCGACCCGGCTGCCGCACGGCTTCCGAGAGTCGTTCAGGTGGATCGCGCGGAGGCGGTGGAGCCCGACGACATCCTCCAGCTCGTCGATCGTCGCGCCGTAACCGGTTGCGGTCGAGATGTCATAGCCGGCGGCGAAGACGTGGCAGGTGTCGAGGCATACGCCGAGCCGGCCGTCCTGCTCGACCGCATCCAGAATCCGCCGCAGCTGCCGGAACGTGTAGCCCACGTTCGCTCCCTGCCCCGCGGTCGTCTCCAGCAGCACCCGGGTGCCATCATCGGGGACCGTGGAGAAGATCGAGTCGAGCGACGCGGCGACCCGGGCGAGCACCGCCTCATCGTCGGCGTCCTGGTCGCCGACGGGATGGAACACGAGATACGACAGCCCCAGCCGCTGGCAGGTGCGGAGCTCCTGCCGGAAGGTCTCGCGCGACTTCTCGAGGATCTGCGGATCGCGAGTCCCCAGCCGCGTCAGGTAGTTGTCGTGGGCCAAGCAGATCTCGCAGCTCGATCTTTTCCAGGCTTTCCGGAACTTTTCGACGTCGACCTCCGAGAGCTCGCGCCCCTTCCACTGCCGGGGGCTCGAGGTGAAGATCTGGATGGCGGTGCAGTCCAGCAGGTCGCCCCGCTCGAAGGCGGTCTGAAGCCCGCCCGCCGTCGACATGTGCGCACCCAGCAGCATCGGTGAATCTTAGAAAGGCCGGGTTGACCGGCGCCAGCGAGGGAGGACCCGAAATGCGATGCAAGTGGAACCTGGTTGTTGCCCTGCTCGTGGCTACCGCCGCGCGCGCCCAGACGCCCGTCACGCCCGCCGATCGCACGGCGTTGGACCTCACCGTCTATGCCGGCTTCGCGCAGGTTCGGGACTCGCGCCGGGCCGATCTGCCGGGTGGAGGCGAGATCGTCTGGACCGGCGTGCCGCTCACGATCGATCCCGGGACGATCCTGCTCGCGGCCGACGGCGACCCTCTCGGCTTCCGGGCCGAGATCCCTCGACCCGAGCGCTTCGCATCGGGTCCCGTCCTCGGCCGACACCTGGGCGAGACCGTCATCCTGGTGTCGCCGGCCGGCGAACGGAGCGGCGCCACCCTCGTCTCGGCCGACGGACCTGTTTTTTTGAGGGGCGGCCAACTGATCGTGGGCTGGCAAGGTCACATCGAGGTTCCGGCCGGCCTCGCGGACGAGAACGGTACGGCCGGGACCGGCGGCGCGATCCGGCTCTCGATCGACGGCCCCTCCGGTCCCGCGACCCTCGCGCTCAGCTACCTGATGGACGGCCTCTCGTGGTCCGCCGACTACGTCGCCCTCCTGGACGACGACGGCTCGGCGATGCGGCTCTCCGGCCGTGTCACGGTCGAGAACGAGAGCGAGCTCGCGTTTCCGGAGGCCGCCCTCGCGCTCGTGGCCGGCGACGTGCGCCGGACCGGTCAGGCCCGGCCGCTCCCCTCGCAGGCGCGTGTGGCCGAGATGGCGGTGGGCGCGGATTTCGAGCGCGAGGCTCTCGGCGACTACCACCTCTACACCCTGGATGCGCCCCTGACGATCGGCTCGCTGGCGACGGTCCAGGCCCCCCTCTTCGGCGTCGAGCGGGTTCCGGTGGTGCGCGAGTATGTCCTGGCGGGCCAGCGGTTCTGGTTCCACCAGCCGTTTCCTCCCGAGCGGCGCCCGTTCGAAAACCCAGAGATCCGCCTGCGGTTCGCCAACCAGGATCTGGCGGGCTCCGGGGAGCCGCTGCCCGCCGGGACGCTCCACACCTATGTGGAGAGCGGCGGCCGCCTCCGTTTCACCGGGGACGCGCCGATCCCTCATACCCCGGACGGCGAGCGGATCGAGGTCGTGACCGGCTTCGCCTTCGACCTGGTCGCCGAGCGAACTCAGACCGACTACCGCCAGCTCGACCCCAACACCCATGAATCGGCGTGGCGGATCGAGATCCGGAACCGCGGCCGGGAGGATCGCACCGTCACCGTCATCGAACCGCTGCCCGGCGACTGGACGATCGTCGAGGAGAGCCTCCTTCATGAGCGGATCGACGCCCACACCGTCCGTTGGGAGGTGCCCGTCCCCGCCGGCGGCGAGTCGGTGCTGACCTACCGCGTGCGGGCGACGGAGTGAGGACGGAGGTTCCCAGTCGCAGAGCGACTCCGGGCGGGCTTCAGAGCCGGTCGCTCTCCTCCGGCTCGCGCGACGGAACCTTCTTCAACACGCTCTCGAATTTCCGCCGGCTCCCCAGCCCACCTCGTTCCTCCAGGTACTCGGCGGTCATCAGCGCGGAAAGCTTCTCAGCCAGCGCGGTCGTGATGAGCTGGTTGATCGAGACGTTCTCCTGCTTCGCCAGCTCTCGCACCCGGCGGTGCAGCGATTCTGGCAGACGTAGACTGATCGTACTCACCTCTTAGATTCTCCTTGTTGCAGGATCCGCAGGAAGTCGCCCGGGGTGATGGCATGAATGCCGAAACTTGCGCAGCCGGAGAAGTCTCCCAGGTTATGCGTCACGACATACTGGCATTCACCGGCCACGGCGACCTCCATCAAGTGATCGTCGAACGCATCCTTGAGGATTGGCCTCCAAAGAAAGAAGATCTCCCGGTGACGCCCCACCCCGCAGACATAATCCAGAACGTCATCGATCTCAGCAAGAGTGAGCCCGATCGCATGCGCCTCCCGTTTCAACACTTCCTCGTACTCCAACACCAGCGGAACCGAAAGGTCGATGTCGAACTGGCCTGTGCCGATCCGCCGGAGGATCTGAAAGGATGCTCCTCGACTGGATCGCAGACCGGCAACGAAAACGCCGGTATCCAGAACGACTTCCAACGCCATGTAGTATCATATACGATACCACCCACTGGATCAAGAACCTTGTGAACTTTCACGAGGCCCTGACATCCGCGCTCCAGTCGCTACGCGCGCACAAGCTGCGCTCGTTCCTGACCCTCCTCGGGATCATCGTGGCGGTGACGTCGATCATCGCGGTCGTGACGGTCATCCAGGGACTGAACAGCAAGGTCACCGAGCTCGTCACCGGTCGCGGGTCGGATGTCTTCATCCTCGACCGGATCGGGACCAGCGAGGCGTTCGACGCGCGCGCCATGCTGGAAGCGATGCGCCGGCCGGAACTGACCGGCGAGGACGCCGAGGCGCTCTCCGAGGAGGGCGAGAACCTCCTGTACGTGGCGGCCGAAGCCGACCGCCGCGAGGACCTCTGGGCCGGGAGCCGCCGAATCGACGACATGAGCGTGAGCGGCGTCGGCCCCGAGTACCCCTACCTCTCGACGTTCGAGATCGAGCGCGGACGCCACCTGACGCCGCTCGAGATCAAGCGCGCCCGGCCGATCACCGTGATCGGACACGAGGTCGCCGACGAGCTCTTCCCGACCTCGGACCCGCTCGGGGAGACGATCCGGATCCGAGGCCGCCACTTCGAGGTCGTCGGCATCGCCAAACCGCAGGCGACGACGTTCGGCGTCACCCAGGACGACTTCGTCGTGATCCCGCTCGAGAGCTGGCAGAAGATCTTCGACCGCCGCGCCAACGTGGACATCTCGATCAAGGCCGCCGACCCGAACGACATCCAGGCGGCGATCGACGAGACCCGGATGATCATGCGGACGCGGCATAAGTTGCGGCCGTCCGAGGAGGACGACTTCGGTTTCGTGACGACGCAGGAGTTCCTCGAGCTCTACCAGCGGGTGACGACCGGCGTCTACTCGGCGCTCGTCGGGCTGGTCGCGATCTCGCTCGTCGTGGGTGGGATCGTCGTCATGAACATCATGCTGGTCGCGGTCACCGAGCGGACGCGGGAGATCGGGATCCGGAAGGCGGTCGGCGCCCGGAGATCCGACGTGCTCAGGCAGTTCCTGACCGAGGCGGTGATCCTGTCGGCGGTCGGCGGGCTGATCGGGGTCGGGCTCGGGTTCGCGATCGCGATCCTGATCTCGTCGGTGACGCCACTCCCCTACTCGCTCACCTGGTGGTCGATCGCGCTCGGGATCGGTCTCGCGTCGATCGTCGGGATCGTCTTCGGCCTCTACCCCGCGGCCAAGGCCTCACGGCTCGACCCGATCGCCGCGCTGAGGTACGAGTAGCCGTGTCCGCCGCCTTCGATCGCGGACAGGTCGGCGCTCAGATCTTCGAGAGCGCGCGGATGGGGATCGACACCCTGTGGTCCCACAAGCTGCGCTCCGGTCTTACGATCCTGGGGATCGTGATCGGCGTGACCGCGATCGTCGGGATGACATCGCTCGTCCGCGGCCTCGACCAGACGATCGTCGGCGAGATCCGGGATCTGGGCGCCAACCACCTGTATCTCAGGAAGTGGGGCGGCCGGCTCGTCGCCGGCGAGCGCGAGTTCCTCCGCCTGGAGCGACGGCCGGAGATCAGCGAGGCGGACGTGCGTGCGATCGAGCGCGAGATCCCGGGGATCACGACGACCGACATCTTTCTCGGCACCGGACCCTTTCCCGTCAACCGCGTTCTCTCGTATCGCGCGAACGAGACCGATGCCGACCTCCTCGGGACGAGTGAGAACTACTCGCTGGTCGCGGCCGCCGAGATCGCCCAGGGCCGCTACTTCACGGCCAGCGAGGTGCGGAACCGGAACCGGGTCGTCGTCCTCGGCCAGGGGATCATCGATGTCCTCTTTCCCCACCTCGACCCGATCGGGAAGGAGATCCGGATGGGGGGGCTTCCCTACACCGTGGTCGGGGTCTTCGAGGACCAGCGGATGCTCCTCTTCGGCCAGACCAAGGACGAGCGCGTCATGATCCCGTACACGAGCCTCCATCGCGACTTCCAGCAGAGCGGGCCGATGGACATCATGGCGGTCCTCGTGCCCGCCGCCGGGGTCTCGGTGGACAACGCGCGCGACGAGATCACGTTCCTGATGCGTGCCCGCCACAACCTGCGGCCCGGCGAGGAGAGCGACTTCGACATCGTCACCCAGTCGAACTTCCTCGAACTGTGGGACCAGATCACGGGCTCGGTCTTCCTGGCGATGATCGTGATCAGCTCGATCGCGCTCATGGTTGGCGGGATCGGGGTCATGAACATCATGCTGGTCAGCGTGACCGAGCGGACGCGGGAGATCGGCGTCCGGAAGGCGCTTGGGGCCCGCCGGCGCGACATCCTGTGGCAGTTCCTCGTCGAGGCGGCCGTGCTGACGGGGATCGGCGGGGTGTTCGGCGTGCTGATCGGGAGCGCGCTCGGCGCCGGCGTCGCCAAACTGATCGACTTCCCCGTCGCGCTGCCCTTATGGTCGTTCTTCGTCGGGGTCGGCTTCAGCGCCGCGATCGGGATCTTCTTCGGCCTCTACCCCGCCACGCGAGCCGCGACGCTGGATCCGATCGAGGCGCTAAGGTACGAGTAGGTCGCTCTCGTCGTTACGACGTCCCGACTTCGAGCGTGCCGCGCATCATCGCGTGGCCGGCGCCGCAGAGGTGGGCACAGCGGAATGTGAAGGTGCCGGGCCGGTCGGCGACGAACTCTACGACCGTCTCGCCCTTGCCGCGCGGGGGGATGAGTTCCCGGACGCCGTAGCCGGCGATCGCCACGCCATGGGTCGTGTCCTCGCTCGTGAAGATGAGCCGCACGCGCTCTCCCCGCTCGACTTCGATCTCGGAAGGCATGAACTGGAAGCGCTCGGCCACGATCCGGAACTCGCGCGTTCCGTCTTCGACCGTCCCTCCGGCGCGTGAGGCCGGCGCGCAGGCGAGCAGTCCCAGGACGAAGCCCGCCGCAGTAAGAATCGTCGCCATCATCGTCACAGCACGCATCAGAACCACCAGGAAAGGCCGAGGTTGAAGGAGTCGATCGCTTCGATCGTCGGGTGGTCGTTGCCGGCGAACTGGTAGTCCGCCTTCAGGACGACGTCGGGGTGCGGCCAGAAGCTGGCCCCGACGGTCGTCCAGTCGCGGTCGAACTGGGCCGCCCGCGTGAAGCCGTCCGGCACGCGGTCCTGCGTGTCGGCCTCCTCGTAGCGGGCGAAGAGCGCCAGGTCCCACGGGTGCGTCTCGGGCAGCAGATGGATTGCGCCTTCCAGGCTGAAACCCACCATCCGCTCGCCGACGGGGGCGTCGGCCGGCGTGCCGATCGCCTGGCTCAGCTCGCCCGCGTTGTCGACGAACGTCTGCGTCCACAGTCCGCGCAGCTCGACGAACCGGTAGCGGTAGGCGGCGTCGACGTCATAGAGGGTCGTCACGACCGAGACCGGAACGTCGAAACCGGCGTCACCGCGGTAGATCGAGGCGCCGAGGGTCAGTCCCGGCGTGCCGCGGTAGATGAGGCGGCCCGTGACCGCCGGGCTGGCGGCGTTCGTGAAGAAGCCCTTGCTCCGCGCCCCGCGGATCCCGCCAGCGTTGAACTTCGTGGCATCGAGCGAGCCCAGCAGGTAGACCTTGTAGTCGAAGCCCGGGGCGAGCCGTCCGAAGAGCCCGACCCCCGGCTCGAACCACGTCGTCGGGATCAGGACGGTCTCCACCTGATGCCGCTCGACCCCGAAATAGGCGGGGCCCTCGTGCCGTTCGTTCTGGATCCCGACCGGCACGAGGACGATACCCCCTCGGATCGCGATATCCGGGTCCAGATGGAAATCGACGAACGCCTGCTCGAGCTCCAGCTCCCCCTGCCCGTCCTTGACGAACGCGTGCTCCACTTCGAGCTCGGAGTAGAACCGCACGTCCTCGCTGAACTCGTGCGCGACGAGGAGAACGAAGCGGTGGAAGTCGAGCTGCTCTCCGCCGGGCTGGAAATCGTTGTAGTGGAAGTCCATGTAGCCCGAGATCGACGTGGGCGAAACCTTCTCGCGCTCGAGCGCCTCGAGCTGCCGCTCGACCGTCGCCAGCCGCTCGGCGAGCTGCCGGAGGGAGTCCGCTTCCTGCGCGCCCGCCCGCGCGGGGGCGAGGGCCTCTGCGGCTATCCCCAACGTGGCTATCACGACCCACAGAGCAGCTTCGATCCTGCGCTGCATCCGATGCATCCTCCCCAAGATTAGACGAGCCTAAAGATGACTTTAGTTTAGCCTAACAATTTGCGCGGCGGGGAGCAAGGGCTGACCCACTACCCAAGGGCGGCCCGTGGGGCGAGGATAATTGGCTCGGATGGGCTACAGCCCGTCCGGGAGAAGCGGCGGCAACTGGATCCCCTGCTCGACCGCCGTGCGCTGGAGCTGGTTGGCGCTGTCGACCCTGGCGTTGAAGGCGTCGATCAGGATCGAATAGTCGGCGTACACGCGGCGCTGCTCGACGAGGGCGGCGTTGTACGACTCGACGACCCGGTTGTGGCGGTCGATCGACGCGAGGTATTCCCGGTAGGCCGGCGTCGGCAGGCGGCCGCGCACCGACTGCCCTTCGTAGTGCGAGATCCGAGCGGCCGCCCCCGCGAGGCGGTCTTTCTCCTCCTCGACGCGCGCGTCGAGCCGGGCGAGCACCGACTCCAGGCTGTCGATTCGGCCGCGTCCGGTCCCGATCTCCGCCGTGATGACCCGCCACGCCTCCCGCTCCGTCGCGTGGCTCCGGTGCCGGTAGACCGACCACGCCGCGGCCAGCGCCACCAGCGACAGCGTGAGCAAGAGAAAGACCGTGAAGCGGCGGTCGAGCCTCACGCCGTCGGGAGGGTTGCCGGCTCCGGCACGGGGCGGGCCGGCTGAAGGGCTTCGCCACCCCGGGCGAGCGCGAGCGCTTCGGCGACCGGGAGCGCGCGGCCCGCCGCCCGCTCGCGCTCGAAGGCATCCGGCCCGAGCGCCGCCGAGGCGAGGTCGGCGGCCTTGCGCTCGAAACCCCGCTCGAGCGGGGACCGGGAGAGGGCCGCTCCCTCCCGGAGCCTCTCCGCCGCCCCGAGGAGCCGCGCGGCGTCGACCGCCCGCTCTTCGCGCGCAGCCAGCAAGCCGCATCCCAGCAGGGCCTCGGAAATACCGGGGGAATACCGCAGCTCGTCGAACCGCTCCAGGCCGTCCAGCAGCAGCCTCCGCGCGCCGGCCAGGTCTCCCCGCTCCCCCGCGATCCCGGCTTGGCAGAGGATCGTCCACGCGAGGCCGGGTCTGGCGTTCAAACTCTCGAAGATCTCGCGGCACTCCGCGAAGAGCCCGGCGGCCCGGTCCAGATCCCCGGCCTGGAGCGCCATCCGGCCCAGGTACTGGATCGAGAACGCGTATCCGATCCTGTAGCCGCCGGCGCCGGCCAGCCTCCGCGCCTCCTCGAAGTACCGGGTCGCGCACGGCTCGTCGTTCTCCGCCCAGCAGACATCCCCCAGGTTGAGGAGCGCGCTGCCGACGCCGACCGGGTCCTTCACCTCCTGATAGAGCTCGCGGCTTTCCTCGAAGAGCCGCCGCGCGCCGGCGTAGTCTCCGGCCCGGCTGCGGACGTTTCCCAGGTTCATGAGGGCGCGGGCGATCCCCGGCGTGTGGCCGGTCTGCCGGAACAGCTCGAGGCTCTCCTCGAAACGGTGAACGACCTCGGGACTGTTGTCCCCCCGGATCTGGGCCAGCCGACCGTGGAGATTGAGCGCGATCGCGCGGTCCAGGTCGGAGAGCCGGTCGCCGAGCTCGAGCACGCGCTCGAGCCAGCTCGCACCCTCCTCGATCATGCCGCGGGTGAACCACAGGGCGGGCAGGGCCTGCGCCAGCCGCACCGCGAGGCGGGCGGCTCCGGCGTTCAAGGCGTACGACATCGCGGCCCTCAAGTTCTCGTACTCGTGCTCGAGTCGCCTGAGCCGGGCGCCGGTCCCGACATCGGGTCCGCTTCCGGGCTCCGTCCCCTCCGCCAGGTCGGCGAAATATTCGGCGTGCCTCCGGCGCCACACGTCCGCCTCCCCGCTCGCTTCGAGCTTCACGGTGGCGAACGCGTAAATCGTCCTCAGCCGCTCGAAGCGCGGCTCGTCCTCGGCCGTGGCGACCTGCCGGAGAAGGCTCTTGTCGATCAGCGACGATAGCGCTTCGAGAACGTCCAGCCCCTCGTCGGGAGTCGTGAGCACGGTTTCGGCCGCTTCCAGCGTGAAGCCCCCGTCGAACACCGCCATACGCTCGAACACCTTGCGCTCCTCGTCGCCCAGGAGTGCGTAGCTCCAGTCGATCGCGCCCTTGAGCGTGCGGTGACGATCAGGGCGGTCCCGGCCGCCCGTGGTGAGGAAATCGAACTGCCGCTCGAGTCGGGCCAACATCGCTCCGGGCGTAAAGAGCTTGATCCGCGCCGCGGCGAGCTCGATCGCGAGCGGGAGCCCGTCGAGCTGGCGGGTGATGCTCACGATCGCGCCGGCGTTGTCGCGGCTCAGCGCGAACGACGGCTGTACCGCCCTCGCGCGCGACACGAACAGCGATACGGCGTCGTTCAGGACCAGGCGATCGGGGTCCGACTCGCGCGGGCCTGGCAAGGCGAGCGGCGCGACCGGGTACTCGTGCTCCCCCTCGATCCGCAGCGCGGCCTGGCTCGTGATGAGCACGTTGACGCCCGCGGCCGCGCGGAGGACCCGTGAGACGACGGGCGCGGCCTCGACGACCTGCTCGAAATTGTCGAGGACGAGCAGGAGCTCGCGCCCCCTCAGATATGCCTCCAGCGCTTCCTGCGCGGAGGCGTCGCCCCCAGGCGATTCCCCCCACACCTTCAGGATCGTCGCCGCCAGGACCTGGGGGTCGTGCACCGGGGCCAGGTTGACGAGCCACACCCCATCCCGGTAGTCGTCGATCAACTCGGCCGCGACCTGGAGACCGAGGCGGGTCTTTCCGGTTCCGCCCGGCCCCAGCAGCGTGACGAGGCGCACGGCGTCCTCCTGGATCAGACCGCGCACGTCCTCGACCTCCCGAACGCGCCCGATCAGCGGCGTGGTCTGAGCCGGCAGATTGTGCGGCCGGGCGTCCAGCGTCTTCAGCGGCGGGAAGTCCGCCGGCAGGTCGGCGGTCACGAGCTGGAAGAGCCGCTCGGGCTCGGTCAGGTCCTTGAGCGAGCGCAGGCCCAGGTCGCGAAGCGCCGCTCCTTCCGGAAACTGCCGGGAGGCGAGCCGCTCGACCGACTGCGACAGGAGGATCTGTCCGCCGTGACCCGCGCTCAGGATCCGCGCGACCCGGTTGACCGGCGGGCCGAAGTAATCGCCTCCCCGCGTCTCGGCGCTCCCGCTGTGGATCGCCATCCGCACGCGAACCGGCTCGGGGACGGGCCACTCCGTGGAGCCGAGCGCGCGTTGGGCGGCCAGGGCGGCCGCCACCGCGGGCGGGGCCGCGGCGAAGGCCGTGAAGAGTCCGTCGCCGGTGTTCTTGAAGACGTGCCCGCCGCGGGACTCGAACGCCTCACGGAGCAGATCGTCGTGACGATCGAGGACCGAGGGCATCAGGCCGCGATACCGCTCCCACAGGTCCGTCGAACCCTGGATGTCGGTGGCCAGAAACGTGATCGTGCCGCTCGGAAGTCCGGTCATGCCGGGAATCTACGGTCCCGCGCCGGGAGTGGTCATCCAGTCACGACAGGCGGTCCCACCTGCGAACCGGGCACGATCACCTTCGACCCGTCGGCCAGCGCCAGGAGCGCCTTCTTGCCGCCGTCGTAGTCGTCCGCCCAGGCGAGGACGGGCACGTGGGCGCCGCGGTAGGAGACTTGGTCAACCGGCGTCGCCGGGTCCCCCGCCAGAGCGATCCGCCAGAACGGGTTCCCGGCCTTCTCCTCGCGGACCGTCGACGCCGGACCGTGGCCGCACCAGAGGGTCGTCTTACCGGGCAGGTCGCCGAACACGTCGCGCACGGCGCCGAACAGCGCCTCGGTCGACGCACGCGCGCCGTCGGTGCGGCCGCTTCCCAGGCGGAAAAGGAAGTCTCCGACGAATACGTGATCGCAGATCTGGAAGCTGACGCTCTCCGGCGAATGGCCAGGGGTCGCCGCCACCTGGATCTCCTTCGAGCCGAAATCGAGCGTCTCGCCGCCGCAGACCGGACGCTCGACCCGGAACATCCCGCCCGGCGGCCCTGCCACGGGCGCGCCGAACGCTTCGCGGATCGGAGCGACGGCAGCGCAGTGATCCCCGTGCAGGTGCGTGATCAGGATCCATCGCACGTCACCGCCCCAGTCCCGCGCCGCCGCGATCAGATCGCCCGCGCGGTCGCCGGGATCGACGACCGCGAGCGCACCGGTGTCTTCCTCCCGGACCACGAATCCATTGGTCAGCAGGTCGTTCAGGACGAAGCGCTGGACCGCGATCTCGCCCTCGACCCGGAGCTCATCCGCCCGGATGCCGCCGCTCTCGAGGCCGCCGGCCTCGCTCATCGGGTGCCGGTCGCCCCCACGCCGTGGCGCGCGCCGATCCGCTCGATCGCGTCGATCGCGGCCTCCAGCTCGTCCCGTGAGTGCGCGGCCGACACTTGCGCCCGGAGACGGGCCTCTCCCTTCGGCACGACCGGATAGCCGAAGCCCGAGACGTAGACCCCCTCGTCGAGCAGCTCCTTCGACATGCGGATCGCGAGCGCGGTTTCGCCGACGATGACGGGCACGATCGGGTGGACGCCATCGGGCACGTCGAACCCGCGCGCCTTGAGCTCGGCGCGGAAATACTTCGTGTTCGCGCGCAGCCGCTCCACCAGCTCCGCCGACTCATCGAGGAGATCGAAGGCCGTCAGGGAGCCGCTCACGATCATCGGCGGCAGCGAGTTGGAGAAGAGATAGGGTCGCGAGCGCTGGCGCAGCGTGTCGACGATCGCGCGCGGACCGGCGACGAACCCGCCGGCAGCGCCGCCCAGCGCCTTGCCCAGCGTCCCGGTCGTGATATCGACTTCACCGTGGACGCCCAGCTCCTCGGCCGTGCCGCGGCCCCGCTCTCCCAGGACCCCGGTTGCGTGGGAATCGTCGACGACGAGGAGCGCGCCGTGCTGACGGCAGAGCTCCAGCAGCGCCGGCAGGCGGGCCATCTCGCCCTCCATCGAAAAGACCCCGTCGGTGACGACGACACGGTGTCGCGAGTCGTCATGATCGAGCATCTCGCCCAGAGCGTCAGGTGAGTTATGCGCGTACCGATAGCGCTCGGCCTTGCAGAGCCGGATCCCGTCGATGATCGAGGCGTGGTTGAGCTCGTCCGAGAAGACCGCGTCCTCCTCGCTCAGGATGGCGGCGAAGAGCGCCTCGTTCGCGTTCCAGCACGAACCGAAGAGGATCGCGTCATCGACTTCGAAGAAGTCCGCGATCCGCCGCTCGAGCGCGAGGTGCGGCGTACCGGTCCCGCAGATGAAGCGGACCGAGGCCATCCCGTAACCCCATTCATCGATCGCCTCGCGCGCCGCGGCGCGCACCCGGGGGTGATTCGCCAGGCCGAGGTAGTTGTTGGATGTCAGCATGATGACCGGCCGGCCGTCGACCTCCACCGAAACCCCCTGCGGACCTTCGATCTCGTGCTCGACCTTGAACGTCCCCGCCTCCCGGAGGGCATCGATCTCCCGCTTCAGTCCATCGATCAACGATGTCGATCGCTTCATGCAGCCCGGATCAGCAGAAGGCCGGGGGCTCGTGAAAGTCGATCCGCGTGATCCTCCCCATCACGGGCGAGCTTGAAAGCGTGGCCGGGCGGCGTCGGCTGCGGCTTCCCCGTCACTAAGACTTCCCGTTCGGGTAAAAAACGACCTTCAGCGCCTCGTGCTCATCGAACGCACGCATCCCGTCTCCGAACTCCTCCAGCCCCTGGTACTCATGGGAGACGAGCGAGGCCACATCGAGGCCGTCGGCCAGGAGCTCCAGCGTGCGGTCCCACGTCGAGAACATGCGCCGGCCGATGATCGCGTGCAGCGACAGTCCCTTGAAGATGAAGTCCCGCGCGAAGCGCTCGATCGTGACCGCCTCGGAGGATGGGATCCCGAGCATCGACAGCGTGCCTCCCATGCGGGCGATCCGCAGGCCCTGGTTGATCGCCGCGTCGGCGCCGGACATCTCCAGGACGAGATCGACCCCGCCGTCCGTCTCGTCCAGGATCCGCTCCGAGAGCCGGCCGGCCGTTTCGGGGCCGGTCCTGAGGACGGTGACCGTATCGCCAGTGCGGGTCCCGCGCCACCGCTCCGCCTGCTCGATCGCCCGCTCGCTGACGTCCAGGATATAGATCCGGCCGGCCCCCTCGTGCTCGGCGATCGCCGCCGCCATCGCCCCGATCGGTCCATATCCCAGGATCGCCACCCGTGCGCCCTCGAGATCGTGATCCTGCACGGTGTGCACCGCGTTTCCGAGGGCGTCGAGGAAAGCGCCCACCTTGAGCGGCACGATCCCGGAGTCGAGGCGGACGATGTTCCGGGCGGGGACGATGACGTACTCCGCGAACGCTCCGTCGTGATGGAAGCCTATGATCTCGGTGTTCCGACAGATGTGTCCCTGCCCGGCCCGGCAGCGATCGCACGTCCCGCAGGTGACGTGCATCTCCGCCGAGACGTAGTCTCCCGCGCTCAGGTCCTTCCGGCCCGCCGTGGACCCGAGGGCATCGACCTGGCCACAGAACTCGTGGCCGTAAATCCTGGGCGGTCGGACCATGTGCCGCACCGACGGGTCCCAGTGCCAGATGTGGCGGTCCGAGCCGCAGATCGCGGTGGCGCGCACCTTGAGCCGCACCTCGCCCGGACCGGGCGCGGGCACCGGAACCTCCCGGATGGCGGTGCCCGCCGGCCCGGCCCGATCGTTGATCTTGACGACCGCCTGCATCGAGATCGTCAGCGCGCCCCGCGGACCGCCGACAAGGCCGAAGGGCGCGCACCCGCTGCGTGGCGTGCACCCGCAGTTCGCTCGAGATACTTCTCCGCGTCCATCGCGGCGCGGCACCCCGCCCCGGCGGCGGTCACCGCCTGCCGATAGAGATGATCGTGGACATCGCCGCCGACGAAGACGCCTTCGACCGCGGTCAGCGACCGCCCGGGCTCGGCCTGCAGGAGGTACCCCTGGGCGTCCATCGGAAGCTGGTCCCGGAAGATCGCCGTGTTCGGGATGTGACCGATCGCGACGAAGACCCCGTCGATCTCCATCTCCCACCGCTCGTCGGTGACGTGATTCCAGAGCCGGACCGCCTCGACCGTCTTCTCGCCGAGCACCTCCGTTACGTGCGTCTTCCAGATGAACTCGATCCGGGGGTTCTCGAAGGCACGGTCCTGCATGATCTTCGAGGCCCGGAGATCCTCCCGGCGGTGGACCACGTAGACCCGCGCCGCGAACCGGGTCAGGAAGATCGCCTCCTCCATCGCGCTGTCGCCGCCGCCGACCACGATCACCCTGCGGTCCCGGAAGAACCAGCCGTCACACGTCGCGCAGGTCGAGACGCCGTGCCCGATGAGCCGATCCTCTCCGGGCACTCCGAGCATCCGGGCAGAAGCCCCCGAGCAGATGATGAGAGCGTGGGTCTCGATCGTTCCACCCTCGGTCTCGATTCGGAAGGGGCGGCGCGAGAGATCGGCGCCGGTGGCGTCCCCGGGCTGGAAGCGGGCCCCGAAGCGGGCCGCCTGGTCTCTAATCTTCTGGATGAGATCAGGACCTTGAACTCCTTCCGGGAAGCCAGGATAGTTCTCGACATCCGTGGTCAGAGAGAGTTGCCCGCCGGACTCGACGCCCAGGACGACGAGCGGCTCCAGATTAGCCCGCGCGGCATAGACCGCGGCCGTCAGGCCGGCGCAGCCGGAGCCCAGGATCACGACGTTCTCGATCGCGCGCGTGCTCACCGAAATAAACCCAGGAGTGTGAAAGCGGCTTTTACCCACCGATGGAAGAGCGAGCGGGGAGCCGCAGCGGCCCCCCGCCCTTATCTTGTGGTTGGCCCGCCTGGACTCGAACCAGGAGTCTCTTGATCCAGAGTCAAGCGTGTTGCCAATTACACCACGGGCCAACAAAAGAACAGACGGGAGGAGAACCTACGCGTGGCTCCAGTGTGGGTCAACTCCGCTACCGGAGCGGGTCTATGTGCCGTATTCATGGGTCTGGGGACCGGATGCACCGAGCTTCCACCCGCACCGGTGATCCCCGAAGCGGTGCGCATCGTTTTTCAGCCGGGCTGCGAGCAGATCCCTGCGTGCAGGACCTGCACTTTGAGCGTGACCGCGTTCGACAAGAACGGCCAGGAAACTTTGCCTCCGGCCCTCAACTGGAGTTCGTCGAATACAGGAATTGCCACGGTGAGCGGCGGAGGCACGGTGACGGGGATCCGATCCGGAGGCGTCAGGATCACGGCCGAGAACACGTCGGGCTCGCTGAGCGCGGAAAAGAACATCGGGATCCTACCCGGAGGGCCGGCCTGTACGACCGGCTATCTGGGTCCCGCGGCCGCGACTCCACGAGCTTCGTGAGCGTGAAGATGAGACACTTTCCTGCCGGGGCCGTCCTTCTGTGGACGGCGGCGGTGGTCCTGTCGGCGGCGGCGATCGGCTGCATCGACGATCCGGACATCATCGAGCCGCTCATGGTGACCCGGATCCAGTTGAACTCCGGCGACTGCGGAAACCTGGTAGTAGGCGGCGAGTGCACGGTCGTCGCGACCGCCTTCGATGCGGACGGGGAGGAGATTCCCGACGCCCGGCTCTTCTGGAGCTCGGAGAACATCGTGGTCGCGACCGTCACCGGCCAGGGAGTCGTGAGCGGGCACCTCGCCGGGACCGCGCGCATTACTGTCGAGACGGGGAACGAGACCGTTTCCGCCAGCGTCAACGTCCTCGTTCGCGAGCCCCCGGAGGTTCCCATCTGAAGGGGCGTCGACGCTCCCGGCTGCGTATCTTGCTCTTGATCGATCTCAAAGGAGGTCTGGTTTCATGCGTGCGTTGAAGAGCCTGGCGCCCCTCGCCGCGCTCGGTTCCATCCTGCTGGGCTGCAGCACCGACGGGCCGACGACGATCGAGCTGCCGATCGCCGAGCTGCGGATCACCGCTTCCTGCCCGGCGCTCATCGTCGGGGGGCGGTGCGCGATCGTGGTCGAGGCACTGACCGCAGAAGGCCAGCTCGTCGTCGATCCCATCCTCCGGTGGTCGACGAGCGACAGCAGCATCGCCAGCGTGGACGAGGGAGGGGTCGTCGAAGCCAGGGGTCCGGGCCAGGCCACGATCCGGGTGAGCAACTCGACCGATACCGCGAGCGACCAGACCACGATCAGCGTGTTCGGCCAGAACCCGAAGTAGCTCAGCGGGTCTGCCGCAGCGCCTGTCGCTCATGATGGCGGGCGCGGGCGAGCGCGATCAGCCGGTCGCAGAGTTCCGGAAACCCGACCCCGCTCGCCTCCCACAGCCGCGGAAACATGCTCACGCGAGTGAAGCCGGGGATCGTGTTGATCTCGTTCAGGAGCACGCGTCCACTGGCGCTCTCGAGGAAGAAGTCGACCCTCGCCATCCCGCTCGCATCGATCGCCGCAAAGGCGCGCACCGCGAGCGACCGCACTTCCTCGGCGGTCTCATCCGGCAGCTCGGCGGGAACCACCAGCTTGACGGCGTCGTCGAAGTACTTGTCCTCGTAGTCGTAGAACTCGTGACCGGGGATGATCTCCCCCACGACCGACGCTTCGGGGCGTTCGTTCCCGAGGACGCCGCACTCGAGCTCGCGTCCCACGATCGCGGCCTCGACGAGGAGCTTCGTGTCGTAGCGCGCGGCGTCTTCGACGGCCCGATCGAGCTCATCCAGGGCGTGGACCTTGTGGACGCCGATCGAAGAGCCGCTGTTGGCCGGTTTGACGAAACACGGGTAGCCGAGCCGGCTTCCGATCTCGCCCTTCCAGCGGGTCGGGTCATCGCTCCACTCGCGCGTTGCCAGGACGAGGTGCGGGCCGACCGGCAGGCCGGCCGCCTGCCAGAGGCGCTTGGTGACCGCCTTGTCCATGCCGAGCGCGCTCCCGAGGACCCCCGCTCCCACGTAAGCGACTCCGGCCAGATCGAAGAGCCCCTGGAGCGCGCCGTCCTCCCCGGTCCGGCCGTGGATCAACGGGAAGATCACGTCGATCGGGCGGTCGAGCGCCGGAGCGTCGCCCGCCCCCACCGTCGGGAGCGGCGTGTGTTCGCCGGGGACGAGGCGGCCTTCCCGGCTGGGATCGGCGAGCAGCGCAACCGGCGCCGCTCCGGGCACTTCGCCCTCCAGCGCCCCCGAGGCGCTCGCGCGCTCGATCAAACGCTCGACCGCGTCGCCGGTGACGAGCCAGCGGCCCTCCTTCGTGATCCCGATCTGGACGACCTCGTACCGGGTGGAATCGAGCGCCTCGAGGACGGACCGCGCCGACATGAGGCTCACCTCGTGCTCGCTCGACCGGCCGCCGAAAAGGACGCCGACCCGCAAGCGTTCCCCGCCCCGCAAGCGTTCCCCGCCCTCGGTCGGCCGCCCTGGCTCGCGCGCGCTCGTCACGCGTACTCTGCGAGCGTGTCGACCAGGACGCGGTGCACCGAGGATCCGCCGGCCGCGACCCAGCCCGTCTCACGATGGGTCCCGCCGCCGATCCAGTCCGAGACCCTGCCGCCGGCTTCGATCACCAGGAGCTCACCGGCGGCGATGTCCCACGGGTTCAGGCCCATCTCCCAGAAGCCGTCGACACGCCCGGCGGCGATGTACGCCAGGTCGAGCGCGGCCGACCCGGTCCGTCGCATGTCGCCGACCCGTTCGAAGAGCGCGCGGAACGCGGCAAGGTAGCGGTCGATCTCGTCGGGATGGCGGAACGGGAACCCGGTCGCGATCAGGCGACGGTCGGAATCGACCTCCTCCGTCACTCGGAGCTCACGGCCCTCGGCCGGGTCCCCGCCATCCAGCCGCACTCCGTGCCCCGCGCGGGCGGTGAACCACTCGCCGCGCGACGGGTCGACCACGAGCCCGACCCGCGGCTCGTCCCCCTCGTAGAGGGCGATCGAGACCGAGTAGACCGGGAAGCCGTGGAGGAAGTTGGTCGTGCCGTCCAGCGGGTCGACGATCCAGCGGAAAGGGCACGCCCCCGCCGTCTCGCCGGACTCCTCGGCCTGGATCGCGTGGTCCGGGAACGCCCGCCGGAGGCGCTCGACGATCTGCTCCTCGGCTGCCCGGTCGGCGTCGCTCACGAAGTCCCGCCGCCGCTTGGCCGCGACCGACCCCGCCGCGCCGCGCCGCCCGTCCGCCGCGGCTTGTGAACGACGCAGCACCGCGGCCGCCGCCTGGGCGGCCTCGCGGGCCACGGCGAGGGCCACGGCGCTGTCGGCCGGATCGGCGGCCCTCATCCACCTCCCCGCTCGGTCGCGAGCCGCTCGACCGCGATCCTCTCTCCGAGGTACGTGGCCGCTTTGCCCGGGGGGATCCGGACCGGCTCGGCTCCGCGGCGCGGCGCGATCTCCACGATCCCGTCCTTCAGCCCGCGGTCGCCGATCACGACCCGCCAGGGAATGCCGATCAGATCGGCGTCGGCGAACTTCGACCCGGCGCGGTCGGGCCGGTCGTCGAGCAGGGCCTCCAAACCGGTCTCCCCGCACGCCGCGTAGATCGTATCCGCCGCCTCGACGACCGCACTAGAGTCCATGTTGAGCGGCAGGACCTCCACCTCGTAGGGCGCGATCGCCAGCGGCCAGACGATCCCCTTCTCGTCGTGGTTCTGCTCGATCGCGGCCGCAATCACGCGCGTGACGCCGAAGCCGTAGCACCCCATGACGAAGGGACGGGCCGCCCCGGATTCGTCGAGGAAGGTGGCGTCCATCGCCTCGGAGTACTTGGTCCCCAGCTTGAAGATGTGGCCGACCTCGATGCCGCGGGTCTCCTCCAGCCGTGCGCCGCAGCGCGGGCAGGGGTCTCCCCCCCGGACCTGGGAGACGTCGGCCCACTCGTCGGGCTCGACGTCGCGCCCGATCTCGAACCCGGTGACGTGGCGGCCGCTCTCGTTGGCGCCGGCGACCAGGTCGGCGAGTCCCGCCAGCGAGTAGTCGGCCACGATCCGCACATCGGATGGGAGCCCGTGCGGGCCCGCGTAGCCGACCTCCGCGCCCGTCACTCGCCGGACGTGATCGGCGTCGGCCATCCGGAGGCGGTTCGTGCCGAGGGCGCGCGCGAGCTTCGTTTCGTTGACCTCGCGGTCGCCGCGCACGAGGACGGCGATCGTACCGCCGTCCTTCTCGAAGAGCAGAGTCTTGACAAATCTATTTGTAGGGCGCCCGAGCAGCGCCGCCACCTCCTCTACCGTCGTCTTGCCCGGAGTATCGACCGTCTCGAGCGGGCGCGATTCGTGGTCCGGGGTCCGCCTGGAGACCGCCGCCTCGGCGCGCTCCCCCGCCGCCGCGTAGCCGCACCCGGTACAGGTCAGGACTGCGCTCTCCCCCGTCTCGGCGAGGACCATGAACTCGTGGTTGACCGTGCCGCCGATCTCGCCCGCCTCGGCCTCGACGGCCTGGTAGCCGAGGCCGCAGCGCTCGATGATCCGGCCGTAGGCGTCGTGGAACTCCCGGTAGGTCGCATCCAGCGACGCCTCGTCGGCGTGGAACGAATAGGCGTCCTTCATCAGGAACTCGCGCGCGCGCATCACCCCGAAGCGCGGCCGGATCTCGTCCCGGTACTTGGTCTGGATCTGATACAGGGAGAGCGGGAGCTGGCGGTACGAGCGGACCTCCTTTCGCACCAGGTCGGTGATCACCTCCTCGTGGGTCGGCCCGAGCGCGTAAGCGCGCTCGTGCCGGTCGACCACCCGCATCATGAGCGGCCCATAGAGATCCCACCGGCCGGTCTCCTGCCACAGCTCGGCCGGGTGGAGGATCGGCAGCAGGAGCTCGATCGCTCCGATGCGGCCCATCTCTTCGCGGACGATCCGCTCGACCTTGTGGATCGAGCGCTGGAGAAGCGGCAGGTAGGTGTAGATCCCGCGGGCGACGGGGCGCAGGAGCCCCGCCCGCACCATCAGGCGATGGCTCGGCACCTCCGCGTCGGCCGGGTCCTCCTTGAGAGTCGGGATGAAGGCGCGGGACCAGCGCATGGGGCGGGAAGCTTAGCACGGGGGCGAAGGACGGTCACGCCCGGTAGAATCGGCCTCGTGGATCGAACAGTCGAGAGCGATCCGAATGGGCTCGCCCTGCGCGCCACCGCCCTCCCGCGGGCGCGGCCACGCCGCTGTCCACGGCCATCACGGAAAGGGCCACGCGTGACGAGCCGCAGCCTCCTCCGCTACACCTCGCCGCTAGCCTCGTACGTGATCCGGTAGATCGCGCCCGCCTCGTCGTCGGAGACGAGCAGCGAGCCGTCGGGCATGACGAGGACGTCGACGGGGCGACCCCACGCCTCCTCGCCCCTCAGCCACCCCTCGGCGAAGATCTCGTAGGAGACGGCCCGGCCGTTCTCGACCTCGACCGTCATCACGCGGTAGCCGATCGGCACGGTACGGTTCCACGAGCCATGCTCGGCGATGAAGATCCGATGACGGTACTCGGCCGGGAACATCGCGCCGGTGTAGAACCGCATCCCGAGCGCGGCGACGTGCGGCCCCAGCTTTTGCGCGGGCGGCACGAACTCCGCGCACGAACGCCGGTCGCCGAACTCGGGATCGGGGAAGTCGCCTCCGTGGCAAAAGGGATAGCCGAAATGGAGGCCCGGTTCGGAGGCCCGGTTCAGCTCGTCGGGCGGCCGGTCGTCCCCCAGGTTGTCGCCGCCGTTGTCGGTGAACCAGAGGACGCCGGTCTCCGGGTGCCAGTCGAAGCCGACGCTGTTGCGGAGCCCCTCGGCGAAGATCTCGCGGTTCGATCCGTCAGAGTCGATCCGCGTGATCGTCCCGTAGATCGGGCTCTCCGGGAGGCAGATGTTGCATGGCGCGCCGACCGGCACGTACAGCATTCCGTCGGGGCCGAAGCGAATGAACTTCCAGCCGTGGTGGCGATCGGTCGGGTAGTCGTCGGCGACCACGACGGGATCGGGCGGGTCCCGCAGACGCTCATCGACGCGATCGAAGCGCAGGATCCGGTTGATCTCGGCGACGTAGAGCGAGCCGTCCCGCCAGGCGACGCCGTTCGGCACGTTGAGGCCGTCGGCCACCCTGTAGACGCTGTCGGCGACATAGTCTCCGTCGGGATCGACGATCGCGTAGACGACTCCGCCGGCTTCCCGCGTACCGACGTACAGGATCCCCGCGGGACTCAGGGTCATCGAGCGGGCGCCCGGCACGTCGGCGGCGTAGACGGCGATCCGGAAGCCTTCCGGCAACCGGATCGTCTCCAGCGGCAGGTCCTGGCTCTGTGCCGGGACGCAGAACAGAACGAACGGAACCAGACCGATGAGCGATGCACGCATACGTTAGGAATCTACAGGAGCTCGTCCAGCCGGCGCACGACCTGCTCGTCGTCGCCGGGCAGGAAGGCTCGCACGTCGAGCCAGACGGCTTCCTCGGCCACGCGCGCGATGATCGGCGGGTCGCCCGCCCGCAGCCCAGCCTCGAGCGCGGCCGCGCTGACGCCGGTGGGGCGGACGCACACGGCGTAGCCCGGCAGATCGCGGTCCGGCAGCGTGCCGCCGCCGGCGCGCCCGGCGTGCGGGCGAACCGCACATTGCGCGCGGGCTTCCGGCCCAAGCGCCGCCAGGAGCGCCTCCGCTCGCTTCTTCAGCGCATCCGGCTCCGCCGACAGCATCGCCCGCACGGGCAGGGAATCCGGATCGGCGAGCGTCAGCCGGAGCGTCGCCTCGAGCGCGGCCAGCGTCCCCTTGTCGACCCTGAGCGCCCGAAGGAGGGGGTTCGCCCGGACCCGAACGAGCCACTCGCGCCGGCCGCAGAGGAGCCCGGCCTGCGGCCCGCCCAGGAGCTTGTCGCCGCTCCCGCAGGCCAGCGCCGCGCCGGCGTCCAGCGCCTCGCGGATCGTCGGCTCTCCGGGGGCCGCGGGGTGGGGCATGAGCAGCCCCGTCCCCTGATCGTAGATCACGGGAACGTCCCGTTCCTCGCCCAGCCGGCAGAGATCCTCCAGCTCCACCTCGGCCACGAACCCCGTGATGGCGAAGTTCGAGCGGTGGATCTTGAGGATCGCGCCGACATCGGCCGAGTCGAGCGCGCGCTCGTAATCCATGACGTGCGTCCGGTTCGTGGCCCCGATCTCGTGGACTCGGGCGCCGCTCTTCCCCACGATCTCGTGGACGCGGAAGCCGCCCCCGATCTCGATCAGCTCGCCCCTCGAGACGACGACCGCCCGGCCACCGGCCAGCGTATCGACGGCCAGAAGGAGCGCGGCCGCGTTGTTGTTGACGACGAGCGCGTCCTCGGCGCCGGTCAGGAGGCGCAGGAGGCGCGACGCATGCACGTAGCGCGACCCGCGAGCGCCGCGAACAAGGTCGTACTCGAGGGGTGTGGGGCGGCCGGCGGCGATGCGCGCGGCCTCGAGCGCCTCATCCGCCAGGGGCGCGCGCCCCAGGTTCGTATGGACGACGACACCGGTCGCGTTGATGACCGGAGAGAGCGCGGGCCGGAGGAGGCCGGCGAGCGCCAGCTCCCAGGCGTCCGCCACCGCGCGCTCGACGGCGGCCTCCGAATCGAACCCCTCCGGATCGTCCCGGACCGCCTCCCGGACCGAGGCCAGCGCCTCCTCGAGCGCCGCCTTTCGGAGTCGTTCGCCGGCGCCCAGCGTTCGGACGCCGGCAGGCGGATCGGCCAGGCACGCGTGCACGGCCGGCAGCCACCGCAGCCGGTCGGCGGCGCCCGTCACGGCGCTCCCGCCGGCCACGGGATCGGCTCGGACTGGAAGACCCGCGGTCCCTCGTACTCGGCGCGGAAGGTGCGGCCGGCTTCGGGGCCGGCCCGCAGACCGCTCGCATTCACGATCCCGATCGGATCGATCCGGTAGACGCCGCCCCTGACCAAGGGCTGCTCGGGAACGACCTGGAACGCCGTCGGCCCCGACCGCTCGATCCGCTCGATCGAAAGCCGCTGTGTGCGGACGCTCTCGAGCGGGAGCGAGTCGGGAGAGATATCCGCCGGAAGCCCGGCCGCCCCCGCGTAGAGCTCCACCTGCGCTGGCGTCAACAAGTCGTCCGCGGGGAGCGGATCGTCGAGCGTCACCTCGATCAGGCGCGAGCTCGGCGTCGCCACGCTCACGACGACCGGGGCCGTCGTGTCGACGACCGCGATCCGGTAGGTCGCCTCGTGCGAACGTTGGTCGAGGGAGAGCTCGAACGTGTCCTGCGCTCCCGGCTCTTCGGTCATCTGCCATCCCTGCGGGCTTACCGTCTCCAGCCAGGCGGTCGCCACGTAGGGACCATACTCGACGGCCTCCAGCTCGACCTGTCCTTCCGAGTCGGCCACCGCCGTGTAGCCATACCCGGCATCCGTGTTCTCGAGCCGGTACAACGCGCCGATCGCGGGCACGCTGTCGCGGAGGATCGTCCCCCGTACGATCGACAGCGTGATCGGCTCTTCGCCGCCGACCGAGAAGAAGATCGTCCTGGGCTCCACGGTGGCGTTGCCGGCTCGGTCGCGGAGACCCGGCAGGATCGTGACCGAGTAGGTGACGCCGGGCGCCATCGGCGCCTGCGGCGCGAGCGTGACCGTGTCCTCGTCGAGCTCGATATCGAAGTCGGGCACGTCCGGGTTGACGAGGATCAGCCGTGGCAGCTGTCCGAGCTGCTGGTCGTCGATCACCTCGTCGAACGTCAGCCGGATCGCCTGGTCGGGCGTCGCGTTGACGGCGCGGTCGGCGGGGCTCGATTCGACCAGAACGGGGGGCGTCAGATCCTCCGGCCCCCCGGGCGGGAACCCCTCGCTGGCGCACGCGGCCGCGAAACCGAGGAGCGCCGCGGGGCCGAGCGCGGCGTGCAGCGCGAGCGGCGCAGCGAGGTCGCACCGCCTCCCATGAGCCCGAAGCTCTGGCACCACTAGCGCGGTTCGAGCGCCGCGACGAGATCGTTCAGCCGCTCGAGCGCGCCCTCCAGATCGACCGCCTTCCGCCGTTCACGCTCGACGACCTCGTCCGGGGCGCGGGCGATGAACTCGCGGTCGGCCAGCTTGTGGCGTGTCGAGCCGAGCAGCGCCTCGGTGCGCCTGATCTCCGATGTCAGCCGCTCTCTCTCCTTGTCGACATCGACCAGGTCCGCCAGGCGGACCGCCACTTCGATCCCGCCGCGGACGACCTGGACCACGGTGCCGTCGCCGCGCGGCGTGTCGGGGACGACGCGCGTCTCGCTCGCCCCGGCGAGCCGGGCGATGTCCGCGGCATGGCGGGCGAGCTCCTCGCGCGCTTTCGGCTCGGCCGCGGCGACGATCAGCGGAGCGCGCCGGCCGGGCGGGACGCCGTACTCGGCGCGCAGGTTCCGCGCGCGGCCGATGATCTCCTGCATGAGAGCGACCCGCCCGGCTTCCTCCGGGTAGTCCCAGCCCGCGGGCCCGGGCCACTCTTCGATCATGATCGACTCCGCCGCGCGGAGCGGTGCCGGGAGGGCCTGCCAGATCTCCTCGGTGATGAACGGCATGAACGGGTGCAGGAGCCGCAAACTCCGCTCGAGCCCGGTCAGGAGCACCGAGCGCGTCCGGTCCCCGTGGGGGCGGTCGAGGCCGGCCTTGCACCACTCGATGTACCAGTCACAGTAGTCGTGCCACAAAAAACTGTAGATCGCCCCGGCCGCATCGCCGATCCGGAAGGCGGCCAGGCTCGCGTCGACCGCCCGCGTCGTCTCATCGAGGCGGTGGAGGATCCAGCGGTCGACCGCCTCCTGCTCGTCACCGGCCGTCTCACGATCCGCGCCGGCGCCGTCCGTGCCGGCGTCTTCGGGACGGGCCTTTTCCGGCGGGGACGGCGCGAAGCTCTCCGGCACGTTGAGGAATACGAACCGGGCCGCGTTCCACAGCTTGTTCGCGAAGTTGCGGCCCGCAATGAAGTGGTCGGGAGCGAGCTGCAGGTCGGTCCCCGTCGGGGCGGCGGTCACGAGAGTGAAGCGGAGCGCGTCGGCCCCATGCTCGGCGATGACTTCCCGCGGGTCGATGCCGTTTCCCAGCGACTTCGACATACGCCGGCCCCGCTCGTCCCTCACGGTGCCGTGGATGACGACATCGGTGAACGGACAGCGGCCGGTGCAGTAGTAGCCGGCCATCACCATCCGCGCGACCCAGAAGAACAGGATCTCGGCGCCGGTGACGAGCGTCTGGGTCGGATAGAACGTGGCCAGGTCCTCGGTCTCGTCGGGCCAGCCAAGTGTCGAGAACGGCCATAGCCAGGCTGAGAACCAGGTGTCGAGGACATCCGTCTCCTGCTGGAGCTCGGCCGATCCGCACTCGGGGCAGCGGTCGGGATCCTCCCGGGCGGCGAACACGTGACCGCGGCCGCACGTCCAGACCGGGATCCGGTGACCCCACCAGATCTGCCGCGAGATGCACCAGTCGCGGACGTTCTCGAGCCAGTGCTCGTAGACCTTCGTCCAGCGCTGGGGAGTGAAGCGGAGCGTCCCGTCGCGCGCCGCCGCCAGCGCCGGCTCGGCGAGCGGCTTCATCCGGACGAACCACTGGTCGGACAGATAAGGTTCGACGACGGTGCCGCAGCGGTAGCAACGACCGACCGCGTGCGCATGGTCCTCGACCTTCTCGAGGTAGCCTTCCTCTTCCAGCGCGGCCACGATCTGTCTCCGGGCCTCGAACCGGTCGAGCCCCGCGAAGCGGCCCGCCGCCTCGTTCATCGTCGCGTCCGGGTTGAGGACGTTCACGCGCTCGAGGCCGTGTCGCTCCCCGATCCAGAAATCGTTGGGGTCGTGAGCCGGCGTCACCTTGACCGCACCGGTGCCGAATTGCGGGTCCACGAAGTCGTCGGCGACGATCGGAAGCGCGCGGCCGACGAGCGGCAGCACCGCGGTGCGACCGACCAGATCCCGGAACCGCGGATCGTCGGGATGAACGGCGACGCCGGTGTCGCCGAGCATCGTCTCCGGCCGCGTGGTCGCGACGACGACGTGGATTCCGCCGTGCACCGGGTAGCGGACGTAATACAGCCGGCCCGTCGTATCGTGCTTCTCCGCTTCCTCGTCGGAAAGCGCCGTCCCGCACCGCGGGCACCAGTGAATGATGTACTTGCCGCGGTACACCAGGCCATCGTCGTACAGCCGGACGAACACTTCGCGGACGGCGCGCGACAGGCCGGGATCCATCGTGAACCGTGCCCGCTCCCAGTCGCACGAGATCCCGAGCTGCATGAGCTGGTCGTAGATCTCGTCGCCGTACTTCTCCCTCCACGCCCAGACCCGGTCGACGAACGCTTCCCGGCCGAGGTCGTCGCGCGACAACCCCTCGTCGGCAAGCTCGCGCTCGACGACGTTCTGGGTGGCGATCCCGGCGTGGTCGGTCCCCGGCAGGTAGAGCGCCCGGTGCCCCGCCATCCGCCGCTGGCGGACGAGGACGTCTTGGAGCGTGGTGTTGAGCGCATGGCCCATATGGAGGACGCCGGTCACGTTGGGGGGCGGGATCACGATCGTGTACGGATCCGGACCCTCGCCGGCCGGCGGATGGAAGTACCCCCGCCCGCGCCAAAGCGCGTACCAGCGCCCCTCGAGGGCGGAGGGATCGTAGCGCCGGCCCGGGAGACCGCCCGGCGGGGGGGCCGCCGGTTGGCCGGGAGCGCGTTCGGTCGCGGGTGAGGGATCGGTCATGGGGGGCGCTCCATACAGGGGCGGCGCGGAAATCGCGAACCTACCCCGCCGCCGCGGGCGGCGTCAATCCGACGCGTGGCGTGCCGCCGTGCGCCGGGGGCGGCCGGCGAGCGCCCAGTCGGCGAGGAGGAGGAGGGCGGCCACGAGAAAGGTCCCGGGGAAGGTTCCGAGACCGAAGGCACGCTCGGCGGTTGTGGGCTCCGCGTTCACGACGGTGGTCGCGGGCAGGGGCGGAAGCCGACCGTCTACGGCGAGCCCGCCGCCGGTCGCGCGCGCGGCCGCGGCCAGGCTCGCCGTGTCGGCCGCCGTCCAGGCCAGGTCGGGGGCCCACGTCTCGACGACGAACCGCTCGCGTGCGCGGCGCTGCCCGGCTTCGGCCAAAAGCCGGTACGTCCCGGGCGGGAGAGGCCCGGTGCGGATCGCGCGCGGGTCCGCACCCGGCTCCACGATCCCGCTCGCCGCCTGGCGCTGCCCGCCTTCGCGCTCGACCCGCCAGCGGACCGCGCCGTCGACCTCGGTCGCGATCGGCGCCTCCAGCCGGCCGTCCGCGTCCGCCCGCCCGCCGACGGGCATCCGCACCAGCGGGCGGGAGAGCGGCGAGGCGGCCCCGAGCCAGCGCGCCAACCCGTCCGTCCACTCCTCCCAGAAGGCGGCCGCTTCCTCCTGGCCGTCCCCGCCCGGAGCCACGATCGGCCACCGGTAGTAGCCGGTTCCCAGGAGGATCGCGATCCGGTTGACGCCCCGCTCGTGCGTCCACGCGACCGGCCGGCCGCCGGACTCGAGCAACACCGTGGAACCGGCGGGCGGGGCGGGTGGATCGGCCGGCAGCGCTTCGAGCGGGGTCCAGGCGGCCGAGCCATTTGGCCCGTCGAGGGCGGTGATGCCGCGGGCGGTGAGCCACGCCGCCCCGGCCCCGGTCAGCGCGGGGGACCCCGGCCGGCCGGCCCCCGCCGGCACGGTCACGCCCGTCCCGCTCAGCGTGCCGGAGCGACCGCCCGGCGCCCACAGAAGCCCGCGCCCCCCCGCACCGAGGAAGCGCTCGATCCAGGCCCGTCCCGCGGGCGTCAAGGCGGCTGGATCCCCGAACAGATACAGCGCTCCGTAGCGTGCCGGATCGAGGGCGGTCCATCCGATCGGCGCCGATCGGGGCCTCGCTCCCCGGTCGGTCGGCACAGGATCGACGACGAGCCTCCGCAACCCCCCGTCGGCGGTCCAGAAACCGTCGACCGGACCCGGGTGGCTTCCAGGCAGCACCCGCAGGTACGCCGCGAAGTCCCAACCCGGCCTGAGACCCACTGCGAGCGCCCGCCGCGGTCCGCCGTCTCCCGGCTGGAACCGGGCCCGCCGGTCGTTGCCTGGGACGGGGTCGCCGGGGAAGGCGACCCTGGCCTCGACGAGCCGCGAAGCGGCGGCGGGGCCGGGGAGAGCGATGCGAACGACGTGCTGCTCCCCGGCCGCGAGCGGAGGGACCGGCGCGTGGCCGACTTCGCGACCGTCAACGGCGACCGTCACCGCGCCCGGCCGTTCGAGGGACAGACCGCCGACCGCCGCCACTTCGACGGCGACCTCGGCGGAACCCTCTGCCGGCAAGGTAATCGACAGCTCGAGAACTGCCGCGTCCGGGAGCCCCGCTGCGCCGGGCGCCACCGCGTAGAGGGGGATCCCGGCGGGCTCGGCAACCCGTCCGCCGGCGGCGCGCCCGTCGGACACGACCAGGATCGCGCCCGGCAACCCGGTCTCCGCCGATTCGATCGCGGCGGCCGGATCGCTCGTGGTTCCACCGAAGGAGTCGATCTCCACCCGCCAGCCGTCGCTCCACTCGGCGAAGGTTGGGCTCGCGAGCCACGCCCGCGCCGCGCCCGCGCGGCTTTCGGCTCCGGGCGGGGCGACCTCCATGCTGAGCGAGCGATCGAGGAGCACGACCAGCCGGCGGGCCCCGGCCGGACCCGCGCGCCGGCAGCCGATATCGAGGAGGGCCAGGAGGAGCAGCAGCGCGGCGCCGGACCTGAGAGCGCCGCGGGCTATCCCGTCCCGCCCGGGCGGGGCCAGCGCCAGCCAGAGGGCGAGCCCCGCCGCGCCGGCCAGCGTCGCGATGACCGCCGGCGGCCCCCACGTCAAGCCGGTCACTCCGTCTCCTGACCGAGGGTCGACTCGACGCCGAGGTAGGCGGCAGACACGGAGGAATCGTTCCAGTGGGCGCGCAGGTGGCGCGCCAGCAGGGTCGGACGGAACGGTGAATCCACGAACGACTCCCGGTCGAGCCAGCCGACATCGGCGAGCGAGGCCGGATGCTCGGCCGCGTCGGGATCCGATCCGAGCCGGAAGCGACCGCTGAAGTCGGTGACGAAGAAGGTGCAGTCCACAACGTGGCGGTCGGGCGAGCGGAACTCGCTGACCGCCCACAGACGCCCCCCCTCCACGATCAGCCCGGTCTCCTCCTCCATCTCGCGCGTGAGGGCGTCCCACAGCGACTCGCCCGGATCGAGATGCCCCCCGGGGAGCACCCAGTATTCCGCGCCGTCCTTCTCGTGGAGGGCGCAGAGAAGCCGGCCGGCGGAGAAGCACGCCCCCTGGACGCGCACCTCGGTGGCCGGTATCCGTCCGCTAGCGACCACGGAATGGCGCCGCGATCCGATCCAGATCGGAGGGTCCCCACACCGGCCAGCGGCGCGAACCGGGTGCCGCGCCGGTCAGGACCGCGGGGTCATCCACGACCGCGCGCCGCAGATCCAACTCCGCGTCCGCGGCCGGATCCAGGTCCGGGACATAGAGCGCGTCCACCCGGCTCAGGATCCTCCGCGCGCTCGACTTGATTTCCTTCTGGTTCGGATGAACGACGAGGATCGCCAGCGCCGGCCGGCACGTCTCGACGATGCGGTTCCCCTCGACGAGCACACCCGCGAACGGCGCCAGATCGGCCAGGGCGCGCCGCAACCCAAGGGTTTCCTGTCCGCGCGCACCGACGACCCACCGGACGGCCGCCGCGCCCGCGGCCCAGTAGCGGCCGGTGTCTTTCCCCGGGACATCGGTCTCCGCCCGCTCCGCGAAGACTCGCGGCTCCTCTCCCAGCAGGTGGCTCACGCAACACGTCTCGGGATCCCGGCCGCAGGAGCGGTAGTGTCCGCGCGTGACCTTGACGGCGGCCCATCCCGGCAACCGCGCGAGCAGGTCGCAAAGGAGCGTCGTCTTCCCGACCTCCGAGCAGGTGCCGCTGATCGTCAGGACCTGCATAGGGCGAATGTAGCACGCTATCGGGTCGTCGGGATGCGGCCCTTGTGCGTCAGCGCGAAGCTCAGCGTCTCGAGCTCGATCGCCAGGTTGACATCGCGCAGGATCACCTCGTCGGGAACGTCGACCTTGCGGGGCGCAAAGTTGAGGATCGCCTCTACGCCCGCCCGGACGAGGTCGTCGGCCACTTCCTGCGCGGCCTCGGCCGGAGTGACGATGACCCCCATCTCGACCCTTCGCGCACGCACGACGGCCGGCAGGTCGGCCACATCGTCGATTCGCACGTCCCCCCAGCGCCGGCCGATCCGCGTCGAATCATTGTCGAAGATCGCCACGATGTCGAACCCCTGCCGGCGAAAGCCGCCGTACTGATGGAGGGCCGCCCCCAGCTTTCCGGCGCCGACCAGGCAGACGTTCCATCGTTTGTCGAGGCCCAGAATCTCGGTGATCCGCGCCCGCAGGACGGGAACCGGGTAACCGAGACCGCGCTTGCCGAACGATCCGAAGTGGGAGAGGTCCTTCCGTACTTGAGCGGACGTCATCCCGCCCCGGGCGGCGAGATCGTCGCTGGAGATGGTCCTCTGGCCCGCCGCTTCGAAGCTTTCAAGCAGCCGGAGGTAGTGGCTCAGCCGCCGAACCGCGGAATCGGAGATCCTGCGGAAAGCCATGCAGTGCGAATCGCAGACGGGGCTTTTGTGATAGTTTTCACAAGCGGTCGCGATTATAGGGGCCGCGCAGCACGCCGGTCAAGCGTGAGCGCCCGCGGTCGCCCCCCGATTCCACAATCGATATCGTTGAGGGCCGATGGAAAGCGCGCGGATCCTACGCCGGCTGGGGCTCGACCGTCCCGAGCTCCGCGCCTGGGCGATGTACGACTGGGCCAACTCGGCCTTCGTGCTGACCGTCCAGACGGCGGTCTTCCCGATCTTCTTCCTCCGGGTCTCCGGAGCCGGGCTCCCGGAAGGCCTCGCCACCCAGCGGTTCGCGTGGACCACTTCGCTCGCCCTCCTGACGGTCGCCCTGATGGCACCGATCCTGGGCGCCCTGGCCGACTACGCGGGGATCAAGAAGCGGTTCCTCGCGATCTTCCTCGGGCTCGGAGCGTCCACTACGGCCGCCATGTTCTTCCTCCGCGAGGGCGACTGGGTCACCGCCGCGATCCTGTTCGGTCTCGCCAACATCGGCGCTCAGGGGAGCTTCGTCTTCTACGAGTCGCTACTTCCCCACGTCGCGCGTGGCCGGGAGATGGATCGTCTGACTACGAGCGCCTTCGCGATCGGTTATCTAGGAAGCTCAATCCTGCTCGTCTTCCAGCTCGGCTGGATCCTTCGGCCGGAGCTCTTCGGCCTCCCGTCCGGTCCGGGGCTCTCCGCCGAGCAAGCCACCCTCCCCACCCGGCTCGCGTTCCTCTCCGTGGCCGTCTGGTGGGTCCTCTTCTCGCTGCCGCTGTTCCTGCGAGTTCCGGAGCCCCCCCGGCGTCTCGAGCCCGACGAACGGCCGGGAGCGCCCGCCGCGCGGGTGGCTTTCCAGCGGATCGGCGAGACCTTTCGCGAGCTCCGCCTCTACCGCGAGGCGCTCCTCATGCTGATCGCCTTTCTCATCTACAACGACGGCATCGGGACGATCATCCGCATGGCGCCGATCTATGGTGCCGAGATCGGGATCGGCACGACGGACCTCATCGTCGCGATCCTCCTCGTCCAGCTTATCGGGATCCCGTTCGCGATCCTGTTCGGAACCCTCGCGGGGCGTACCGGCCCCAAGCCGATGATCCTGGCCGGGCTCGGCGTCTACATCGGGATCGCGATCCTGGGATACTTCATGCGGACCGCGCTCCACTTCTACCTGCTGGCCGTGTTCGTGGGAATCGTGCAGGGCGGGACGCAGGCGTTGAGCCGCTCCCTCTTCGCGAGCCTGATCCCGCGCCACAAGTCGGCGGAGTTCTTCGGCTTCTTCGGCGTGATGGACAAGTTCGCCGGCATTTTCGGGCCGTTCCTCTTCGGTCTCACCGTCGCGCTGACCGGATCGAGCCGGCAGGCGATCCTGTCGGTGATCGTATTCTTCGTGGTCGGCGCCTATCTCCTGACCCGGGTCAGGGTCGAGCCCGGAAGAGCCGCGGCGCGGCGAGCCGAAGCAGCCCTCGAAGAGCCCTGATCCACGGTTCCACGCGGACGGCTTGTCCACACGTTTCCACAACCTCCACTCTTTACGCGGAGCCCCCGCGCCCGCCGAACCCGAGGAGGCGATGATCGGACCGAAAACAGGTTCGTCATTCATCTTACACACATGTGGAAAACTGGTAAGTTCTTGTTTCACAATAAGATAAGTGTCTATGTATGAACCATACCAGGAAACAGGGGCTCCTTTTGGGGCTCCGGAAGCTTATTTCCACGGTCCCATCCCACGGTGAAGGCGGTGGGCCGGAAACGGTCCACCCGTGTGGAAAAATCAGCGTTCCGCTGGACCCGCCGCGAGCACCGCTTCCAGCCTCAGCCATTCCTCCACCCCCAGCGTCTCAGGCCGGCGGGAGAGATCGATGCCGGCCGCCTCCCCGATCCGCGCGGCCGCAAGCCGGTCCAGCATCCAGGGACGCGAGGTCCGCAGGATCTTCTGGAGCTGCTTTCTGCGCTGGCCGAACGCTCGTCGGACCAAACGCCGCACCCGCTCCAACCGCGATCCGTCCAGCTCCCATCGATCGTGCGGAGTCAGCCGCACGACGCTCGAACGAATCCGCGGCGCCGGCCGAAACTCCCCCGGGCCGACCTCGAACAGCTTCTCGACATCGGCCTGGAGCCGGACGCCCACTGTCAGCGCCCCGTACGCCTTCGACCCCGGCCCCGCGGCCAGCCGCTCGGCCACCTCCCGCTGCACCATCAGCACCATGTCGGCGATCGGACCTGCGTTCACTTGATCCAGGAGATGGAACACGATCGGCGACGTGATCGCGTAGGGCAGGTTTCCGGCGACGTGCCATGCCTTGCCCTCGCCGCCGGCGGATCCGAGACGGAAATCAAGGATGTCGCCCTGGACGAGGCGGAACTCCTCGCGATCACCCCAGCGCTCCTCGAGCGCCGCAGCCAGTCGCGGGTCGAGCTCGACCGCCGTGACCCGCCAGCCGCGCGCGATCAGGTGCTCGGTCAAGGCGCCGCCACCAGCGCCGATCTCGAGGACATCGGCCCCGGGTGGAGCGCGCACCGCGGCGGCGATCCTCCGGGCGGTCCGCGGGTTGTGGAGGAAGTGCTGAGAGAGGCGCGGCCGTCCCAATCCGGCTTCACCGCGACAGGTCGGCCAGAGCCGACTGAACGGTGTCCCGGAATCGCAGTTCGTCATCCAGCCGGAGCTCCTCGATCAGCGGCACGAAGCGCGCCGGAAGAGCGGCCAGCGTCAGCCAGCCGCCGGCCGCGACGGACCTCCGGGCGAGTCGATAGAGGAACGCCAGACCGGGCGTGTCGATGTGGGTCAGGTGACCGAGGTCGAGAATGAGCTTCTGCCCGACCTCCTCGAGCGCCGGAGCGAGCGCCTCTTCGAGTCCCTCGACGGTCGTGACGACCAGATCGCCCGATACGTCGAACACGCTCGCATTTTGCAGTTCCGAGGCCCTTTGCGTGACTTGCAGAGGCGCATCCATCCGAGCGTTCATCCATGACCCAGGCGCGCGGCCGCCGCTTCGAGCCGACCGATCGCGTCGGCCAGGACGGCCTCCGAGGCGGCGAACGACAGCCGCAGGTAGCCGTCCACGCCGAAAGCCGAGCCCGGCACCAGCGCCAGCCGCTCGTGCTCGAGCAGATCCAGGCACAGCGCGAGCGAGCCTTCCCCCAATGCCGTGCACCACGGCCGCGCGTCGATCCACACATAGAACGCGCCGTCGGGCGGCAAGGGATCGAGGCCCGGAATCCGCGCCAGCCCTTCGAAGAGGAGGTCCCGTCGCCGCGCGAAGGCCGCGACCATCGAGCCGACCGCCGCCACGCGCGCAACCCGATCGGAGAGCGCCGCCAGGGCGGCGTACTGGCTGGGCAGCGCAGTGTTCGTGTTCATGTGACCCTGGAGCCGCGACATCGCCTGGACCAGCTCCGTAGACCCCGCCGCGTATCCGACCCGCCAGCCCGTCATGGCGTAAGTCTTGGAGAAGCCGTTCACGAGGACGATACGCTCGTACTCCCCCGCGCGGGCCGCCACCGATGCGAACGGGCCACCGTACCGGATATCGCTGTAGATCTCGTCGGCCACGACCCACGCCTGATGGGCCATGGCGACATCGAGAAGGGCCTCGAGATCGCCATCCGACAGGATCACACCGGTCGGGTTACATGGCGAGTTGAGCACGACCCCCTTCGCCCCCCCCGTCAGCGCCGCATCGAGCGCATCCGGCGCCGCTCGGAAGCCGCTCTCCCGCGTCGTCTCGAGGATCACCGGCTCGGCCCGCGCCAGGCGGATCATCGCCGGATAGGAGACCCAGTAGGGGGCGGTCACCACGACCCGGTCGCCGGGACCGAACAAGGTGAAGAGGGCGTTGAAGAGCGCGCCCTTGGCGCCCACCGAGACGATCACCTGGCGTGCCTCGTACTGGCCCCCATTGCTCTCGTTCAGGTGGTCCGCGATCGCCTGCCGCAGCGGCGCCAACCCGGCCGCCGGAGGGTAGTGGGTGCGCCCCTCGCGGATAGCCCGGATACCCGCCTCGGCGATGTAGCCGGGGGTCGCGAAGTCCGGCTCTCCGGCCGATAGCGAGAGCACGGGTCGCCCGGGGGTGTCGAGTGCCGCCGCGCGGGCCGTCATCGACAGCGTGGCCGACTCGGGCACTGCAGCCAGGTTGGCGAAGGGAATGGCCGCGCTCACGCTTCCCCCAACGCCAGCTTCGCCCTCAGCCTGGCCGCGACCGCCGGCGCCACGAAGGCGCTCACATCGCCACCGAGCCGCGCCACCTCGCGTACCAGGCTCGAGCTGAGAAAGGAATAAGTCGAGTCGGGCGCCATGAAGAGGATTTCGATCTCCGGCGCCAGGTGCTTGTTCATGAGCGCCATCTGGAACTCGTACTCGAAATCGGAGACGGCCCGCAGACCGCGCAGAATGATCGACGCGCCCTGCGCGCGCGCGAACTCGACCGTCAGGCCGTCGAAAGCCGCCACCCGGATTCGCGGATCGCCGGGAACCACCGCGCGGACCATCTCGACCCGCTCCTCCACCGTGAACAGGGACGCCTTGTTGGTGTCCGCGGCGACCGCGATGACGAGCGAGTCGACGACCCGCAGACCGCGCTCGATCAGGTCCTCGTGCCCGCGCGTGACCGGGTCGAAGGTGCCGGGGTAGACTCCGACGAGCAGAGTGGGACGCTCTCGGGCAATGCGGTCGCCGCTCACGATCGCCAGAAGAAGGTTACCGCGGTATCGCCGTAGCGGCGCGTGTCCCCGGGCAGCGGCCAGGGCTCCGGAAGGCGCCGCTTTGCGGCGTGCTCCACGACGCACACGGTCGTCCACCAGCCGGCGGCGACGACGCGGTCGCGGACGGGCGTCAACTCCGTGGCGTAGGGGGGATCGCAGAACACCATGTCGAACTCGGCCTCATCTTGGACCACCCGCCGGCAATAGTCCAGCGCCGCGGCGCAGACGACGATCACCCTTTCCTCGACTCCGAGCTCGGCGATGTTGCGGGTGAGTACCGCGAGCGCGGCCGGATTTCGCTCGACGCATGTGGCCCCGTCGGACCCGCGTGAGAGCGCCTCGAGCGCGAGGGCTCCGGTCCCGGCATAGAGATCCAGCACGCGCGCCCCGGCAGTCGTCTCCCCGAGGATATCGAAGATCGCCTCCCGGACGCGGTCCGATGTCGGTCGCAGCCCGCGCGCGCGGACGCTCCCCAGTCTGCGCCCGCGGAACCGCCCCGCGATCACCCGCATCGCACGTCGACGAGGCGCGCCTGCAGGGTCGATCGTCCCATATGCATGTTCTCCCGGACCCGGCAGGCGATCGTGAGCGTCCCGCGATGGAACTCGAGCTCGCCGAGCAGATGTCCCAGATGAAAGCCGATCGTATCCAGAGTCCGGCCGTCCCGGGTCAGGACCATCTTGAGATGGTTCTCGCCGACGATCCGCGGGTACCCTCTCGCGGCGAGATCCTCAAAGGCGAGGACGGGCTCGGGATTTCCCGGACCGTACGGGCCGAAGCGGTTCAGGGACAGGTAGAAGGGGGCGTCGAGCGCGTGCAGGGGCAGCGCGAGATCGATCATGACCGTGGGTACGAGTTGCTCGGGCCTCAACCGCGTCCGGGCGTATTCCTGGAACGCCGTTCTGAACGCACTCACGCTCTCCCGCCGGATCGCGAGCCCGGCGGCGTGGCGGTGGCCTCCGTACGCCTCGAGATGCGCGCCGCAGGCGGTCAGCGCCTCGAGCAGATGGAACCCGGATACGCTGCGCGCGGAGCCGCGCCCGCGCCCGTCCCCGTCGAGGGCGATCATGATCGTCGGCCGGTGATAGCGCTCCACGACACGGGACGCGACGATTCCGATCACTCCCGGATGCCAGTTCTCTCCCGCCACGACGATGGCGCGGTCGACATCCGGATCGAACGTCTTGTCGATCACGGCCAGCGCCTCGGCGAGGACCCGACGGTCGGTCGCCTGGCGGGTCGTATTGATCTCTTCGAGAGCGTTGGCGATCCGCTCCGCTTCGGCCGAATCGTCGGTCAGGAGCAGCTTCACGCCTCGCTCGGCGGCGTCCATCCTCCCGATCGCGTTGATTCGTGGCGCGAGCACGAAACCGACCTGCCAGGCGGAGGGCTGCCGGCCCGCCAGCTCGGTCCGCTGGAGCAGCGCTCTGAGGCCAGGATTGCGCGTCCGCGCCAGCACCTCGAGACCGAAACGGACCAGGACCCGGTTCTCGCCGGTCAATGGCACGAGGTCGGAGATCGTCCCCAGCGCGACCAGGTCCAGCGAGTGGCGCAGGGTATCGCGGCTCCTGCCGGCGGCCAGCTCGAGAGCTTCGCAGAGCTTGTAGGCCACACCGACCGCAGCGAGGTTGGCGTCGGGATAGTCTCCGTCCGGATGCTTGGGATTGAGGATCGCGGCGGCTTCCGGCAGCGTTGCGCCCGGCTCGTGATGATCGGTGACGATGACGTCCATCCCGACCGCACGCGCGGCCTCCACCTCCTCGACGGCGGTGACGCCGCAGTCGCAGGTGATGAGGAGACGGACTCCGCGCTCGCTGAGCGCGGTCACTCCCGCCCGCGAGACCCCGTACCCCTCTTCCACACGATGCGGGATGTAGAACTCCACCCGCGCGCCGCGCCAGCGCAGGTAGCGCACGAGGAGCGTGGTGGCGGTGATCCCGTCGACGTCGTAGTCGCCGTAGACCGCGATGGGCTCGCGCGAGGTGATCGCGCTCTCGACCCGGCGCACGGCCAGGTCCATGTCGCGCATGAGCCTCGGGTCATGGAGCTGATCGAAGCCGGGGTCGAGAAATTCACGCGCGCTCTCGACCGTGGCGTGGCCGCGCCGGACGAGGAGCTCGGCGACCGGGGACGGGAGCCGCAGCGCCCGCGCGATCGCTTGGGAGGTACCCGGGTCGACCGGGGCGGGCCAGGTCCACTGAGGTCGCGGCACGGTCCTCGTTGCTGACGATTCGGAGATCGTGGATGGGAGGGTAGCAGGGGCCGGGCGGACGATAAGCCGGGTTCTGTGGCGCGCTGCCTCGCGGCGGCGCGCTGACGGCCATCGATCTGAGCGGCCTACCCGGAAGTCGAGCGCGGCGGGCCGCCGCCTCCTTCCCTACATGGCCTTGCTCCGAACGGGGTTTGCCGTGCCGCGCCGCTCGCGCGGACGCGCGGTGGGCTCTTACCCCACCTTTTCACCCTTGCCCTCACCCTCCCGGCGGCTGATCGCGGCAAATCCCTGCGTTGCGCTCCTCAGCCGCCGAGAGGGCAGTGGGCGGTCTGTTTTCTGTGGCACTTTCCGTCACCCCGAAGGGTGCCTCGCGTCGGAGCCCCTAGGGGTGCCTCCGCGAGCGTCCTGCCCTGTGGAGCCCGGACTTTCCTCCGGCCGGGAACCCCGCGGAGCGGGTCTCCCGCCGGCGGCCGTCTGTCCGTCCAACCCCTGCGTAGCTATAAGATGCACGTCGATCGCCCGGTTCGCCAGTTGATCGGCGCGCGCGTTCGCCTCGCGTGGAACGTGCCGCACGGTGGAAGAGCCGGCGCGGAGGAGGACCTGGGAGACCCGAATGAAACGGTCCTTCAAATCCTGATGCTTGACCTTGTACTCGCCGTTGAGCTGTCGCACCATGAGCTCGGAATCGGAGTACACCTCGAGGTGAGTCCTGCGATCGGGGGCGACTGCCTGGATCGCAAGCAGGAGCGCATCGTACTCGGCCTGGTTGTTCGTGCGCTCGCCGAGGTAGACGGCTCCCTCGCGCACGAGCTCGCCGGCGACGGTCTCGACGACGAAGCCAGCGCCCGCTGGACCGGGGTTGCCACGGGCTGCCCCGTCGCTGTGGATGACCAGCCGGCGCTCGGGCATGGCGTCAGACAGGGGCGGGGCGACCACTTTCGGCGTAGATCAGCACCCCACAGCCTTCGCACGGATGGAGCGTGCCGTCGTGGGTGATCTCGCGCACGATCTGGGGTGGGAGCCGGCCGTGACACGCGCTGCAGGCCTGCCCCCGCAAGGGAACCAGCGCCGGGAAGCGGCGGCCGCGCCGGAGCCGGTCATAGAGACGGTAGAGGCCGGGCTCGACTCCGGCGACGACCGCCTGGCGCCGCGCCTGCCCCTGGGCCAGCCGCTCCGTCAGCTCCGCCTCCTCGGCAGCCAGGGCGCCCAGCTCGCCCGCCGCAGCGCGGCGCTTCTCGGCCAGCTCGATCGCGATCTCCCCCAGCCGGGCCTGGTGACCCTCGCGTTCCTCCATGAGACCGAGGATCGCTTCCTCCAGCTCTCCGATCCTTCGCTTCGTGCCCTGGATTTCGGTGAGCAGGGCGCTGTACGCGACGTTCGTCTTGACCTGGTTGAGCTGCTGCTCGTATCGCTGGCGGCGTTGCTGCTCGCTCTCCAGCTCGCTCTCCCGGGCACGGCGATCGAGCCGTGAGCGCTCCAGCGCCTCCTCGCGCGCGCTCTCTTCAGCCTCCAGCGCGGTGATGTCGCGCGCCACCTCGCTCCGCCGGCGCGGGATTTCCTCGCTCCGGTCGGCGAGCTCGGCATTACGAATGTCGATCGATTGCAGCTCGAGGAGCGCTTCGAGGGAGACCGGCCGCTCGTTCATCCCTCTGCGTCCAAAAAAGAGAAGGTGTACCCTGCGGTACACCTTCCCATGATCCGCCCCGGGAGCAGCCCCGATCCGGGGAGGGTCTCCCCGGGAGCGCCCCGGTCGTGGTCTCCCCGGTGTCTCACCTCGGCATTGTGCTCATCGAAAACCGTCGCGGCCCCGACCTCCATCTCTGGTGGGCGGTGCAGGACTCGAACCTGCGACCTCCTGCATGTGAGGCAGGCGCTCTAACCGGCTGAGCTAACCACCCTCGAAGTCGGATCCAACCTACTTTCGCTCTCCGGGGGCGTCAACCGCGGCCGGTCCTGTCGGCAGGAACGGCGCGAAACTGGCCCGCTGGCCGGTTCCGAAGAACTCCTGGACGCACTGCTCGCCGGGGTTGCTGGGGTGAGTGCCGTCGTAGGTCAGCCGTCCAGAAGCCTCCGACCGCACCGGCCGGATTCCGATCTGGATCTCCATGAACGACTCCACCACGATCGGATCCCCATTCACCTCCACCGTCACCGACGCCGGGCCCTCGGCCTCGATGATCCCGGCCTCGTTCACGAACCCACTCAGGACGGCCTCGTCGCCGAAGCGCACCGTGATCTCCTCACCATCCCGCGAGATTGTGAGCTGGGCGATGCTCGTATCGGATTCGCCGTCGCAGGTGTCCCTCGTCTCGCTGAATGCGAACGTGAACGTCCCCTCGATCCCCTGTTCGTCCTCCTCGCAGGCGCCGAGCCCGGCAGCCAGCGCGAGGACTATGATGGGAATTCTCCGCATACGATCTTCTCCATCTGTGATCGTCTTCTTCACCCGTGATCGACTGGGCCCGGCTGGATTCGAACCAGCGACCCTCGGATTATGAGTCCGGTGCTCTGACCGCTGAGCTACGGGCCCGCATCGTAAAAAGCGGCTTCCATTACCCCGCGACCGCAAGGGGGTGCCGCGGGGACGGCATCATTCGTCGTAATAGCGGAGCAGGTCTCGCGAGTTCGAGGGGTGCCGCAGCTTATTGAGCGCCTTCAGCTCGATCTGCCGCACGCGCTCGCGCGTAATGTTGAAGATCGATCCGACCTCCTCCAACGTGCGCGGGCAGCCGTCACCGATGCCGAAACGGAGCCGGATGATCCGCTCCTCGCGCTGGGTGAGGGCATGCAGCACGAGGTTCACGTTCTCGCGCAACATGGCGAACGCGGCGCTCCGGGACGGCGAGGGCGAGCGCTCGTCCTCGATGATATCCGAGATCTGCGTTTCCTGATCTGGCTGGACCGGACGATCCAGCGAGATCGGCTCCTGAGTGATCTCGAGCACCGCCTTCACCTTTTCGATCGGCAGCTCCAGCGTCGCAGCGATCTCCTCCGGCGTCGGCTCGCGGCCGTTCTCCTGCACGACCCGGCGGGCGTAGCGGTTGACCTTGTTGATCGTCTCGATCATGTGGACCGGGATCCGGATCGTGCGCGACTGCTCGGCGATGGCGCGCGTGATCGCCTGACGGATCCACCACGTCGCATAGGTCGAGAACTTGTACCCTTTGCGGTGATCGAATTTCTCCGTCGCCTTGAGCAGCCCGGAATTGCCTTCCTGGATGAGATCGAGAAACTCGAGTCCACGGCCGATGTAACGCTTGGCCACCGAGACAACGAGTCGCACGTTGGCCTCCACCATCCGCCGCCGCGCGCGCATGACCTGCAGCAGGAGGTCGTCGATCTCCCTGAGCAGCGCGTGGTACTCGGCGCGCGTGAGACCCGTCTCCTGGTCCAGCTCCCGCTCGCGCCACTCCACCACGGACACCCCGTCCCACTCTCGCAGAGCCTCAGCGAGATATTCGATCTGGGAGGGATGAAGCGGGAGCTCCACGAAAAAGGCCCGCACCGCCTCGAGCTCCTCGAACGCGCGCTTGCCCTTCTGGCCCCGCATGGCGCTTCGGGCGAATGTGGCCCGGGCGGAGCGCCACATCTCCTCCTGCTTCTGGAGCTGGCCGACCAGGGTCTCTCGCTCGGCCTTCTCCCGGTCACCTGCCTCGTCCTCTTGCTCCTCCCACTCCCCCAGGTCCTGCGACAGGAAGGCCTCCAGGCGGAGCGCTCCGGTCACGACTCTTCGCCCCTGCTGAAAGGCGAGCTCGATCGACGTCCCGGACCGGAAGACCTTCTCCCGCAGCGCCGCTTGACCCTCGGCGATCGTACGCGCGATCTCGAGCTCCTCGTCGGCCGATAGGAGCGGCACGCGGCCCATTTCCTGGAAGTACATCTTGATCAGGTCGTCGTGGGGCCGGGCGATGCTGCGGAAGCCGCGAGCGCGCGCGGCCGACTCGTCGCGCCGCTCGCGCAAGTCGAGGATCGCGCGATCGATCGCATCCGAGACTGGAACTTCCTCTCCGCTCTCACGGGGCGGGACCGGTTCGGGCTGGAGGTCTGGCGTAGCCGACGTCATGGAGAGAATGAGAAGCTACCCGGCCCGTGCCGACTGTCAAACGCCATCGAGAGGTGCCCCGGGTCGGAAACCTCCGCGTCGGATCGCCCGCTCGACGTCCCGTCGGCGCAGCGCATCGGTCAGGGAGGCCCCGGCCGGCGCGAGATCTGGCATCAGGCCCCGCCGGACCGCCTTCAGGAGCAGCCGTTCGAGGCTGTCGTGAAAGGATTCGTCAGAGAGCGGGAACCCCTGCTCTTCGCGCCACACTTCGAGCTCGGCGAGAACCCGCTGCGTTCCTGCGTCGGGGCTGCGGCGGATCCGCTCAACCGCGTCGGCCGCCTCATCGCCGGCAAGAAGCGCGAAGAATTCGCCGTAACCCGGAACCGAGAAGAACTCGGGCCGGCAGACGGAGCGCGCACGATCGAGCCATACCGGGTCCTGCACGGCGTGCAGCAGGACGTAGCGCTCGTCCTGGATCTCGGGAGGCACGATCCCGCGCGGAGCATCGGCGGGCGCCGGACCGGGGCCGCCGCGACCCGCTGGTCGCACGGGCTCGAGGGAGCGACCCGGTTCGCCGACCCGCCCGCTCCTCGGCCGATCCGGCAGCAGCAGCGTTTCCCGCGGGACCTGGAGGCCGGCCGCGAGGCGGTCTACGTAGAGGCTACGGGTGACCGGGTCGGGCACCCGCGCCACGCTCTCCAGCAAGCGCCGGATCGCGCGGCGCTTTTTCATCACGTCCCCGAGGTCGACCCGCTCGCGTACGATTCCGATTTTGGCGTCGATCACGTCGGCAGCCTCCTCGAGCGATCGCGCGAACGCCGCCGCGCCGGCCTCGGCGATCCAGGCATCGGGGTCACGGCCTGACGGCAACCGGACGATCCGCACCCCGCAGCCCGCGCCCAGCAGCACGTCGGCCGCCCGGAAGGCGGCCCGCTCTCCCGCCGGGTCGCCGTCGTAGGCCAGGTAGGCGGTCGCCGTGTAGCGCTTCAGGATCCGCGCCTGCTCGGGAGTGAACGCCGTCCCCAGTGGAGCCACGACGTTGCGGAAGCCCGATCGATAGAGGGCCAGGACGTCGAAGTTTCCCTCGACGACGATCGCCGCGCCCTCGCGGCGAATCGGCCCCCGCGCCAGGTCGAGGTTGAAGAGCGTGCGCCCCTTGCTGAAGATCGGTGTGTCCGCGGAGTTCAGGTACTTCGGCTCGCCGTCGTCCAGCCTTCGCCCCGAGATCGCGACGACCTTCCCCCCGACCGACCGGATCGGGAAGCAGAGCCGCCCGCGGAACCGGTCATAGAGCCCGCCCGTCCGCTCGCTGCGCACCGCCAGCCCGGCCCGGGCGAGATCCTCGGGATCGATGCCGTGGCGGGCCGCCTCACGCGTCAGCGATTCCCACGCCTCGGGCGCCCAGCCCAGCAGGAATTCGTCCCGGACGTCGTCGCCGATTCCGCGCCGCGCCAGGTAATCCCGGGCGGCCTGAGCCTCCGGCGACTCGAGCAGGTTACGATGGTAGAACTCGGCCGCGAGCCGGTTCGCCGTGTGGAGCGCCGCGTCGGGGTCGGGGCCCTCGTCGAGCGCTTCGGGGATGTCGATCCCCGCGCGCTCGGCCAGCGTTCGCACCGCCTCGGGGAAGGCGAGCCGCTCGTGGACCATCACGAAGGTGATCGCGTTGCCGCCCGCCTGACACCCGAAGCAGTAGTACATCCCCTTGTCGGGCGTGACGTTGAACGAAGGCGTCTTCTCGGCATGAAAGGGGCAGAGACCGACCCAATTCCGGCCGCGCTTCCTGAGCTGGACGACCTCCCCGACGATCTCCAGGATGTCGGTCCGCTCGCGGACCTCGTCGACGATCCGGTCCGGGATCCCCGCCACCGTCAGCGCTCCGCCGGCTCGGGCGCCGGCGCGATCGCCGCGATCGTCACGCCGTCACCACCCTCGTTCCAATGGCCGAGCCGATAGGCCCGGACGTAGGGGTGCTTCCGCAGGAGGTCGCCGACGCGCGCGCGCAGGACGCCCGATCCCTTGCCGTGGATGAAGCGGATCGCCGGGTTTCCGCCGCGGTAGGCGCGCTCGAGCGCGCCGGCCACCGGGAACGCCACCTCGTCGGCCGTCAATCCGCGCAGGTCGACCTCGAGGGCGACCAGCGGGACTTCGGGCTCGGCATCCTTCGCGCCGCCGCCCCGCTCGGACGGCGGCACGAGAGGTCCGGACGCACCGGCGATCTCGCACTCCGAGGCACGGCAGGCGATCCGCACCTGCCCGGCCTGGACCGTCGCCGTGCCGGACGCGGCGTCGAGCTCTACCACCTCACCGACGACGTCGTAGCGCGGAATTCGCACCCGTGCACCGACCGCCACCCGCGAGGCGCCGCCCGGGGCGTCCGCCGCCGTACGCGTGAGCGCCTCCCTTTCGGCCCGGAGCGCCTCCGCGGCCCGCTCGGCGTCGGCGGCTAGCGCCCGTGATGCCGCCGCGGCCGCTTCGGCCTCTGCCAGTGCAGCCGCCCGTTCACGCAGCCGCCGTCCCTGGTCACGGACCTCCGCCCGCAGCCGCTCGAGCTGGTCCTCGAGCTCGGTCAACCGCCGCTCGGCAGCCGCGCGGCGGAACTCCGACTCGGCCGCTGACCGGCGCGCCCGTGCCGACTCGGCCTCGCCGATCGCGCGCACCTCCGCCTCGAGCGCGCTGCGCGCTTCCCGATGCGCCTGCTCCTCGGCCGCCAGCCGATCGATCACCGCCTCGACGTCCTTCACCCCGCGCTCGAGTCGCGACCGCGCACCTTCCACGATGGCCGCCCCGAACCCCCAGCGTTCCGCCAGCTCGATCCCGAACGAGCGGCCGGGTACGCCCTGCACGAAGCGGTATTCGGGAAGGTTGCGCTCGAGGTCGTACGCCAGCGAGCCGTTCGCGAGCCCCGGCATGCTGGAAGCCAGCACCTTGAGCGCGTGGTAGTGGGTCGTCACGATCGTGCGCGCGCCCCGCTCAGTCCACGCCTCGAGCAGGGCGCTCGCGAGCGCGGCCCCTTCCGCGGGATCGGTCGAGGCCCCGATCTCGTCGACGAGGATCAGGCTCGAGCGGTCTGCCGCATCCCACGCCGCCTTCAAGCGCGTCAAGTGAGCGGTGAAGGTCGACAGGTCCTGGGCGATCGACTGGGCATCCCCGATGTCGGCGAAGACGGCGCCGTGCCATGGAATCCGGGTGCCGGCGCCGACCGGCGGCACGACTCCGCTCTGCGCCATCAAGACCGCCGTGCCGACCGTTTTCAGCAGCACCGTCTTGCCGCCCGTGTTGGGACCCGTGACGACGAGGGTCCGCTCCCCGGGCCCCAGCTCGAGCGAGAGCGGGACGACCGTTCCCTCCCCCTGGGCCTCACGGGCGAGCAGCAGGGGATGGCGCGCATCGACGAGCTCGAGCGTGTCGCCGCCCAGCGTGGGCGGGTTCCCGTTCACTGCAAGCGCGTACCGGCCCCGGGCGAGAACCGTCTCGGCGTGGAGCGCCAGCCGGGCGGCGTGCTCGAGGGCGTCCCGGCGCTCGGCGAGCACCGCGGTCAGCTCGCGCAGGATCCGCTCTTCCTCGCGCCGCACCGCCAACTCGGCGTGACGGAGCGCGTTGTTGCGGTCGATCGCCGAGTGAGGCTCGAGGAACACGGTCGCGCCGGACGCGGACTCGTCGTGGACGATTCCCGGCACCTCGGAGAGCGCCTCGCGGCGGATGGGCACGACGTAGCGACCCTCCCGCACCGTCGGCCGGCTGTCGGCCGCTACCAGGACGTGCGCGAGGCCGGCGATCAGTTCGTCGAGGGTATCGACGAGCGCCGTGCGATGGCTCCTGACCTCTTCCCTGAGCCGGCGGAGCTCGCGGCTGGCCGCGTCCACGATCCGCGCCTCGACATCGAACGCGTCCAGGAGCCGCCGCTCGAGCTCCGCCACGGACGGCGCCCGGCGGAAGCGCGCAGCGAGCCGTGGCCAGTCGTCCCTCCCACGGCGCAGGAACGCAGCCAGCTTCCGCACCCCTTCCAGCGTTCGGGCGGCGGAGATCAGCGCCGGGCCGTCCAGAACGGCGCCTTCGACCGCCAGAGTTCGAAGCGTCCGCTGCTGATCCTCGACGAACGGCGCCGGAAAAGCCGCCCCGCGCGCGACGAGGTCTATGCCTTCGGCGACTTCCGCCAGGGCCTCGCTCGCAAGCCTCTCCTCCGGCAGGGATCGCCAGGCCAGAAGCGCGTCACGCGCGGCGGGGGCGTTCGTGTGCTCCGCGATCACCGCGCACACCGCTTGCCACTCGAGCGCTGCCAGGGTCTCGTCGTCGTGCATCAAGCCGGACCTTGCCTTCCCCGGCAGCTCAGCCTCCGCCCAGGCGTTCCTTCACCCTCGCGCTCACGACCGCGCCGTCGGCGCGACCGCGGACCTCGGGCATGAGCCGACCCATGACCTTGCCCATCTCCTTCACGTCGGTCGCCCCGGTTGCAGCGATCGCCGCTTCGATCAGCCGGTCCAGCCCCGAATCGTCGAGCGGCTCCGGCAGGTACTCCTGGAGGATCGCCGCCTCGGCCGCTTCCCGCTCGGCCAGCTCCTGGCGCCCGCCCTTGCGATACTGCTCCTCGGCCTCGCGGCGCTGCTTCTGCGCTCGCGTGAGGACCTCCAGGGCGTCCTCGTCGGTCAGGTCGCGGCCCAGCTCGATCCGTCGGTTCTTGAGATCGCTCAACGCCAGCCGCAGGGTCGAGAGGCGCATCTTGTCCCCCGCCTTGAGCGCCGATCTCTGGTCTACCGCAATCCGCTCCACGATGGCGCTCATAAGAGATCCGCCGGGTTATCAGCCGGGGGGCCAGCCAAAAGGGCGGCCTCCGAGCAGGTGCAGATGAACGTGCCACACGCTTTGTCCCGCGCCAGCGTTGCAGTTGAAGACCAAGCGATACCCGTCCGCCGCAACCCCTTCCGACGCGGCGATCTCCGCCGCGCCACGGATCATCTCGCCAACGAGCTGGTCGTCGATCGCCGTCAGCTCGTTGATCGTCGGGATATGCTTCTCCGGCACGATCAGGAAGTGGCTCGGGGCCTGCGGATTCAGGTCGCGAAACGCCACCCAACCCTCCCCCCGGTGCAAGATCTCGGTGCCGAGCTCACCGGCAGCGATCCGGCAGAAGATGCATCCGCCCATACCTACCCCTACGGTCCCGCGGTCGCGCTGGAGTGCGGCGACGAATTCAGCTCGGCGACGATCTCGACCAGATGGTGGATGTCCGGAAGTTCGAAATCCGCTCCCGAATCGGACGTGCCGAAAGTATCTCCATAGCGGGCGAACGCGGTCCGGATCCCGAGTTTCATCGCCCCGACCACGTCGCGCTCGGGCCAATCGCCGACCATGAGCGCCTCGTCCGCGCCGATTCCCAGCCGCTCCAGCGCGCGCTCGAATGGAAGAGTCGACGGCTTCCGCTCACCGGTGTCTTCGAACGTGACCACGACATCGAAGAGGTGGTGCAGATTCAGATAGCAGAGCCTCAGCCACGCTTCGCGCCGCGGCGCGTCGGAGACGACCGCCAGCTTGAGACCCCGCTTCAGCAATTCCATCAGCGTGACCGTAACGTGCGGGTAGAGCACGAGCGCCGCCTCGCGCGCGCGGCGGTACGCGACGATTCCGGCCGCCAGGATCTTGTGGTCGATCCTTCCTAGATGGGATTCGAGAAAGTCGTCGAAGACGCGCTGATACTCGATCCCTTCTCTCTCGTAGATCGCGAGGATCTCGTGTTCCGCGGAATCGCGGTCGAGCTCGAGCCCCGCGTCGATCATGGCGTCGATTGCCGCGCCGATCGCCAGCCGCTTCATGGACATGAAATCGACCAGCGTGTTGTCGAGATCGAAGATGATCGCGCGGATCATCCGCGAGGAGAGCGCCCTACTTGAAGGACTGTCCGACGGTGCGGCCGATCGAGATCTCGCCGTTGTCGATCCGCAGGTTGAACCCGCACTCCGGGTTCGTGCAAACCCACGCCTTATACTCGATGCTGGCTCCGTCGCGGCCGTAATCGGAAAGCGGGAGCAGGACTCCCGTACCGCACTTCTGGCAGGCTGGGAACTGCTGCTCCATCATCCGCACGGCTAGGCCAGCGAGCGTCCTCCCCACGGATACTTTCTCTCGAACACCTCGGTGAAGTCGAACAGGTCGTCGAAATCGTGCCGCGAGTCCGCATCGTCCTTGGAAAGAACCCCGACATCCAGAAGGTTGAACACGATCTCGCCGAAGTCCCGCGTGCCATGGATCCTCCAATGCTCCAGCACCGTCTTGGCCATCGGTCCGTAGAGCCGCAGGGCGAGCTCGCGGCAACCCTCGACGAGCTCCTCTCCCGAGACGTGACGGCGACGAGGGAGACAGGCCACGACCTCTTCGAGCGCGCTCAGCACGAAGGCGTAGGCGCGTTCGTCGTAGCGCCCGTCAAGAGCGTTGAGCCGCTCACGCGTGGATGGATCCAGATGCACCCTCGCCATGCTCATTCGATGGGGACTTCGATGCTTCCCATTCCGGCCTTCGGCAGGATGATCTCCAAAAGACCGTCCCGATAGTTCACCTCGACGTCGGCTGCACGGATCGGCCGTGGCAGCCGGATCCGCCGCCCGAACGGGCCGACCGGGATCTCCATCTTGTGATAACGCCGCTGTTCACAACCCCGTTCGCGACGGATGCCGCGCACACGCAGGACGTCGCCTTCGAAGCGAATGTTGAAATCATCGGGATCGAGCCCGGGCACGGCCATCGTCACCCGGTACTGGTCGGCGGTCTCGTAGACATCCGTCGCCGGCGTCCAACGAAGCCCGCCCTGCAGGCTGAAAGGGAGCTTGGCCTGGAACCAGTCGTCGATCAGCGATTCGACGTCGTCGAGTAGCTCCTCGACCGGATCCTTCTCACGCGCCCGACCCATGGGACCGAAGCTAGGCTCGCGAAGCGAAAGTCGTCAAGCGGCTGAAGGTGGGGGCCAGGCTCATGCGCTGGCCAGTGCACGGCGGCGCTCGAGCCACTCGTCGTACAGTGGAAACTCGGCGCAGAGCTCCCGAACGGAATCCCTGACGCGGCCCTGGACGGCGTGATCCTCCGGCGCGTCCAGCACGTCCCCCATCCAGCCCCCAATTCGCTCCATCTCCGCCTCCGCCATTCCTCGAGTCGTCAGGGCGGGGGTTCCGACCCGGATCCCGCTCGTCACGAACGGGCTTCGGGTCTCGCCCGGCACGGTATTCTTGTTCACCGTGATCCCGGCCCCGCCGAGCGCGGCCTCGGCCTGCTTGCCGGTCGTCTCGGCGGCGTCCCGCCCGCCGCGGAGATCGACCAGGAACAGGTGCGAGTCGGTCCCGCCGCTGACCACCATGTAGCCACGCTCCATGAGCGCGTCGGCCAGCGCCCGCGCGTTCCTCACGACCTGGTGGGCGTACTCGCGAAAAGAAGGCTCCAGCGCCTCGCGGAAGGAGACCGCCTTGGCGGCGATCACGTGCATGAGAGGCCCGCCCTGGATCCCGGGGAAGATCATCTTGTCCACGGCCCTGGCGTACGCTTCACGGCACAGGACCAGGCCGCCGCGCGGCCCGCGCAGGGTCTTATGCGTCGTCGACGTGACGATGTCGGCGTAGGGCACCGGCGACGGAAAGGCGCCGCCCGCGACCAGCCCCGCAAAGTGGGCCATGTCGACCACCAGGCTCGCGCCGACCTGGTCGGCGATCTCGCGGAAGGCGCCGAAGTCGATCGTCCGGCTGTAGGCGCTTCCACCGGCCACGATCACCTTCGGCCGGCACTCCTCGGCCACCCGGCGCACGTCCTCGGTTTCGATGAGCCCGGACTCCCGACCAACGCCGTAGCTGGCGACCCGGAACAGCCGGCCGCTGAAGTTGACCGGACTGCCGTGGGTCAGGTGGCCGCCGGCCGAGAGGTCCATCCCGAGCAGGGTGTCGCCCGGCTCCATGAGCGCCAGGTAGGCGGCCATGTTGGCCTGCGATCCCGAGTGCGCCTGCACATTCGCGTGCTCGGCTCCGAAGAGTGACAGCACCCGTTCGATCGCCAGGTTCTCGGCCACATCGACGACCTCGCAGCCGCCGTAGTACCGCTTGCCGGGAAGCCCCTCGGCGTACTTGTTCGTCAGCACCGAGCCCATGGCTTCCAGAACGGCCGGACTCACGAAGTTCTCGCTCGCGATCAGCTCCAGCCCGTCCGCCTGCCGCTCGGCTTCGGCGATCAGGACTTTCAGAATTTCGGGGTCGGTCTCATGCAGGAACTTCACCGGGCGAACATTCCGTGCGCTCCGGATGAGCGCGCCTCCGCGCGCTCGATCTTCTCCACCCGTCGCTGGTGGCGCCCGGCCCCGAAGTCGGTGTCGAGGAACGTCCACAGGATCTTCTTCGCATCGGCAGGCTCGAGAAGTCGCGAACCGAGGCAGAGCACGTTGGCATCGTTGTGCTCGCGAGCGAGCGCGGCCATCTGCTCCGTCAAACAGTTCGCCGCACGCACGCCGGCATACCGGTTGGCGGCGATCGACATGCCAATACCCGCGCCGCAGATCAGCACCCCGCGCGGCGCCCGGCCGGCGGCGATCGCCTGCGCAAGACGGCCCGCGAAGTCCGGATAATCGACCGGATCGGTCGAGTTCGTTCCCATGTCCAGGGGTTTGTAGCCCAGGTCTGCAACGTGCGCGGTCAGCTCAGATTTGAGCTCATAGCCCGCGTGATCGGCTGCCAGCAGGATCGTTCGGCGGCCTATCGTACCGGTCCGGACCATCGACGCCCTTACTCGCGGACGGCGGAGAGGGGCTCCCGCTCGCCGACATCCGTTCGCTCACGCGCTTCGCGCAACCGGCGCTGAGCGAGCCGATCGGCGGCCCGCGAGGTGGGGATCCCCTCCTCGTCGGCGATCCCGAAGATCGAGAGAAGCGTTTGATAGATCTCCCGCGCCTTGCGCTTCGCCGTCTCGTGATCGTAGCCCCGGAGCTCGCCGTACACGTTGATGAGGCCGCCGGCGTTGATCACGTAGTCGGGGGCATAGAGGATTGTCCGCTCTGCGAGCGCCCTGCCGTGTCGATCCTCCTCGAGCTGGTTGTTCGCTCCGCCCGCCACGACGCTGCACTTGAGTCGCGGGATCGTCTGGTCGTTCAGGATCGCACCCAGCGCGCAGGGCGCGAACACCTCGCACTCGACGTCGTAGATCGAGTCGGGGTCGATCGCCTTCGCCCCGAAGGCCTTCTCCACGCGGTCGACCTTCTTCGGATCGATGTCCGAGATCGCCAGGATAGCGCCTTCGTCGGCCAGATTCTCACAGAGATGGTAGCCGACGTTTCCCGCTCCCTGGATCGCGATACGCATGCCGGCGAGCACGTCGGTTCCCAGGCGATGACGGCAGGCGGCCCGGATCCCCCAGTAAACCCCGTAAGCCGTCACCGGTGAGGGATCGCCCGAGCCGTGTGGGCTGGACCGGATGCCGGTCACGTGCCGCGTCTCGCGGTAGACGTGCTCCATGTCCTCGACCGTGATCCCGACATCCTCGGCGGTGATGTAGCGTCCCCCGAGGGTATCGACGAAGCGGCCGTGGGCGCGCAACAGCGCCTCGGTCTTGTCGGTCTGAGGATCGCCGATGATGACGGCCTTCCCGCCTCCCAGGGCGAGCCCGGCGACCGCCGCCTTGTAGGTCATCCCCTCCGAGAGGCGCAGCACGTCGATCAGCGCCTCTTCGGTGCTCCCATAGGGCCACATCCGGGTGCCGCCGAGAGCGGGTCCCATCGTCGTATCGTGGATGGCGATGATCGAATGGAGCCCTGAACGCTCATCATTGCAGAAGACGACCTGCTCGTGGTTCGCCTCCTGGATCAGCTCGAAGACATCCAAACGAGGCGCTCCTGTCGGATGAGGCCGGGGGGAGCCCCCGGAGAGCGGGGGGAGCCCCCGGACGGCTCGCGTCTGCCCAGAGATTATTCCCCGAAAAGCTCGTTGGCAATCACGAGCCGTTGGATCTCGGAGGTGCCTTCGTAGATCTCGGTGACCTTGGCGTCGCGGAAATACCGCTCGACCGGATAGTCACGCATATAGCCGTAGCCGCCGTAGACTTGCACCGCGGTCACCCCCGCCTTCATCGCCGTTCGGCTGGCGAGGAGCTTGGCCATCGACGCCTCTTTGCGCACGGGTTCGCCGCGGTCCATCCGTCCGGCGGCGGCATAGGTCAGCGCGCGGGCGGCCGCGATTTCGGTCGCCAGGTCGGCCAGCATGAAGCGGAGCCCCTGGAATTCGGCGATCGGACGACCGAATGCTGTACGCTCTTTTGCGTAGGCGATCGACAGCGTCAGGCAGGCCTCGGCGATCCCCAGCGCCTGGGCGGCGATTCCAAGCCGGCCGTGCTCCAGGCTGCCCAGCGCGTGTGTGAGGCCCGCGCCTTCCTCGCCTAGCCGGTTCTCCGCCGGCACCCGGAGATCGGTGAACACGATCTCCGTCGTGTTGGAGGCCCTGAGGCCCATCTTCTTCTCTTCCTTCCCGACCGCATACCCTTCCCAGCCAGTTTCGATGACGAAGGCCGAGACGCCGCGCGCGCCCTCGCCTCCAGTGCGAGCCATCGCGACAACGATGTCGGCGGTGCCCCCGTTGGTGACCCACGCCTTGGCGCCGTTGAGAACGTACCCGTCGCCGTCCCTGACCGCGCGGCACGCGAGCGCTGCGGGATCCGACCCGGCGTCCGCCTCCGACAGCGCAAAGGCGCCCAGTCGCTCGCCCGCCGCCATCGGCTTCAGGTAGCGTTCCTTGAGCTCCTCGCTCCCGTGACGAAGGATCATCTGAGTCGGAAGCGAGTTGTGAACGCTCATCGTCACCGCGAGCGAGGGATCGACCCTGGCGATCTCCTCGAGCGCGAGCAGGTAGGTCACCGTATCGAGGCCGCTTCCGCCCCACTCCTGCGGGACGAGCATTCCGAGGAACCCGAGGCGAGCCAGCGCGTCGACCGCCTCCCGGGGGAAGCGTGCCTCCCGGTCCCAGGTCTCGACATGGGGCGCGAGCTCGTTACGGGCGAACTCGCGAGCCGTGCGGACGATCTCCCGCTGAAGATCGGTAAGCGGGCTCACCGGCGCGACCGACGGCCGTGTCACTGGAGCCCGCCTCGATCTGCCGGATACTCGTAGAACCCGCGACCGGATTTGCGGCCGAGGCGGCCGGCGACGACCATGCGCCTGAGGAGCGGGCAGGCCCGGTACTTCGGGTCGCCGAAGCCGCCCTGCAGGACATCGAGGATCGCGACACAGACATCGAGCCCGATGAAGTCGGCCAGCGCGAGGGGACCCATCGGGTGGCTCATCCCGAGCTTCATCACAGTGTCGATCGCCTCCGGCTCTGCGACCCCCTCCATCACGCAGAAGGCGGCCTCGTTGATCATCGGCATGAGGACGCGGTTGGAGACGAAGCCCGGGTAGTCCTGAACCGTCACCGGCGTCTTCCCCAGCGCCTTGGCGAGTGCCACGATAGCGCCGTGGGTTGCCTCGGAGGTCTCGGGGCCGCGCACGACTTCGACCAGCTTCATGACCGGGACCGGGTTCATGAAGTGCATACCGATCACCTGGTCCGGCCGGGCCGTGGCCGCAGCGAGGCGCGTGATCGAGATCGACGAAGTGTTGGAGGCCAGGATTGCGTCCGGCTTCACGATCGCGTCGAGGGTCCGGAAGACGTCGGTCTTGACTTCCTCGTCCTCCACGATCGCCTCGACGACGAGATCCGCCGCGTGGGCGGCGTCGAGCTCGCCGGCGGTCTCAATCCGAGCGAGGGCAGCCGCCTTGTCAGCGGCGCTCACCGTTCCCTTCTTCACCTGCCGGTCGAGATTTTTCTCGATCGTCTCTATGCCCGTACCCAACGCGGCCGGATCGCTGTCGACGAGCACGACCGCATGCTCGTGCTGGGCGAAGACGTGCGCGATCCCGTTTCCCATCGTGCCGGCGCCGACGACCGCGACGGCGGCGATCCTCCCAGCTCCCCCGCCGGTCCCCGTCAAAGCCGCTCGATCTCCATCGCGACGGCGTTTCCACCGCCCAGGCATAGCGTTGCCAGCCCACGACTTAGACTACGATCCTTCAATGCATAGATGAGGGTGGTCAGGACACGCGCGCCGCTGGCGCCGATCGGGTGTCCGAGCGCCACCGCCCCGCCGTGGACGTTGACGCGGTCCCAGTCCCAACCGAGCTCCTTGCCGTCGGCCAGGGCCTGGACCGCGAACGCCTCGTTCGCCTCGATCAGCTCGTAGTCGTCGATCGAACGACCGGTCTTCTCCATAAGCTCGCGGACGGCGAAGACGGGGGCGTAGAAGAGGAGTCTGGGCTCGGTCCCTGCCGAGGCGTAGTCGACGATCCGGGCCAGCGGCTCGACGCCCTCCTCCTCAGCGCGGGCTTCGCTCATGACGACGAGCGCACTGGCGCCGTCGTTCAGGCCCGGCGCGTTGCCGGCCGTGACCGTGCCCTCGCGGTGGAACGCCGGCTTGAGGCGCGCCAGGACGTCCAGCGAGGTGTCGGCGCGCGGCCCCTCGTCGGTGTCGACGACCTTCTTTCCCTTTCGCGTTTCGATCTCGACCGGCACGATCTCCGCATTGAACTTGCCGCCCTCGATCGCGGCGATCGCCCTCTTATGGCTCTTGAGCGCGAAGGCGTCCTGCTCCGCGCGCGAGATGTCGGATCTCTCGGCGGTCAGCTCGGCGTGCTCGCCCATGTGAACGCCCTCGAAGGCGCACCAGAGGCCGTCCCGGATCATCCCGTCGACGAGCTTCTGGTCGCCGAACTTCATTCCTTCTCGCGCCCCGTAAAGGAGAAAGGGCGCGTTCGACATCGACTCCTGGCCGCCAGCCACGACGCACGCCTGGTCACCGGCGCGAATCGACTGCGCGGCCAGCATCACCGCCTTGAGTCCGGAGCCGCAGACCTTGTTGATCGTCATCGCGGGGACGCTGTCCGGGACTCCGCCGTAGTGCGCCGCCTGGCGGGCCGGCGCCTGTCCGCTTCCCGCCTGGACGACCTGCCCCATGACGACCTCGTCGATCCGCTCGGGATCGATTTCCGCGCGGGCGACCGCTTCGCGCACGACGATCGCGCCCAGCTCGGGGGCCGTCTTCGGCGCCAGCGCCCCCAGGAACTTCCCAATGGGCGTCCGGCAGGCGCTCGCGATCACCGCCGTCGTACGCTTTCCGTTCCCGCTCACCCCGTGCTCCTTTCTGCCGCCTTATCGAAACGGCACGCTCTTCTCGCAAGGCTACTGCGAATTAGCCGACGGCCAGACGGACACGTCTCCGCCAGCCGGTCATCCGCCGCCAGCCGGCGCAGAGGATCTCGCGCTGAAGCCGCCGTCTCAGCGTGCGGTAGGACTGCGTTCCCATCACCAGATCGGCGAGGACTGCGCGGATGACCGCGCTCGCGGCGCCGAAGCGAACGACCTCCTCGATGAATCGCGGCCGATAATACAGATGCACGAGACGGCTCGCCTTCTCGAGCTCGTCGCCGAATTCGGATCGCCAGATCCGGTCGTAGGTCTCGGGCGCGCCGTCCGCCAGCGCGCGTCCCCACGCTCGGGCCGATCGAAGGGCGTAGTAGATGCCCTCACCGGTGATCGTGTCGACGAACCCGCCCGCGTCGCCGACCAGCGCCCAGTCCGGCCCGCCGCGGGCGACCTTCCAGCACGCTGGATCCATGATCGTGGGGATGAACGCGCCGTACCCCTTGCCGGTCCGTGGATCGAGCGCGGGAAAATATTCGGCCAGCAAATCGATCAACCGCGCCCGGGTTTCCCGCCCCAGCGCGGCCCCCTCGCCGCCCCAAAGACAGAGCCCCACCGACAGATGGTCCGGCCGAGGAAAGAACCAGAGGTAGCCGCGCGCGTCCCCGAAGAATTTGGTCTCGATCCGTTCGATCGCGGCCGGAATGAAGAAGCCGCTGGCGATCGAGTTTCGGAAACCGCGGAAATCCGGGACCAGCGTCTCTCGTACTATGCTGATGGCGCCATCGGCTCCAACCAGGAAGTCGAAGTGATAGGTCTCGCCCTGGGCGGTCAGCCGCCAGCCGCCGGCCTGCCGCTCGATCCGCTGTACCTTGCGAGCTACGCGCGTCGCCCCGGCCGCTATGGCCCGCCGCCGCACCTCCTCGTCGAATGTCGCCCGCGCGAAGATGAGGGTCTCGCGCGGGCAGGTGAACTCGACCGTCCGGTCCTCGGGCGAGAGGAAACGGAACTCCCGTACGGCGCGGCCCAGGGATGCAATCTCGGCGATCCACGGGAAGTCGTCCTGCGCCTTGACCGTGATCCCACCCCCGCACGGCTTCTCCCACGGTGCCCGGTGGTCGAAGAAGGTCGCCTCGTGGCCGAGGCGCGCCGCCTGCCAGGCCGCGCAGGCGCCGGCAGGGCCGCCACCGACGATCCCGACCCTCAACCGCTCCATGGATCCCGTTCCGGATCGCGTTGGAGCCGCCCGCGATCGTTCGCCCGCAGGTACGCCAGCGGGTGCTCGGCGTCGTGGACGAAGGCGCAGAGCCAACCCTCCTCTCGCGCGCGCGGCAAGACGCGCTGCTTGGTCTCGAGCGTCGTCACCGGATAGAGATCGTAGGCCATGATCCACGGATCCGTGAGGTGGTGGGTCGTCGGTACGAGATCCCCCAGAAAGACCAGCCAGCGGCCTTCTCCGTCATCCACGGCGATCGAACAGTGATGGGCCGTGTGGCCCGGCGTCGCCAGGACGGTCATTGCGCCCGCGATCGTGCCGCCGTCCGCCATCCATTCCACCTGCCCCGCCTCGACCAGCGGGACGAAGTCGCGCCGGATGTACGAAGCCTGGTTGCGCGCGTGGGACCCGATCGCCTCTTCGTACTCCCCCGCGTGGATGTGGTAGGTCGCCCGCGGGAACGTCGGGACGATGCTCCCGCCCTCGTCATCCCACCGGGTGGCCCCGCCGGCGTGGTCGAAGTGCAAGTGGGAGAGGACCACCCGGTCGATCGTCTCGGGCGGCGCGCCCGCCTCGGAGAGACGCGCCGGCAGCCCTCCGTCGCGCTCGAGACCGTACATGGCCGCGAACTTCGCGTCTTCCTTGCCGCCCGAGCCGACCTCGACGATCGTTCTTCCCTCCGGCCCATCGATCAGAAGGCAGTTCATCCCGAGTCGGACCCGGTTCCGGTCATCCGCCGGCAGCTTCTTCTCCCACAGAACCCGCGGCACGACGCCGAACATCGCCCCGCCGTCGAGGCGCAGGACGCCGTCGGAGAGGACCGTCACCGTGCGCTCCCCCCAGCGGAGCGGCGGCCAGGCGAGTCGCGGCCAGTCCTCCGGGTTCACCCGCGGGACCCGGGCTCGAGGATCTCCCGGGCGATCACGGAGCGCTGAATCTCGCTCGTTCCTTCGCCGATCTCGGTCACCTTGGCATCCCTCATCATTCGCTCGACGGGGTAGTCGCGCGTATAGCCGTTGCCGCCGTGGACCTGGACCGCTTCGATCGTCGTCCGCATCGCGAGCTCGGAGCAGAAGAGCTTGGCCTGCGCTGCTGCCAGTCGGTACGGCTTCCCGGCGTCCTTGAGACGCGCGGCGTGGTAGGTCAGGTGGCGGCCGGCCTCGATCCCGGTCGCCATGTCGGCCAGCTTGAAGCGGGTGGCCTGGAACTCGGCGATCGGGCGGCCGAACTGGCGCCGTTCCAGGGCGTAGGCCCGCGCGGCATCGAACGCACCCTCGGCGATCCCGAGGGCGTGCGCGGCGATACCGATTCGCCCTCCGTTCAGGGTGTGCAAGCACTGCTGGAACCCGCGCCCCTCCTCGCCAAGGAGGTTCCCGGCCGGAACGCGAACCTTATCGAGGACCAGCTCGCGGGTGTCGCTCGCCCGCCACCCGAGCTTGTCCTCCTTCTTTCCGGCGGTCAGCCCTTCCGCGTCCCCGTCAATGATGAACTGCGAGATCCCGCGGGATCCGGCGTCCAGATCGGTCACCGCGGCCACGACGTGGGTCCCGGCCACACCGGCGTTCGTAATGAACACCTTCGTGCCGCTCAGGACCCATCCCTCCCCGTCGCGGACGGCCCGGGTCGACATGCTCGCGGCGTCCGAGCCCGACGTCGCCTCCGTCAGACCGAACGCGCCCAGGACCTCCCCCCGCGCCATCGGAGGCAACCACCGCTCCTTCTGCTCGGGCGTGCCGAAGTCGTGAATGGGAGACGCGGCAAGAGACGTGTGCGCGCCGACCGTGATCGAGTGCGAGGCGTCGACCTTGGCCAGCTCCTCGATCACGAGCGCGAGGGAGAGCACGTCGGCGCCGGCGCCGCCCAGCTCCTCGGGAAACGGGATCCCGAAGAGGCCGAGGTCCGCCATCTCGCGCACCGTTTCCCACGGGAACTCACCCGACTCGTCGTGCGGGCCGGCGATCGGCGCGATCCGCTCGCGGGCGAACGCGCAGACGGTCTCGACGAGCAGGCGCTGCTCGGAGGAGAGGTCGAGGTAGGTCACGGTCAGGTGCCCGAGGTCTGGGGGCTTCGGTCGGACGGAAACGTCCACCCGACCGAGGCTGTGGCCCCGCACTTCTGACGGGACCTCACGACGAGCTCACCCCGGAGCCGGCCCGATCGCGCTCCTCCACCCAGTCGCGGACGTACTTGACGATCTCGCGGGTGGGAGTGCCAGGGCCGAAGAGGCGACCGACGCCCATCTCCGATAGAGCGGCCATGTCGTCCCGGGCGATGATCCCCCCGCCCGTTAGCAGCACGTCATCGAGCCCCTGCTCGCGCATCAGCTCCACGATCCTCGGAAAGAGCGTCATGTGGGCGCCCGAAAGGATCGAGAGCGCCACGACATCGACGTCCTCCTGGAGCGCCGTCTCGACGATCCGCTCCGGAGTCTGGTGGAGCCCCGTGTAGATGACCTCCATGCCGGCGTCACGGAGGGCCGCCGCGACGACCTTGGCCCCCCGGTCATGACCGTCGAGACCCGGCTTCCCGACGAGGACTCGAATCTTTCGCTCCATCGCCTCCTCGGCTCCCGGCATCGCCGTCCAGCCGCTCAGTCTAGCGGACGGCCGCAGCCCATCAGCAACCTTCCGTCGAGGACGACCGCGACGGTCGCGTCGAAGGGCTCCCCGCTCATCACGTCGCGGCAGGGTGCGTCCTCGATCACGACCGTGAGCCGGCCGCTCTCCGTCGTGACGTCGTACGTCGTGACGGTTCCTTCGACCGTGGGCTCGACCGCCGGGACCTCGCGACGCACGGCGCCGTAGTCGCCGACGAACAAGATCGACTTCTCCTCGTCGATCTCGAGGGTCCACCCGGGCTCCTGGCCGAGTCCGCGGAAGTCTACGCCGCGCAGTCTGGCGTCCTCCCAGACGCCCGCGCCGGAATCGTCGCCTTCTGTTGCGCTCTCCTCTGCGGGGGTCCCCTGACTCCGTTGGGAGAGCATGATCTCGACCGGGACGGAGGGTTCTTGCCCAACACCGGAGAGACCCCGCAGAAATTGCGGAGACGGCGTCTCGAAAAGAACCGTGCCGAACGTCTCGATCCGAGCGCGGATGGCGAGCGCAGCCTCGTCCCCGATGCTTTCGGGATCATACTTCACCGTGAACGGCAGGGGAACCTGCTCGCCCTCGGTCCGAAAATCGATCTCGGCGATTGGGGAGGCGCTATCCGTAGCCGAATCGGCGTCCCGCGCCGTACTTATGAGCTGCACGACAACCTTCGAACCGGCGGGGAGCATGATTCTTTCGCGGTACGTGATGGTTCCCTGAATCTCGGAGGAATCCGTCGAGGCGCACCCCCAGAAGCCGGCGCCAACCACCGTCCATAGAAGAGCGCGATACACCAAGAGGCAGAATTTACTCCCGGCTATCAGGGCCAACCATCATGACCGTTTCGTTTACACCGGCAAGGCTCTGCGTGCCTTATGTCCGGAGTGTCCGGATGTGATCGACATTGAACTCCCTCGCATCCGGTTAGAAGATCTCCGGCTCGCGCCACGTGCCGTACTCCTCCTTCATCAGGGTGACCATTTCCCCAATCGTGGCGTAGGCGCGCACCGCATCGAGGACCGGTTCCATGAGGTTGCTCTTCTCGCGAATCGCCGTCCGCAGCCCCTCCATCGCCGCCTTGTACCGCGCAGGGTCGCGCTCGCCACGGACTTTCCGGACGCGCTCGCACTGCTCGCGCTCGTACCGCGGATCGATCCGGAGGATCGGGATCTCCAGCTCCTCGCCCTCCTCGACAAACTCGTTGACGCCGACAATGATTCGCCGCTTCGCGTCGATCTCCTCCTGATAGCGGCTCGCGGCTTCGGCGATCTCGCGCTGGAAGAACCCCTGCTCGATTCCTGCCACGACGCCGCCCAGATCCTCGATCTGCCGGAAGTATTCCTCGGCCTCGGCCTCCATCCGATCGGTCAGCGCCTCGACGAAGTAGGAGCCTCCGAGGGGATCGATCACGTTCGGCACGCCCGATTCGTAGGCGATGATCTGCTGGGTCCGGAGCGCGATCTTGACCGCCTTCTCGGTTGGCAGCGCGTACGTCTCGTCCATCGAGTTCGTGTGCAGGCTCTGGGTCCCGCCCATCACGCCCGCCAGCGCCTGAATCGCGGTCCGCACGATGTTGTTCTCCGGCTGCTGCTCGGTGAGCGAGCATCCCGCTGTCTGGGTGTGGAAGCGCATGAGGAGCGAGCGCGGGTTCTTGGCCCCGTAGCGCTCCTTCATGTGGCGCGCCCAGATCCGCCGCGCCGCCCGGTACTTGGCGACCTCCTCGAAGAAGTCGTTGTGCGAGTTCCAGAAGAAGGACAGCCGCGGGGCGAAGGAATCGACATCGAGCCCCGCCTCCATCCCCGCCTCGACGTACGTGAACCCATCGGCCAGAGTGAAGGCGAGCTCCTGAACGGCGGTCGAGCCCGCCTCGCGGATGTGGTAGCCGGAGATCGAGATCGGGTGATAGAGGGGCGCCTTCTCGGTACACCAGGCCATCATGTCGACGACGATCTTGAGGTGCGGCGCGGGTGGGAAAAGCCACTCCTTCTGAGCGATGTACTCCTTCAGCGGGTCGGTCTGGATCGTCCCGCGGAGCTCTTCGGGGCCGACGCCCTGCTTCTCCCCCACGGCGACGTAGAGGGCCAGAAAGATCAGCGCCGGCCCGTTGATCGTCATCGACGTCGAGACCTGGTCGAGCGGGATCCCCTCGAAGAGGGTCTCCATGTCGGCCAGCGAGTCGATCGCCACCCCGCACACGCCGACCTCGCCCTCCGACATCGGATGGTCGGAGTCGTACCCCATCAGGGTCGGCAGATCGAACGCGACCGAGAGGCCCGTCTGGCCGTGGTCGAGGAGGAATTGATATCGCGCGTTCGTCTCGGCGGCGGTCGCGAAGCCGGCGAACTGGCGCATCGTCCAGAGCCGCGTCCGGTACATCGAGTCGTAGACGCCGCGCGTGTAGGGGTACTCACCGGGGAAGCCGATGTCGTCGAGGAACTCATCGCGCGAGAGGTCGAGAGGCGTATAGAGCGGCTTCACTTCCATCGACGAGGTCGTCGTGAAGTCGATGTCCCGCAGGGGGCTCGCCTGCCAGCGGTCGCGCCAGGCGGCCTCGCGCGCGGCCAGCCGTTCCTCCCGCGTCTGGATCTCGCGCACCTCGCGGCCGGTTCCGTCCCCCCGACGCGCTGCCTTCCGCTCTCGTTCGTCCAGTTTCCGCGTCATCGTCCGTCTCCCGTCTCGCTCGCGCCCGCGCCGTCCGTCCAGCCCATCACGGCGATGATCTCGTCGGCGACCGAGTATGGCGTCGCCTGGCCGGACGCGATTCGATCGAGGGCCTCGGCCAGTCGTTGATCCCCACCCTGCTCGCCCCAGACCCGGCGCTCGATCCGCCGTGAGACGAGATCGCGCACGCGTTCGGCTGTCCGCTCGCGGCGCTTGGCGGCCAGCGCTCCCGTGTCGCGGCAGTGCGCGCGGTGCGCGTCGATCGCCGCGGAAAGCGTTTCGATGCCTTTCCCATCGACGGCGACCGTCCGGACGATCGGCGGGTTCCATCCTGAGTCGCGGCGCGCCTTCAGGCCGAGCGCCGCCTTCAGCGCCCGCTCCAGCCTCTCCGCCCCCGGGCGGTCCGCCTTGTTGACCACGAACACGTCGGCGATCTCCATGAGTCCTGCCTTCATCGCCTGGATCGCGTCGCCCGACTCGGGGACGAGGACGACGACGGTCGTATCCGCGGCGCTCACGATATCGCGCTCGGTCTGTCCCACGCCGACCGTCTCGTGGATCACGATGTCGAACCCGAACGCGTCCAGGAGGTCAGCCGCTTCCAGCGAGGTCGTTGCCAGCCCGCCCAGGCGCCCGCGGGAAGCCATCGAGCGGATGAAGGCGCCCTGATCGAGCGTGAGATCCTGCATGCGGATCCGGTCGCCCAGGAGCGCCCCGCCGGTGAACGGGCTCGACGGGTCGACCGCCAGGATCCCGACCTCGAGTCCCTCGGCGCGGCGCGCGAGAGCGTACTTTTCGGTGAGCGTGCTCTTCCCCGCTCCGGGCGGACCGGTGAAGCCGAGCCGGAACGCGTTCCCGAGGCCTTCGTGGGTGGCGTGGAGCACCTCCTCGAACCCCGGTTGCTGGTTCTCGACCCAGGTCAGCGCGCGGGCCAACGCGCGGCGATCGCCGCGGGCGAACCGCTCGATGAGCCCCGCCACGTCCGCCGATCGGGATGCCGTTGCTAACGTCACGTCCTCAAGATAACCCCGGATGCTTTCGCCGGAAGGGCGGCTTTGCGCCCTACAGCCTCTCCAGCAAAGCCTGGAACCGGGGGTCGTCCCGGATCAAGTCGAAATCGCTATCGTTCTCGATCCACTCCCGGGGGAGTGCTCCGCCCTCGATCCTTCGCTTCAGACAGTCGAGCGATTTCTCCACGTCGCCGGCGCGAACATAGAAGCATGCCAGGTTGTAGAAGACGGTGGTGCTGCCCGGGTTGAGCGACATCGCGCGCTCCGCCCATTCGAAGGCGCGCTGCCGCTCGCCGGCGGCGAGCTGGACACTCGCGCCAAGGGCCAGCGCCCGCTGGTCGTCGGGGTTCAACGTGAGGTACCTCTCGACAACCTGAAGGCCGCGCCGTTCGGCGGCCCGCGCTTCCACCTCCTTGCCGAGCGCGTGATACACCCCCGAAACGAGGATCGGAGCCTTGTAGTCTTCCGGTTGGACCTCGCTCGCCCGCTCATACATCCAGGCCGATCTCTCCCGCTTCCCTTGCATGAACAGACTGCGGGCGTAGAAGAAGTACGCGTCATAAAGCTGGGTGTCGAGCCGGATGGCGGTCTCGAACTCCCGCTCCGCCGCGTCGTACCGCTTCTTCAAGGAGAGGACGTGACCTCGCGCCGCGTGGGCTTCGGCGAGCTCCGGATCGAGCTCCAGCGCTCTTCCGCTGGCCGCATCGGCCCGCTCCAGAACCGCTTCGTCGCGCTGGTAGAACGTGTACTTGTAGGCGGCGGCGTCGGCGATTCCCGCGTGGGCTCGCGCATAATCGGAGTCGATCTCGATGGCGCGCGAGAACATTTCGAGCGCCAGGTCGACCCCACCGCCCCGCTGCTCATACAAGAACTTGCGGCCGCGAAGGTAGCAGTCGTACGCCTGAACGTTGGCGGTCGGGACCGTCTGGATCGCGCGCTCTTGCTTGGGGCTGAGCGTGATCTCGAGCGCGCCGACGATACTGCGGGCGATCTCGTCCTGGACCGCGAAAATGTCGTCGAGCTCGCGGTCATAGGTGTCCGACCAGAGATGGGAGTCGGAGGCGGTGTCGATGAGCTGGGCGGTGACTCGCAGGCGCTTGCCCGCGCGCCGGACGCTGCCCTCGAGCACGTTCTTCACATCCAGCTCCCTGGCGATCGCGCGCACGTTCAGGCTCTTCCCCTTGAAGGAGAAGGACGACGTTCGCGAGGAGACCCTGAGCTGGGGAAGTTTGGTCAGGAGGTTGATCAGCTCGTCGGAAACCCCGTCGCTGAAAAACTCGTTCTCGGGGTCGGAGCTCATGTTGACAAACGGCAGAACGGCGATCGACTGGTCGGGCCGGGCAATCTTTTCTCGAAGCATGTCCGCTTCCGTTGCCAGGAACCGCGCCGGTCCAGGCACTACGCGATAGACGCGGATCGGGCGGGCGATGTTCTTGACGCTGATCTCCCCCCGATCCTCGAACTGGACGGCAACCCGGCTCCGGACCAGCTCCCACACGGCATGCGAGATGCAGATGTCTCCCGGCTCGGCCAGGGCCTCCAGCCTGGAAGCGATGTTGACACCGTCACCGAACAGGTCATCGCCGTCGATGATCACGTCCCCCAGGTTGACACCGATGCGGAGTTGCAGTCGCCGGTCCTGCGGTACGGCGGCACCGCTCTCCGACGTCCGTTGCTGAATCTCGACCGCGCAGCGGAGGGCGTCGACCACACTCGGAAACTCGACCAGGAACCCATCGCCAGTCGTCTTGACGATCCGGCCATGGTGCCTGGCGATTTCGGGGTCGAGGATACCCGCCCGGGCCCGCTTGAGGGCCGCGAGCGTGCCCTCCTCGTCGTCCTCCATGAGACGGCTGTAGCCGACCACGTCGGCGGCAAGGATCGCGGCCAGCCTGCGGTCGACTCCCGGCGGATTCACGTCTTCCGCTCTTCCTGCCGGGCGGCGGGAAAGAGGACGTTGTTGAGGATCAGCCGGTAGCCCGGCGAGCGCGGGTGGAAGGCGAGGTCGGTGGGAGGATCTCCGACGGCGTGCTGGTAATCCTCGGGATCGTGGCCGCCCAAAAATGTGAACGTCCCCTCCCCGTGATCGCCGTGGACGTACTTCGCGAGCCGGCCTTCGGCGCAGGTGGCCAGCACGAGCACGCCCGGCTTCAGCGCCCCCGACCGGAACGACGTCGTCAACCCGTACCAGTCGGGGAAGGCGAGGCTGTGGTTCTGGGTCAGCATCGCCGCGACCGGATCGACCGCGGGCGCGAAGCGCGAAAGCTGAACGGCATCGAGCGGCAGGCGCTGGGGCGTGTTGACGCGATGGCCGTCGACCGACGAGAAGGGACCCACCGGGGCGCGCTCGATCTCGAACCCGGTGAACGCCAGCGTCGCCCCGTAATCGGGCGGATCGCCGGCCAGGACGAGGTCGAGGGTCTCGGTGGAAGCGCACATCGCGAACAGGAACCCACCCCCCGCCACGTAGGCCCGGATCGCGCTCGCGACCGCGGCTTTGAGCTCGACCGCGCCGGCGAATCCCAGATCGGCCGCGGCCTCGCGATCCTGCGCCACCGCCTCCCGATACCACTCCGACGCGCGGACGCTCGCGCCGTACTTGCCGTACTGGGCGGTGAAGTCTTCGTGATGCAGGTGGAGCCAGTCGATGCCGGTGAAGCCTTCCGTCAACACCTCACGGTCCCACACGGTCCGATAGGGGATCTCGGCGAACTCCAGCGCCAGCCGCACGGCATCGTCCCATGGCGCCGCGAAAGGTGGCACGTAGACGGCGATCTCGGGGGCGACTTCGAGGCGCAGCGCGGAGGCCTCGCCCCCGGCCAGCGCCGCGGCGAGATCGCGACCCGCTTCGTCGGTACCCCCCGCCGGCCCCTCGGTCATGACGCCGCGCGCCAGGCTCTCGTCGAAGGCCGCCGGATGATCGACGAGGAAGGCGCCGCCGCGGAAGTTGAGCAGCCAGTCGGCCGATCCGCCCGCATGGAGCGCGCGGTAGACGACCCCGTACGCCTTGAGCGGCTCGGGTTGCGCCGCGTCCATCGGGATGAGGAACGGGGCCGCCCCGAAAGACCGCGCGGGCGTGGCGCGGCCCGGATGCGAGCGGGCGAACGCCGGGCTCCCGAGAGCCAGCACCGCACCACCCGCTAGCGCCTGGAGAAATTCCCGCCGCCTCACTTGCCCCGTTGTCCGCTGTCATGCCCATCCTCGCCGGTCTCCTTGCCCTCCGGTGGCGGCGGGTGCCGCAAGAGACGCCGCGCCTCGAGCGCGTACGGCGAGCCGGCGTGATCCCGAAGGAGCCCCTCCCACAGCTCGGCCGCCCGCAGTTCGTTCCCGGCGGCCCGCGCCCAGCGGCCCGCCGCGAGCAGAAGTCCGGGTGATTCCGCTCCCGCCTCCGGACGCGATGCGGCAAGCGCGAGCGCCACGCTCGCGCCGGCCGGATCTCCGGCCCGACCGTGCCACTCGGCCGCGAGGCCCATGAGGAGCGAATGCGCGGGCTCGGCGCCGATCGCCGCGGCCAACGAGTCCAGCCGCGCCGCGGCCAACGCCGGCCCCGCCGGAGCGGCGACGAGCGTCGCTCCGAGAGCGGCGTAGGTCGCGCTCGGAACACGCACCCGAAGGAGCCACTGGACGACCCGCACGCGGGCCAGCGCCTCGAGCGCAGCCGGCCCGATCGACGGGTCGCCGGCCGCCCGCGCGTAGGCTGCCAGGGCGCTGTCGGGCGCGCCTGCTGCGAGTGCCAGGTCCCCCGCCGGGACGCCGATCTGCGCCGGATCGACGCCGCCCGCACGGGCGCGCTCGATCGAGCCTGCCAGCCGGGCCGCATCGCCCGCCTCGCGCGCCGCTTCGACTTCGGCGATCAGGACTCGCCGGCCGGCTCCCGCCACGCCCGCGGCCGCCGCGCGGCGAAGCTCGGCCACCGCCTCGTCGGGGTCACCCCGCTCGCGCGTGACCTCCGCCAGGAGCAGCCGGTCGGACGGACGCGCGGCCGGCGGCCCGAGCGACAGGAGATCCTCCAGCGTGACCTCCGCGGCCGCCGGTTCACCCGCCCCGCGAGCCCCGGCGGCGACCCGGCGCAGCAGCTCGCCGGTCGTCTCCCGATCCAGCGCTGGGTCCTGCGCCGCGTGGCGCGCGGCCGCCCAATCGCCCGTCCCGATCCACGCCCGGACCAGGAGCGGCACGACCAGACGTCGGACGTCTTCGGGAAGGGCGTCGCGAGCGGTCTCGAGCCGCTCGGCCGCCGCAGCCGTCTCCGGCCACCGCGCGAGCAGACCCTCGATCCTGGCGGCTGCGGTCACCGCCACCGTCTCCCCGTCAGCGATCGCCGCGAGGTACGCCTCCAATGCCCCCGCGGGGTCGCCGCGCCTCTCGCGCACCTCTCCGCGCATCCCGGCCAGGGTGGTCGGTCGGACGCCGCGCCCCTCCGCGCGGTCCAGCAGCACCTCGGCCGCCGCGTAGGCCCCATGCGCCTCGAGCACGCGGAAGAAAGCGAGGAGAGCCGCGCGGTCGTTCGCGGCACGAGCCAGATGCCGGTCGAACGCGGCCGCGACAGAATCCGGCGCGGCGTCGGCCTGGAGCGACAGGGCGCCCCAGTACGCGACCGCATGCGGCCCCGCGGTTCCCGCGCCTACGACGCTGTCGAGCACGGCTCGGAAGCGGGGCAGATCCCCCGTCTCGGACGCCGCACGGGCCATCGCCGCCAGGACGCCGGGATCGTCGGCGGCCGGCTGGTAGGCTTCGCGTGCCGCCTCGAACGGACCGACGCCGCGCTCGGCCTGTTGGGCCACGGCCGGGCGCGCCGCCAAAGAAGGAACCGCGAACGGCGCCGCTGCGAACGAGAGCGCGAGCAGGCGGAGGCGCCGGGCCCGTCTCCCGCTCATGGCGACTCGCCCGGGGCACGCACGCCTTCCGCAGCCAGTCGCTCCAGGTAGGCCCTCGCCGGCCCCAGCGCGTCTTTCGGCAGCTCGTCCTCCCATGGGCCGAGCGCGGCGGCCGGATCCAGCCGGGGCGCGGTCGTCCGTTCGGGAAGGGGTGGCGCTCCGGCCGGCAGGAACGCGCGGGCCGTTTCCGACCGCCGGCGTTCGGTCGTGCTCTGCTCGAGGATCCGGCCCAGGTCCGCGAATCGCCGCGCCAGCGCGCGCAGGTCGGTCTCGCTCTCGGCGCCGGGCAGGCCGCGTTCCAGCCGCGCCGCCGTACGTTCCACCGATTCGGCAAGCGCCCGGATCGTCCGTGGATCGATCCCGAGGTCCCGGAGCTCCTCGGCGAGATCCTCGAGCCGGCGTCCGATCCCCCGCTGGGCCGCGGCCGCCTCGGCGTTGCCCCCGACCGGCTCGGCACCGCCGGCCATCGCGTCGGCGAGGGATCGCTGGGCGCCGGCCATCGCCTCGAGCTGGCGAGCGACCGCGCCCGCGTTCCCCTCTGCCCCGGCGCCGGCCCCGCCCCCGCTCTCGCTCTCCGGCAGCAGGAAGGCCCGCGCCAGAAGGGCGAGCGTGCGGGCGGCCTCGTGGGTCGCGGCCGCCGCGCTTCGAGCCCCGCTTCCCCGTCCGGGCGGGCTGGCCACCGCCTCCTCCGCGTAGCGTGTCGCGAACACCGCCTCGGCCAGCAGCCGCGCGAGATCGAACCCCGCCGGGCGGCCGCCGATCGCCTCGACGAGCGCGGCCAGGGTGGCTTCGAGCCCGCGCGTCACGACCTGCTGGCGTGAAACCCGATCGGCGTGCTCCGCCGAGCCCGCGCGACTCACGGGATCGGCGCCCGGCGCCATCCGCTCGGCCAGCTCCCGCTGCCGGTCGGCCAGGAAAAGCGTCTCGGCGCCCGCGCGGTCCATTGCGGCGCGTTGGGACTCTGCGCGCGCGCTCGCCTCCACCACCTCGCGGCGCGCCCCTGAGGCAGCCTCCGCCAGCGCATCTGCCGCGTCTCCCTGGGCGGTCGCGACGGCAGCCGGGTCGGTCTGTGCGAGCGCTGCATCCACCTCCCCGAGAGCCTGTTCGACGCCCGCGGCGAGCGCATCGGAGAGCGGTTCGGAAGCCTCGCGTGCGGCGTCGGTGACCGCGGCCTGCCGCTCCGCGATTTCGGTCTCGATTTCGCCGGGCCGGGAGCGCCGGCTCTGCTCGGCGAGCGCGTCCTCGCTCTCCGCCAGCTGCGAGAGCGTATCCGCCGCTCGCGACAGTTCCATCAACCGGTCGATCTCGGCGAGCCCTTCCCGGATCGCCTCCAAGAGCGAGGCCCGCGTATGGGCGGCTGCCGCCGGATCGTCGGGAAGACCGGCTGGTGGTGTCAGCGGGGCGCGCGCGGTTCCCTCGAGAAGCCGCCGGAACCCTTCCAGGCGCTCGGCCAGGCCGGGAGGCACGCCGGGCCCGGTGAGAGTCCGATCCAGCGCCTGGGCGAGGCTGTCGGCGGCCGCCTGGAGCGTGCGGTCGAGTTCCTGCGCCGCCTCCCGCGTGTCGGGACTTGCGCCCGCCCCGGAAGCTAGAGCGGGCGATTCCCGGACCGCCTCCAGCGCGCGATCGACCCGGGCCGCGGCCTCGTCGCGCGCCCCGGCCGCCAGGGCGTCGAGCGCCGTGCTGCCGGCGACGACGGCGGTCCGCCACCGGCTCGCGGCTGCGGGGCCTCCACCCGGCGAGGGGCGGGCGACGACGCGGTAGCGGACCGTGTCTCCCGGGGCCCGTCCGGCCGCCAGCGGGACGATGCCGGCCACCGTCGTGTCGCGCGCCCCGCCCACGGTGGCCAGCGCCCCGGCGCCGCCGTCCCCCGTCTCCCACAGAAGATCGCGCAGCCCCTCGGGCGCCCCGGCCCGAACCTCGATCCAGGCTCCCCCGGTCGCCAGGATGAGGGGCTCTTCCTCCGGTCTCAGGATCTCGACGAACGCCCGGCCGGGGGTCGCGGCGCGGAACCGGGCGCCGGCCGCCACCGCTCCCGCCGAATCGCGGACCACCACCTCGGCGGTCCCCTCCGGGACCCGCAGCGCGCCCTCGAACGCGGCGCCCTCCACCTCCAGCGGAAGCCGGGCCCCGCCCTCGAGACGGATTCTCGCTCGGGCCAGCGCTCCTGTGGCCCTACCGCGGAACTCGAGCGGACTTCCCGCCGGGACGACGCGGCCGGCGAGCGACGTCCACTCCTCGCCCGGGCGACGAACCTCCACGTTCTCCAGCGCCAGCGGGGCTTCGATCTCGATCTGGTAGGCGGGACTCGTGAACGAACCGTACCGGAGCCGGTAGCGCAGCCCGGCCCGGACGCTCGGCCACCTCCAGGTCCCGGCCGGCCGGGCGGCCAGCGTCTCCGCCCGCCACGCCGACATCACGGGACGGAATTCGAGGATCAGCGGGCCCTCCGCAGCGAGCCCCGTGAACCGCGCCCGACCGGCGACCGGTTCGCCGTAAGCGACGACCGTGTCCCCCGGCGTCACCGTCCACGCGCCCGACGCTTGGCCCCACAGGCTCGCGGGATCCCGGATCGCTTCCCCGAGCCGGCGGGCGGCCGCCGGCTCGCCTAGCGCGACGATCGCCGCGATCCCGGCCAGTACCAGCGCAAGACGACGCCATGCCGGATCGCGCTCGTCTCGCGCCAGAGCGCCGTCGAGCCGGGCGAGCGTCCGCCGTTCTACCCAGGCCCCGGCGGCCTCCACGCGGGCCGCGGCCAGGCTCCCCACGCGACCGACCGCGGGCGCCGACACCGCGTCGATCAGCGCGCCCCTCGCCTGCGGGTAGAGCCGTTCCAGCCGCCCGGCGATCGAGAGCGCGTCCGGCGCCGGCGCCCGCCAGCGCCGCGCGATTCCCACTCCCACCACCAGAACGCCGGCCGCCACCAGCGCATAGCTCGCGATGCGACCGCCTCCGGGGCCGAGGACGCTCTCCCCGATCAGCAGCGACAGCACCGACCCCGCGCCGGCGACCGCCGCCATCCCGATGAGCCGCTGGCGCCACCGCCGCCGCTCGGCGACAGCCAGGGCGCGCATCCCGCGCGCCGGTGAAGGATGTCCCGTCATGGCTCTTAGCGAATTGCGCTTCTTTGCGAACTGCGGTGCTGGCGGGCCGTCACGGACGGTAGTTCATGCCTACCGCATAAATATTCTTCGTATAGAAATCGTTCAACGTGATCGACTCGTTGCGGTAGCGCCCGTAGCGCACTTCGATCGAGGTCTCGGGTGTGACATCCTTCACGAGTCGCACCAGCAGCGCGTTGTTCGCAGCCTCCCCCGTGTCCAGAGAGCCGGCCCCGGTCAAGCTGGGGACGGGCTCGGTGAACGCCTTCAGTTCGACCTGACCATAGAACTGCGCCAACATGCCCCACGGCAGCCGGCGAAGGACCTGCAGGCCGAAGTTGTGGCTGAGGTAGGACAGGCCGAACGAATTGGAGTCGTTGTATCGGAAGCCGTAGTCGGCCTGGATCGAGACGTTGCCGAGCCAGGTGAGCTCGATGCCGAGCTCGTGCAGATGGTCCTCCTGACGAGGGCGCGTCGAGCCACGGAAGGCGTTGAGCGGATCGGTATCGTCCGGCTCCAGCACGCCCCGGCCGGGGTAGTGAACGCGGTCGATCGCGTACGACGTGGTCGCGGTGACGTCACCGCCGAACTGTTTCGACAGCGCCGCGTAGCCCCCCCACGCGTCGTTGCCGAACGTCTGATCCAGGTTCTCGAAGCTGATCGTGCTCCAGCGACCGCCGACTTCCAGCCGGGCCGGCTGCTCGGGAGCCAGCGGGGCCAGGGTCAGAAGCGCATTCACGCTCCCGTTGACGCGCGTAAAGCCATCCTCGTTGATGAAGAAGAAATCGTCCGTCCACTTGCGGTTCTTGAGTCCCACCGTTCCGCCCAGCGCCAGCATGTCGCTCATCCGTCGCATGTAGCCGACCGTGCCTTCATTCACGAACTGGCTCGCGAGCTCGTCATCGCTGCCCGCCAGCCCGAAGTGGCGCTTGAAGCCGCCCTGGTAGGACAGCGACAAGCGCTGCTCTCCGGTCGAGCCCCAGCGGAGATCGCTGCTGTAGGCCACCCGCGCCACCTGGGCGCGGACGGGATCGCGAAGCTCCTCGCTGACGTTGTCGTCGAACTCGTAGGTCAGGCGCACATCCTGATCGTAGCCCCACGACGCCTGCGCGCGGGCGGGGGCCGGATCCAACAGGAGGAACGGCGCCGCCATCGCGAGGAGCGCCGCGGCCACGGGCATCGCCGGCCCGGCAACCCGTGGCGGACCGCAGCCTGGTTTCCGACGTTGACGGATCATGAACGGCTTCCTCCTGGACATGGGTTTAAGGATAAAACTGTTGCTGACGTTGCGCGAACAGGCTCGCCTTTCCCTCGTACTCGCTGCGCCGGTCGAGGAGATCCACCCGGCGGCCCTGCAGCTCTCGGATCCGGATGTCGGCATCCTCGAACAGATTGCCCGCCGCACCGGGAAGTCCCACCCGGCTCTGCAGGATCGCCTCGATCTCGCTCCCTCCCCGAGCCGCCTGGTCGTCGCCCCACATCTCGATATCGTTCTGCAGGCGCCGGAACTCCTCCAGGTCCCGCTTTTTCTGGAGCGCCTCTGCGATCTGAGCCTCGATCGCCGCGATTCGCTGGTCGATGCGATCGATAGCATCGCGGGCGATCGCCTCCTTGATCCTCAACTGTGCGGGACCGTCGGTGGGGTCGTACGTGAGCTCGGGCAAGAACAGGTCCTCCTGCGCCTCCTCGATTTCGCCGGCCAGACGCTCGCGGGCACGTACGTACTCCTCCAGTTGCACGAGTTGACGCCGCAGCTCACGGCTGTTCTCGGCCGTCCGCCCGCGCTCGGTCAACGCGTCGATCTCCCCACGGGTGGTGCCGATCGCCAGGTTGTAGGCGATGAACAGATCCTGCTTGAGGTCACGGACCTGCTCGAACAGCGTCCGCAGACGGCGCGCGATTGCGGTGATGTCCTGCGAGGCATCGAGGATCTGGTTGGAGATCGATTCGAAGGAGGCGCTGCCCGGCTGGACCGATCGCTTGACCTGGCTCAGGGAGTCGGCGCGGGACTCGAGCGCCGCGAGGCGCGTCTGGAGCCGCGCGATCTCCACCTCCCGATCGTCGATCAGGCGGCGATACTCCGGGATGCCGATGGCCTGACCCGCCTCCTGTCCGGCGGCCGTTTCCGCCGCGAACAGGAACGCCAGCCCTGCGATCAGCGCCACTCCGGCGGCTCTATGTCCACGCCGTGTCATCCCGGACCTGGCCGCTACTCGCCCCTCGTGAGATCGTACTTCTCAAGCTTGTAGTACAGCGCGCTGGTCTTGATTCCCAGCAGCTCGGCCGTCTTCGTCTTGACGCCCCGCGCCTGCTCGAGCGCCCTCTCGATCATCGATCGCTCGAGGCGCTCGAGTGCCGCGTCGAGCGGGATCGAACCCACCGGCGGAACCGCTACCGAATTCCCCGCCGTCCGTGGTACGGCGCGCCGGTCCAACGGGAACTCCTCCACGCCGAGAATCACCCCGTCGCAAAGAACGATGGCCCGCTCGAGCATGTTCTCAAGCTCACGAATGTTTCCCGGCCATTCGTAGCCGTGGAGCAATCCCAGCGCCGCGTCGCTGATCCCCTCGATCGGCTTACCGATCTCGTTCGCGATCGACTCGATGAAATGCGACACCAGGGGAAGAATGTCCTCCTTGCGCTCGCGCAGGGGGGGGACCTCGATGGGAATGATGTGCAACCGATAAAAGAGGTCTTCGCGGAAGGACCCGTCGGCCACAAGTGGTCCCAGATCGCGATTGGTCGCGCTGATGATCCGCACATCGACGCGGATCGTCTTCTCGCCGCCGACGCGCTCGATCTCCTTCTCCTGCAGCACGCGAAGCAGCTTGACCTGCGTGGAGGTCGGAATATCGGAGATCTCGTCGAGGAAGAGCGTCCCATTGTGAGCGAGCTCGAAGCGGCCTTTCCGTTCACGGATCGCGCCGGTGAATGCCCCCTTCTCATGTCCGAAGAGCTCCGATTCCAGCAGGCTCTCCGCCAGCGACGAGCAGTTCACCTTGATGAACGGTCCGTCCCGTCGCGGACTCTCCCGATGAATAGCCCGCGCGATCAGCTCCTTGCCGGTCCCGCTCTCGCCGTAGATGTAGACCGATGAGCTCGTCTCGGCGATCTTGCGGACCGAGTCGAAGATCTCACGCATCGCCGAGGATCGCCCGACGATCTCGCCGAAGTGGTGCTCGACCTCCCCCCGCAGGTATTCGGTCTCGGCCTTGAACGCATCCCGCTCGCGTTTCAGGTCCCGCGTCTTCAACGCGCGCTCGACTTTCACTTTGAACTCGTCCGAATCGAACGGCTTGGTGATGAAGTCCACCGCGCCCTGCTTCATCGCTTCCACCGCGATGTCGATCGTTCCGAAAGCCGTAATCAGGATGACCTCGGGGTCGGCGGGGATGGAGTTCCGGCGCAGCGCGCCGAGGAGCTCGACTCCGTTCATGCCCTCCATCCTGAAGTCCGTGATCACCAGGTCGATCGGTTGCGAGCGGCACACCCCGAGCGCGTGCTCCCCGTCGGGCGCGACGATCACGTCATGACCGCCACGGGAAAGCATCTGCTCCAGGCCCTCACGCATCGTCGGGTTGTCTTCCACGATCAGGATTCTGGCCACGCCTCCCCCTACCCGCTCCCGAGCACGGCCCCGACTCGCTCCGCGGATGGACTGTCCATCGCGCGGAAGCGGCTCGGTCCGCTCTCGACTGTCGGCAGGACGATGAAGAAGGTCGTTTTCTCGCCGGGAACGCTCTCCACCCAGATCTCGCCGTCGTTCTCCTCAATGATCGAGCGCACGATCGAGAGTCCGAGGCCCGCGCCCGACCCCTTGGTGGTGAAGAACGGATCGAAGACCTGCTTGATGTGGTCGGCGTGGATTCCCGGCCCGGAGTCCTGCACCTGGATGCGGACGCGGTCGTGGACCCCTTGGGCCCGGACCTGGACGCACCCCCCCGCCGGGGATGCCTGGAGGGCGTTCTTCACCAGGTTCAGCAACGCACGTTTGATCTGCTCGACATCGGCGTAGACGGCGAGGTCGGGGCTGGACACCTCCACTTCGAGCTCGACTCCGCGCGTTTCCGCGTCGCCGGACAGCAGGAAGGCCATGTCGTCCAGCACCTCTCGAAGCAGGAACGGTTCCACCATCGGCTGGCGGGGCCGGGCGTAGATCAGGAACTCGTTGATGATCGTCTTCAGGTGCTTGACCTCACGAATGATCTTGTCGAGGTGCGAGCGGCGCGGGTCGGCGTTCGCCAGCTCGTCGCGCAGCAGTCCGGCGAAGATCTCGATGCCGCCCAGCGGATTACGGATCTCGTGCGCAACGCCGGCCAGCATCGTACGCAGATGACGGTCGCGGCGCATGATCCCCTTGCGCATGTTCTCGAGCGCATTGCCCAGATAGCCGATCTCGTCGCGCGCTTCGATCGCCACCGGCTCGCCCATCTCGCCGCGCTCCATGCGCTCCGCCGACTTGACGAGCTTGTCCAGCGGTCGTGATAGCGTCCCGGCAAAGAAGACCCCCACCAGGATCGTGAGCAGCACGCCGATCGCCGACAGCACGATCGTCATCTGCCTGAAATCGTTGAACACCTCCAGGAACCCCACCGAGAGGTCGACCCCGAAGACGGCGACGACTGCGGGCTGCCGGCCTTCGGGGTCCCGATAACCCATGAGCGGTGCGAGGGCGGTCTGGTAGACGTTTCCCTCGTCGTCACGGAACGGCACGGTGACGACCGCCTCGCCGGCGAAGGCTCGCTCGATTTCGGCCTCGTAGTTCTCGAGCCCGGCGGCCACCTGGCCGAGGTCCATGCCGATCGTGTCGGTCGTAGCGAGGATCCGATGGTCGCGGTCGAAGATGTACGCCTCGCGAACGCCCAGCCGGTCCTTGATCTGTAACAGCTGGCCCTGGACGATATCGTGGACGCGCCGGCTGAAGCCGCTCACCAGGAAGGTGATCAGGTTCTCGTCGAAGACGAGCCCGCCCGCCTCGGCGATCGCCACCAGCCGGTTTTCCGTCTCGCGCCTGAGGTGGCTGGTGGCGACCCGGTACCACACCATCGCGCTGGCCACGACGAGGATGGTGACGAGCGCGATGAACGTAACGACGAGCCTGGTGCGGATCCGATTGCGTCGCTCGGGCATGAATCGGCTATCCCCCTGGTGGAACATATGTTAGTACTGACAACCTGTCAAAGAACATGAGCCGTATCGAGAGGCCCAGCCCGATCTTCCGGGACCCGGGGCCATGATTTCGACTCTAATGCGTGAGCGCATACGCCAGGACATTGGCCCCCATCCGGAGCGCCGCCGCCCGCACGACGGGCGGATCGCCGTGAACGGCGGGATCCTCCCAACCATCCCCCAGATCGGTGTTGAAGGAGTAGAAGATCACCAGCCTTCCGTCATAGAATACCCCGAAGCCATGCGGGGGTCCGCCGGCGTGCTCATGAATCTTGGGCAGCCCCTGCGGGAAATCGTAGGCGGCGTGATAGATCGAGTGGTCGGCCGGAAGCTCGACCAGCGGCTCGTCGGGAAAGATGCGGCCGATCTCCCGCCGCAGGCTGGGGTCGATCCCGAAGTTGTCGTCGGCGTGGAGCATGCCGCCCGAAGCGAGATACCGCCGCAGGGCGGCCACCTCCTCACCGGTCAACCGGATCTCGCCATGACCCGTGAGATAGAGGAGCGGGTAGCGGTCGAGGTCGGGGTCGGTGGCGCGCACGACCGCCTCCCGGCCGGCCGTCGGGAGCCCCAGCCCCTCGCGAACGAATGCCAGCAGGTTGGTGAGCGAGGTCGGGTTCGCGTACCAGTCGCCCGGTGCGTAGCGGAGCCGGGCGATCGTCAGCGGAGTTTCGTTGGGCGAGCCGGGCCGGCCCCCGATCCCCTGGGCCGCGAGATCGAATGCGAGGGAGAGAAGCAAGGCCAGCGCCAGGGCCGCTTCGCGAGCCCCTCCGCGGGGAAAGTCGCGGACCCTCACGGCTCTTCCCAGCCCGCGATGACCGCCTCGTAGATCGCATTGCGCCCGGCCGGGTAGACGCAGGTCAGGACATCGACCACGTCGCGCCCCGAGAGCTCGCGCCCGGCGCGGCTCCTCTTGAGGCAGTCCAGCGCCTCGCGCCAGGGGACGGCACCGATCGCGTCCTCGCCGGCGCCGCCGACGACGAGAACGCACTCGCCCCGCAGATCCTCCTCGCGGCCGGCGAGCTTCTCGGCGACCTCGCGCACCGGGCCGATCACGAACTCCTCGTGGAGCTTGGTGAGCTCGCGCGCCAGGCAGACGGGGCGGTCCGGGTCGCGGGCCCCGATCTCCGCCAGAGCGCGGGCCACTCGCCCCGCAGCTTCGTAGACGACGATCGTCTCGCAGCGGGCCAGCGCCTCCCGCCACCATCGCTCACGCCCCCGGCGGGGCGGGAAGCCCAGGAACGCGAAGCGATCGGTCGGCAGACCGCTCGCGGAGAGGGCCAGCACGAGCGCGCTGGGGCCCGGAACGGGCACCACCGGCACCCCCCTCCGGCGGGCGGCCGCCACGAGCCGGTAGCCGGGGTCCTGGATCGCCGGCATTCCGGCGTCGGTGACGAGGGCCACCTCCTCACCGCCCGCGAGGCGCTCGAGCACGGCCGGCAGCGCGGTCTCGGCGTTATGGTCGTGATAGGCGATCAGTCGCGGCGCCGGTACGCCGAGCCAGTGGTAGAGGCGCCGGCAGGTCCGGGTGTCCTCGCACGCCGCCGTGGCCACGCGCGCCAGGGTCTCCCGCGCCCGCGGCGCCAGGTCGCCCAGGTTGCCGACCGGCGTCCCGACCAGATAAAGGATGCCGCTCATTCGGCCGTGCGGACGATGTCGGCCCCCAGCGCCCGGAGCCGCTCGTCGATCCGCTCGTAGCCGCGATCGATCTGCCCCACGTTCTGGATGACGGATTCCCCCTCGGCGGCAAGCGCAGCGATCAGCAGCGCCATGCCGGCTCGGATGTCGGGGCTCGTGATTTGCGCTCCCACCAGCGGCGTCGGTCCGAGGACCACCGCCCGATGCGGATCGCAGAGGATGATCCGGGCGCCCATCCGCTGGAGCCGGTCGACGAAAAAGAGCCGACTCTCGAACATCTTCTCGTGGATGAGGATCGTTCCGCGGGCCTGGGTTGCGACCACGATCATGATCGAGATCAGGTCGGCTGGAAACCCGGGCCATGGCGCGTCGTCGAGGGTGGGCACCGCTCCATCCGAATCGTCGACGACCATCAGCGACTGGCCGGCCCCGAGCCGGATCTCGTCCCCCTCGACCTCCAGCCGAAGCCCGAGCCGCTCGAAACCGAGCCGGATCCGACTCAGGTTCTCGACCCCCGCATCGCGGATCGTCAGCTCGCCGCCGGTCACCGCGGCGAGACCCAGAAGCGAGCCGACCTCGATGTGATCCGGCCCGATCGAGTGGACGGCCCCTCCGAGCGCCTCCGCCCCGCGGATCTCGAGCCGATTGCTTCCGATCCCGCGGATCTCGGCGCCCATCGCGGTCAGCAGCCGGCAAAGTCCCTGCACGTGGGGCTCCGAGGCGGCGTTGGCGATCCGTGTCGTGCCGCGCGCGCCGGCCGCCGCCATGATCGCATTCTCGGTTCCCATGACGCTCGCCTCGTCGAGGAAGATGTCCGCCCCAACGAGGCCGTCCGGCGCCTTGAGGACGTACTTCCGCTCGCGGACCTCGACTTCGGCGCCCAGCTTTCGAAAGGCGAGCAGGTGGGTGTCGATCCGGCGCCGGCCGATCCGATCTCCACCGGGTGTCGGGAGGTGGACCTCGCCCCGGCGGGCGAGCAGGGGCCCGGCGAGCAAGAACGAGCCGCGGATCTGGCGGACCAGATCGAACGATGGTTCGCCGCTCCCGACCGCGCGCACCTCGATCGCGAGCGACCCCCGGCGGGCGACCTCGCAGCCGACATCCTCGAGGAGTCGGATCATCGTGCGGACGTCGCTCACGTCCGGCAGGTTGGCGAGCGCCACCGGTTGGCTGGCGAGCAGGCACGCCGCCAGGCATGGCAGCGCCTCGTTCTTGTTCCCCGCGGGCCTCGCCTCGCCGTGGATCGGACGCCCGCCCTGCACGATGAACCGCTCCAGCCCGCGCCTCCCGCCCTATCGGCCTTCAGCCGGTTACGCCGCCAGCGCCAGCACGCCGCGCTCGATCCCGGCGTGATCGCGGTAGGCGGCCAGGTATCGCAAACCCTGCGTTGCCCGAATCCGATCGCGGACCGCCGCCGCCTGACCGCGGCCGATCTCGAGCGCCAGGAGCCCCGCCGGCCGAAGCACGGCCGGGGCCCGGGCCACGATTTTCGCCAGCGCCTCGTCGCCGCGCGGACCGGCGAAAAGCGCCTGCGCCGGCTCCCACTCCACGATCTCGGGCGGCAGGCTCCCGCGCTCGGTCTCGCCAACGTACGGCGGGTTGGCGACGACGGCATCCAGGCTCCTCCCTGGGCGGAGCGCCGGGAGTCCGTCGGCCGCCGTCCATAGCAGGCGCTCTGAGCCGACCGCGGCGCCGTTGGCGCGCGCGACCCGCAGCGCGTCCAGGCTCACGTCGGTACCCAGCACCCACCGCAACCCCTCGAGCTCGCAGGCGATCGCGCACGCGATCGCGCCCGAGCCGGTCCCGACGTCGACGATCCGCCAGCCGCCGGCCGGGGCGCGGCCGCGCCGGGCCTCCGCCCGTGCCCACGCCAGCACCTCGCCGACGAGCAGCTCGGTCTCCGGGCGCGGCACCAGCACGTGCCGGTCGATCCGGAGGTCGAGGCCCCGAAAGGCGGCCGTCCCGGTGATATACTGGACCGGCTCCCGCGCCGCGCGCCGCCTCACGCACGACCGGTAGGCGACGATCTCGGCCGGCTCCAGCGGACGGTCGAAGTCCAGATACAGGTCGAGCCGCCGGCATCCGAGGACGTCCGCCAGCAGGTGTTCGGCCGAAAGGCGCGCCTCGGGAACCGCGCGGGCGTCCAGGTACTCCGTCGTCGTCCGCAGGATCTCGAGGACGGTCCAGCGCCGCTCCACTCGGGCCACGACGCGTGAGGCTAGGATCGCACGGCGAGGACGGCGTCCTCGTCTCCGTCCTCGTCCTGCAGGATCCACTCGATCGTCAGCGGATGGCCGGCGTCGCCGTTGACGTAGGCTTCGAGGAGAGGGATCTGGTCGGCGTCGAGCTGGAGAGCGAGGAGTCCGCCAGGCCGGAGCCTGCAGGCGGCCTCGTCGACGAGCATCGCCAGCAGGCGGTCACCGCTCGGCTGGCCGAAGAACGTCTCCAGCGGCTCCCAGCGCAGGCTTTCCTCCGACAGGTACCGCTCGTCACCGGGATTGAGGTAGGGGGGAACCGACGTGATGATGTCGAGGATCGGCTGCGGACGCAGCATCGAAAGCCAGTCGCCGGCGACCGGTCGAACGCGGTCGGCCACGCCGTGCCGACAGGCGTTGCGGGCGATCAGTGCGAGCGCCCGGGGCGAGATGTCCACGGCGACGATCCACGCCGGCGCGATGGCCCCCAGAGCGAGCGAGATCCCGAGCGCCCCGCAGCCCGCTCCCAGATCGGCGATACGCCAACCGTCCCGAGGCGGCTCGCGATCCTTCGCCCAGGCCTCGATCTCGTCGCACATGCGCTCGCTCTGGAGCCGCGGCAGGAAAACTCCCTGCTCGACCTCCATCATCGCCCCGCGAAAGTCCGTCAAGCCCACGATGTACTGGAAGGGTTCGTGCTCCGCTCGCCGGTCGACGAGTTGCCAGAAGCGTTCGGCGGCGAGCGCGTCGACCGCGTCCTCGCCGTGCTCTTCGAGCCGGTCAGGGTCGCTCTCGCCTATCGCGTGGGCCAGGAGCCACAGCGCGCTCGCATCGGGAAACTCGACATCGAGCGCCGTGAGCCGCGCTTCGGCCTCGGCGAGGAGGGTCCCGATCGTCGGCCCCGCGATCGCGGTCGATGCCCTCATCCGGCCACCCGGTCCGCTTCGTCGGCGAGCGCGAGCGCGTCGACCAGCTCCTCGAGCTCCCCGTTCAGCACCTCTCCCAACCGATAGAGGGTCAGGTTGATGCGATGATCCGTAATGCGGCCCTGGGGAAAATTGTAGGTCCGGATCTTGGCGCTCCGGTCGCCGGACCCCACCTGGGCCTTCCGCGTTCGCGCCCGTTCGGCGTCCTGTTCGGCGATCCTGCGGTCCAGGAGACGGCTGCGGAGAACCTTGAGCGCCTTCGCCTTGTTCTTGTGCTGGCTCTTCTCGTCCTGGCACTGAACGACGAGCCCGGTCGGCAGGTGGGTCACGCGAACCGCCGAGTCGGTCGTGTTCACGCTCTGCCCGCCCGGTCCCGAGGACCGGAAGACGTCGATCTTGAGCTCGCTATCGTCGATCTTGACGTCGACCTCTTCCGCCTCGGGAAGAACGGCGACCGTGGCCGCCGACGTATGGATTCGCCCCTGGGACTCGGTCTCCGGCACGCGCTGCACGCGGTGGACGCCGCTCTCATGACGAAGGATCCCGTACGCGCCCGCACCGTGAACGAGCGCGATCGCTTCTCGAATCCCACCGCCTTCGGAATTCGCGAGGTCGATCAGCTCGACCGTCCAGCCGCGCCGCTCGGCGTAGCGCGCATACATCCGGAGAAGCTCCCCGGCGAAGAGCGCTGCCTCGTCTCCGCCCGTGCCGGCCCGGATCTCGAGCACGGCGTCCTTGTCGTCGAGTGGATCGCGCGGGACGAGGAGCCGACGGAGCTCGTCGTTACCGCGCTCTACATCCACCTCCAGCTCGGCGATCTCCGCACGGGCGAGCTCCCGGAGGTCGGGATCCTCGGCCTCCTGCAGCACCTCACGGGCTCCCGCCAGACGCCGGCCGGCGGATTCCCACCGCGCAGCGGCGTCGATCACGGGCGCCAGCCGGCTGTGCTCGCGCGCCAGATCGCGCAGCCGCTCCGGGTCCCGACTCACCCCGGGCTCCGCCAGCGCGGCTTCGACCGCCGCGAACCGCGCCCGTATCTCTTCGATGCGATCCCCGAGCTCCATGATCTCCCTCGCCGCGACAAATACGAAGAGCAGGGGGTTCCCCTGCTCTTGTCTTAGGCGGTACGTCCGCGGAACACCCATGAGGTATCTCCCGCGCGTCGCCCCGATGGCTGTGCTACGCCTCGGCCGCGGCCTCCGTTGTCTCCTTGGTCTCCGCGGTCCGCTTTGTTTCGCGCCCGGCCCCTTCGCCGAGGCCGTACTTGGCCCGGAACTTCTCCACCCGTCCGGCGGTGTCGACCAGCTTCTGCTTGCCGGTAAAGAAGGGGTGGCATTGGGAGCAGATTTCGACGTGGATCTCGGACACGGTCGAGCGCGTCTCGATGATGCTGCCGCACGCGCAGACGATCCGTGCGTCGACGTACTCTGGATGGATGCCGGCCTTCATGGGATCTCCGAAGTGCTGCTCTCTGCCCGAAGGGTGCGTGTTTTGCGTGGTCCAACAGTTGAATTTACGCTTTGGTACGGCGCGCGACAACGGGCCACGCTTCGAGCCTGACCTGAAACCACCGGCACCGATTGTGCGCCTGCCACAGGTACCGCTCCCAGCGCGAAATCCGCCGCACCATGCCTTCTCGCTCGTAACCCAGATCCTCGAGGAGGTCCCCCGCCAGGGACTCGAACAACGCCCGGTCCGCGAGGCTCATCCTTCGCTTCCACCCGCCCTGGTTGCCGGCCACGATTTCCGTCTCCGCGGCCCACCCGGAGCCCTGGCCCCGGTTGTACCGGAAGGCCGGCGGAATCCGATTGGGCCTCAGGACCGAGTCGTCGAACGGCTCGCCGATGAACGAACAGACCCGCGTCAAGACGCCGGGCGGGTCGTCCAGCAGCGCCTCGTATCGGACCTCCAGGTAGACCTCGCCCGGAAGCGCCCTCCCGACACGGCGGCCCGAGGTCACATAACGCTTCCAGGCGTTCGCCGCCTGGAAGAGATTGTAAGGACCGAACCAGGTCGCCATCGAGGAAAGGGCGACGTCCCGGCCGTCCCTGTAGACGTGGAGGATCCTGGCATCCGGAAAGATCTTCAGCAGGGTGGGGATCTCCAGCACGTACTGCGGGGTCTTCTCCCCCCAGCGGGGCTTGTTCTCCCTCCGCGCCCATTCCTCGAAGACGCGGCCGACCACCTCCCGAAAGGACCGGAGGTGGGAGAACTCGGAAGGCTCGATGGAGAGGTTCCAGCGCCGAACGTGTCGGGAGCGCAAAATTCTGGCCGCCAGTCGGCGCGCCTCCCGTTCGTCACGTGGGTCTCCGTAAGCGCGGAAGAACCGTGGGATGAACTGCGCCTCGGGGGTGAAGGTCAGCCGAGGGTGCGATCTCAGGAGATCCCGCAGCAGCCCCGTTCCGCTCCGCGGAGCCCCGACGATGAAGATCGGCGCTTCGCTCACGGCGTCGCGCCTCTCCCCCGCATGGCGGCGCACAGGATCCCCCATGCGACTAGCGCGGCCAGAGGCGCCCAGTTCCCCCACCGGGTGTAGGGTGTGACGATCCCCGGCATAGGCAGATCGGCGACCACGAAGGCGAACTCGTACAGCGGGGTCCGAGCCCGCCAGCGGCCGAGCGGGTCGACCCAACCCGAGATGCCGGTGTTGGCCGATCGCAGATAGGAAACGCGGTTCTCGACCGCGCGCAGGGAGATGTGGCTCGCATGCTGATAGGGCGCGGCCGTCGGCCCGAACCAGGCGTCGTTCGTGATGTTCACGAGGAAGTCTGCGCCCTCGCGCACCAGCCGGCGGGATACGTTCGGGAACACGGACTCGTAGCAGATCGTCACTCCGAAGCTCCACCCCGCCGCAGTCCACGTGGTCCACGCTTCCCCCGGGGCGAACTGACCCGTCCACGAGGAGAGCCGCTCGAAGAACCCGGTCGCTACGCTCGGGATGAGCGGCACCCGCTCGGCGACCGGGACCAGCCGGCGCTTGGCGTAGCGGCCGGCCGCGATCCCCTCCGGCCGCACCAGGTAGGCCGCGTTGTAGACCCGGTAATCGCCCGCCACCCGGCCCGACGCGCCGGGGAGCGTATCGGCGTCGTTGGTGCCGGTGAGGATCGGGACACCGATCTCCCCCGCCAGCGCGGGGACGACCTCGCGCGCCCGCGGGTCGTACCGGAGATAGACCGGGAGCGCGCTCTCGGGCCAGACGACGAGCCGGGGCTCATCGGCCGCGGCCCGGCGCGTCAGCGCGCTCAGCCGGCGCAAAGTCTCGCCGACGAAGGCCTCGTCCCACTTCCGGTCTTGGGGCACATTGGGCTGGATCGACGCCGCCCGCATAGTCGGCCACGAAGCGCTCTCCCGCTCCAGCCGATCGAGGCGCAGGGCGCCGTACATGGGAACGGCGGCCGCCAGCGCGATCGCGAGCCCGCCGACCACCGGCCGGCGCGTCCGGGGAGTCGGTCGCCAGAGGCGCCATAGCACGGCCGAAAGAGCGATCAGCCACAGCGACAGCAGGTAGGCGCCTCCCAGCTCGGCGGGCTGGATGAGGAGCGGATATGCCGCGAGCGCATCGGCCGCGAGCCCCCACGTGAATCCCAGATCGCCGAAGGAGCGGAGCCACTCGACCGCCGTCCACGCCAGCGGGAACGCTACCGCGACCGGTACCCTGCGCCGGCGCGCGAAGCTGACCGCGAGCCCCGTCAGGCCGCCGTTGAACGCCATCACCAGGACCGCGGCCACGTACGCCGGCACCGCCATCGCGCTGAAACCGGTCAACCCCCCGATCCAGTAGAGGAGTGCGCCGAAATGCGCCAGTCCGAAGAGAACCCCGCCGGCGAACGCACTCCGCGGGCTCTCCCCATCGGGTCCGTCCAGGAACGCGAGCAGCCCCCACGGCGCGAGGATCGCCAGCGGGAGCAGATCGAGCGGTGGGTAGGCAAGCGCGAGCGCGAGACCGCCTGCGGGGGGCCACCACCAGCGGGCGGCGAGCGGGCCGCGTCCGCCGCATTCGAGGCTCACGGTGCGGCGCGCGCCGGAGCGGAAAGCACGACTTCGCGCCCCTCGTCCGCCGATCGGCGGATCGCCGCCACCGCTCGCGACAGCGCCAGGTGCTCGGCCAGCGGGGGGGCCTCCTCGCGCCCTGCCACGACCTCGGCGAAGAACGCGATCTCACGCTCGTACGACTCCATGTACAGGTTGCCCACCCGGCGCTGCCCCTTGGGGGTCGTGTTGATGAGGTTGCCGTGGAGGTGCTGGTAGATCCGGATCGGGCTCAGGAATCCCGAGCCGCCGCTCCCGAAGAGGCCGAGCGCGATATGCTCGGAGTCGCGAATAAAGTGCCACGACGTCTCGAGCGCGATCGAGAGCCCTCCGGCGCACATGAGCGTGACGATGGCCGAATCCTCGACCTCGATCTCGGGGAAATGATGGTAGAAGGTCGCGCTGACGCGCTCGGGCTCGGGGTAGCTGCACATCCAGAGCGCCAGATCGAGGATCTGAATTCCGAGATCCATAAACACCCCGCCGCCCGATGTTGCGAGGCGGTAGTGCCAATGGTCACGCCGGATCCGGTCGCGCCGCTTGAACCAGCCCGCGCGCGCGTATACGACCTCGCCCAGCGCCCCGTCCTCGAGGAAGTTCTTGAGAAGGATCGAGTCGTCGCGGTAGCGGTTGTTCATGCCAACCAGGAGCGTCCGGGCGTTGCGTTCCGCCGCCGCCACGATGTCGGCCACCTCCTCGGGGGAGATCGCGAGCGGCTTCTCGCAGAGCACGTGCTTGCCCGCCTCCAGCGCCCGGATCGCCCAGTCGGCGTGCATGCCGTTGGGGAGCGGGATGTAGACCGCGTCGACATCTGAAGCCAGCACGGCGTCGTAAGAGGGGGCCAGGGCGAACTCGTACTGCTCCCGCACCGCTGCTACGCGATCGCCGTGGCGAGTCCCGAGCATGGCCAGTTCGGCATTGCCCGCGGCGTCGATGGCCGGAATGAGGGCCTTCTGGGCGATGTTCGCGCTGCTGATGATGCCCCAGGTGATTGCGTCGCCTGCCATCTAGCGCTCCAGCAGGGCGAGAATCTCGCGGCAGAAGGCCGGCAGAT
>DATLFH010000017.1:0-3927 GCA_035524965.1 Gemmatimonadota bacterium | reverse complement strand
CGCCGTCGACCAGCCGACGACGTCGCTGTAGAAGGCCTTCGCCGCCTCGGTGTCCGTCGTCATGAGCTCGTACCACACGAACTTTCCGCGCCCGCTTTCCGCCATGATCCACCTCGTGATTTCGGGTTCCTCGGGGTCGGGAATGGGCCTCGACCCGCTTCGATGACCGCACACGGCAAGAACGACGCCGGCGGCCGATGCGTTCATTCCCCAGTATACCGCAGGAGCGTGAACGGTCCGTGACGCGGCCCGCGTGGCGCGGCCCGGCGCGAGGGTAGCGAGCGCCCGCCGACCGCCTTAGCCTCCGTCACATGAGGGATCCCGTCCGAGCCCACGTCGCCCTCCTTCGCGGGATCAACCTGGGGAAGCGGCGGATTCCGATGCCGGAGCTGGCCGCGATCTTCACGGACGCCGGCTGCGAGGACGTGAGGACGTACATCGCCAGCGGCAACGTCGTCTACGGCGCCGCACCGGCGCTCGCCGCCCGGATCCCGGGTCTCGTGGAAGAAGCGATCCGGAAGGGGCACGGCTTCGACTGCCCGGTCGTCGGCCGTTCGGCGGCGGAGCTCGACGCGATCGTGGCGGGGAATCCGTTCACCGACGCGGCGCTGTCGGACCCGAAGACCGTCCACGTCGCTTTCCTCCGGGACCGGCCCGCGAAGGCGCGGGTCCAAGCGCTCGACCCCGATCGCTCGCCGCCGGACCGGTTCGTCGTGAAGGGCCGGGAGGTCTACCTCCACTACCCGGACGGCGCCGCGCGGAGCAAGCTGACCAACGCGTATCTCGACACCACGCTCGACACCGTCAGCACGGCGCGGAATTGGCGCACGGTGCGGAAGCTCCAGGAGATGACCCGGGAGAGACTCACGGGGTGAGTCCGGCCGCCACTTGCGGGCTTCCCGAGCCCTGACCATAGTGCGGGCACCCGAACCCACACCGGAGGGGAACTTCGTCGCGCCGGCGCCCGTCGACGACGCCGGCCGCATCACCGACCACTCGAACATGGAACCCAGATGCGGCAGACGTACGCGAACGCGCAGACGATCCTGGGGAAGTTCGACGCCACGCTGGACGATGTCGTCGAGGAGGTCCTCTACGTCACCGACATGGACGCGGCGTTCGCGGCCGCCGGGCCGGTCCGGAAGGAGGCCTACGGCTCCGAGAGGCCGGACGTGGCGAGCACGATCCTGGTGACGCCGCGGCTGGCGCTCCCTCCGCAGCTCATCGAGATCAAGTTCATCGCCCGGGTCTGATCCGCTGGAGGACATGGGCGGCCACGGTTTCCTCCATGGCGTACGCCAGCTGGGCCAGATCCGGCTTCACATCGGGTCCGATCCGGTCGTTCAGGATTCCCGCGAGGCCCGGTTCACGCGCCTCCGCGCAGCGCCTCGATGCACGCCGTGCCGTCCTCCCGCACGACGAAGCGTAGGTAGTCTCCACTGCGGACCCCGAGGCGTTCCCGCACGCTCTTCGGGATCGTCACCTGGCCCTTCGAAGTCACCTTGACGACCGCCATCGCGTTCCCTACTCGAGGCTAGCGGATCGGCAGCTCCACCGACATCTCCTCGCCCGGAGCGGGAAACTCGAAGGGCTCCGGGGGGCCGCCGGGTTGGTATTCACCCGTCTCGCACGAGGCGAGCGCGAACTGCTCGATCGTGAACTCCGGGCCCGGGATCGCGGTGATCCGCACGGCCATCCCGCCCTCCTGCATCGCCGCGCAGGCATCGTACTGGATCATCGCCCCGCCCCACGTGCGGAGTCCCGAGTCGGCGAGCGAGACGAGCGTGACGCTGGTCGAGTTCTCGCCCCCCATCCCGAACGACCCGGTCACGGCGAGCTCGTCCCGGCCGTCGCCGTCGAGATCCGGGACGACGGCGAGACCCTGGGCAGGGGCCTCGAAGGCGACGTTCCGGACGAGCGCGCCGTCCTCGATCACGGCGATCCCCATCCTGGGGCAGCACCGCGGCCAGAGGCTCATCAGGTAGAGGACGGCCTCCTGCGAGGCGCCGGGCTCGCTGAACGCGCCCTCGGCGACGGCCATCACGCGCGTCTCCTCCTCGTACCCCGAATCCTGCGCCTGCCAGTGCGCGCGCGCGACGGCGAAGGCCTGCGGCATCGCGGGGGATGACCAGGCGGAGAGGTCCGTCCCCTCGGCGGCCGCGCGGCCGTCGGCGATGACGACCGTTTCCGACCCGCCCGCCGCCGGCGCGCCGTCGTCGGGGGTCTGGGCGTTCGCGCAGCCGAAGAGGACGATCGAGACGAGGGTGACCACGAGTCCGGTTCGCATGGCGAGCAAGATGATCGGCCAGATTACGGGGAGCAAGGGGGTGGCCGGGTGATTGACGTGGCGCGTCGGACCCCCGATCATGCCGTCGATGAGCGAGCCGACACCTCCCACCGGACCGGCCCACGGAGTCCCCGGCGCGATCAGGCTGATTGGGTTCCTCAGCTTCACCCTGAGCGTCGGCCTGGTGCTCCTCGTCCACCACTACTTGACGACCTGGAAGTGCCCGATCCCGCAGTGATGGACTGCCGCCCGGAGCGGTTGACTTCCCCGCCCACCCGATCCATTGTGCAGGGCGATACCCGGACCGGACACCGCTCTCGCGACCCTTCCCAGGAGAACTCCGCGTGAGAACGTCGAGCCGTCTCGCCGCCGCGTCCCTCGGCCAGCTCCCCTCTGCAACGCTCCTCCTCGCTCAGTACGGTGGGTCCGGCGACGCGGAGGCGTGCGCCGCCTGCGGCACGTGCGGCGCGGGGATCGGGGTGATCCTCTTCCTGTTCCTCGCCATCCTCGCGCTCAACATCGCGCTCCTCGTCTGGGTGGCGCGGGACGCGAAGGCGCGGGGGCTCGACAGCTCGGTCCTGTGGATGATCCTCGTCATGGTGACGGGACCCATCGGCTTCGTCATCTACATCTACTCGCGACCCAAGGGAGAGCTCGTCCCATGCGCGAGCTGCGGGAACAAGCGGCTCCAGGCGAGCGCGACGTGTCCACATTGCGGCAACGCCTGAAGCGACCGGAAACGTACCTGGTCCTGATCGTGGTCGTGATCGGGCTGGTGGTCGCGGACACGTTCCAGGCCCCGGCCCACCAGGTCGGGTCGCACGCCTACGTGGCCGGCGTCCACGTCTACCGGGCGGTCGGGCATCGCCTGCTCGAGGGGCGGATCCAGTGCCGCTACGAGCCGACGTGCTCGCAGTTCTCGATCGAGGCCGTGCGGACGCACGGCCTCCGCAAGGGCCTCGAGCTGTCGGTCGCGCGGATCCACTCCTGCAAGGTCGAGGTCCCGCTCGGCACGGTGGACCCGGTCCCGCCGCGGGAGCGATGAAGCGAATCGGTCGGGGGCTGGCGGCGGCGCTCCTGATCCCGGCCGGCGCTGGCGCCCAGGAGGCCGGGGTGGTCCTCGCCGAGGTCTCGCTTCCGGCCCCCGGAGCCGCGTATCACGGGGGGACGCACGTGTTCCCGGACGCGGAGGCGCGGCTGACCTGCTCGTCCCACGGCGGCTTCACCGCCTCGGTCGCGCCGCCGCGCGCCGCCGGCACGTCCGCGCTCGCGGAGTATCACGCGACCTTCACCGGCGAGCTCTCGCTCGGGCCGCCCGCGGACGTGACGAATTACGCCGTCGAGGGGCGCGTCCACATGGCGGAGCGACTGACGTTCGCGGAGCGGCGGGGAAGCGAGCTCGTCCTCGAAACCGAGCTGGTGGTCCTCGACCTCCAGGGCGCGGGGATGCCGGCGGGGATCCTGGTGCGGGAGAGCCCGACGCGGGCCTCCATCGGCCGCGCAACGATCACGACGCTCGCCCGGGGGCGGCACCGGGTCGAGAGCTCCTACGACGTGTGGCTCGAACTCAGCGCGGACGGCGGGCGGAGCTGGATCCCGGCGGACGCGGCCGTCCGGATGACGCTGGTGCCGGCCGCCGC
>DATLFH010000016.1:0-4535 GCA_035524965.1 Gemmatimonadota bacterium | reverse complement strand
CCGGCTCCGGCACGACGCGCACTCCTCGAGGTGCGCGCGAAGGCGCTCGGAATCGCGCTCGCCCAGCTCGCCGTCGATCAGCGCCTGGAGATCTTCCTCACTCGGATGCATTTCAGTCGAATGCATCGCCTGCCTCGTAGGCGGTTCGGAATTGCCGCGTCGCGCGGACGATTAGCTTGCCGATCCCCGAAACGCGGCAGTCGAGCGCGGCCGCGATCTCGCGGTACGAATAGCCCTCCGTCCGCAGCAGGAGCGCCTGCCGCGATCGGAGGGGCAGCCCGTTGAGGGCCCGCCGTACGCGCTCCCGTCGATCCCGGCGCACGGCCGCCTCTTCGGCGTCCGACTCCGGCTCGGCATACGGGACAAGGTTCGGGTGCGCTCCCAGGATGTCCCTCCTGCGAGTGGACTTTCGGTATTCGTCACGCATCAGGTTGTTGGCGACCGTCGCCAGCCAGGCACGGGTGTCGTCCGGCATCGCTCCCCGCTCGTAGAGCCGCACGAAGGCCTCCTGGGCGAAGTCGCTCGCCGCCGCGGAATCGCCGGTCAGCCGATCGAGGTATCGGAACAAAGAGTGGAACTCGGCGCCGAAGACGATTCGAAAGGCTTCCGCGAATGGTTCACCCTGATTCACGTCCCTCGACCGCCGGTCCTGGAGAGCGCCGCTCTATATCAGGGAACGGTTGAGGAGACGATTTCGTGGCGTGAGGCGGTAGTGCCGCGGAGACCCACCGCGCCGGATCAGAAGCTCCACTCGATCCCGAAGAGGATCGACGCCGGCCGAAGGGTGAGGACCTGGAGGTCAGAGCCGGTCGGACCGAGCTGATACCCGAGCGCGTTCTTCCGGCCGAGGACGTTGATCACGTCCAGGTAGGTCGTGATCGACCCCTCGGGCCCGGGACCGGTGTAGTGCCATCTCTTCCGGATCCCGAGATCCCACCGGACGTAGGCGGGGACCCGGTCGGCGTTGAGCTTCCCGGGAGCGCGGATCGGCGCTCCCACGAATTCGACCTCGCCGGAGAGCAGGTCGAAGACCTTCCATTCGAAGCCGCTCTCGAGCCTGCTGGTCGGCGGGCCCGCCGCGGCCTGGAAGGCTGTCCGCAGCGACGTGGCCTGCGTGACCCGCCAGGCGGCCGCCACCGCGAGCGATCGGCTCCGCTCGAGCCGCGGATGGTACGTCACGCCCCCGGCGCTCCGGCGGACCTGGCTCCACTCGGCGATGGCCTCGGCGTCGACGCGCTCGCCACGGTAGACGAGCGCGGCACCGAGCCCGTCCGCCCGGCCCTCTCCGCGCGCGAAGCCGATCGTCGCGAAGGGGCCATCCGTCGCTGGGGCGACGAGGACGAGGTCGTCGAGCCAGCGGGCGTACCCATCCAGCGTCAGCGTGAGCGGGCCGGTCAACCGCGCCTCCAGCGCCGCCGTCACCTGATCGGACCGGGCGACCGGCACTCCGGAAGACCCGGCCGCGACTAGCGGCTCGACGGAATACGCCGCGTTCAGCAGCGACTCCTCGTTCGCGAGCGACTGGACATACTGATGGACCCGGGCGAACCCGCCGGAGACCGTCCACGTGTCACCGGGTCGGTAATGGGCCGAGAATCGCGGCTCGAGCTCGAGACCGTGACCCTCGACGTGGACCGCCCGCATTCCGTTGCTGATCATCCAGCGGTCCCGCGGGATCCACCGGTGCTCGAGATACGTCGACACGATCCACGGCCGGCCCGCGAAGCGCGGATCCGCAGCCGCCGCACTGGCCGCGCGGGCCGGACGGGGCGCGAGACCGGCGTCCGGGCTCTCGGTCTCGTAGGCGGAGGAGAGCCACTCGACGGCGAGCCCCGCCCGTCCCACGCTCGAAGACGCCTTCCACGCCAGGTCACCGGAGACCCCCCAGTGCTCGAGCGAGCTCTTCATCCGATGGCGGTCCTGCATCGAGCCCCACTCGACGTCCGAGCGGGCGGCGGCGCGCCACAGCCGGAGCTCGGTCTCGGATCTCTCATCCGAGGATCGCAACCACGAGAGCGCGTCAGTGCCGCTGGACCAGCGGACCCTGTTGTGGGTGTCCGGCTCGATCTCCGGCACGTCCGCCGGCTCGCTTTCCATGTCGCCCGCGGCGTCCGATGGAACCCGGCCCCCGTCTCCGGCCGGGGAGGACAGCCAGTTATCGGAGTGGAACGAGAGGACCGCTAGCGTGCCTCCGGCCACGTCCAGCGAACCCTTCCCGAGGATATCATCGAAACCGCTCGCTTCGACCCGGCTGAAGGGGCCGCCTTCGATCAGGTCCTGCACGGTGCTGCGGCCTCCCAAGAGGATCGTCCCCAGCCCGCGCGGCAGCGGGGCTTCGACCGCCGCCCGGATGTCCGGGACTCCCGCCCCTCCCCGGATTCGCACGCCCGCGCGGCCCGGCGTCCGCGTCTCGACGTCGACGACACTCGAGAGCCGGCCGCCGTATCGCGCCGGCAGCACGCCCGCGTGCACGTGGAGCCGGGACACCGCGTCGGGGGTGATCGCCCCGAGGACGCCGCTCGTGTGGTTCGGGCTGTAGACGGGCACGCCATCGAGGAGCACGAGGTTCTGGTCCGCCGAGCCGCCGCGAACGTGGACCTGGGTCGGCGACTCCTCGGCCATGTCGATTCCGGGAACGGCGCGGAGCACCGCCAGGACGTCGGGGTGCGGGGCCAGCGGGCTCGACCAGATCCGCTCGGCCGGCACCTCCCGCGAGCCGACCTCGGGGAGGCCGTTCGACCGGAAGAGGGAGGATGGGCGCGGATCACCGCGCGCGCCGCCGATCGACGCGATGACCGAGATCGGCGGGAGGAGCACGAACCTTGTGCGGAGCTCGACGTCGAGCTCGATCGCGCCCCTCTCGGGGACCGTCACGGTGAGCGTGAGGGGATCGTATGCGAACCGGTCGAACCGGATCTCGTACGTGCCGGGCTCCAGCCCCTCGATCGCGTACGCGCCGGTCGAGTCCGACCACGTGAGGATGTTCGCGGCCGGGACCTCGACCCGCACTCCGGCCACGGGCTCGTTTCGATCCGAACGGATCGTTCCCTGGACGGTGCCGTCGCCCGCGGCTCCCCCGAGGGCGATGGCCGCGACGAGCGCGAGGTCGATCATGCTCCGAGTATACCGGCTCTCCCGGGCGCTGTCTCCACCTCCCGCGGGTGGGTCGCGCGGCTTAGCGGGTGACCTGCCGGAGCTGGAAGGAGAGCCGGCGATCGGCGATGATGTCGGCGGCGTCGAAGCTCACCTGGTATCGGCCCAGCCTGCCGCCCAGGCGAAGTCCGAAACGGCCATCGATCGCGTCGTTGACGTCGAGCCCCAGGTCGAACGTCCCGATCTTCCGCCGGACGTGGAGCCCGAGCTTCCCATCGACGGCGGACTCCAGGTCGGGATCCACCTCGACCCCATGGGTCGTCCAGCGGGTCGACCTCTCCAGGCGTTCGTAGAAGCCCTCCGCCCGCTCGTACACGCCCTCCAACCTCCGGTAGAGCCGGTAGGTGGCGCTCCCCGCCCAGCGCTTCTCGAGGGCCTTCCCGATCTTCTCCGCCGCCGCCTTCAGCTCGTCGTCGCCCGTGGACTTCCCGCCGAAGTCCTCCTCGAAGTCGCGCTGGAACTCCTCGAACCGGTCGCCGATGTCGACCGCGTGCACGACCTCGGTCTCCCGTCTGATCGCATCGCGCGCGGTCTCCGCCATGGCCGCCATGTAGGGCGCCGAGCCGATCGAAGGGCCGTCCGCATCCTGGGCCCGCGCAGGGCATGGCAGCGTGGTCAGAACGACGATCATCGGCCACGCGCGCTTCCAGGGCGGCAGGCGGACGGACATGACGGGCGCCTCAGCGGCTCACGAGCTCCAGCTCTTCGTCGACGATCATGCCGACCCCGGCGGCATAGACCTTGTCGCCTTCGTCGTCATCCTCGAGCGGGTTGAACTCCCGCAGGCGGACCGTGTTCTCGAACGTGCCGGCCGGGACCTCGACCGAGCTTCCGACCTCGAGGATCTCGCCCGCGTCCTCGGCGACGCCGGGCGCGACCTCCATCTGGAACTTCATGCCGGGCCTGGGATCGGCGGGCATGATGATGCCCGCCCGGCTCCCCTCCATATCCGCCCGCCACTCCTCCTCGTGCGAGCCGATCTCGCCGTCCTCGTAGATGTCGACCCCCTCGCCGAAGTAGCAGACGGTCCCGTCCTCTGCCTGCGCGAAGTAGTTGCGGGAGACCTCGACCAGCTCGTCGTCCTCGAACTCGCGCTCCTCGATGACCCGCGTCTCGACCCCCGCCACGATCTCGGTCTCGTCGAGGACGGTGATCACGGCGCGCTCGTCGCCACCCTCGAGCACCCACCGGGAGCCGACCTCCATCGGGAAGTACGGGTTGGTCGAGGTCAGCGTGAATTCGCCCGCGGAAGGGGAGCAGACGGAGAGGTCCATCATTTCGCCGGCCTCCTGTGCCGCCGCGGGCCGGATCGCCGCGGCGGCTATCGATAGCGCGGCCACGAACCCGGCGCCGCAGGCTTGTCCGATGACTCGATGACTGGC
>DATLFH010000015.1:0-2489 GCA_035524965.1 Gemmatimonadota bacterium | reverse complement strand
CCATCACCCAGAGCGGCACCTTGGCCTGGGCAATCATTCTCGTCGAGGTCCTCGCCCTCGTCGGCATCCGCCAGATGGGTGCCCAACGACGGCTCAGGCTCAAAGCTGAACGGGAGCGACAGGAGATCCGGGATCGGCTCGCCGGAGGGCGCTACGTGGCACCAGCAACGCCCTTGATGTGGGCGGACGGTGGCGAGGAGAGCCGGGGGTCGGCTCTGATGCCCAGGGGAACGAAGACCTGACAGCCCTGACACCGGTGGCATTGACAGCTCGAAGCGGAAACGATCTCAGTCGGAGTAGGAATGCCCATCGCTGAGCACCCCCTCCACAGATCCGGACGTGCGGCATTACCGCATCCGGCTCCTGCCTTGGGTGACGACGCCGAGTCGCACGAGGGGATAGGGATGGCAGATGCGGGCGGGCGGGAGCCACCGGTCGATGTAGTGCACCATCCGGCGCCAGGGCAGGTGGTGCTTCTGGCTGCGTCGCAGCAGGCTGCGATGCCAGAGCCGGCCAACTGCCAGTCGGAAGGCACCCAGCGCCGGGCCGTTCATTGGCACGCCGTAGTAGCGGACGTGCCCCGCGACGACCGAGCGCAGATAGGCGCCCTGCTCCGGGATGGGATCGTGCAGACGGCGCCGAAGCTCGGTTTTCACCTCCTTCAGCTTGGCCTGCCACCTCGTGCGCATCGTCTGCCGCAGCACCGTAAACCCGCCCTTACGGGTCTTCGCGCAGCTATGCGTGAAGCCCAGGAAGTTAAAGGTCTCCGGCTTGCCCCCGCCGTCACCCCGCCGATTGCGCTCGGCCCAGCGGCCGAACTCGATCAGACGAGTCTTGTCGGGGTGCAGCTGCAGGCCGAATCGCGCGAAGCGCTCGCGCAACTCGGTGAGGAAGCGCTCCGCTTCCTCCCGATGCTCGAATCCCACGACGAAGTCGTCGGCGAAGCGTACGACGATTACATCGCCCCGCGCCCGCCGCTTTCTCCATTGCTGGATCCAGAGGTCGAACACATAGTGAAGGTAGAGGTTGGCCAAGAGCGGACTGATACTGCCGCCCTGGACCGTGCCCACCTCACTGCGCGTTCGCTTCCCTTCCTCCAGTACGCCGGCGGCGAGCCATTTCTGAATCAACCGCACGACGCGCTGGTCCGCCACGCGATGCTCGACAAACTGCACCAGCCATCCGTGGTCGAGGGTATCGAAGAACCCACGGATGTCTGCGTCGAGCACCCAGTTCACCCGTCTCGTCATGATTCCCGTCGTCAGGGCGTCCAGCGCCTGGTGCTGGCTGCGACCTGGCCGGAATCCGTAGGAGAAGCCGAGGAAGTCCACTTCGTAGATGGCGTTGAGCACCTCGACGACGGCGCGCTGGACGATCTTGTCCTCCAGCGCGGGGACTCCGAGCGGCCGTTGCCGCCCATCCGCCTTCGGGATGTACGCCCGACGAACCGGCTTCGCCCGGTACGCTCCACGCCGCAGCCGGCGGGAGAGATCCTCGAGGTTACCCACGAGATCCTCTCCGTACTGCCGCCACGTCACGCCATCGACTCCTGCCGCGGCGTCTCGCCGCAGGGCGAGATAAGCCGCGCGCAGTCGCTCGACGTCGTAGACGTGGTGCAGGAGCGCGGTGAACCGCTGCCGCCGATCCTTCTCGGCAGCCTGACGTATCCGCTCGAGCGCGCTGGGCGCGCCTACCCGGCTCTGGGTCCGGGGCGCGTTGTACTCGGGCGGATTCCCCTTGGCCAGCCCCCTTCCCTCCACCGCCTCCGCTGCCGCTCGCGCGGCCTTGTTCGGCGGCTTCCCCGGTACTACGGAGCTGTCCGACTTCCCGTGCCCGTCCGTCATCGGCGTGTGTCCTTGGACTTCCCGATGCGGCCTGCGGCTCCCTCAGCCACAGGCGGACGCGGGATCTCCCGGTTCCCGTGCAAGGTGTTTCCGTACCTGCTTGGGGTCTCTGACCGCGCGGGGTCCGTCCGGGCCTCGCGCTTGCGGCCCGTCCGGTTTTGCCTTCCGCTCGTCTCCACAGCGTCGGCACCCCGGAGTACCCGGCGCTCTCGCGCCGGGGCATCGATTACGCGGCTCAATACCCAGCCCGTACGTACCCCTGTCAACGCTTCACCAGCGACCTCGCGGGCGCTGGCGCATGACTCGGGGCCGGCGTGGGTCGCTAGCCCTTCACCGTATGACACTTTCATTCACTACACCTCGCCGGTTTGACCGGCGCACGGAGAGTCGACGAGGCCGATATTGTAACCGCCGTCACGGCAAGGTGCGCGGCGCTGCGCGCCTCCGCCCATGGCCAGTGATAGCGTCGAGCGCTCCGGCGTGCCGCCGCCGACTCGAGAAGGGGATTCATGCGATTGCTCAAGGAGCTCTGCGAGGAGTCCGGTCCGCCCGGCTTCGAGGACCGGGTCCGCGAGATCTACCGCCGCGAGGTGAAGTCTCTCGTCGACCGGGTCGAGACCGACGGCCTGGGCAACGTGATCGCGA
>DATLFH010000014.1:0-4312 GCA_035524965.1 Gemmatimonadota bacterium | reverse complement strand
CCCCTCGGTCTCGACCGAGGCGTAGATCGTGTCGGTCGGCGCGAAGCTTCCGACCTCCTCGACGACCCGCTTGTCGGCGCCGATCGAGCGGCCCAGCGACACGCCGGTCACGTCCAGGGCCGGCGCCTCTTCGACCGCGAGATCGGTGTCCCCCGCCGGCTCCTCGTTCCCGCAGGCCAGGGCTACGAGCGCGCCTGTCAGCAGGAGGCTCAGGAGGGCGCTGGTTCCCCGCTTCGCCCGCCTCATTCGACCTCTCCTTCCACGTCCGCGGGACGGGGGATGTTCAGCTCCCACCCCGGCTGGATGAGGTCCGGATCCTTGATCGTGTTCCGGTTCGCCTCGTAGATCCGGTTCCACTGGTTTCCGTCCCCGTAGAAGCGCTCCGAGATCGCCCAGAGGGTATCGCCGCTCCGGACCGTGTAGGTCTCGTCCCGCGATTCCTCCGCCTGCGGAGGGGTGGTGGACGACCCGCCCTCCACGTTGCCGAAGTCGGCCTTTTTCTTCTTGTCGCGATCAAACAGCCCCATTGTCCCTCCTGGTTGGGGGTCTACAGCAAGTGTAGTCCCTCGCCTTCGCGATAGGTGTCCGGTTGCTTACGAATCGGGTTCCTCCACCACTCCGGACCGCCGCAGCCACACGATGAGCGCGCCCGGATACCCTTCGACTGTCCGCGGCCAGACGTCCCCCGGTCGCCGCGTCCGGAACGTGTGATCGCCGTCCTCGAAGACCTGGACCGTGACACTCGCCTTCCCGTTTGACTCGAGCGCGGCGACGATCGCCGCACGACTGGGTTCGACCGGGACCCGCTGGTCGAGGGCGCCGTAGACGAGCAGCACCGGGACCTGAACCTGGCGCCACCAGACGAGGGGGTCGAAGTCGGCGATGCGACGGGAGAACTGCCAATAGGCGTCGTCGGGGCCGGGGGGCTCGAAGAACCAGGCGTGCCCGCGGGCACGCGCGACCGCGGTTTCCAGCTCCTCACGCGGGGCACCACGATAGGCTGCGGCGACGAGAGCCTCGACGTATGCGGCGGCGATCGTCGCCTCTTCGGGCGGCAGCGACGGCAGCCCGATGAAATTCCCGACGCTGTACTCTTCGCTGTCCGCCATCGGGACCCCGGCCGCGGCCGATCCGATGACGAAGTCGGCGTGGGACCGGACGGCGGCCAGCGAGGCGATCGTGCCCCCCTGGCTGTGCCCGTGGATGCCGACCCGCCCGGCGTCGATCTCCGGCCGGGAGCGGAGGAAATCGATCGCCGCCGCGGCGTCGGCGGCCAGGTCCTCGAAGCCCGCGTCGCGCCAGTCTCCGCCCGACTCCCCCACCCCCCGCTTGTCCCAGGCGAGCGCCGCGACGCCGGCTCGGGCGAACCGGCGCGCGAGGTAGCGCGACGCCCAGCGCCCCTCCCCGCCGGAGCCGTGGAGGAAGACGAGGGCCGGATGCGGCCCGGTGCCGGCCGGAAGGATGAGCGTCCCCGCGAGCTCGACCCCGGAGCTCCGGAACCGCACATCCTCCTCGCGGAGCCCCGCCCGAATCTCGCCGGCTCGGGCGAAGGCGAACGAGCCGTGCTCCTCCTCCTCGCGGAGCGTCCCGGTCAGCGAGTCGCCATTCACCCGACCCGCAAAGACCGTCGTCGTCGCGTCCCCGACGAGACGCAGGGACAGGTCGGGCGGATGGAATGCGACCTCGGTGAAGGGGATGCCCTCCACCCGCAGCCGCTCGGACTCGAAGGTTCCCGTCCAGCCGGACTCGGCCTTCTCGAAGCGCATCGTCACGGCCAGCGTGTCGGGCACGCGCACCCAGATGCCCGTCCATGTCCCCGCCAGCCCTCCACCGGCCTCCTGTCCCCACGCGACCGTGGGCAGCAGGGCCACCAGGAGCGCCGGGCGGAAGATCCTGGATCGCATTCCTCATAGATCGCCTGCTGGACGTCCGCTCGACAAGCCCTCTGTTGCCGGCTACCGACGTGGCTGCCGACATTGCGCGCGTGCCCGATCCCGCCGATCCCGTCGTGGTCGTCGGCGCGGGGGCGGCCGGGACGATGGCCGCGATCTTCGCGGCCGAGCGCCGCCGCCCCGTGCTGCTGCTCGAGCGCACCGGGAACGGCGGCCGGAAGATCGTGATCAGCGGCGGCGGCCGCTGCAACGTGCTCCCCTCGCGCGTGAACCCCTCCCGGTTCATCACCGCGTCTTCGCCGAACACGCTCCGGAAGATCCTCCTGTCGTGGCCGCTGGCCGAGCAGCGCGCGTTCTTCGAGGAAACGCTGGGGATCCCACTGGCGCTGGAGGAGGAAACCGGCAAGCTCTTTCCGGTCTCCAACCGCTCGCGCGAAGTGCGGGATGGTCTCTACGATCATGCGCGCCGGCGAGGGGTGGAGATCGCGTTCGACACGAAGGTGACGGGCTTGAAACCGCCGGTCGGCGACCGACCCTGGCGGGTGATGACCGGCGACACGGAGATTCGCGCCTCGCGGGTGATCCTCGCCACCGGGGGCCTCTCGGTCCCCGCCAGCGGCAGCGACGGCCTGGGACTCGGGATCGCCGGGCGGCTGGGGCACGTGATCCATCCCACCTACCCCGCCCTGACCCCCCTCGTCTGCGATCCCCCGCGCCACGCGGACCTGGCCGGGGTGTCGCTCGAGGTGGAGCTGACCGCGCCGCTTCCCCGCGGCCGGTTCGTCACCCGCGGCGGGTTCCTGTTCACCCACCGCGGCTACAGCGGACCGTCGGTCCTCGACCTCTCCCACCTCGCCGCGCTCTCGGCGATGGAGGGCGGCGCCCGGCAGGAGATCCGCGTGCGCTGGACCGAGGCCGACGCGGCGGCGTGGGACGAGCGGCTGCGCGAGGGGGGCGCCGGCGAGGTCGGGCCTCTGCTCCGCCGGCAGCTCCCGACGCGGCTCGCCGACCGCCTCCTCGCGGAGGCGGGAGTCGACGCCGCCCGTCCGCTCGCCGGGCTCCGCCGCGAGGAGCGGTCCGCCCTCGTCGAGGTCCTCGCTCGCTACCCGCTCCCCTGGACGGGCGACGAGGGGTTCAAAAAGGCCGAGGTCACGGGCGGCGGGGTCGCCCTCTCTGAGGTCGACCCCCGGACGCTCGAGAGCCGGCACCGGCCGGGTCTCCACCTCTGCGGGGAGATGCTCGACGCGTTCGGGCCGATCGGCGGCTACAACTTCCTGTGGGGGTGGGCGACGGGACGGGCGGCCGGGCTCGGCGTGGCGCGAGCCGCACGATCGACTTCCTGACCGATGTCTTCGCCGCCGTCGAGCTGCGGCGGTTCCCCGACGACGCCGGCCGGCTCGTGCACGCCGAGGTGCGGATCGACGATACGGTGGTGATGCTCGCGGACGGCGTCGAGGAGTGGCCGCCGGTCCCCTGCCATGTGCACGTCTACGTCCCCGACGTCGACGCGACGTACCGCCGCGCGCTGGATGCCGGCGCGACCCCGGTGCAGGAGCCCGTGAAGAAGGACGACCCCGACAAGCGCGGCGGCGTCAAGGACCCCGGCGGCACGACCTGGTGGATCGCGACCTTGACGGAGTGAGGGGACCTCAGGCCCGCGGCTCGTACGCCTTGCCGGGCGTGGCGCCGATCGCGATCAGCGTCACCCCGCGCTCGCCGGGACGCCAGGAGCGCGTCGTCTCGGGCGGGACGCGGACGAACGAGCCGGTTCCGACGCGTCGCTCGTCGGCCCCGCACTTCAGCGTGGCGTCTCCCGCCAGCACGAAGTAGACCTCCTCCTGCCCGTCCTCGGAGTGGTCGTGCTCGGGATACGTCGACGCACCGGGCGCCATCTCCAGCACGTTCATCCCCCAGGCCGTCACGCCGAGGGCGCCGCCGACCGGCTTGAACCCGATCCCCGCGCGCTCGTGCGGGCCGTGATAGGCCTCCACCTCGTCGATCCCCTTGATCTCGACCTCGCTCATCTGCCCTCTCCTTCGTCTTGGCCTCGGCCGCTTTGCGTTTCCGGGGATACTACGCGGTGGCACGACTTCCTGCCTGCCCGGGACCGACCGGCCATGGCTTGACAGGACTTCGAAGATCGAGTACTTAACTAGTACGTTAAATACGAGAGGAGAGATGACCTCCGACACCCTGACGACGACGTTCTCCGCGCTGGCCCATCCGACCCGGCGCGAGATCCTGGCCCGGCTGACGGAGGGCGAGACCTCAGTGACCGCGCTCGCCGAGCCGTTCGAGATCAGCCTCCCGGCCGTCTCCCGGCACCTCAAGGTGCTCGAGCGCGCGGGTCTGATCGAGCGCGGCCGCGAGGCGCAGTGGCGGCCGTGCCGGCTCGACGCCGAGCCCCTCAAGGAGGTCGC
>DATLFH010000013.1:0-5343 GCA_035524965.1 Gemmatimonadota bacterium | reverse complement strand
GATCCACTCCACGACCCGCTTCGTGCCGGCGTCCTTGTCACCCCACGCCGGGTGTGCCTGCGCCGCCGCAACCCTCATCCGCGCCTCCTTCTTCAGCCCACTCTGCCGCATACGGTGCCGGCCCGCCAAGGAGCGCTTCCTCGTGCGCTAGGGTGTGGCCGTGACGCTCGAGGACGACCTGGCGGGGATCGAGGACAAGCTGCGGGACGAGGTCGTGATCTGGCTCACCACGGTCTCGCCCGAGGGACAGCCCCAGAGCGTGCCGGTCTGGTTCCTCTGGCGGGACGGCGCGTTCCTGATCTACAGCCAGCCCGACAAGCCGAAGCTCACGAACCTCGAGGCCAACCCCCGCGTGTCGCTGCACTTCCGAGGCACGCGCACCGGTGAGGACATCGCGACGCTCGAGGGAGAGGCGCGTCGCGCCGGCGAGCATCCTTCCGCCGATCAGGTCGGTCCCTACGTGGAGAAGTACGCGAAGGAGATCGAGAACCTGGAGTGGACGCCGGGGAGCTTCGGGGCCGACTACTCGGTGCCTGTGGTGGTCAGGCCCACGCGCGTCCTGACCTGGTGATCACTCCGGGCCGACCATCCGCTCCGGACGGACCGCCTCGTCGTACTCCTCCTCGGTGAGGTAGCCGAGCGACAGCGCCGCCTCCTTGAGCGTGGTGCCCTCGGTCTGCGCCTTCTTCGCGATCTCGGCGGCCTTGTCGTAGCCGATCTTCGGGGTCAGGGCGGTCACGAGCATCAGGGAGCGGTCGACGAGCTCGGCGATCCGCTCGCGGTTCGCCTCGATGCCCTCCACGCAGAACTCCCGGAAGGTTCGGCAGGCGTCCGCGAGGATCGCCACCGAATGGAGGTAGTTCCGGATCATCACGGGCTTGAAGACGTTGAGCTCGAAGTTCCCCTGGGAGCCGGCGACCCCGACCGCGACGTCGTTCCCCATGACCTGCACGCAGACCATCGTCATCGCCTCGGACTGCGTGGGGTTGACCTTTCCAGGCATGATCGAGGAGCCGGGCTCGTTCTCGGGCAGCTCCAGCTCGCCCAGCCCCGACCGCGGACCCGAGCCCAGCCAGCGGATGTCGTTCGCGATCTTCATCAGCGACGCGGCCAGGGTGCGCAGGGTGCCGCTCGCGTGGACCAGGGCGTCGTGGGCGGCGAGGGCGGCGAACGCGTTGGGCGCCGCGCGGAACGGCAGGCCCGTCAGCTCGGCGATCTTCGCCGACGCCATCTCGCCGAAGCCTCGCGGCGCGTTGAGACCGGTCCCGACGGCGGTGCCGCCGATCGGCAGCTCGTAGAGCCCGTCGAGGCTCTGCTCGATCCGCTCGATGCCGGCGTCGAGCTGGGCGACGTAGCCGGAGAACTCCTGGCCGAGGGTGAGCGGCACCGCGTCCTGAAGGTGGGTGCGTCCGATCTTCACGATGTCGTCGAACTCGGTCGCCTTCGCCCGCAGCGCGTCCCGGAGGGCGCGGAGGCTCGGGAGCAGCCGATCGGTGACGGCGCGCGCCGCGGCGATGTGCATCGCCGTGGGGAACGTGTCGTTCGAGGACTGCGACGTGTTGACGTGGTCGTTCGGGTGGATCGGGTCCTTGGAGCCGAGCTCCCCGCCGGCGAGCTCGATCGCCCGGTTCGCGATCACCTCGTTCGCGTTCATGTTCGACTGCGTGCCCGAGCCCGTCTGCCAGACGAAGAGGGGGAAGTGGTCGTCGAGGGTCCCGTCGATCACCTCGTCGGCCGCCTGAACGATGAGGTCGGCCCGCTCCTCGTCGAGCTTCGCGAGCTCCAGGTTCACGAGCGCAGCCGCCTTCTTCAGGATCCCGAAGGCGCGGACGACCTCGACCGGCATACGGTCGTCTCCGATCGAGAAATGGTGGAGCGAGCGCTGGGTCTGAGCCCCCCAGTACCGGTCGGAGGGCACCTCGATCTCCCCCATGCTGTCGGCCTCGGTGCGGGTCTCCATCGCGACCTCCTGTCCCGAGTCGATTCTACGGGAGCGGAAGGGTCGCTCCCGGATGAGGGAGCTCTCACCAAGGTCTCACGACCGGCTCATCGGGCGGGGAGACCATGGGATCGTGTTCGATAGGAGGAGGCAGGCGATGAGAAAGCTCACGCTGTATGCGGTGGCGGCGACGATGCTCCTGGGGCTCGTGAGTCTGGGCCCGTCGGCCAGCGCCGACGACCGCGTATGTCGCGGGACGATCGGGAAGAGGACCGTCGACAACGTGAAGGTTCCCAGGGGCGCGAGGTGCACGCTCAAGGGGACGAGGGTCGAGGGGAACATCATCGTGAACCGAGGCGGGTTCCTCGAGGCGATCGGCGTCCGCGTGGACGGCAACGTCCAGGCGCAGAAGGCGAAGAACGTGATCGTCCGCGCGAAGTCCTTCGTGAACGGCGACGTGCAGCTCGAGCGGGGCCGCAAGGGCCGGGTCGTGGGCTCCCGGGTCGAGGGCAACATCCAGTACGACGACCAGCGCGGCCGACTCAGGGTCGTGAAGGTCGTCGTGGGCGGTGACGTGCAGGCGTTCCAGAACATGGGCGGTGTCGTGATCCGCGGCAACCGGATCGACGGCAACCTGCAGTGCAAGGCGAACAAGCCGGCTCCGCGCGGCGGCAACAACCAGGTGAGCGGCAACAAGGAAGACCAGTGCAAGCGCCTCTAGCCTGAGACCGACGGATTCGGACCCGGAACGACGGAACCGCCAGAGCCCGAAGGCTCCAGCGGTTCCGTCTCAATTTGTACACCGGGGGGCCCGCGCGGCGCAACCCCGGGCCCCGGACTTGTCACTCTTTTCCGGGACGGCCGCTGGTAGACTCGAGGCGGCTGCGGGTGCGCTCCTCCTGCCACGGCAGCGACCGCAGTCCTCGACCGAGCGCACCGGATCGACTGGCAGGAGGTTGTCGTGAACGAAACCGCGCTCGGGTTCGTGGCCGCGTCGTGGGGGGTGCTGATGGCGCTGTCGCCCATCCTTCAGATCCGCCGCATCCTGGCCTACCGCTCGTCCCGCGAGGTGTCGATCGGGTACCTCACCGTCATCGTGATCGGGTTCACCCTCTGGATCGCGTACGGAGTGGCGCTCGAGAACCTCGCGCTGATCGTGCCCAACTTTCTGGCCTTGATCGTCGGGCTGGCCACGATCGCCATCGCCTTCCGCTTCCGATCGCCAGAGGAGTAGTGGATCTGGAGCGGCTGCGGGCCTGGTCGTATCTCCGGCAGCGCCTGGCCGAGCCGGCCTCAGGTCCGGGGGAGGCCCTCCGAGCCGTCGTCGCCGTCTACGCGACCCACCCCACCGCGCCCGTGGCCCTGTGGGCCCGCACACGCTCGCTGACGGCGGCCGCCTACCGGCGACTGGACCGGGACCGGAGGGGCCTTCGGATCCCAGGGATGCGCGGCACGGTGTTCTCGCCCCGCGCAACCTGGCGCCTCGGATCTTCACGGCCGTCCGCCCTCCCCGCGCCCGCGTGCTCCGCTCACTGAAGCGCCACGACATCTCCGCGGGTGACTACGAACGCCTCTCCGAGCGGATCCTCGCCGCCGCGGTCCGTCCGACCCGGTCCGACGGGCTGCAGGAGGCGGCCGGGATCGAAGGGCCGGCGCTGGGGACCGTCCTGCGCTGTCTCCGGTACGAAGGCCGCATCCTCGCCCTCGCCGGAGAGCCCCTGACCTCCAGCCCGCACCATTACGTCGCCACGGATGCGTGGGCCCCCGAAGGTCTCGACGCCGGCGATCCCTCAGAAGCGCTCGCGTGGTTGGCGGGGGTCTACCTCGACGCCTACGGCCCGGCTCGGGTCGAGGACTTCGCGTGGTGGGCTGGCGTCGGGAAGCGGTCGGCTGCGCAGGCGGTCGCGGCGAGCGACACGGTGGACGTGGGGGAGGGGCTGTTGCTGCCCGCTCGCCACGAGACGGACTTCGACCGGGTCCGGCGACCTCGGGGCGCCGTCGACCTGCTCCCTCGGTGGGACGCGTACACGATGGGCCACGCTCCGGACGGGCGCTCGAGGTTCGTCCACCCCGACGTCCAGCAGCGCGTCTACGAGCCGATCGGCGTGGGGCTGGCCGGTGACGGGAACCCGGTGGTGCTGGTCGAGGGGGAGGCGGTCGCTACCTGGACCTTCTCGATCAAGGAGGGGGCCGAGGTGCAGGCCTTCGACACGCTGGGGCCGACGATCGGCCGGAAGGTCGAGGAGAGGCTGGAGGCGGTCGCCGGCTTCCTCGCCGGCTAGGACGGCCGCTCGAGGGGCATCCCGGTCTCGCTGACGGCGCCGAGGAGCAGGTCCGCCGTGCGCTGCCAGCCCCAATGGTCGCCGCCGACGTGAGCGGAGAGCTTCCGGGCGAGGTCGCGCCGCTCGCCCTGCGGGATCGCGAGCAGGCGCTCCAGCCCCCCGGCGATGCTCCGGGCGGCGTCCGGGCCCGGCTCGAACGAGAGCAGCCCGGGCCGCTCGATCTCGGTCTCGAGGGCGGCGGCCACCTCGGCCAGCCCGCTGTGCCGGGCTACCAGGGGGAGCGCACCCGCCGCCGTCCCCTCCAGCGCGACCATCCCGAACGCCTCCTCGAGGATCGAGGGGACGACGAGCACGTCGAGGGCCGCGGCGGCCGACCCCGCGTAGCGATGGTCGAGGCGTCCGGTGAACGTGACGTGCTGGGCCAGGCCGGCCGCCGCGGCCACCTCCTCGGCCGACAGCCGGACCGGCATCCGCTCGTCCAAGAACGCAACGGCGTCCGGGTCCCCCGCGTCGAGCGCCGCCACCAGCGCCTCCAGCCACTCCCGGAAGGTCCCGAACCCCACAACGAGCGCACGCGGGCGAGGACGAACCACTGCGAGCGCCGCGAGGAGGTCGTGCACGCCCTTCTGCGGGATCAGCTTCCCGAGGTAGCCGACCAGCGGCCCGTCGTGCCCGGAGAGCGCCCGCAGTCGCTCGGGGGCCGCGGGGTCGGGGGAGGTCTGGTCGTACGCGCCGGCAAGGCGATCCAGGGCCTCCGCGTCTCGGAGACGGAGCGCCCGTCCCACGTCCCGCGCCAGGCCGTCGGGGCGCCCGCGATCCAGCGCGGGGTCCTCCTGGAGCAGGTCGGCGATCCGGAGCAGCGCCTCGCGGCGCGGCATGGGGCGGAATCGCTCCACTTCGACGCCGGGATGGACCACCCGCAGCCTGTCCGCGACCGAGGGCACGAGCCCGACAAGGCGCTCCAGCACATCCCGCGAGGCACCGGCCACCGACGCCGCGCCCTCCAGCCCCTCGCGCGCGAGATCCACGTACCGCTGCTGCTTCCGCATCGCGTACTCGACGTCGCTCCCGTGGATCTTCGCGACGTAGGGGATCGAGCCGAGGGCCCGGCCGGCGATGAGG
>DATLFH010000012.1:0-3436 GCA_035524965.1 Gemmatimonadota bacterium | reverse complement strand
GCCAGGACCGAGGGCCGGACGAGCCGCGGCAGGTTCACGACCTCCGCGAGGAACCGGCCCACGGCGTGATAGTCGCCCTGGATCTGGAGGTCGTAGGGAAACTCGACCAGCTCCGCCCCGCGGATCTCATCGAGCGGAGCGAAGCTGACGATCGCCACCTGCTCGGCCAGGGCGGCGGCCGAGATCTCCTCGAGAAGACCCGGCACCTCGGCCTGCGAAGGGAGCATCGTCTCATAGGCGGTGAGCGCGACCTGGTACTCCGCCTCCCGCTGCCGGAGCTCCTTGACCCGCCGCGGCTGGGTCACCGCGCGTGCGGCTTCGTTCGCGCGCTGGAGGCGCTCGAGGCGCTCCTCCACGACCACGCGCTCGGCGTGCAGCGGCGACCACAGGTACTGGTAGTAGAGCGCCGCGCCGCCGACGATGAGCAGGCCGAAGATGGCTGCCTTCTGGTGGTCGGGGTCGTTGAGGCCGAACATCAGCCCCCCACCCTGCAAGCCCGAGGCCGCGTGACGCAGAGATTGGTCATGTTCGGCATTCCTAGTCCACGAGGATTCCGAATTCATCCAGAAAGATGGCCCCCAGGTCGTACAGCCGGCCCGAGCCCACCGTGAGGCCGGACGAGATGAACGGCACGACATCCCCCTGATAGAGGAACAGGACCGCCACGTCGGCGAACACGAGCGGCGGGGGCAGATCGAGCGGGTTGGTCGGTCCCTGCTGCTCGGTGTCGCCGGTCTCCCCCTCGGTGAATCCCGGAAAGATCCGGACCACCGCCACGCCGTCCTCACCGGAGATGCCGATCACGTCGGGACCGTTGTATGGACGGTTCGCCTCCTCCCCCGGGTTTTCGACCACCATCCGCACCCCCGGGACCGGTACCCGGCTCGAGCGCGACGCGAAGAACTGGGCCCGGATCACGGCTTCGTTGGCCGAGTTCTGCACCTCGTCGGGATCGTTCCAGTCGCAGGCCGAGAGGATCGTGACGAGACCGATCCAGGCCGCCGCGAGTGCCGCGCGTCCATTCCTCCGAGTCGACATCAGCGTCCTCCCTCGTTCGGCCGTCCGCCGGCGCCGGTCGAATCGGCCGGCGTGACGACGATGGCGGCAAAGTTCTCGAAGCTCCCCAGCAGCGTGAAACCCTGAATGTTGATCGAATCGCGCTCGCCGCGGGTCACCCCCACGAGCGTGATGTCCTTGAGAAGCGGGGACGCGTCCAGCGCGCGCATGTATTCGGTCACCGCCGCGTTGGCGAACGTCGCCCCGGCGATCCGCACCTGGTCCGGCGCGAGCTCCTCCTGGTCGATTCTCTCCAACCACGTGTACTCCGGCAGCGCACGCGAGAAGGTCTCGAGGAGCTGCAACCAGTAGAGCCGGCCATTGACGACGGCGTCCAGGAGCCCCACCCGCGCCGCCAGACGCTCCTGGGCCTCCTCCAGGGCACGCACCCTGACGATCGTTCCGTGAAGCCGGATGGAATCGGCCTGCGCATCGACGATGGCGGCCTCGGCCGCGGCGAGACCGCGCCGTTCTGAGAAATAGAAGAACACGAGGCCCAGCAGGACGACCAGGCCGGCCACTCCTCCCAGGACGGACGGCGAACCCGAGACCCCGGGGAGCCGGCCCGCGGCGAGCACCGGACGGCTGCGCCGCCGCTCCTTCGATCGGCGCTCGCCGGGGACGAGGTTGATGCGCACCATCAGCGCCGCCCTCGCAGGGCGAGTCCGACCGCTACCGCCAGCGCGGCGCGGCCGGCGGGTCCCGCCGCCACGTCGCCCGGATCCGGACCCATCTCGACCATCTTGAGAGGGTCGAGCATCGTGACCTCCACGTTCAGGCGGTCCGCGATCGCGGCCTGCAATCCGGGAATCGCCGCCCCGCCGCCGGACAGAACGACCTCGTCGATCTCCCGCTTGTCGCCCTCGCTGGCCGTCAGGAAGCCTCGGGCGCGCTCGATGGGCGTGACCACGCTGTCGATCGCATCGTCGAGCGCCTGGCGCGCCCCGTGGTCGAGCGTGTCCCACTGCTGGAGCCGCCGCTCGGCGTCCTCGACGGTGGCGTCCAGCGCCTCGACGAGCGCCTCGACGAACTTGCGCTCGCCGACGGCGATATCGCGGGTGAGGAGCGGACGCCCAGACTCGACCAGACTCAGGTTCGTGGTCTCGCGCCCGATGTTCACCAGGCAGAACGTGCCGTAGGCGGCATGCTCGTAATTGTGCTCGAAGGCCGTCTGGACCGCGAACGCGTCGATGTCGATGATCGCCGTCTCGAAGCCCGCTTCACCGAGCAGACGCATCCGCGTCTCGACGAGGTCCCTCTTGGCGGCGACCAGGAGTACCTCCATCTGGAGGCCGTCGGCGTCGGGATCGAGGATCTCGAAGTCGAGGCTCACGCTGTCCATGTCGAAGGGAACATGCTGCTCGGCTTCCCAGCGGATCACCTGCCGGGCTTCACCCTCCTGCATGCGGTCCATCTTGATCCGTTTGACGATCACGTCGCGACCCGATACCGAAGTGGCGACGGGACGCCCCCTGAGTCGGATCCGCTGTCCGACCCGGTCGCGGAGCTTCTTCAGCGAGTCGACGACGAGGTGGTAGTCCATGATCTCGCCGGCCACGATCGCGTCCGCCGGCAGCGGCTCCACGCCCAGCGCCGCGATCCGGGCTTTTGGACCTTCGCCCTCGAGGACCAGGATCTTGATGTGGCTCGACCCGAGGTCGATCGCGAGGTTGTTGCGGGACTTGCGGAGGATCATCTCAACCCGGCCTGTTGGACTTCTGGTTGATGTCTGCCATACTCAAACAACCGTTCGCGCTCGATCAGGCCCCGCGCCCAGGCCCGAAATTCGTTGACCCGTAGTAACTTGCGCGGAAGCTGGCGCGCGCCGCGCGGGCGCGGATGGGGAGGGGATGACTTATCCGTGCAAGTTCAAGGCCGAGGCACCCTATTCCGCCACCCAGGCGAGCCGGCGGGCGGCCTGCATCCCGTTGGCCAGCGCCTCGATCGCCTGGCACGAATAGCGGAGGGTGGCGGTGCCCGCGCCGATGATGCTTTCGTCGACCCCGCTCAGTGAGATCACCGAGCCGTAGATCGTCACGTTCCCGTCGATCTTGTCGACCTTGTCGGCGATGATGATCCCTTTGAAGGTCCCGCCGTTGATGTTCCCCAGCTCGGCCGGCCCGTACGTCGTGGGATCGGCGCGCTTGGCGGCCGCCTCCGACGTACTGTACTGCGGGTGGTCGGGGTCCCAGTCGCGGGGGTCGTAGAGCGGGTTGTGGACGATCACGAGCGCCGTCCCGTCGACGTTCCCGTCGGCCGTATCGTCGGCCTTGGACCCGAAGCCGTCCACCGTGTAGACGATCCCCGACAGCGAGTCCGGCCGGTTGGTGTAGAACTGGTCGGCCGTCTGCGCGTAGCGGTCGAGCGATCCCGGCGGGAG
>DATLFH010000011.1:0-3839 GCA_035524965.1 Gemmatimonadota bacterium | reverse complement strand
ACCGCGGGATCCTCCGCGCCGGCACCGGGGCGGTGCGCGGGGCGTACCCGGGCCTGGACGCGGGGCTGGCGGCGCGGGAGGCCCGCTTCTCGCCCGGCCTGACCGCGCACGACGGCCGGATCGAGCCGCGTCCGGAGCTCCTCGACCCGCGGGTGAGCGGGCGGGTGGTGTCGAACTCGATCCTCGAGGGGCTCGCGGCGTGTCCGCTCTCCTATTTCTACTCGAAGGTGCTCCGCGTTCGGCCGCCGGACGATCCCGAACTCGACCCGGCCGTGTGGCTGAACGCCGCCGAGCGGGGGTCGCTCCTCCACGACGTCTACGAGCACGCGCTCCGCCGCGCGCGCGAGCGGGAGATCGAGCCGGCCGACGACGCGTTCGAGGCCGTCGCGCTCGAGGTCCTGGCCGAGCAGGTCGACCGGTGGCGCGGCAAGGTGCCGGCGCCGAGCGAGGTCGTCGTCAGCCACGAGGTTGATGCGCTCCGGGCGGACGCGCGTTCGTTCGCCCGCCACGTCCGCGAGGACGAGGGGACCTGGATCGACCTGGAGAGCGTGTTCGGCTACGGCCGCGGGCAGGATCCGGTCACGCTCGAGATCGCGGGCGGCGAGCTCCGCGTGTGCGGCCGGATGGACCGGATCGACGAGCGGAAGGACGGCCGCCTCGAGATCGTCGACTACAAGAGTGGGTCGACGTTTTCGTACAGTGCGCGGTTCGGCACTTGGCATGGCGGTCGCCATCTCCAGCACCTCCTCTACACCCGGGTCGCCGCGATCCTCTACGGCAAGCCCGTCGCCGGGATGACGTACCACTTCCCGAGTGTCCGCGGACAGAACCAGCGGATCCCGTACGGGGTCGAGCGGCTGGCGGAGGGGGAGCGCGTGCTCGAGGCCCTCTGCGACCTGATCGCGCGCGGCCTCTTCGTTGCCTCGGACGAGGCCGACGACTGCAAGTGGTGCGACCACCGGAAGATCTGCCGTGTCGAGATCGACGACTGGAACGCGATCACCTCTCCGCCGGCGGACTGGGCGAAGGCGCACGGGGAGGGGATCGAGGAGTACGGCGGGCTGCTGAAGCTGAGGAAGCTCGATAGGTGAGCGATCGGGAGGGGGAGTCCTTCGGGACTCCCCCCACCTGTCACTTCCGTTTCGAGCGCCCCTTGGGCGCTCTCTGCGACAGCGCGCTGCCGGCCGCGGTCTTGCTTGCCTTGCCGGTCCGCCCGTCCCGGAGGACCTTCGAAGCCGCCTTCGCCGCCTTGGCGCTGGTCTTCCTGCTCTTCGCCATATTCTGCCAACTCCTCTCCAGTTCCGCCCCCAGCGGGGGCCGGTTGCTTTCCGCCTGCTTCAAAGCAGGGCGCCCTGTAAGAATATCTTACAAGACACCTGGACAGTAAGCATTTCTTACCTTATCATCAAGTAGTCCCCGGAAAGGAGACACCAAATGGCACCCACTCGAAAAGCACTTGCTCGGCGCTTGCGCGACGCGCGAGAAACCCTCGGCCTCACCCAGGCCGAAGTGGCAAAGGCGCTCGGAGTCCACCGTCCGACGATCTCCGAGATCGAAGCAGGGCGCAGAGCGGTGACTTCGGTGGAGCTCTACGAGTTGTCCCGCATCTTCGCGGTTCCGCTTGCGGACCTTCTCGGCGAGGAGCCACTGAAGGCTTCGGAGGTCGAGCGAGTGCTCTTTCGCCGTCAGGGTATGGAAACGCCGGCTACCCGGCGCGCGCTACGCCGGTTCGTGGAACGGTGCCGGACCGAGAAGGAGCTGGAAAGCCTTCTCGGCTGGGAGGTCAACGGAGTCGAGCGCCCGAGCTACCAGATCCAGAAGCCGCGAGGAAGCCTGGAAGCGCTCCAGCAGGCTGAATGGATGGCGGATCGAGAGCGCCATCGACTGGGACTGGGGACTCAGCCGATTCGGAACCCTGTCGAGCTGATCCGGCGCCAGGGAATTCGAGTCGGCCCTCTGAACATCGACGCGGACGAGCAGTTGGACGGGGTCTTCTTCGAGGCGGAAGACCTCGGTGCTTGCATTGGTCTTGCTCCCCCGGACCAGTGGACTGGCTATCGGAATGTCTTCACGGCCGTCCATGAGTACGCCCACTGGCTGCTGGGCGACCTGCGTGTGGAGGAATACCGCTTCCTCCAGCACACCGCTGATCCGGTCGAGGTGCGCGCCAACAGCTTCGCCGCGGCTTTCCTGATGCCGACGCTGGGACTCCGTGACTTCTTCGACGCCGAGGGACTGCTCACGGAAGAGCTCGACCGTGGGGATATCGTCAGAGCCATGGACTATTTCGGTGTCTCCCGGCCGGCGCTGATTTACCGGCTGCAGAACTGTCAGCTCGTCTCCAAAGAAACGGCGGATCGTCTGCTCCAGGATCGATTCAGTGTCAAGGCAGCCGCCCGCGCGCTCGGACTGGATCTCCGTACGCCCGACGAAGTCGGTTCTTACCTGAACGAACTCGTCGTTGAATCCTGGCGGCACGCATTCATCAGCACTGGTCGGGCTGCCGAGATCCTCGGCGTGGATGTTCAGACGTTCCGTGAGCGAATGCGGGAGATCGCCGTGGACCAAGAGAGGGAGGAAGAAGCCCCGCTTCTGGGTGCCTCCGCCAAGGTCTAAACGATGCCTGGGCGCATCATGATCCTGGATGCGTGCCAGGCGATCAGCTTCGGTAACATCGAGCGAATCGATCTCCTCGCTGAGCTCCGCGAGGTCGAGGTCAGGATCGGCGCCAAGGCGCTGAAAGAGGTGGTCCGTGATCCTGCCGCCTCGCTCACACGTGCGGCGGTCGCTGACGGTTCGCTACGGGTCGAATCGATCGACCTGGATGATCCCGAGGAGGCGGATGCACTGGTACGCTTCGAATCCATGCCCGCGTTCCGCGGTCGTGGCGATGCCGAGGTTTTGGCGATTGCGGCGAGCCGCGGACGCCTGGTCGGGTCGGACGATGAAGCGATCCTTAGGATCGTCCGTCGCACCCCGGGCATCCCCGGATTCGTCTCGAGTCTCGATGTACTGGTTTGGGCGATTCGAGAGGAGCGATTGTCGCTGGAGGAAGCCGAACGACTGATCCGCAGTTTGGACATCGGTGCCCGGATTCGTGAGAGCTTGAATCGCAGGAGACAGGCCTTGGCAGATCTCATCTAAAGCCCAGCCGAACGTAGAGGAACTTCAATCGCTCCGGTCGCCCAGCAGTCGGCGGTGCACCTCGTCCCAAGGAACGTATTCGGGCCGGGGATCGGCGAGCCTGCGCTCGAGCTCCCGCAGATGCCATTCGGGAATCGGCACGGTTTCAGAATCGGCGATCTCGTCCCAGACGTCCCCGAGGAGCTCGATCTGTTCCTCGATCGGGAGGCGGCGAATCTCTTCCCTGAGAGCCCGCTTTGTCATGACCCAAGGATCGCGTGCGACGCCGCAACGGGGCAAGGAATGACTGAGGTACTGCAAACAGTTTGGCGACCCGCTTCCGGCTACCCTCCGACCAGCCATCTACGTCTTGACAGATTTATGCTAAGGCGAATATGCTTCGATGCATGAGAACGACCCTGAACCTCGACGACGAGGTGATGCGGGCCCTCAGGCGCCGTGCGGCCGAGACGGGACGGACGCTCACGTCCCTTGTCGAAGAAGCGCTACGCTCGATGCTCGAGGGCGATTCGCGGCCGGATCCGGAGTACCGGCTCGAGTGGACCGTGGTGCCGGGCGGGGCCCGTCCGGGAGTCGACCTCTCCGACCGTGATGCCCTCCTCGACATCATGGACGATCGCCGCTGATCGCGGTCGACACGAACATTCTCGTCCAGGCACACCGGGCGGGGACGCCTTTGCACGAGCGGGCTCTTC
>DATLFH010000010.1:0-4779 GCA_035524965.1 Gemmatimonadota bacterium | reverse complement strand
GGGCGTATCCACGGAGGCGAACAGCAGGTCGGCTTCGGGATCACCGTCGTTGTTCCATACGGAGATGTCGAACTGCGGTCCAGGACACGCGAAGTCCGTGATCACGTTGGCCGGATCAGCGATGTCCAGCGGGTTCGTGATATCGATGATCCGGAACCCGTTGTAGTCGGCCGCGTACGCCCGGTTCCCCCAGAACGCAAGGTCGGAGTTCGTGGGGTTGGCCGGGTCGGTATTGACCGACGTTCCGATGTACTCGATGTTGGCGGTGTGTAGGTCATTGTTGTGGTCCGCGCCGGCCGGCGTCGACGGCAAGGCGGACAGAGCCACCGCAAGGACCGTGCTTACCAGCCAGGCAAGCCTCAGGGTTCTGCGCATCCGAATTCCTCCTTTGAAGCCGTGTGGACCCGTCGGTCGGGTCCGGTGAAGGCCGCTCAGATTGCTCGAAAGTGAGGCACCACCCCCCCGGTCCTGCCCCTCTAGGCTCTGCGATATATAGCCTGAAGGACTTTCCGGACGCAAACTCACGGACGCACCCTTCGCAGGCCTGATGCCTCGCAGCGGAGCAAGCAGGCGTCCCACACCGGGCGGGGGAGCCGGGCGGGGTCACCGAACCGAGGAATACGACGCGATGAGGGGAGGTTCCTCCCCTCGTATCCGAGCGCTGGGAGGCTCGACATGAGCGAGGCAGCGGGAGCGATCGTGCTCGCGGGCCGGATCCTGATCGGCGGCTACTTCATCGTCTTCGCCGGGATCCTGGGCCACATTCTGACCAGCAAAGGGATGGAGCAGTACGCGGGCGCGATGCGGTTCCCCGTGCCGGCGATCGCCGGATGGCCCACGGGCATCTGGCTGGTGCTCGGAGGCATCTCGGTGACCTTCGGCATCTGGGGGGACCTCGGTTCCCTGATGATCATCGCCTTCCTCCTCCTCGCGGCCGCCTGGTTCCATCGGTTCTGGGAGGCCGGGGAAGACCAGAAGATGTTGCAGACGGGCTTCTTCTGGCGAAACATCCTCGGGACCGCGGGTCTCCTCATCCTCTTCGCAGTGTTCGCGGATCTGGGGCCGGAGCTGCCCTACACGCTCACGGACCCGCTGTTGTCCTTCTGAGGAGGATCGCCCAGGCCGCGGCGCCCACCGCCAGGACGGCGAGGCCCGTGATTACCGAGACCGGGGGCAGGGTGAAGGCGAGGAGCGCGCAGCCCAGGACGCCCACGACCTGGACGATCCGCGGCCAGCGGCGCTGCTCGGGAGGCTGGGTCCACGCGGAGACGTTCGCCAGTCCGTAGTAGACGAGGACCGCGAAGGAGCTGAACCCGATCGCGTCGCGGAGGTCGGCAAGCAGGACCACCGCCCCGACGACCAGGGCGACCGCGAGCTCGGCCCGGTGGGGTGTCCGGAACCGCGGGTGGACCGCGGCGAGCGGCCCGGGCATCTCGCCGTTCCGGGCCATCGCGAAGACCGTCCGGCTGACCCCGGCCAGGAGCGAGAGCAGGACGCCGAGGGAGGCCACCGCCGCCCCTGCTCGCACGGCGGGGACGAGCGACGGAAAGGCTCCGGCCTCGACGGCCGCGGCCAGAGGAGCGGGGGACTCGGCCAGCACCTCGGGCCCCACGGCGAGCAGGGCGGCGACGGCCACCGCTCCGTAGGCCACCAGCACGAGCGTCAGCGCCAGGAGGATCGCGCGCGGGATCGCCCGCGTCGGGTTCACCACCTCCTCGCCCAGCGTGGCGATCCGCGCGTAGCCCGCGAACGCGAAGAAGAGGAGCCCCGCCGACCGCAGGATCCCCGCGGCGCCCCCGCGGCCGACGTCGCGGAGATGGTCGACGTTCGCTTCGCCGCCGAGCAACGCCCCGACGAGCACCGCCGCGAGGCTCGCCAGCACCACCGCCAAGATGAGGCGGGTTACGAGCGCCGTCTTCCGGATCCCGACGTAGTTCACTACGGTCATCGCGACGACCGCGGCGACCGCCAGGGGCCGCCCGAGGTCGGGCGCCGCGTAGAGCCCGAACGTGAGCGCCATCGCCGCGAGGCTGGCCGTCTTCCCCACCGCGAAGCCCCAGCCCGCGAGGTAGCCCCAGAACGGCCCCAGGCGCCGTCCCGCGTAGATGTAGGTGCCCCCTGACTCCGGGTAGACGGCCGCGAGCTGGGCGGAGGAGGCGGCGTTGCAGTAGGCGATCACCGCCGCGATGGCGAGCCCGATCAGCAGGCCCGCGCCGGCCGCCTCCGCCGCCGGTCGGAGCGCCGCGAAGATGCCCGCCCCGATCATCGAGCCCATCCCGATGACGACGGTGTCAACGGTCGTCAGCCGTCGGTCGAGCCGGTCGGGGGGGTAGGCGTCGTCTGGACTCACGGGCGCGACTCTACCGCTCGGCTCGCTCAGGGGGACAACCGCAGGTCAGAGGGGGCGACGGGTCCCATCGCCGGACCCCGGTCAGGACCAAGGTATCCCCGTATCCGGTCCGTGCGTCTCTGCCCGAGCCTCGCTGCAGAGACGATTCCATGAGTAGATGACCACAGGACGCACGAGGCAGGGTTCGATCGCCCGCTGGCTGGTCACGCTGCTCGTCTCCGGCGCCGTCCTGACCGTCACCGCAACCAGTCTCCAGGCCTACTCGGGCTCACGCGGCGAGGACCGCAGCTTCCAAGGCGCCCCGCAGGCTCTGACCGACTCGAGCGGCGGCGTCGCGATGTTCGACGGCCCCCCGATGACCCCCGGAGAGAGCCGGACCGGCTGCATGGTCGTGCGCAACCAGAGCGGATCGCCCGCGCGGGTGGTGCTGTTCGGTCGGACCGGAGGCACCGGGCTGGACGCGCACCTCGAGCTGAAGGTGGTCCGCGGGACCGGCCCCTGCGACGACTTCCGCCGCGACGCTTCGAGCGGAGCGCTCTACCGCGGAACGGTCGAGGGGTTCCCCGAAGACGCTCGATCGGGCCTCGTCGACCCGGCCGGGACCTGGGAGCCGGGCGAGGCGCACACCTACCGCTTCGTGGTTCGCCTCGCGGACGACGCGCCCCAGGGTCTCACCGCCAGCCAGAGCTTCGTCTGGCAGACCTCGGCCTGAGCCCGTCCCACACACCCCGTAAGCGCTCATCGGCGGGCTGTAGACTTGGTCGTGCGGCGGGGTGGCCGAGTGGCTAGGCAGCGGCCTGCAAAGCCGCGTACACCGGTTCAATTCCGGTCCCCGCCTCTTGTACGATAGGCGCCTCGGGCGCTTAGCTCAGGGGGAGAGCGCTTCCTTGACACGGAAGAGGTCAGAGGTTCAAATCCTCTAGCGCCCACCGAATAGATCGGGATGATGGACCTCATGGAGGACCGTCCCTACGTCGCTGCGAACAACCGTGAGCGCGAGCGCCTGCGCGCACTCGTTGAAGGGCTGGACGACGACGCGCTGACCACACCCGTGAACGAGTATTGGACCGTCGCAGGAGTCCTCGCCCACATCGCGTTCTGGGATATCCGCGTCCTGCTTCTTGCCGACAAGGTCGACCGCGGCGAACCCTTCGGGCCGGAGGACGCCGAGCCCGAGGGTGATTGGCTGAACGACGCGACCCGTCCATTGATCCACGAGATCCAGCCGAGGGACGCGGCGCAGTTCGCCCTCCGAATGGCAGAGGAAACGGACGCGCGCGTCGCCCAGCTACCGCTGGATCGGATGGCACCCCGCGACCCCGACAGCCCGCTCTACGCCGTTCGCGCCGACCACCGCGGTGAGCACCTCGACGAGGTCGAAGCCGCGCTCCGACCGCGCTGACGGCGTAGGAGACGTTCGCCCGGCGCGTCCCGGAGCGCAAACGTCGGGGGACACTTGCGACCCCGCGTTGCTCTCCCGGTGACGAAACACCTCAGACAAGGTTGATGACTTGTCACTGTACTCACAAGGATCGTTTTCCGCCGTATGGAAGGAAGGGGGGCGAACCTCGCGGTTCGCCCCCCTGGGCTTCCTGCCGCCGGCCAGCTACGGGGTGCCGGTCTGAGGCGGGGACTGCTGGGTGCTCTGCCCCGGGGACTGCTCTCCCTGCGACGGCGGTCGCTGCGGGGCCGGAGTTTCTCGGGAGCCTACCCTCTGCTGCTGGGTCTGCTGCTTGAGGCGCGGCGCTTCGGCCTCGGTCCGGGCCAGGGCCCGCTCCCACCGCTGGCGCATGGGCTGGATGCCTCCGCCGCCGATGGCCACGATGGCCACGCCGACGATCAGCGCCAGCACGGCGTAGAACAGGCCGTTGACGATCTCCGGCGCGACCTCGATCTGGTTGAGCGCGGCCGAGAGGCCGATGAACCAGATCATCACCATGGCCGCAGTGGCCACGATCCGGCCGTAGTCCATCCCGCCCAGCGCCGACTGGATGATGTCGCGCACCGCGCTGGCGATGGCCGAGGTGATCACCACGATCACCAGGGCCACGAACAGCTTCGGGAGGAACGCGATGATCCCGGTGAGCAGCTCGCTGATCGGGTTGGGCCCGAACACGCCGAACGCCAGCTGCAGCACGAACAAGAACACGACCCAGAAGACGATGCGCGACAGGATGTCGGCGGCGTCGTACTTCGATTGGTCCAGGGCCGTCTTCACGCCGCCGCGCTCGACCCACCGGTTGAACCCAACCCGGTCGAGGATCTTGTCGAGGACGGACGCCAGGACCTTGGCGATGATGTAGCCGATGATCAGGATGAGCAGGAAGGCCCCGAGCGTGGGCAGGAACTCCAGGATGTTGTCCCATGCCCGCTCGAGACCCTCCCGCACATCCGCCTGCGCGACGATGTACATGGATCCCTCCTTCCAA
>DATLFH010000009.1:0-5769 GCA_035524965.1 Gemmatimonadota bacterium | reverse complement strand
GGCGCGACTGCGATTCCGGGGTCCGCGGTGGCGGCCAGTGCTTCCTCGGGGGTCAGCGCGGGTCCGGTCTCGCGCCGGGCGGCGAAGAGCCCGACAAGGACCACCGCGACGGTCACCGCGCCCGCAATGAACACCCGCCGGGGAGTCACGGTCCGCCTCCACCGGGTCGGCAGGGCCTCGCTCGCCGCTTCCGGCACCCCAGTCACCGCGAAGAGCCGCCACTCGCCCGGCACGCCCTTCAGGGGATGCACGCCCCGATCCTCGAAGTCGATCGCCGAGCCGGCCAGCGCGTCGTGAACCGTGCTCGAGACCAGGATCTCCCCGGCACCGGCCTGGGCGGCGACCCGCGCCCCGATGTGAAGCGCCAGCCCGCCCAGGTCGCGGCCCGAACCCTCCACCTCGCCCATGTGGAGACCCGCACGGACCTCAAGCCGCAGCTCGCGCACGGCCGCGCGGATCGCGTCGGCGCAGGCGATCGCCCGCGCGGGACGCTCGAACGTCGCCAGGAAGCTGTCGCCCGCGGTGTTGATTTCGTGCCCGCCGAAGCGCTTGAGCTCCCGCCGGATCCGCCGGTCGTGCTCCTGCCTGAGATCGCGCCAGCCCGTGTCGCGCAGCTCCGCGGCGCGCTCCGTCGAGCCGACAATGTCTGTGAAGAGGACAGTTGCGAGCGACCGCTCGGGCTTCATCGGTCGCGAGCCATCGAGGAAAACCACGTTCGTGGGCAGGCGCCCATGATCACCTGGATTCCGGCCGGAGGTGCCGGGTCACCGTTGCGCGGTCGCGACGGGGCGATCGCCGGATGGCGATCGTCAAGGGGGGAGGCACATGACCTCCGACCCCTGGCCGGGGCCGAGGCTAGAAATACTGCGCTTTAACACGGACTTGTAAAGTCGTCAGCTGCGCGCGCGTGGCGGCCACCGTCCTCACGAAGGCGTCGATGCAGTTTACTCCGCGGTATCGGACAGCCGGGCGATCTCCCGCCGCGCGGTTTCGATCCGCGGTTTGAGGAAGGGATCGGCGTCCCGCCAGGCGAGCAGCGCCTCCTCGTACGCTTCGATGGCCTTCCGGTTCTCTCCCAGCTCGGCGTACGCCCTTCCGATCTCGGAGGCTATGAAGGGGCTGCGGACGGTGAATCCTGGCCAAAGGGTCTGAAGGTACGGGATCGCCTCGGCAGGCTTGCCGAGCTCCAGGAGGAGACGGCCCGTCCACATGCGGGCGAGCTGCCTTGGCCCGGGTAGAAGAGAGTATCCGACCATGTCTCGCAGACCGGCGGTCAGGAGGGGCAGCGCCTCCTGGCCTCTCCCTCGTCTCCAGAGTCCGTATCCCTCCAGCACGTTCGCCTGGCCGCCGAAGGCGCGCGCATCGATGGAGTCCCTGCCGGCCTGGCGCGCGGCTGCGCGAAAGGCTTGGACGACGGCGGCCTGCTCGGGCCAGCGGCCGCGATCGGCGGCATAAGCCCCCGCCACGAACCAACGAGTCGTATCCGCGGCCCAGAATTCAAAGTCGCGCCGGAGGGTCTCGGGAAGGGCCACGCCGACAGAATGGAGGTGGTAGGCCCAGAGCACGCGCCTCTGCGTGTCTACGAGGGGATGATCGAGCAATCGCAACGCCTCCTCGAACTTCCCTTCCCAGAAGAGGATGGCCCAGAAGCAAGCGACGCAGCCCTGTACTTGGTCGAGCCGGGTCAGGGTTTGCCGGTAGAGCGCCTCGCTGATCGGAAGGAACCGGCCGTTGTGGAGAAAAATGCCGGTCGACACCAGAAGACTAGCGTCCAGGGTGTCGATGCTGGCCCACGCCAGCGCACGGCCTGCGGAATCGCCCCACGCGAGCGCATAGGCCAGCCGGGCGGCCTTCACCGTGTCGTCCTCCTCGGGCACCAGGCCGGCCAAAGCCTCGAGGCGCTCGGCGACTTGCCCTCGATCGGCCTCGTAGAATGATCGATACAAGAGGTCGATTCGGTACGGCGCGAACGTCGGGTCGAGCCTTACCGCGCGTAGAAGCGCCCGCTCCCCGTCCACGGGGTCGCCGGGTAGTGGTACCATGTTGAGAAACGTCCTCGCCAGAAGCCACCAGCCGTCCGGGTCGTCCGGATAGAGGTGGACCAACTCCTGGGCGAGCTCGCGAGTTCGAAATGGATCTCCGAGGAGCTCGGCGCGATACACGTTCGCCAGCATCACTCCGCGCTGTGGAAGTTGATCGGAGAGGGCCAGGGCCCGATCGATCTCGTCCACGATCTCCCGGTTGTCCATGACCCACCACTCGGCTTTGGCCAGCCTCAGCCAGGCCAGCGCGAACGTCGAGTCGGCCGCCACCGCCCGCCGGTACGCTGCGACCGCGTTCTCGAATTCGGCCTTGCGATAGAGCGATTCCCCTTCGAGGTACGCCTTGAGCGCGGGGAACGACGTCGTCGTGGCACTGGTCAGATCCGAGGCCGCTGGAAGCTTGTCGGCGTCTTCCTTGAGAATGGCGCGGAGGACCTCGAGCGAGAGGCGGTCGACCAAAGGATAGAGGCTGTCCGGCGGGCCCTCGGCCCGCGCGGCTCCGATTGCGCGGCCCCTGGCGAGCTCGTACACGTCTGCGGAGAGCCGGACGTTGGGACCGATCGTCACCGCGCTTCCGACGACCGCGTACGAGCCGCCGGCCTCGCGAGCGATCTTCAGGATCGTACGGAGATCGGGGACCTGCCCTTCGGAGACGCCTTCGTGCCACTGGGCCAGCACCGTCCGGCTGTCGATTGCCCGGAGACCACCCACACCATCGAGGTTCGTCGTCAGGAGGTCGACGATCCCTTCCCGCCAGACGGCCAGGTTCGGATCGGCAACCTGGAAGGGCAGGACCGCGATCCCGGGGGCGGCGCCCGCGGCGGCGAGTGCGTCCTCCGGATCGATCCGGGAGGCATCTCGGGTCGCGACAGCGATCACCCCCGCCACGAGGAGGAGGCCAATAACGACCGCAATGAGCCGGACCTGGCGCCTCCCCAGCTCCGGGATCCATCGCCGGCCCTCGGCCGATGGTGCCCCGCTGGGGAGGCTCTCGATAGCATGAAGCCGCCACTCCCCCGGCACACCCTTGAGTGGATGCACCCCGCGGTCCTCGAATCGGAACCCGGAGCCGGCCACAAGGTCTCGCACCGTTCCCGAAACCAGGATCTCACCCGGGTTGGCCTGCGCGGCCACGCGCGCCCCGGTGTGTACCACGATCCCTGAGAGGTCCCGGGCCTGCCCCTCGACCTCGCCGGCGTGAAGCCCGCTCCGGACCTCCAGCCCGAGCTCCCGCACCGCCTCGCGAATCGCCCACGCGCAGCCGATCGCGCGCGCTGGACGCTCGAAGGCCGCGAAGAAGCCGTCGCCGGCGGTGTTCACCTCGCGGCCACCGAAGCGCCGGATCTCCCTACGCACGCAGGCATGATGCCGGTCGAGCAGAGCATGCCAGTCGCGGTCGCCCAGTTCCGCGGCGCGCTCCGTCGAGCCGACGATGTCGGTGAAGAGGACGGTGGCGAGGGACCGCTCGGGCTTCATCCGCCCGCCATGGACAAGAGCCGCATTCGGGGGCTGGCGACCATGATCACCTCGGAGGGCAGGATTTCCGTTGCGCGGTCGCGACGGGCGATCACCCGGTGGCGAGGGGGCAGGAGGCTAAAACCGAAGCTCGGCACCGAAGCGGATCTGGCGCGGCGAACTATAGTGCAGCGGGTTATTGTTCCGGGCGATCACGGCCCGGAATAGGGTCTCCTGGCTCTCCTCCAGCGTGATCACACCGTCGCCGTTCAGGTCCTGCAGCGCGAACGCATCCCGCCACTCCGCCAGGATGACGCCACAGTCCGGACATACAAGAGGATCATCGGTCAGGTTCAACGGGAAGCCTGTCACTGAACCCTCCACCAGGAAGTTTCCCGGGATCTGCGGGTTGCGGCTGTCCTCGAACTCCGTCCCGCCCAGGTCCGGAAGACCGGTGTTGGAGTTGACCGCGACGATGTTCTCGGTGTTCAGGAAGTTCTGCACCAGGCCGAAGACGCTCAGGTCCAGCGCGTCGCCGATGTCGAACCCCTTGGTGACCCGGATGTCGCCGGAGTGGAACCACGGCAAACGGCTGGCCCCTAGGTCCTCGACTGGGAAACCCTGGCCCTCGGGATTGGTGCGTGTGTAGGGAGTGCCAGACTGCGCGTTATAGGTCAGGTAGGCACCGAAGTTCTTGAACACCGTCCCCCAGGCCGTCCCCTCCTTGAAGTCGTCCGGGAACTGGAGCGTGAACTGCCAGTTGATGTTGTGCAGACGGTCGAAGTCCTCCGGCTGGAGCTGCGTCGGTGGCGTCAAGAGCACGCCCTGCCCCTCGATCGGATCGAACAGCCGGCCGAATCCCGCGGTCGCCCAGTCCAGTGGCGAGCTCGTCGTGCCCCGCGCCCATTGCAGCGACCACGCCAGGTTCGTCGACCAGTAGTCCGAGTAGCGCTTGTTCAACGTAAGGTCGAACCCCTTGACGTTCCCATTGTCGCCGTTGACGAATATTCGGCGCTCATCGAGTTCGGGATCGATCGACCGCGCCTGGAATACGTCCAGGCGAATGGCGCCCTTGCGGTCGCGGTTGTAGCCCACCACATCCAGCACCAGGTTCTCGCTGATCAGGTGCGTGATCCCAGCCTCGAACGCCGTCGTCTCGATGAAATCGAGGTTCGGGTTGCCGTACTGGGTGTTCTCGTTCCCGCCCGAAGCCGCGATGTCCGTCAGGAACGACGAGAAGAAGTGCTGCAACTGCGGCAGCTGGTAGAACTTCCCGTAGCTGAGCCGGACCTGGGTGTCATCGGTGATCGGGTGCGCCACGCCGAGCCGTGGAGCGATCTCGTCCTTCGTCTTCGCTTCCTGGACCTCCGCCTCACGGCACTGGGTCGGGCCTAGCGTCGTGATCGAGCAGTCGACCAGGCCAGGCAGCGCCGGGAACGTGGTGTTCGGGTCCCAGTGGTCCCACCGCAGGCCCAGGTCGATCACAAGGTCGCCGTAGTCGAGCCGGTCCTGGATGTAGGCCGCCCCGAGCATCGGATCGATGTCCCAGACGTCGGCGTGGACATTGTCGTCCAAAGACGGGCCGATGTGGCTCAGGTTGATCCAGTTCCACTCCATCCCGGCCTTGCCCCGATGCAGGCGGTTGAGCTGCGAGTCGAGGTCCACACGGATCCCGTACCGCCGCTCGTTCCTATTTCTAAACGCCCCAAAGAACCCCGGCACCGTGGGATAGATGTTCCGTTGCCCGAACACTGGATCGGGAGCCGTTTGCAGTGGCGTGGGAAGGTTGAACGTCGTATTGGTGAGCGAGTCCTCGAAGAAGAATTCGACGTCGCCCACCCGGTAGTTGAGGAACTCCTCCTCGAACGCGTCCTCGTCCACCACGCACGCCGCGCCGCACGCAGGACCGAAGTGATCCTGGAGCACCTCCGCCATGGCGATGGTTAGGGGAGTACCCCCATAGTGCTTGGAAAGGTGGTACTGGCCGCGGACCTGAAGGTTCAGGTTCCGCTCGTCCGTCTGGAAGATCTGCTGGTCGTAGCCCAGGATGAAGTCGTGCGTCTTCACCCGACTCGCGGTCGTCGTCATGAACTGGTTCACTCCCCGGCTCGGCTGATACTTCTCGAGCTGGTCGCGCGAGTACAGGTATGTGCCAGTCGCTTTGGCGTTCCACGGAAGGAACGCGGTCAGCTTGCCCTGGCCCAGCGTCCGGTCGCCGCGGTTGCCCGGCAGGATCTCCCGCGTCGAGCCGCTGTTGTCGAGCTGATCCCCA
>DATLFH010000008.1:0-14150 GCA_035524965.1 Gemmatimonadota bacterium | reverse complement strand
GCGGCCGAGCGGCTCGGGGACCCGTCGGAGCCGTCCGAAACGCTGGCCTCGATCGCCCTCCAGGCGGGCTTCTCCGACCAGAGCCACTTCACGCGCGCCTTCAAGCGCCACACGGGGCGGACCCCGCACCAGTTCCGGATCTCGCGCCGCTGACCGGAAGGGATCAGACTTGAATCGGACGATTCGCTGTCTCGGCCACCGATGGCGCCCGTAGCTTGCTATACCCCGCGCCAAGGACGAGGCCGTACATCACGTCGCCGGGTCGCGTCGGGGCTCTGGCCGCCAAAGCGGGCACCTTCTCTGAACGTTCAGGACTTGACCTCAATGCTCCATTTGATCGAGTTGATCGAGGTCCGCTCGCCCGAAATAATTTACGGCGAGCCTAGCGGCGGCGTGCTGGCCAGCGGCGCGAGGTCGAGACCCCTGACGAAGCGCCGGATCCCGTCCTCCAGGCCGTGGCGGGAGACTTGGCGCGCAAGCTCCAAAGGCAGGTGGACGTACTCCCTCGCCCGGTCTCCGGCCGGGCAGCGCGGGAACGGCGCGGCGTGCCGGCAGCGGACCGCCTCGTGCGCCAGGTAGCGCTCGATCTCCCGGTTGATCCCCGCCTCCCCGCGGCCCGGCGAGCTCCGCGCGAGGAGAGCGAACTCGGTCAGGTAGACGGCGACCGGTTCCAGGCTCCGCACGCAGCTGTCTCCCGGGTTCGGCCAGCGGCACGGTATCGCCAGGCTCCGGTACACGCTGGGTTGTATCAGGTGGGCTTTCTCGTGGACGGCGCTCTCGAGGCGCGTTACGAAGCGCTCGGGCGCGAACACGTTGGGGCGGATCACCCCGTCGAAGAAGTAGTAGGCCGAGAACCGCCCCGCGAGGATCTCCTCCAGCGCCCGCTCCTCCACCCCGCCCCGTCCCGCTCCGCTCAGGGCCCGGAGGATTCCCCGCGGGTCACCATCCACACGGTAGCGGTGCTCGATGACCCCGAAGCGCCGTTCGAGCAGCCGCTTCTCGGCGTTCCCGTTCCGGTCGTAGCGCGCCTCCAGCTCGAGCGTCCGGCCCTGATCGTACCGATCGAGCATCGCGCGCAGGCTGTCGAGCCGCATGGCGTCACCGGTCGCGGCTAACGGCGCCGACGGGTCGATCAGGTCCGGCGCAAGCGCTGGTCGCGCGTCGAGCGCGACGGGACGCAGAGCCTGGCCTGCCCCGGCCCGCGCACCGGCGAGCAAGACGGCCGCCCCCACGATAATCGCGATACCGGCTCGAGGTCCGCGCATCCGTTTCGTCTTTCGTCCTCCTGGAGAAAAGCGTTCCTCCTGGAGAAAACACGCGCTCCGCACAGCGCGGTTTAGGCGCCGGGATAAGGAATCGGGCGTTGTTCTACATCGGACAGCCAGCGCGGCGAAAGAAACATTAGGCTACAGGGAACGTTTGGAACGACACCCAAACCGTGGGAGGCATCCAAATGACCGATCAGAACGAACCCCGTGGTGGCGAGCAGAGCGGCAAGAAGGAGGAGGGATTCGGCCAGCAGGGCGGCGGCAGTAAAGGCACCGGACAGACCGGCCGGGAGGGCGGAACGGGTCAAAGCGCCGGGCAGAGCGGCGGCCAGAGCGGCCGGCAAGGGCAGGGCGGAAGCGGTGAGCGGAGCGAAGGCGGCCAGACCCCTCGGCAGGGCGGCGGCCAAGGTGGCGGCCATAGCCGCGAAGGCGGCGGAAACCGCTAGCACACGAGCCCAAAGCGCGGGCGCGGCTTTCAGCGAACGGCCGCGCCCGTCCGCTACAGGATCCCCGAAAATCCCCAAAAGACGCTTCCTAGAGCAGAAAACCGCCCTTGATCAGTCAGATCAACCCCACCATTCCGGCTCCCAAAGCCACTATGGTCTTATAAATTAAGGGTAGCGGGAATGGCTTTCCAAGGAGGTGAGGGTAGAAGTCGAGTTCTTGTGCACCTTTATGATCCTCGCATGGGGAATTGAGAGACGACGGATGGTGGCGTAGCGCGACGCCGGCTCGCCGCAGGCCGTACAACGCAGCGCGCTTCGGCTAGCAGACCCACGTTACAAGTAAAGTTGTTGCAAAGCGTGCGATTGAGTTGCTAAGGCAGGGCGAGCCTTCCTCGAGGCCGGCGACGAAGCGCCGGATCCCCTCCTCCAGGCCGTGGCGGGAAACCTCGCGCGCAAGCTCCAAAGGCAACTGGACGTATTCCCGCACCCGGTCGCCGGCCGGGCAGCGCTCCAGGCGGATCAATCTTGACTCCGCTTCACCCCTATTGGAGAATGATCGGGAGGCAGTTGAACTCCCGCCGATCCCTCCAGACCGTACTGTTCACCGACATCGTCGGCTCGACCGAGCGCGCAACCGAACTGGGCGACCAGGGCTGGAGCGAGATCCTCGAAGAGCACCATGGTCGGGTGCGCCGCGAGATCCACCGATTCGGCGGGCGGGAGATCAAGGCGCTGGGGGACGGCTTTCTGGCCACGTTCGCGCAACCCGCGCAGGCGATCCGGTGCGCCTGGTCGGTCCGGGAGACGGTACGGGAGCTGGGCCTCAGCATCCGCGGCGGGATCCATACCGGACAGGTGGATCACCGCGGCCGCGACGTCGGCGGCATCGCGATCCATATCTGCGCCCGGATAGCAGCGGAGGCCGAGCCGGGCGAGATCCTGGTGTCGAACGCCGTGCGGGAAATGGAGACCGGCACCGGTTTCCGCTTCGAGGACCGGGGGAAGCACGCTCTCAAGGGCGTCCCGGGCGAGTGGCGTCTCTTCGGTCTGAGAAGCCTTCCGGCGGGCCCGGCGGGCCCGGCCTCCCGCACCCTTCGGCGGCTTTCCGGGTTCACGGCGGGCCAGATGAGGGCCGCGGGCGGAGTTGTGATCGCCCTCCTGATCCTCGTCTCCACGGTGTATCTCGTCAATCGCTCTTCCCGCGGAATTCAGACATCCGAGGGGGCGCTTACCACGGCCGGGCCGGGCATCGCCGTTCTCCCGTTTCATGTCATCGGCGAGGGGCTCGAAGGATGGGACGAGAGCATGGTCGACCTGCTCTCGACGAACCTGGACGGGGTGGCCGGGCTGCGATCGATCGACAGCCGGACGGTGATCTCGCGCTGGGAGGACGCGATCGGAGATGACGGCGCGGAGGTCGGGCAGGCGCTGGCGGTAGCCCGCGGCACGGGCGCCCGCTTCGCCGTCCTGGGACGGGCGGTGACGATCGGGAGCGGAGTTCGCCTGACGACCGAGGTCTACGACCTCGGAGACGACGGCGGCAGCCGGCTCGGTCAGGCGATCGTGGAAGGCGTCCCGGACAGCATCTTCCAGCTCGTCGACCGCCTGTCGATCGAGATGGTGGGCCTGATCCCCACACCGGAGAGCAGGGAGAGTCCCGCGATCGGCCTGGCCGCCGTGACGACGGACTCGCTGCGCGCGCTCAAGGCATACCTGGAAGGGCATGCGCTCTTCCGGGGCTCCGACTTCCTGGGCGCTTTCCAGCGATACGAGCGCGCCACGGATATCGACTCGACTTTCGCGCTCGCCCACTACATGCAGGGCCTGGCTACCGGCTGGGGCGGTTTCGAGGAAGCGATCCCGTTCCTTGAGAAGGCGGCGCGTCATTCCGAGCGGTTGCCCCGGCGCAAGCAGCTCATCGTGCATGGATACCTCGCGCTGCATTCGGGCTCCCTGCAGAGCCGTGACTCTCTCGCCCTGGCGACGCGGCTGTACCCCGAAGACCTGGATGCGTGGGCGGCGCTCGGCGAAGCGCTCTTCCACATCGGAGCGCAGCTCATGGTCCATCCCACCGCCAGCGACAGCGCCTTCGAGCGAGCGTTGGCGATCAACTCGACGCTGGCTCCGAATTACATCCACCTCATCGATAATGCGTTCGGCCACCACGCCGACGGCGAGCGAGCGCGGCGACTCGTGGCCGCCTATGGACGGCTGACCCCCGGCTCCCGCGAGGCCCCCCTGTACCGGACGGGCCTCCGGCTCACATTCGGCGGCGCGGACGACCGGCACGCCGCATGGCAGGTCGTCGACACCCTCGCGGCACCGAGCGTACGGTTCATCGAGCGCAACCTGCTCTGGCACCCGAGCCAGCTGGCACTCCGGGAGGCGGTCGTGACCGCCTCCCCTCCGGAACCCCGTAAGGCGACCGAGCTGGCGATCGCGCGCCTCGCACGCGGTCGGGTCGCGGGCGCACTGGCGGCCCTGGCCGAGCCCGGAGTGAGCGACGAGGCCGCGCTCGGGCTCCTGTACCTCGCCCGTTCCTGGGGCGCGAGCGTCCCCGAGCCGGAGGTCGCGCGGGTCCTCGGCGCCCTCGACCTCTCCCAGGCCAGCCCCTCGGTCGCGTTCTTCGCCGGCGCCTTCGCCGTGGATCGCGGCCGCCGGCAGGAGGTCGAGGCGGCGCGGGGGCGGCTCGCCAGGGTCGCGGACAGCCTGCGAAGCGCCGGGGACCCGCACGGCGCCCGGTTCGCCGCCGGGGTCGGGAAGGCGCTGGCAGGGTATGCCCGTTGGAGGCAGGGCGGCAGCCCGCGCGAGGCGTTCGCGACCGTCGCCGAGGCGCAGCGCGAAGCGACGGCCTTCCTGTGGCCGCAGGACCAGCCCAACGCCGCGATCCGGTTGTGGCTCGCCCGGCTCGCCCTCGAGCTCGGGGACGACGACCAGGCCGAGCGGTACCTGAGCACCTTCTGGGGCTACCGCGAGCCGTTCGGCGCGTACGCCGACCTCGAGCTCGCCCGGCTGCTCGACCGCCGGGACCGCGAGGACGAGGCGGAGGAGCGGTACGCGCGCGTCGTGGCGGCGTGGAACGCCGCGGATCCCGCCCTCCGGGACCGGGTGCAGTTCGCTCGCGATCGCCTGGACGAGATCCACGTAGGAAAGCGGTAGCCACCCAGTTCCGTCGACCTGCCGGCCTTCCGAACGTTGAAATGATGACTGCCGATCGGGTATAGTCGGGGACGCCGGCCGACAGGCCGCCCACCCCATCCCCCCCGGAGGCCGAGAATGGAGTCCCAGGTGCACGACAACGACCCGATCATCGAAGAGATCTTCAGCAAGTTGGGGATCAAGCCCGATGATACGGATCCACAGTTGCCCCAGCTCGACGCGGTGCACGGCTACTACCAGCAGTTCGGACAAAATCGATTCCGGCTATGGCTCAGGGATCTCAGCTGCTTCATGCAGCACTTCACGGGACGCATCCTGGTCAAGGACAAGTCCCCTTATGTGACGGACGGCACGATGCTCGTCCTCAACGCCGACGGTGATTACGTGAAAGAGCTGGACATCAAATGTCCGGGGAAACCCGAACACGAGAACTATCTGGGGAATCCGGGGAACCCTGGGAATCCTGGGAACCCGGGGACGTCGTATGAATACGCCTCGGCGGAGTTCCAGTCGTACATGGTGAATGATACGACGCCCTGGCACTGGCAATAGACCTCTAGAGATTCTCGCGCCATGTTCGATGGCGCAGCGGTGGTCCCGCACCTCGTCCGGCGCGGCCTCGTCACGGCCGCGGAGGGCGCGCGATCGCGACCCGCCGTCGAGCGCGTTCCCGGCCGCAACCTCCTGTACCGGGTCGCCTTCGACTCCGGTGCCACGTTCCTCCTGAAGCAGGCGGTCGATCCCGAGACCCGCCGGTCGCTGGACCGCGAGGCCCGCATGTACGATCACCTCGCGGGCTGCGCGGATCGCGCCCTGGGCAGCCGCCCCCTGGCGGATCGCGCGCTGGCCGGCCGCCTGCCCCGGAAGCTCGACTACGACCCCGACACCTCCGTGATCGTCCTCGAGTTCCTCGCGGGGTACCGGCCGCTCGCCGTCCCGCCGGACGGGGGCCGCCATCCGCACCTCGAGCCGCGCGTGGCGGCCGAGCTCGGAAGGGCGCTCAGCGAGCTTTCCTCCCTGCCCCCTCCGCCGTTCGACTCGACCGTCCCGTGGGTCCTCTCCCTCGTCCATCCGCCGGTCGCGATCCTGCGCGAAGCTACGCCGGGGATCCTCGATCTGACGCGAACGATCCAGCGGTCGCCGGCCTGGTGCCGATGCCTCGAACGGCTGAGCGCGGAATGGAGCGCCTCCTCCGCCTCCTCCGCCGTGCACGGCGACCTGCGCTTCTCGAACGTCCTGGTCCGTTCCGGTCGAATGGCGGCCGGGCGATCCGAGCTGGCGATCGTGGATTGGGAGCTCGCCGGCCCGGGCGATGCGGGATGGGACGCCGGTTGCGCGATCGCCGGGTTCCTCGCCCGGCGCCACGGACGCGCGGGCGCGGCCTTCCCCCTCCTGCGCGCATTCTGGTCGGCCTACATCGAAGGGTCGCCCGAGATGGAGCGGACGGAGCAGAGCGCCCGCCTCGACGTCGCCCTGGCCTGGGCCGCCGCCGCCCTGCTCCAGATCGCCTACGAGGCAGCGCGGGCGCATCCCCCTCATGCCCGCCGAATCGAGCGGCTCGTCGAGATCGGTCGCTCCCTGATCGAGCGCTCCGACGTCTGGGCGGAATCGGTGTTCCTTCCGCGCGGGGAGGCGGCATGGCCGACGCCCGCGCGCTGATCCGGGACGCGCTCCAGGCGTGCCGCGTCGAGCCGCCGCGCGGGTTCGTCTGGTTCGGCCGGCGGTTCCGGGTCGCGCACGACGGCAGCCCGGATAAGGAGTGGGCACGAGGAACCTTTCTCCGCGCCCTAACCCGCCACCTGTACGGTCATTTCTACTGTCGAGGAGGGGCCGTTCCGCTCGGTCGAGCGTCCGCGATCTCCGGCGTTGGAGAGGTCCGCGCCTTCATGACCGCGCTTTCCGCCGCCAACCGCCACCGCGATCGCTGGGATGACGGCTGGACGATCGTTGAGCGAAAGGCCGATCAGTGCATCGTCCGGAAGTGGGACACCGATTTCACCGTGACCGCCGACGGCTGTCGATCGACAGGGAACGAGCCGCTGCTCGCGGGCAGCTCCGTGGACGTTCTCGTGCCATCGGAGAGATGGTTCGAGTATCCGGGCTACATGCTGTTCCATGGGCGGCGGATCCCGGAGCCGCGGGCCGGATCGGCCGGTCTGACCCGGCTGTACCTGAACCTCGATCATGACGGCGCCTGCCGCATGATCGATCTCTGCGGGACGCTCGACGATCTGCCGCTTCCCTACGCGCTGAAGGTGGCGGGGCGCCCCGAAGGGCTCGACCGTTGTGATACGGTGATCCTCTTCATCGGTCGCGAGGATTACCGGCGGGCGAGCGAGGTCCTGGTGGAAACCGGACGCGATTTGCGCGAGATGCTGCGCCCCGGGAGCCCCGCCTTCACGAGACCGATCGCACGAGGGGTGGGCGTTGCCGACGACCCGGGCGGCGGGGAGAGCTTCGGCGAGAGCCGCTGCCGGCTCCTCGCCGAAGGGATCGTGATCGCCGGCGAGCGCGGGGAGACTGGCGTCGAGGCGCGGCTCCGGACGATCGAGGACCGCTTCCGCCAGGCGGGCACCTCCCTCGACCGCCCCCACCTGAATCCGGGATCCACCGACTACGAGACCGGTCCGTGGGACCGGTGGCCGGGCCGAGAAGGCCGGCGATAGAGTCGGCGAGAAGGATCGGGGTCCTGATCGAACCTTACGCCCGCGCGAGCGCCCGCTTCCCGACGGCGTGGCCGATCCAGCCGCCGATTGCGCCGGTCACGGCCGAGCTCAGCGTGCCGAAGACGAGAATGATCGCGGCGACGTCGCCCAGGAGCCAACTGACGGCGATCCCGATCAGCGCGCAGAGGCCGCCGGCCAAGGCGCCGCCGCCGATCGACCCGCCGCGCGTCGTCCCGGCGCGGCGCGCGTAGACGAACCCCGCGATCCCCGAGATCGCCATCCCGCCGATCGCGAACATCGCCGCGACCGCGGGGACGAAGTGGCCGGTCACGACCATCGCGAGCTGGAGCGCCGTGCCGATCAGGGTCGCGACCGCGAGTGCGCCTCTTCCGTTCGTTTCCGCGTTCATCGTTTCCTCCTCCTCCTCGGTTGCGTGGGTTGCCGCGGTTCTTCCGTTGGTGTTTCCAGCCGTCCGAAGTAGTCCCTGAGACGCGCCACCGAACCGTCGAAGGGCTCGAGGCTCCGCTGGGTCCGGGCCTGCATGACGCCGCCCTCCATCACGGTGAGGACGAAGACCGCGAGCTCCCGCCGGTCGAGGTCCGCCGGCAACCGCTCGCCGGCCGCCTCCAGACATCCCTCGATCGCGTCCGCCCAGCCGTCGAAGTTGACGGCGAGGAGCTCCCGCACGGCCGGGTCGGGCTCGTGGATCTCCAGGGCCAGGCTCCCGATCGGGCAGCCGTAGGTGCAGCTACTCTCGGCCAGCATCCGCCGGTAGGCGGACAGCAGCGCGAAGACCCGCTCGATCGGGTCCTCGACTCCCGCCCACGCCGGCTCGAGGAGGTTGGCGCCGATCCCATCCCGATATCGCTCGAGGACCGCCAGGAGGAGGTCCTGCTTGCCGGGAAAGAAGTGGTAGAGGCTCCCGCTGTTCGCTCCCGCCCGGCTCAGGATCTCGGCCACGCTCGTCGCCCCGTAGCCCTTCTCGTGGAAGAGCTCCATCGCGACCTCGATCAGCCGCTCGCGGGTGTCGGTGGCGGGCGCGGCCAGCGCTCTCTCCTTCTCAGCTCCCGTCCAGGTGCCGTCCGGATTCGACGTACGGCTTGAACCGCTCGATCAGGAAGTGATGCCATACCCGATCGACCGCCTCCGACCAGCCGTCCTCCAGCTCGCCTGCCCCGCGGACGGTCAAGGTGAGACGCGTGCTGTCGCCGGCGGCCTCGAACGCGAGCGTGTGCACAATCGTGAGGGCTCGCCCGGAGAAGCCGAGCGGCCCCTCGAAGCGGAGGAGCGCGCCGCGGTGCGCGGTGATGACCCGCGCGTGCTCGACGCCGTCGCCGGACTCGTCGAAGATCTCGGTGAACCCGCCGCCAGGGCGGGAATCGATCGGCGACAACCTCCCGACCATATGCCGCGTTTGATCTCGAGACCGCGATGGCGCCCGCCGATGGCGCCGCCGTTGAGTTGAACGATCAATCAAGAATGGGGGGCGGTGTCAGGGTTGTCAAGAAGCGACACGAAGACCCGGCGGCTTATCGGATCCTGGGCCGGCCGTCTGACGGCGGGCGCGATCCTCCTGTTGGGCTGTGATGATTCGGGCGCCGGACCCGATCCGGCAGACGCCCCTGGCGAGCCGGTCTGGGTTCGGTCGATCTCCCATCGCGCTCTGGACCGGCCATTGACGGCGGACGCGAATCGCGTTTACCTGTCTACCCCTGGCGGTGTGGCGGCCCTGGATGGCGCGACGGGGGAGACGATCTGGGAAGCCCCGGGCACGGGCACAGCAGGGTTGGTAGGACCCCCCTACGCCGTCGTCGGCGACATCGTGATCGTCGACAGAGGCGGGGCGCTCGCCGGGCTCCGGGCAACGAGCGGTGAGCTGCTCTGGAACCGCGAGGACACTCCGACAGGCGCGCTGATCGGCTCCGAGCCCGACGGCCTCTATGCGACCGACGGCGAGACCGTCGTCTCCTATGATCCTCTGACGGGCACCCCGCGCTGGAGCGCACCTCTCGAACCCGGCGGCACGACGATCGGACTATCCGCGGGGGCGGAGCTCGTGTGCGCCCTGCGTCTCGTTTCGCCGCCGACCCATTCCCGACTGACGTGCTTTGCCCGTTCCGACGGATCCGTGCTATGGTCGCATTTCGTCAATCCGCCGCCGTGGGTCGCCATTACAGCGACGCGCGTCGTCGTGGCGGGCCTCGATCCAGGCGAAGGCCCGGGATGGATGGGGCTCGATCCCCTGACCGGAGAGACGATCTGGAAAATCGCCGATCTCTCGACCGAGCCCCCTGTGCTCTCCGATCCACGGGACGTCCTCTATGGGTGCCGAGGGGAGTGCGTCGCGGTTCGCGGGAGCGATGGCGATGTGCTATGGAGGACGGATCTGGGGGAGGAGGCCGGCCCGGTGGCCGTCGGCGAAAACTCCGTCTTCGTCGTCGGGTCCCGGGACGATCCCGGCTCCCTCCACGTGCTCGATGCCACGACCGGCAGCTTCCGGACGCAGGTCCTCCCGGACGCATCCGAAGAGCCGGGCGGTTTCTGCGGCGCTCCGGCGGTAGGCGCGGACCTTCTCTTCGCCTTCGGGTGCCGGGGAAACCTCCATGCCTACCGGATCTCGTCGCTGGAGCTCTTCCCCGTTCCGCTGTAGCACCGTCGGCCGCTACGCGCCGTGCAGCGCCGCGACCGTGACGGCGTGCTCTTTGCCGCGCAGCGCGATGGGAGCCAGGGGCTCGCGCGCCAGTCCCGCCGGCAGCGCCAGCCGGTCGAGCAGCTTCATCGAGGCGACGGTGTCGCGTCCCAGCTCGCGACCTATGGCGAGGAGCCTGGCCGCGGTGTTGAGCGTGTCGCCGACAAAGGCGATCTCGCGCTTCAGATCGCCCATCTCCCCGGCCACGACCGTTCCGATATGCAGCGCGGCGCGATACTCCGGCACCATGCCGAAGCGTTGCCGGTATGCGCCCGCCTTCGACACGATGCGCCTCCGGACCGCGAAAGCACAGAGGACGCAGCGTGCCTGTTCGAGACCATCTTCGGCGCGCCATGTCAGGATCGCCTCGTCGCCGACGTATTTATGGATTCCCGCGCCATGATCGAGCGCCGCGTCGGTGACGTCGCGGAAGAACAGGTTCAGGAGCCCGTGGTACGCCAAGTCGTCGAGACGTCGGCCGCCGCCGTCGAGTCCTTCATGTCGATCAGCAGAAAGACGCGCTCCTCGCGTCGCGGGCGGTGGTAGCGGCCGGTTACGAGGTCGCGCAGCACGCCGAAGCCGAGCAACCGGCCGACCTCGATGACGGCGTTGACGAGCAGCGACATGATCCCCGCGTAGACCACGATCTGGAAGAAGATCACGTCGAAGCCGAGAGGTTGCGGGTTAATCGGTTGCATGAGCATACGCGTGAACTCGGTCGCCGCCACGATCAGGATAAGGTAGAGCCCGATCTTGGCCAGGAACACCGCGTAGAAGGGCCAGTGGCGGATCGCGCGCAACACGCGCCAATGGCGGCCGGCGAGCTCGAGCCGGCAGATCGGAATCGAGATCAGCAGCGAATTGATGACGCCCTGCACGCCTCCCATTCATGGCTCGCCGCTCCCGATGATCCAGCCGAAGACGAAGCTGATGACCGCGACGATCGTCGCGATCACCCACGTCAGCCGCCACTCGGCACGGCGCCGCGCGCGGTCGTGGGCTTCGAACCGGTCGCCGGAGCGCTCCGTTGCAGATTCGTCGCGGTCACCGCGGTGGAGTATGGAGTGGCCCGGCCGTCCCGGCCATGGCGCTAGACTACGCGGCGCTCCTGGCCCTCCCGGCTGCCGCGTGCGACGTTGCCTCCCATGCAGAAAATCCGACTCGAAGAGAAGCTCGCGCTCATCCGCGACACCTGGAACCCGCGGATCGTCGGTGAGCTGAACGGGCAGCAGGTCAAGCTGGTGAAGCTCGAGGGCGAGTTCCTCTGGCACCATCACGAGACCGAGGACGAGCTCTTTCTGGTCCTCGAGGGGCGGCTCCGGATCGAGCTCGAGGACGGCGCGATCGAGCTGGAGAAGGGCGAGTTCCTGATCGTGCCGGCGGGAGTCGAGCACCGGCCGGTGGCCCAAGAGGAGTGCCACGTGCTCCTCTTCGAGCCCGCGACGACGATCAATACGGGGAACGTCAGGAGCGAGCGGACGGTCAGCGAGCTGGAGAGGATCTGAGGCACCAGGAACCTCGCTGTGCCTCGAACGCACTCCCGGTCCGCGGCCGCGCGGCCGACGGCCGACTCGCAACGGGCGCCCGCACACTGCGGATCATTTCGCCTCGACTACCGGATCCAGATCTCGGCGTCAGCCTCCTTGGGAGCACCGAGGAGCGCGTCGAGCCCGTCCATGAGAGGCGAGAACGGTCTGGAGAGTCCTGGCGGTCCGCAGATCACCGCTTGTGTAAGTGATCTTCTCGCCGCCCCACTCGGCGGAACCCGCCCCCGGATCGAGACCGCCAACCAGGGTGAGCGGTAGTCGCCCCTTTTAGATCACTCGGATGGAGCAGCGCCTCGCGGCGCGAACGATTCTGGGCCAGACGGCGGGGTCCACGAGGCGATGGTCGGCCTCCAGAATCGGTTGGTCCATGTCCGCCCGGTCGTTCAGTACAACACATACCGATCCTGCCTGCCTGCCCCGCCACTGGATTCCGGCGAGACCGGCGTACCAGCCATAGAATGCGCGCGCCCAGGCCTGCGTGCTTCGGTAGTCCGTTGTCGTCGCGATCCGTTGGTCGAGGCCGAAGACCCTCGGCCCCGCACCCGTAAGACCGAGAAGGGTCAGCGGCTCCTGGACGCGCGCCACGACGACGCGCCGGTTCGACTCACGATCGATGAGCCGGTCCTCACCAAACGCCTCTCCCACGGCCCCTGTAAGGCTCTTCGATGCATACCAGACCCACCGATCGGGGTCCTCTCCTTCGGGAAGCGCGCGGTGGTGATCGAACCGGCCCCGAACGGAAGGGCCGTGGGTTCTCCAAACGTTCCAACGACCCTGATCGGGATTGTAGAAGCGTACCAACAAGGTGTCGCGTGGAAGGTCGAGAAATCGGGGCTGGCGCCTGGGCGGCTCCTCTGGAGGGGCTGGCAGGCTCAAAGCATTCGCCCGTGCTCTCTCGCCAGTGATAGCACGGGTTCGATCTCGCCCGCGCGCAGGGCCTCGATTGGCGTCCCACCCTCGAGGCGATCGTTAGGACTCCTGATCCAAACGATGGCGCCCACGGGTGAGAGCGCGAGCGCCTGGACGACCTCTCCCAGGCCGGGGATCACGCCCCTAGCGTCTCCGGGGGCAAACTGCCATCTCGGGTAATTCCAGCGATTGCCGAAACGAAAACCCAGGACATGCCCCTTGCGACGGTGATCTTCGAGGTTCTGCCTGGAATAACCCGCCAGCCCGGCCGCCTCGGCCGCGGGGATGCTCTCATGCAGCAGATGTCGACGGATCAGGTCCGCCTGGACATCCGCGTAGAGGAGGCTCTCGGCCGCCTCGTCCGCGGGGAGCGGATCATCGACATCCGCCAGGGGATCCGATTCCGAATCATCGCGATCCAGGACCCACTCGGCCATCCGGACGAACCCGTGAGTGAGCGCTTCGAGGGTCTCTTCCCGGACCCCGGCTTCCTGAAGCTCCTCGAGGGCGGAAACCACGCGTTGGGCCTCGGGCGAAGTCGCTTCCCGGAGGAACAGCCTAGCCGTATGGGGCCCGATCCCCAGGGATTGCGAGACGTATCTCACCGTCTCACCGGGCGGTTCCGTGTCCGCTCTCGCGTTTGGCGGCAGGTCCTTTCGTGGTGGGCTCATGATGGAGATTCTAGCAAGACTTGCGATAACATGCAAGTTTCGCAAGCCAGTCCTGCTTCACCCGAGCCTTTCAATTCGGAGCTCGGGTACACGGCTGAAATGCGCCTCGTCGCGAGGCCCGACCAAGACCCCGAAGCCCAACTCCAGCGCCGTGGCCGCTACCGCCAGATCGTTGGACGGAATGAGCGAGCCGGAGCGGTGGAGCGCGGCGAAGACGCGAGCCCAACGTTCGGCCATCCGTGCGCCGAACGGCACGACCGGCACCCGGGCGGCCAGCGCATCGATCTTGCTCCGACGGGCTGTCGCACGCTCGGGACTTTCAGCCAGCTCCACTCCGGACAGGAGCTCCGCGTAGACGATCGCGGGGAGCGCCACCACCTCGTCTCCAATCGTCGAGAGCGACTCCTCCCATCGGAGACCTTCGCGCTCGATCGCGACGAAGGCGCTCGTGTCGATTACGAGACCCAAGGATCCCCTGGCACCCGATCGGCGGCCCCCACCCGTTCCAGCGCGTCGGCGAAGCTCGCGTCCGGCCCTCCGGCCTCCGCCCAGGCGCGGAGCCCTTCGCGGACCGTCGCCGCGGACCCGCTGGGAAGCGGCGTCAGGAGAGCGACCGCTTCCCCGCTGCGCTCGATCACGAAGGAATCGCCCAGGTACCGAATCCGGCCCAGGATGTCGCCGAGTCGGCGCGCGAGATCCGTGGAGGAGATGCGGTGTTCCATAACTATGAAGATTACGGAGATCTGGATCTGTGCGCAAGTCTGCTGGATTCCGCTTAGCGGGTGGGCGCGGGCG
>DATLFH010000007.1:0-49418 GCA_035524965.1 Gemmatimonadota bacterium | reverse complement strand
CGGAGAGAGGAGCCGACCCCCGCGGCCGAGGAGTCGCTCGGCATGGGTGAGGCGGGCGTCGATCTATCTTCCATTCCCGACACGATCCCACTTCTACCGCTCCGCGACGCGGTCCTGTTCCCGAACGCCGTGGTTCCACTCGCCTTCGCGGACGAGCCGCTGATCACGGCCGTCGACGAGGCGATGCGAAGCCACCGGATGGTCGGCGTGGTCATGATCCGTGCTCCAAAGGGCCCCGCCGAACCGGTCGAAAGGCCGCTCATCACCCGGCAGGATCTGCACGACGTGGGTACGGTGGCCGTGATCCACCGGCTCGTAAAGCATCCCCAGGCGGGGATGCGGCTGCTCGTGCAGGGTGTGAGCCGGTTCCGCATCGTCCGGCTCCATCGCAACGAGCCCTACCCGGAGGCTTCGATCCTCGTCGTTCCGGAGAGCTCCGGCGACCATTCCGACCGTGTCGAGGCGCTGCTCCGGGAGGGCCACGAGCTGGCCGGCCAGGTGATCGCCGAGTCCTCCTATCTGCCCGATGAGCTCCGGCAGGCGATCCGGCAGCTCACGGACCCCGGCCAGTTCGCCTACATGGTGGCGTCGATGGTCCGGCTCGACAGCCCGAGGAGGCAGAAGGTTCTGGAGACCGACGATCTCGAGGAGAAGCTGGATGTCGTGCTGCGGGGACTGCGCCGGGAGCTCAACGTTCTGCAGATCGGTGGCGAGATCAAGAGCCAGGTCGACGAAGAGATCCAGGATCGACAGCGCGAGTACTACCTGCGGGAACAGCTCAAGGCGATCAAGGCCGAGCTGGGCGAGGAGGGGGACGAGGGGACGGAGATCAAGCGGCTGCGCGACTGCCTGATCGAGGCCGCAGCCCCCGAAACCGTGATGAAGGCGGCCGAAGAGCAGTTCCAGCGCCTATCCAACATCCCTTCCGCGAGCCCGGAGTACTCGATCATCCTGGGCTATCTGGATTGGCTGTGCCAGGTCCCGTGGACCCGCTCATCCCAAGACCGGCTCGATCTCGAGCATGCCCGCCGGGTCCTGGATGAGGATCACTACGACCTCTCGGAAGTGAAGGACCGGATCCTGGAGTACCTCGCGGTCCGCAAGCTCAAGCCCGGCTTGAAAGGACCGATCCTGTGCTTCGTCGGACCGCCGGGGGTGGGGAAGACATCGCTCGGGCGGTCGATCGCATGCGCCCTCGGCCGTGAGTTCGTGCGCATGTCGCTGGGAGGCATGCGGGACGAGGCCGAGATCCGCGGACACCGGCGCACGTACATCGGCGCGATGCCCGGACGGATCGTGCAGTCGCTCAAGCAGGCCGGTACGAACAACCCGGTGTTCATGCTGGACGAGATCGACAAGGTGGGGATCGACTTCCGCGGTGATCCGTCGAGCGCGCTGCTCGAGGTCCTCGATCCGGAGCAGAACGACACCTTCCGCGACCATTACCTCGATCTGCCGGTCGATCTCTCGAAGGTGCTCTTCATCGCCACCGCGAACATGCTGGATACGATCCAGCCAGCGCTCCAGGACCGGATGGAGATCATCCGCCTCGCCGGCTACATCGATCGCGAGAAGCTTCACATCGCGGTCCGGTACCTGGTCCCCAAGCAGCTCGCCGAGAACGGCCTCGACGAGAGTCGGCTCGCGTTCACCGACGCCGCGCTGGAGCGGATCATCGCCGACTACACGCGGGAGGCGGGGGTGCGGAGCCTCGAGCGGGAGATCGCCAAGGTGAGCCGCAAGGTGGCCGCACGGGTCGCCGCGAAGGCAGATGCGAAGAGGATCGAGGTTGGCGCCGAGGATCTGGCGGGATACCTGGGACCACGAAAGGCGTACCGCGAGATGGCCCACCGCGTGGCCCAACCGGGGGTCGCCACGGCGCTGGCCTGGACCCCGGCCGGGGGGGAGATCCTGTTCGTGGAGGCGACGACGATGCCCGGCGGCAAGGGGTTCACCGTGACCGGCAAGCTGGGAGACGTCATGCAGGAGTCGGCCCGCGCCGCTCTGGGTTACGTCCGGTCGCACGCCGCGGATCTGGGCATCGAAGGCGACTTCTTCAAGGATATGGACATCCACCTGCACGTCCCGGCGGGGGCGATCCCCAAGGACGGGCCCTCGGCCGGGGTGACGATGGCGACCGCGATCGCCTCGGCGGTCACCGGGCGCAGGGTGCGCCCGGACGTCGCGATGACTGGCGAGATCACCCTGACCGGCCTCGTGCTGCCGGTGGGGGGGATCAAGGAGAAGCTGGTCTCCGCCCGCCGCTCGGAGATCAGGACGGTGATCCTGCCCGAGCGGAACCGTGAGCACGTCGCCGATGTCGACCCCGAGCTCCTGGACGGACTGGAGTTCATCTACGCCGAGACGATCGGGCAGGTGCTCCAGGCGGCGCTGATGGACGGCGTGCCTCAGGGTTCTGACGCAGGACATTAGGCGCCCGCCAGCGTGGTGCCGGGGGCGGGAGTCGAACCCGCACGGACTTTCGTCCCGGGGATTTTAAGTCCCCTGCGTCTGCCGTTCCGCCACCCCGGCAGCGGCGGAAAGTACGCCGGATCCACTCCGGCGCGCACACCGTCACTGGACGGGTCGTCCGACCGATTCGGAGAAATCGCGCAAGTCGCTCACATCCATCATTTTCCGAACCGGGCCGTGGATTTCTGACGGAACATCGGCCGGGATTCGCGGTACCTAGGACGACCTTTTCGGGGCCCGGGCTGCTGGCCTTGGTCTTGCATGAAAAAGGATGGCGAGAGATACTTACGTACTCGATCCTACCACTCAGCATGCCAGGGGCCCTCCACCCATGGATCCAGAAGCCAGGAACTCCCCTCCCGCGATAGCCGGATCCCAGTGGCTGCAGCCGCGGGAGACGTCGGCGCTGACCTACTACCGTCCGGCGCCGGCGGGCCCGGACGGCGATGGGGACGTCGGCTCCCTGCTGGCCGGCCTGCGCCGCCGGAAGTGGACGATCCTCGTGGCGACGCTGGCGGTCCTGATCACGGTGGCCGTCTTCACCTATATGACCCCCGAGATGTACGAGTCCAACGTGACGGTCATGGTCCAGGCCAGCGAGGGCGGGGCGGGGACCTACGAGGTCCTCGAGCGGATGGGAACGACGAGCAGCATCCAGACCGAGATCCAGCTGATCGAGAGCCGGCGGGTGGCCGAGGCCGTCGCGAGGGATCTCGGGCTCAACGTGATCCTGGCGACGGAGTCGGGGAGCAAGGATCCGGCGGATGTTTTCCGGGTGTTCGAAATCGCTCCCGACGCCGAGCCGGGCACGTACCGTGTCGTACCTCAGGATGGGGGCGCCTTCACGCTCACGGATCCCGAATCGGGCGCGGTCCTGGCCCGGCTCGAACCGCGCTCGGACGAGCCTCTGAGCTACGCCGGTCTCTCGCTGGGCGCGATTCGTCCTCAGCAGGAGGACCCCTTCACGCTCGGCGTGTCCACGCTTCGAGCCGGAGCCGCGCGGGTACAGGGACGGGTGACCGCGCAGCCGATGGAGGTGGACACGGATCTGATCATGATCGTTTGTCGAGGCACGAGCGCGGTCGAGGCCCAGCGGCTATGCGCCGGCGTATCCGACGCGTACATGGACCTGCGCACCGAGCTCCAGCACACCGAGGCGGTGCTCGCCGCCGAGACCCTCAAGAAGCAGGCGGCAGAGGTCGGCCAGCGACTGCGCGAGGCGGAGGACGAGCTGGGGCGGTACATGGCTGCGAACCAGGCGGTCGCGCTGGAGCAGCGGGCCGGTACGGAGGTCGCCCAGCTCGCCGCGACGCGGGCGCAGCGCGATCAGTTGGCGGCCGAACGCTCGGCTCTGGCCAGCCTGACCCGGCAGCTCGATCAGGGACAGGGGGCCCGGGATCTGGCCAGCTTCCCCTCCTTCGTCGGCAATCAGAGTCAGGTCGTCGCCGGCCTGGTCGGAAATATCATCGCGCTGGAAAACCAGCGCAGCGAGCTCGCGGTCACGCGCACCGAACGAAACCCCGACATGATGGCGATCGACCAGCGGATCGAGCAGATCGAGGAGCAGCTGCGATCGTTCGCCAGCAGCTACGACAGGGCGCTGCAGGCCGAGATCGTGGCGCTCGACCGAAACGTCGGCGGTGCCAGCGGCCGGCTCTCGGCGATTCCGGAAAAGCAGGTCGAGACCGGCAGGCTCGACCGTCAGGTTTCCCTCCTGGACGACTTGTATCGGTATCTGCAGAGTCGCCTTCGCGAAGCCGAGGTCGCGTCGATGACCAGCCTTCCCAGCATCCGCCTCGTGGACGAGGCCTCCCTGCCGATGGGCCCGTCCTCACCCAACGTCCAGATGAACATGATGGTCGGGCTCCTGCTCGGACTCGGGTTCGGGGTCGTGATGGCGCTCTACCGAGAGCACACCGACTCCAGCATCCGCGAGCGGAAGGACGTCGAGCGGGAGACCGGAATCGCCGTTCTGGGAATGATCCCCGGCCTCAAGAAGCCAGGACCGATCCTCCCGATCGCGATCTCGGGCGACGGCAACGGATCGGTCTACGGGGATCGGTTGTCCCTGGCGCCGAAGCTGAAGATGTCCTGGGAGGAAGAGGTCGTGCTGGAAGCTTTCCGCAGCCTGGCGGCGGACCTGAAGTTCAGCGGCGAGGACCTCAACGGCGGCCATCTTCGCTCGGTCGCCGTGACCAGCTCGGGCCGGGGCGACGGGAAGACGTTCACCGCCTGCAACCTGGCGGTGGCCCGGGCGAGCCAGGGGGCGGAGACGCTCATCATCGACGCCGACCTCAGGGCCAGCGGCGTCGCCCGCTTCTTCGATCTTCCGTGGACTGCGTCCGGCTTCACCGATGTCCTGAGCGGTGACGTGGAGGCCGCCTCGATCTACAAGACGATCGAGATCGCCGACGGCCTCCCCCTGAGCGTGCTCCCGTCCGGCAACCCCAAGGTGCGTTCAGGCGGGATGCTGGAGAGGTTTTCGGAGCGAATGGAGCGAATGCTCGAGCAGGCGGAATCGGAATTCGATCTGGTGATCGTGGACACGCCGCCGCTCAACGTGCTGACCGATGCCGCCACGATCGCGTCGCGCGTCGACGCCGTGATCGTCGTGGTGCGGCAGGGAGTTACGGACCGTGCGGCGCTGGAACTGACGCTCGAGCGGCTGGCTCGGGCCAACAGCCGGGTTATCGGTATCGTACTGAACGACGTGGATCTGCCCGAGTACTATACGAGCTACAGTAAGGACTTCGGCCCAGCGGGACGGAAATCTTGAAGAGTTTTGGTATCCGGCCGGCACTCGGCCTGACGGTGCTCCTGGCGGCGGTTCAGATCGCGCCCGTTCGGGCGCAGGAAGGTTCGGCCCAGCCGCGAGAGATCCAGACGATCGGCAGCTTCGCGCTCGAGCCGGGTGACATGGTGCGAGTGACGATCTCGGGGGAGCCGGACCTGAGCGGCGAATATCCCGTCGACGAAACGGGTTTCCTGGCGTTGCCGCTCATCGGGTCCGTGCAGGCCACCGGCGTTCCGCCGGCCGAGCTCAAGCGGCGCATCCTGGAGAGCTTTGATCAACAGATCCGCAATCAAACGGTTCAGGTCGTGCTGCTGCGTCGGATCTCCGTCCTGGGGGCGGTACAGAACGCCGGGCTCTATCACGTCGATCCGACGATGACCCTGGTGGAAGTCGTGGCCCTCGCCGGCGGACCCTCCGAAGCGGGCAGCCTGGATAACCTGCGGATCGTCCGCGACGGCCGCGAGCTCGATGTGCGGCTGGATGGGAACACGATGGAGCAGATCCGTTCCGGCGATCAGATCGTATTGCAGGAAAGGGGATGGTGGTCCCGCAACACCGGTCTCATCATCGGCAGCACGATCGGCATCGTCAGTATCATCATCCGGGAAACGATTCGCTGAACGGGCTTGACCTCCAGTAACGCCACCTCATGCAGAGCGTGCCCCCCCGTGCTCCGGTAACGACTCCCAAAGCGAAGGCGAAATTGCGGGTGGACCAGCGTCCCCTGCGCCTGCTCCGCGCTCTGCTCGACCTGCTCGCCGTCCTGCTCGGGTTCTGGACCAGCTTTCTGCTGCATGCGGCGTTGGTGGAATGGGGCGTGCTTGGGCGACAGAGCCTCGATCCCGCCCACTACGTAAACCTGGCCCTCCTCTTCGGCGTGATCTGCATCGCCGTCTTCTGGAAGCTGGATCTCTACCGCGAGCGGGCGAGCGTCCTGAACCTGAGCGAGTTGCAGGCGGCCATGAAGGGCATCCTGCTGACTGCGGCGATCTTCCTCGCCGTGCTGTTCATGGTGCGGCTCACGAATTTCTCACGATTCGTGACGTTCTTCGGATTCTTCACATCCGCCGTCTTCGTGCTGCTGCAACGGCGGCTGTTCTCGGCCTTCGTACGCAAAGTGCAGCTGGGCGGCAAGATCGCGCGCCGGAACGTTCTCATCTACGGTTGCGGAGAAACCGGCAAGCTTCTCATGAAGAAGCTCATCCAGGCTCCCCACAAGGCTTGCCATGTGGTGGGCTTCCTGGACGACTTCGCACCGCGCGGTTCACGAGTAACCTGCCGCCTCCACCAGACCACGACGGAGGTCTTCGAGGCCCGTGTCCTGGGTCGGCTCCAGGACCTGGCACCGCTCGCCCGTGAGCTTCGGATCGACGAGCTGCTGGTTACGGTCAGCCTCACCAATGCCGAACGACATCACGAGCTGGTCCAACTGGCGCGCGAGGCGAATGTCGACGTGGGGGTGATTCCTCGTTTCGGCGAGGTGCGGGCCGACCAGCTCGAAGTGGAGGACCTGAGCGCGATCACCGTTCTCCGCCCCAGCTCGGTGCGGCCGCGAAAGTTCTATCCGGCCATGAAACGATGCTTCGATGTCCTCACGGCGAGCACGCTCCTGATCGTGACCGCCCCGTTGTGGATGCTCGCGGTGGCGCTGATCCTGCTGGAGTCGGGATGGCCCGTCCTGTTCCGTCAGATGCGGGTCGGTCAGGACGGGAAACGATTCAAGATCGTGAAGTTCCGGACGATGCGAAAGGGGGTGGAGCCCTACCAGAACTCGCCACAGGGTGATGACGACCCGCGAATCACGAGAATCGGAAGGCTGCTTCGGATGGGAGGCTTCGATGAGCTGCCGCAGCTCATCAACGTTCTCCGCGGCCAAATGAGCATGGTGGGACCGCGTCCGGAGATGCCGTTCATCGTCGAGAAGTACTCGGCGCTCGAGAGCCAGCGCCTCGTGGCGAAGCCCGGGATCACGGGCATCTGGCAGTTGAGCTGCGATCGGCACGCGGAGATCCACGAGAATCTGGAGTACGACCTCTACTACATACGGCACCAGTCGCTGCTGCTGGATTTTCTCATCCTGCTGGAGACGCTCTTCTTCACGATCGGACTCGCCTCGAACGTAGCCCGACGAGAGTCTTTGAAGCCGCCGCTGTCGAAGATCCCGCTACCGATGCCATCGAGCTCCTCCAAACCGGAGCCCGGCGATGGCTACATCCTGGTCGCCCTGGACCAGCGCCGGACCGATACTTTGCCCGAGAGCTGGATCACCTGTGCGCCGGCTTTCTACGTCCTGGCTTCGCACGGCCACCTCAAGCTGCTGGTCGCCCCGGACAACGTGGCTGTGCTGGACGGTCTGGTCGAGGAGCCGGCTTCGGAGCGCGTGCGGGCGGTCGATCGGACCGAGTACGTGCCCTATGTCGACCGTTCACAACTCCGGGCGCTGACCTATGGGGCGAAGATGGTGGTCACCGATCTCGATCACGTGGACGGCTGGGCCCGGGACGGCAACGTGGACGTGCTGTTCGTGGAGGGGCAGCGGATGCGCTGGTACAACCGTTCGCATGGATGCGAAGCGCTGGTCGCCGATCTGGCGGAGCGGATCTCGATCGACATGCCCGATGACCGGGCCCACCAGGTCCTGGCGGCCGGAACTCCGGAGCCCTCGTATGACGAAGGCGCGACGGCCCGAACGAGCCTGGCTCTCGATCCGCCCCAGCATACTATCTAGCCGCCGGATCCTCTAGCTGGAACCTTCCCCGCCCCGAAACTCCAGTCCCGGAGCGCAGGTGGATTGAAGAACGGGATGGCCGCCCGCCGGGCGACGTTCGTCGGGATCGGCGGCAACATCGTCCTCTTCATGGTGAAGGGCGCCGCGGGAGCAGCCAGCGGCTCCATCGCCCTCATCTCCGACGCGCTCAACTCCCTGGTCGATGTCGCCGCCTCCATCGCGATCTCCTACTCCGTCGCCGTAGCCCATCGGGAGCCCGATCAGGACCACCCCTTCGGCCATCAACGGGCGGAGCCGCTGGCGGCGCTCGCGGTCGCGATCTTCACTGCGATCCTCGGTTTCAGCGTGGGGCGCGCCGCGCTCGAACACCTGCTCGAGGGAGCCTCGCCGATCCGCGAGGTGGAGTGGGCCCTCGGGGCGCTTCTGTTCTCGATGGCGGGTAACCTGCTTCTCGCCCGCTACCTGCGCCGTCGCGGCGAGGCGCTCGACAGCCCGGCGATTCTCGCCAATGCGATCGAAAGCGAGAACGACATCTGGGCTTCCCTGGCGGCGCTCATCGGGGTCGGGGCTGCGGCGCTCGGGCTCAGCGTGCTCGATCCGTTGGCCGGCATTCTCGTCGGCGGGTGGATCATCTTGGGAGGGTACCGCTTCGGGCGCCAGAACATCGACTACCTGATGGGGAAGAGTCCTCGTGCTGAGTTGCTGGGGGAGATCCGTGGGGCGGCGCTCGAAGTCGCCGGGGTCAAGGGAGTTCATGACGTCCGCGGGCATCACGTGGGCCATCGGGTGCACGTCGAGGTCCACATCGAGGTAGACGAGGATCTCCGCACTCGTCAGTCTCATGACCTGGCCGGAACGGTGCGGCGGGCGATCGAGCGGATTCCGGTGATCGATCGCGCCTTCGTTCACGTCGACCCGGTCCTCGATTCGATGCTCGTGATCGAGACGCTGGCCCGTAGCGAGCGGCTCGTGAGTGAGACCTACGCCGAGCTGGCCCGTCAGCGCGTTGGCGGACCCCCGTTCGAGGCGCTTTGGACGGCGCTCGCGACCCGTGCCCAGGCGCGGGCCGAGCAATTGGCGGTGGTCCGCCGACTGAAGGGGGCCGGGTGGCACTTCGACGACGCGGAGCTTTCGGCCGAGCGAGTTCGCCGCCGATGGGAAGGCTTGATGGAGTCGGCGGTGCAGGCGCGCCAGCGGCCGCTGCCTCTGGAAGCCGCGCTCGCGATCGCGCTCGAGCTCGAAGGTGGTAGCGATCGCGCCGACTTTGCCGTCGCGGCCACCCCCTGGGACTCCGCGCTGGCCGACTCGCTCGTATCGGAGTCTCCGCCGCCGCCGTCCATGGAGATCCTTGTGCGGCGAATCGCCGCCGCCCGGGAAAGCGTTCAGGACTCCGATATCGCCCGCCGGCTGGAGGACCTCCGCGAACGATTGGTGGGAGGGGGGTAGCAGCCCCTTGACCCGCGCACGGAGGGGCGGATATTTAGCCTAGGCTAATTTCTAGAACTCCCTGCTGAGGCGCGCAGAATGAGCGAAGCAACGCGAATGGAAGTCAGCCGGCGCACGATCCTCAAGGGTGGTGCGCTGGCCGGGGCCGCCGCGCTGGGCGGGGCGGCGCTCGGGCTCGGCGGCCAGCGGCAGGGGCTCCTAGAGCCGCGGGCCGAGGTCCCCCACCTCCACGGCGCTGGTGGGACCGGACCGGTCCGCGACATTCGACCGGGAGGCTTCGATCCCACCGCCTTCGCCACGGAGTTCGACGGCGGACGGGTTTCGACCCTGCCCGACGGCCGCACGCTCCGCGAGTACGATTTCGTCGCGCTCGACCGGGAGATCGAGATCGCCCCGGGGGTCTGGTTCCCGGCGTGGACGTACAACGGCCGCGTGCCGGGGCCGACGATCCGGGCGACGGAAGGCGACCGTATCCGGGTCTACTTCCACAACGCGGGAAGCCACCCGCACACGATCCATTTCCACGGCTTTCATCGGGCCGACATGGACGGCGTTCTCGAGATCGTCGACCCGGGCGCCCGCTTCGTGTACGAGTTCGACGCCGATCCTTTCGGGCTGCACCTGTATCACTGCCACACGACGCCGCTCCGGCGCCACATCCACAAGGGACTCTACGGGACCTTCATCGTGGATCCCGCGAGCGGACGGCCGCCGGCGCGGGAATACGTGATGGTGATGAACGGCTTTGACACGAACTTCGACGGCGGAAACGAGTTCTACGCCGCCAATACCGTCGCCTTCCATTACATGCGTCACCCGTTGCCGGCCCTCGTCGGGGAAAAGGTGCGGCTCTACGTCGTCAACATTCTGGAGTTCGATCTCGTCAACTCACTCCACGTGCACGCCAATTTCTTCGACGTGTACCGCTCCGGTACACGGCTCGAGCCGAGTGACTTCACCGACACCGTGATGTTCTGCCAGGGGGAGCGTCACATCCTGGAGCTCGCGTTCCGGCATCCGGGCCTGATCATGTTCCACGCCCACCAGAGCGAGTTCGCCGAGCTCGGATGGATGGGGTTCTTCGATGTCCGCGAAGCGTAGCCCTCGCGCCGCGAAGCCGAGCTCGCCGGCCTGGTCGGGCGCGGTGAGCCTGGCCGTCTCCCTGACGATCGTCGCCGCGCTGGTGGGGCTCCTGGCGTTCCTTCTCGCGCGCGGCGTCGGGCTCGAGCGCGCCGCCCCGCCGCTCGAGGAGCTGACGATCGAACGGGTCGAGCTGCCCGCTCCCGGCCGGATCCGCGTGCACGTCGTCAACGGGGGCCAGGATGCGGTGACCATCCATCAGGTCGCTGTCGACGAAGCGATCTGGGCGTTCACGATCCAGCCGGCAGCGACGATCGGCCGGCTCGGCGGGGCGACGATCGAGATCCCCTACCCGTGGGTCGAAGGGGAAGCGCACGAGGTCGTGCTCATATCCCGGAACGGAGTGACCTTCGAGGCTCCCATCGAGGTCGCGACCGAGACGCCGCAGGCGACGGCGGGGTGGTTCTTGCGGCTCGCGCTGCTCGGGTTCTACGTGGGGGTCATCCCGGTCGCGCTCGGTCTGGCGACCTACCCGTTCCTGGCGCGCCTCGGGGCGCGGGGGATCGACTTCCTGCTCGCGCTGACGGTCGGGCTTCTCGTTTTCCTGGCGATCGATACGCTCATGGAGGCGCTCGAGCTCGCCGGCCGAGCCGCCGAGGCGTTCCACGCCCCGATCCTCGTGTGGATCGTGTCGCTCTCGACCCTGGCGGGGTTGCTCGCGTTGACTGCGCGCCGCCGCTCGCGAGGCCAGGAGCTCTCGGGCGTCGAGCTCGCCGGCTTCATCGCATTCGGCATCGGGCTCCACAATATGGGTGAGGGGTTGGCGATCGGCGCCGCGCTGGCGAGCGGGGCGGTCGGCCTGGGGACGTTTCTGGTTGTGGGGTTCACCCTCCACAACATCACCGAAGGGATCGGCATCGCGGCGCCGCTCCTCAAGGCTCGGCCGCGCCTGCTCCATTTCGTAGGTCTGGCGCTCCTGGCCGGCGGGCCGGCGATCCTCGGTTGTTGGATCGGCGGCCTCGTGTTCGATCCCCTGTGGGCGGCGATCTTCCTGGCGGTCGGCGCGGGGGCGATTCTTCAGGTCGTGTGGGAGGTGGGCCGGCTGGTGGCCGCGCCCGCGGACGGGCGGCTCGGTATCTGGCGCGGCGAAGTGCTGGCGGGAGCCGCGCTCGGACTCATCCTCATGTACGCCACTGCGCTCATCGTACCCGCCTGAGCGGGTCGTCGGGGTGCCGCCCAAGACCCTTTTCATCACCGGCGCCAGCCGGGGGATCGGCAAGGCGATCGCCCTCAAGGCGGCGGTCGGCGGCGCGAACGTCGTCATAGCTGCGAGGACCGCGGAGCCCCACGCGACACTTCCCGGGACGATCTACAGCGCGGCCGCCGATGTCGAGGCCGCCGGCGGCAGGGCCCTTCCTCTCGAGGTCGACATCCGCTCGGAGGACAGGGTCGAGGCGGCCGTCGAGCGGGCGGTGGAGGTCTTCGGCGGGATCGACGCTCTCGTCAACAACGCCAGCGCGATCTCGCTGACGGGAACACTCGAGACGCCGGTCCGACGGTTCGACCTGCTGTTCGACGTGAATGTGCGGGGCACCTTCGTCTGCTCCCGGGCTTGCGTGCCGCACCTGCGTCGCTCCGTGAACCCGCACATCCTCGTTCTCGCCCCGCCCCTCGATCTCGACCCGCGCTGGTTCGCTCCTCATCTGGCCTACAGCCTCTCCAAGTACGGGATGAGCCTCTGTGTCCTCGGGATGGCGGAGGAGTTCCGCGCCGACGGGATCGCGGTCAACGCCCTGTGGCCGCGCACCGTGATCGCGACCGCCGCGCTCCGCATGCTGGGCGGGACGGTGGCACCCGAGGAATGCCGCACGCCGGAGATCGTGGCCGAAGCCGCCTGGGCGATCCTCGGTCGTGATAGCCGTCACTGCAGCGGAAACTTCTTTCTGGACGAAGAAGTCCTGGCCGAGGAGGGCGTGAGCGACCTCGAGCGTTACGCCGTCCAGCCCGGCGCGCGGCTTCGCTCCGACGTCTTCGTTTCCCCCGCGGCGGGGGACCTCGAGGAACCAGCGCACTGACGGACGGGAGAGCTGGAGGCGGCGGGCGGATTCGAACCGCCGTATCGAGGTTTTGCAGACCTCTGCCTTACCACTTGGCTACGCCGCCCCGCGGCGATCGATTCGAACGGTTTCTCGGCCCGAAACGACGAGGCCCTCCCGTCGGGAAGGGCCGGTCGCCGGAAAGAGTGGAGCGGGAAACGGGACTCGAACCCGCGACTTCAACCTTGGCAAGGTTGCGCTCTACCAACTGAGCTATTCCCGCTCGGCCGAGCCATTCCCGGCCGGATCGAGACCCGGAAGTTCGCGGATCGAGACCCGGATGCTCGATGGCGTGAAAAATGTAAGACCACCGGGTTGAAGGGGTCAAGCCGCGAGGCGGCATGAGGCGGGGTGGCGGGAGGGAGATGCATGAACCCCGGAGCGGACCCCGGGGTATCATCAGAACGAGCAGGATCGGGAGGGGCGTTCCGATCCTTTTTTCACATCGGGGAACCTGATCACGAGGGATGAAGTCATTCCGGCAGAAACGATCGCATGAAGACGGTCCAGCTCCGCTACGTTCTGGTCTCAGCGCTCGTAGTGAGCGCGCTCCTCCTGCCACCGGCGCTCGCAGGCGGGTCGAAGGGAGATAAAACCCGCTTCGAGATGCGGGTTGGCGGGGACGATCTCGGGATGGGGTCCGTGGCCGGTGACTCGACCATAGCCGGCTTCGCCGCCCGTTACGGGATCTCGCGCAGCCTGGCGCGCGTCATCTACGAGACGGCGGTCGCCTACGGGGTCGAGCCCGCGATCGTGTTCGGGCTGATCGCGACCGAAAGCACGTTCAATCCGCGCGCGATGGGCCGCGCCGGTGCGCTCGGGCTCATGCAGATCAAGCCTTCCACCGCCCGCATCTACGACCGGCGGATCACTCGCGAGCAGCTGCTCTCCCCCGAAATCAACCTTCGGCTCGGGCTCCGACACCTCTTGCGGGAGTTCGAGCATTTCGGGCGCGACTGGACGCTGGGGCTGCTGGCCTACAACATGGGCCGCACCCGTCTGAGTCGCGCTCTGGACCGGGGCCGGGTCCCGCGCACCGCTTACGCCGACAAGGTCCTGGCCCATTGCGAGGATCCCTGCTCGTAGTGTGGCATTGCGGAAGTCCATCGGCATTCGAACACCATTGGTTCCCGGATCGCTGCGTTGCGACTCGTGCGGCATAGCACTAGGGACTTCAGCAACGCCACACTAGGCCGGATCTGGCCGGTAGCGGTCGCATGGGCCGTGGCATCTTCGGGGAACCTGCTCGGCCAGGCGCTGGAATACGCCCCCGAGCCCGGCAGCAGCTTCGACTTCCGGACGGCCAACACGCTCACCGTATCCCAACGGGTACTGGGCCGGGAGAACCATTACACGCTGGGTTCGGAGGGGGTCGTCCGTCTCACTCTGCTGAGCGCCGGCGCTCGGCTCCAGTGGCGGCTCGGTTTCGAGGAGATCGAGCTCCGAATCGAAGGCGCATTCCCCACCCCTCGTACGGACGCGCTCAAGGGGACCGTGGTCACCGTGACGACCACCCCCCGGGGCGTCGTCCTCGACGCGCTGGCGTCGGGCGTCGTCCCTCCCGGCGTCGGAGCGCAGTACGTGGAGCGCGCGGCGGCGGCATTCTTTCCGCGGCTGCCGGCGATCCCCGACTCTGATCCGGAAAATCCCGGAGCGGTGAGCGACCGAACGACCTGGGGGGACACGCTCACGGTGACGGAAGTGCTTCAGGGGGTCACCACCGAAGTCGAGACGATCCTCACCTACACGATCGCGGACACGAGCGCGCTGGCCGGGCGCAGCGTGGTCCCCGTCGATTACGAAGGCCAGATCCTGTTGACCGGCGCCGGGACGATCGGCGGCTCGCGAGTCGTGCTGCGGGGAGGCGGGCGCGTCGCCGGCAACTACCTGTACGATCCCGAGGACAGGATCTTCGACCTGCACGAGCAGGAGCAGGTGGTCGAATCGACGCTGACCCTCGAAGGTCCCGACACCGAGCGCGTGGAGATCCCCAGCCGCCAGGTGTTGCGGGCCCGGGCGGAGCGGTTGTTCTGAGGTGGGACCCCTCCGTATACTGGCCCTTGCGCCGATAGTCGGGCGGGACTGGGTGGCCGTGCTCGCCGTGATGGCGATGGCGGGCGTGCTCTCGCTCCTCCCCCTCCAGGGGGTTCCGTCGGGGCCCACCGGCGCCGACAAGATCGCCCACTTCGTCCTTTACGCCGTCCTCGCCTTCGTGACGTGCCGTGCCGCTGGGAAGAGCGCCGGCCGGCCCGGTCGCGGGCGAGACCGCCGACAGCGGGCACCACGGGCTCCGGCCGCGATCGTGGCGACGGGGTTCGCCGTCGCGGTCGTTTTCGGTGGCGCGATGGAGTGGCTGCAGGGGGCCGTCGGGCGGGATCCCAGCTGGGGCGATCTCTTCGCCAACGCGGCGGGAGCCGCGGCGGGTGCCGCCATCTGGTGGCTACGGCATGCACGGCAGCGACGGATCTCGGGTGTCACCAACCTAGAGGCGGGTCGTCCCTATGAGTGAGCACCTCGCGACGTCACTCCGCACCGATGGCGCGGGCACGTTGCGCGCCTCGGATGCCGGCCGCTCCGTCATCCTCTGCGGCTGGGTGCACCGCCGGCGGGATCACGGTCGCCTCGTGTTCCTCGACCTGCGCGATCGGTACGGCCTCGTTCAGTGCGTGGCCAACCCGGAACGGCTCGACCCGGACGTTTACCGGATCGTCGAGGATCTGCGGACCGAGGACGTCATCCAGGTCGAGGGCCGGGTCATCGCCCGGCCGCCCGCGAGCGTCAACGAAGAGCTGGAGACCGGCCGCGTGGAGGTCGATCTGACCGGCTGCCGGCGACTCAGCGAAGCGAACACGCCCCCATTCCCGGTCGACATGGAGAAGGGCGGGGGTGAGGTCGCCGAGGAGATGCGCCTCAAGCACCGTTTCATCGAGCTCAGAAGGCCCAACCCCACCGCCGCCCTCGGGATGCGTCATCGGCTCGCACTCGAAACCCGCCGCTATCTGGACGGTCACGGGTTCTGGGAGATCGAGACGCCGATCCTGACCCGCCCCACTCCCGAAGGTGCGCGCGACTACCTCGTACCGTCACGCGTCCATCCCGGGAAGTTCTACGCCCTGCCGCAGTCGCCGCAGCTCTACAAGCAGCTGCTGATGATCGCCGGCTACGATCGCTACTTCCAGATCGCGCGATGCTTTCGCGACGAGGATCTGCGCGCCGACCGGCAGCCGGAGTTCACTCAGATCGACCTGGAGATGGCTTTCGTCGAGCAGGAGGACGTTCTGCGTGTCGTCGACGGTCTCGTGCGCCACCTGTTCCAAGTGTGCCTGGGGGTCGAGATCGATGACATCCCGCGCATCCCTTATGAGGAGGCGATGGCACGTTTCGGGAGCGACAAGCCGGACCTCCGCATCGCGCACGAGCTGGTCGACGCGAGCGAGCCGTTTCGCGCTTCCGGATTTGAGGTCTTCGACGCCGCGCTCGGTGAGGGCGGGCGTGTCGTCGTGCTGCGCGTTCCGGGTGGCGCAGACGCGAGCCGCTCGATCCTGGATCGGTGGACGGAGGGGGCGCGCGCGGCGGGCGCCCGCGGGCTGGTCTGGGCGCGCCGGTCCTCAGATGGGTGGAAGAGCTCGATCGACAAGTTCGTGCCGGCCGATCGCTGGTCGGAGGCCGGACGGCTGGCAGGGGCGGACCCGGGCGATCTCCTGCTGGCCGTTGCCGGCGGTATGCGCGCGGCGCAGGGAGCGATGGGCTCGCTGCGCGTTCAGCTCGCGCGCGAACGTGGCTGGCTCGCCGGTGGTACGGCCTGGCGGCCCCTGTGGGTCGTCGACTTCCCGCTTTTCGAGCGCGGCGAGGGTGGCCCGCCGGCGCCCAGCCACCATCCGTTCACCGCGCCCCGCGGGGGGCGAGCGGCGCTCGAGGCCGCCGACCCGCTGTCTGTCGTGGCGCTCGCCTACGACCTGGTGCTCAACGGCTACGAGCTGGGCAGCGGTTCGATCCGGATCCACGACCGGACGGTCCAGGAGCGCGTCTTCGAGATCCTGGGGATCGGGAGCGACGAGGCCGTCGAGAAGTTCGGATTCCTGCTTCGCGCGCTCGACTACGGCGCCCCCCCGCACGGCGGCATCGCGATTGGGTTCGATCGCCTCGCCATGCTCTTCGCCGGTGCGCAGAGCCTGCGTGAGGTGATCGCCTTCCCCAAGACGACGAGCGCGAGCGCCCTGCTCGAGGGCTCGCCCTCGGCCGCCGGGGCGGCGGAGCTGGAGGAGCTCCACCTCCGCGTCCTGCCTCCCGGCGGGGATTCTTGACGCCATCGAGCGCGTCAGGCTAGACTGGTCTCGCGGTGCAGCAACCCCAAGCCTCTTCCCAGAGCCGCGCCATCCCTCTCGGCGGCGTCGACCAGTTGACGCTATTCGGCACAAACGATCAGAATCTCAAGCTGATCGAATCCCTGAGTGCAACGCGTATAATTGTACGCAACGAGGCGCTTCGAATCCAGGGACCGCCCGACGCCGTGCAGCGGGCCGGGGATCTCGTCGAGCATCTGATCGAGCTCACCCAGACCGGTTCCGGGTTCGACGGGTCGGACATCCGCCGCTTTTACGAAGAGGTGCGCTCGGGGGGGGACGAGTCGCTGGCGCGGCTCGAGGCCTCGAGGCGCGTGATCCGTGGCACCCAGAAGATCATCAAGCCCAAGACACGCGGGCAGGACGAGTATCTGCGGGCGATGGAGGAGAACGACATCGTCGTGGCGATCGGTCCGGCGGGCACCGGAAAGACGTACCTCGCCGTGGCGATGGCGCTGGATGCACTGCAAAAGAAATCCGTGCGGCGCATCATCCTCGCGCGGCCTGCGGTCGAAGCAGGCGAGACCCTCGGCTTCCTTCCAGGTGATCTGCAGGAGAAGGTCGATCCCTACCTGAGACCTCTCTATGACGCGCTCGAAGACATGCTGCCGGCGGACAAGGTACGGCGCTTCCTGGAAACGCGCGTGATCGAGATCGCCCCGCTGGCCTACATGCGGGGGCGCACGCTGGCGGATGCATTCGTCATCCTCGACGAGGCCCAGAATGCGACGACCAAGCAGATGAAGATGTTCCTCACGCGCCTCGGTCTGAACTCGCGCGCCGTGATCACCGGCGATGTCACCCAGATCGACTTGCCCCCACGCGAAGAATCGGGACTGCTTCAGATCGAGCGCATCCTGAGGGGCATCGATGGGATCGCCTTCGTGTATCTGACGGCCAGCGACGTCGTGCGGCACTCGCTCGTGCAGAAGATCCTGGCCGCCTACGAGGGCGCCGAGGCGGGGACCGGGGCGGATCGCGCGTCGCGCGGCGACCGCGAGCCGTCGCGCGAGGCGAGAGGCTTCCGTCCGGCGGGCACGGGATGATGGCCGGCTGGGTAGAGATGGGACGCAGCGTGGTGAAAAAGGTCGCTGCCTGGCGGTCCGGGGTCGAGGACCCGGCCGGCCTGCGGGATCTCGTTCCGCGCGTCGCGCTGATCGGCCTGCTGGCCCTTCTCACCCTGGTCCTGTTCCCACCGCCCGGCGGTTACAAAATGGTCGCTGTACGGGTCGGGGTCGTCGCCCCGGAGGATATCATCGCCCCCTTCGACTTTCCGGTTCGGCGCGCGGAGGAGGCGCTGACCCGACTCCAGGAAGAGGCCGCACACTCCGTCGCCCCGGTTTACACGCTGCGGACCACGGCCGCGGATTCAGCGGCGGTGCGCCTGCTCGCCTTCATCGATCGATTCGAGCGCCTGCCTCAGGGCGAGGCGATCGAGCTCGACAGGCTCGAGCAGGTGAGCCGGGTGGAGGGCCGGAGCCTGGGCCTGCGTGCGGTGGAGCTGCGCGCCCTGGCGGACCCGGAGAGTCGCGACCGCCTGCGGGCTTTCATCCGTCAGGCCCTGCCCGCGATCTATTCCGAGCACCGGATGCTCGGAGCCGAAGCCTTGGCCCAGATGCCGGGCACCCAGATCGCGGTGCGCGAGCCGGACGGCTCCGAGGAGATCATACCGAAGGACGAGGTCGTCGCGCTCGAAGCGGGCGCCGAGATCCCGGTCCTCGATCGGCTGGCCGCGTCCCTGGACCCCGAGACGGGTCGCCTGGCGCTGCAGCTCATTCCGGCCCTCGCACCCTCCAACCTCGAGGCGCGGCCCGCGCTGACCGCGGTTCGTCGCGAGGAAGCGCGCCGGGCGGTGAGTCCGATCCGGGGAGAGGTTCTGAGGGGCGAGCTGATCGTCGGAGCGCATACCCGAGTCACCCAGGAGCAGGCGCAGAAGCTGGCCAGCCTGTCCCGGGAGATCGATCGCCGCCGCGGCGGCTTCACGGCGGAAGACGCGCGGGCCGGGCTGGGGACGCTGTTCCTCAACATGGCGCTGCTTTCGCTGTTCGGCTTCTACCTGTACCTGTATCGGCGTGACGTGTTCGCCGACCTGCGCGCCGTTTCGGTCCTGGTTCTCGTGTGGGGTCTGGTAACGGGGCTGGCCGCGTTCGTGCACCGGGTCGAAAGCGTGCCCGACTATGCGGTCCCGATCTCATTGGGATCGGTTCTCGTCGCCGTTCTGTGGGACGCCCGGTTGAGCGCGGTGGTGACCCTATTCCTGGCGATCTATGTGAGTGCGCAGGGCGATCTCGGCTTTCCGCTCCTCTGGACAGGCCTCCTGGGAGGCCTGGCGGGAAGCTGGAGCGTGCGTTGCATCCGCCGGCGGACCCACTTCTACGAGACCTTGCTGTTCATCACCGCCGGGCACGCGCTCGCCCTCGCCGGGCTCGCCCTCACGAGCTTCTGGGGGTGGACCGACTTCGGCATCGCGGTAGGCTGGGGCACCTTGAGCGCGGCGCTGGCTGTATTTCTCGCGATGGGACTTTTGCCGGTGCTCGAGTGGGCGTCCGGACGGACCACCGACCTCACGCTGCTCGAGCTGGCCGATCTCAACCGGCCGCTCCTGAAACAGCTCCTGCTGGAAGCCCCCGGCACGTATCACCACTCGATCATCGTAGGCAACCTGGCCGAGGCGGCGGCCGAGGAGATCGGGGGCAATTCGCTGCTGGCCAGAGTGGGCGCCTATTACCACGATATCGGCAAGATCCCGCGCCCGGAGTATTTCGTCGAGAACCAGCGACAGGGGTGGAACCCGCACAATGCGCTCCCGCCGGAGGCGAGCGCGCGCATCGTCTCTCGTCACGTGCAGGACGGGGTCACGCTGGCGCGGGCGGCCGGCCTGCCTGAGCGCGTCATCGATTTCATCCGCGAGCACCACGGCACGACCCGCCTGACGTACTTCTGGCAAAAAGCGGAGGAAGAGGGACCGGTGGCGTCATGTTCGCCCGGCGACTTCGTCTACCCGGGTCCGTGCCCGGGCTCGAAGGAGACCGCCGTCGTGATGCTGGCCGACTCCGTCGAGGCCGCGAGCCGTGTGGTGCGGGAACCGACGCCCGATCGCTTCCGTGAAGTCGTCCGCCGGATCATCGAGATGAAGCTCGACGAGCACCAGCTCGATAAGACCGATCTGACCTTTCGAGACCTGGCGATCGTCGAGGCGAAGTTCGTCGGCGTGCTGACGGGGATCCATCACCACCGGATCGACTACCCAACCCTTTCGCTACATGCGCCCGAGGTCCGCGATGACGCTGCGGGTCCACTTCCATCCGTTGGTCGCTCTCCCGCCTGATCTGGAGCCGTTTCCGGCGCCAGCGCTGGCCGAGCTATTGAAAGTGGAAGGATTGGCGGCGGCGGGTGCGGTTCACTGCGTGCTGACCGATGACGTGCAGCTGACCGATCTCAACCGGCGATTCCGCGGCCGGGCCGGTCCCACCGACGTGCTCGCCTTCCCGTACCCTCCATCGGAGTCCGGCGGCGTGCTGGGCGATATCTACGTCTCGATCGAGCGGGCGGCGTCGCAGGCGGGCGAGCGCGGCGAGTCGGTGGCACGCGAGGTGTGGCGGCTGTTCGTCCACGGCGCCCTGCATCTCGCCGGGCGGGGTCACGAGACTCCCGCCTCCGGCCGGAGGATGCGCGAGATCCAGGAGGCCTGGGTGTCGCGCGTCTACCCCCGGCGCTGACGGGGCGGCATGGAAGGCTTCGCACTTCTCCTGGGAATCCTGTCGGGGCTCGCGGCGGCGGCCTTCTTCGCCGCCTGCGAGGGGGCCTTCCTCTCGCTTCCATCCGCGCCCGAGGAGCCCCTCTCCGATACCGGGACGCGGTCGGCGGCGCGGCCACCCCGGCTCTTCGGCCGTCCCGGGCGACTCCAGCACGGGATCGCTCTCGGCAAGCTCCTGGCGGTCGCCTGGATCGCGGCCCTGGCGTGGGGCGTTGCGGGCTGGATCGCCGGAGGAGAGCCCGACGCCTGGTGGCTGGCGGCGACGGTGCTGGCGACGGCCTGGTCGACGTTCGTCCTGGGCGAGATGGCTCCCAAGGCGATCGGGGCCGAGCGCTCAGAGGAATGGGCACGCAAGGCCGGCCCGCTGCTCGCGTTCTGGCTGTTCATCACACATCCGCTAACCGCTCTGCTCGATCGGCTCATGAAAGCGGCTCAGCGCGTCTTCGGGTCGGGGTCGGCCGCGGGACGAACCTCGAGCGAAGCGATGCGCTCGATCGTCGCCGACACGAGCGACCGCGCCGACATCGAGATCGAGGAGCGCCAGATGATCTCATCGATCTTCAGCTTCGGGGAGACGACCGCGCGCGAGGTCATGACGCCGCGGCCGGACATCGTGGCGATCGAGGCCCGAACGTCCTGGCAGGAGACCGTCCGCCGGGTCCGGGACGCGGAGCACTCGCGGGTCCCGGTCTACGAAGGGACGATGGACTCGATCATCGGAGTGCTCTACGCCAAGGACCTCCTGGCGATCGTCCACGGTCAGGCGAGGCCGCCGGCGACGCTGACCCCGCTGCTCCGCGAAGCGGCGTTCGTGCCCGAGGCCAAGAAGATCGACGACCTGCTGCGGGAGTTTCAGAGCGACCGGACCCACATGGCGGTCGTGGTCGACGAGTACGGAGGGACGGCGGGGATCGTGACCCTGGAAGACATCCTGGAGGAGCTCGTGGGGGAGATCCAGGACGAATACGACCGCGAAGAGCCGCTCTTCGAGGTGCTCGCCGACGACGTCCTCCGCATCGATGGTCGCCTCGATTTCGACGACTTCAACGAGCTTACCGGGAGCCGGGTCGAGGCTCCCGAGGTGGAGACGATCGGAGGGCTCGTCGCCCGCGAGCTGGGGCGTGTGGCGGTGGGCGGTGAGGAGATCGCGATCGACGGATGGGTGTTCCGGGTCGAGGCGGTGGACGGCAAGCGGATCCTCAAGGTGTGCGCCCGGCGGGAGGGCCCGGCGTGATTCGGCTCGCGGGGATCGGCGTCGCGGTCGTCGTCGCGGCTTTCTTCGCGCTCGCCGAGCTGACGATGATCTCGGCGGGCCGTTGGAGACTGCGGCATTGGGTCGTCGAGACGATGCGCAGCCCGGCTTGGCTGGCCGAGGAGCCCCTCGAGCGCCCCTACCGGCTCCTGAGTCCGATTCGGTTCGGCTATGTGCTGGCGGTCACGGTGGCGGCCGTGCTGACTCCGAGCGCGCTCGCGGCGGGTGACCCTCGCTCTCCGCTGGCACTGGCAGCCTGGACGGTGGTCATTCTCGTCCCCGCGCTCTATCTCGGCGTCGAGATCCTGCCGCGCGCGACGGCCGCGGCGCGAGCCGATCGGCTCTTTCCGGCGATCGCATGGGTATTGCGCGCCTGCGCCTGGCTCTTCCGCCCGATCCTCGCGAGCGCCGAGTGGTTGACGGGTAAGCTCCTGCAGGCGGTCGGGGAAGGCGTCGAGCGCTCGGGACGTTTGAGCCGGCGCAAGCTGGAAGGGCTTCTCGCCGAGAGCGAGCGCGTGGGGATCGTGGAGCCCGGCGAGCGCGAGATCATCACCGGCGTGTTCGACTTCGGCCGTACCCCGGTTCGCGAGGTGATGCAGCCGGCCGGCGCGATCGTCTCGGCGCCGATTCATTCGACCGCCGGCGAGCTGACCGCGCTGATGCGTCAAACCGGCTACTCGCGCATCCCGCTCCGGGGGGCCGCCCCCGATCGGATCGTCGGAATGGTCCACGTCTTCGACGTGTTCAAGGTTCCCGCGGATCACCGCCCGCCGGCCCATCCGGTGGTCACCACCGCCCCGGAGAGACCCTGTGACGAGCTGCTCCTCGAGATGAAGCAGCGGCGCTGCCATCTGGCGATCGTGGTCGAGGGCCGGCGGACGCTGGGGATGGTGACGCTCGAGGACCTCGTCGAGGAGCTGGTGGGCGAGATTCGAGACGAGCACGATCCGGGCGCCGCTCGCGGGACGAGCGACGACGCGCGCGGATGATCGTGCGGACCGAGGCGTTCGTCCTGAAGGCGATCCGCTTCGGGGAGACGAGCATGATCTATCGTCTCTTCACACGGGATCGCGGGATCGTGCCGGTGATCGCCAAGGGTGCGCGCCGGCCCCGGAGCCGGTTCGGGGCCGTGGTCGAGCCCTTCCACCGGCTGGGGGTCATGTACTACGACCGGAGGGGGCGCGAGATCCAGACGCTGGCGGCGGCCGAGCTGCTGGCCGGCCACCCGGGCGTCGCCCGGTCGCTCGAACGGATGGAGGCGGCCGGCGTCTGGTTGCGGTATCTGAGGGCGGTCGTGCCGGACGGCTTTTCGGCCGAGCCCCTGTACGATCTGCTGGCCGCGGCGCTACCGCGTCTGGAGGCGACCTCGCCGGCGCGGGCCCGGCGCTGGGAGACGTACCATCGGGCGGCGGCGGCGGCGCTTCTCGGCGTGGCTCCGAGGCTGGAAGGCTGTGCGATCTGCGGCCGGTGGCTTCCCGACGGCGAGGAGATCGGCTTCGCGCCGGGTGAGGGTGGGGTCGTCTGCCGGGGATGTCACGCCGCTCGGCCCGGGATCCCGTTGTCGCGGGCGGAGTATGCGTTGCTTCGTCTCTACCACCAGCCGGAGTTCGCTCTGCTGGAGGATCTGGAAGATATTACGATGGATGAAGTTAAAATCCAGGATCTCATCCATGACTTTACACGCTATCACAGCTGAGGCGGGCGTCGTGGGCGCGCACCAGGGCGCGGCCCGGATCGTCGGCACGGCGGGCCACATCGACCACGGCAAGACCGCACTCGTCCTGGCGCTCACCGGTCGTTCGACCGATCGCCTGCCGGAGGAGCGCGCCCGCGGAATCTCGATCGACCTGGGGTTTGCGCCGCTCGACCTCGGTCCCGGCGGCCCGCCCGCCAGCATCGTCGACGTACCCGGCCACGAGAGCTTCATCCGGAACATGGTTGCGGGCGCGAGCGGGATGGACGCCGTCCTGTTCACGGTGGCCGCGGACGAGGGACTGATGCCGCAGAGCCATGAGCACCTGCTGGTCCTGCAGGCGCTCGGCGTCGATCGCGGCGTGGTCGCGGTCACGAAGGCGGACCTGGTCGAGCCCGCGTGGGCGGAGCTGGTCGTCGAGACGATCCGCGAGACGCTGAACGTCACGCCGCTGGCAGCGGCGCCGGTCGTCGTCGTATCGGCGCGAAGCGGAGTCGGGATCGAGCGCCTCCGCGCGGCGCTCGCTTCGGCGCTGGGCGAGACCGCCGTCCGGCCGACGGATTTTCCGTTCCGGCTGCCGGTCGACCGGTCGTTCGCGATCGCGGGCGTGGGGACCGTGGTCACCGGAACGGTGTGGAGCGGCAGGGTCGCCGAAGGGGAGACGGTGCTCGCGCTGCCAGCGGCAGCCCGCGGACGCACAGCCCGGCCGCAGACGGCCCGCGTCCGGTCGGTCGAAGTTCACGGGGAGCGGGTGGCGGAGGCCGTCGCCGGTCACCGCGCGGCGCTGGCGCTCGCCGGCCCGGCCGCGGCGGAGGTCCCGCGGGGGACCGTCCTGGTGGCGCCGGGGGTGCCGTGGCGTCCGGTCGTCCGCATCGACGCCGCTTGCTGGCTGGCGCGCTCGGCGCGGCCGCTGAAACTCCGTGACCGGGTGCGGGTCCATCACGGGACGAGCGAGGTGATGGCCCGGGTCCATGGATACGGCGAGTCGCTGGAGCCCGGCGGCGACGGATGCGCGTTCCTGGCGCTGGAAGCGCCGATCGTGGCCGCGGCGGGAGATCGGATCGTCCTGCGCGCGTACAGCCCGGTGACGACGATCGGCGGGGGGACGGTGCTGGTCCGCGACGCGAGGCGCCATCGATCCTCGTCACGGGACACGCGCGGGAAGGCGCTGTCCGCGCTTGCCGGTGCACCCCCCGCCGAGCGGCTGCGGCTCGCGCTCGAGATCGCCGGGCGCACGGGGATTCGATCCGCGGCTCTTCCGCTGGAAACCGGTCTCGGGGAACGGACGCTCGAAGCGGCTCGCGCACGGGCGGCGACTGCGATCGAAGTTCACGGCGACCGATGGTTCGCGCGCGGCGCGCGCGAAGGGTTGGCGGTCCGCCTGGTTGAGACGCTGGCGGCGCAGCACGCGCGCGAGCCCCTCCAGTCGGGACTGCCTCTGGAGGCCGCCCGCCGGGCGCTCCGGCCGGCGGCTCCGGAGCTCGTCGAAGCGACGATCGGAGCGCTGCTCGATTCGGGTCGTATCGAGCGTCGCGGCCCGGTGCTCGCGCTGAGCGGTACCTCGGTCGAGCCCGGCCCCGCCGATCGGCGACTCCTCGCGAGCCTTCGGGCGGCCTACGGCGCGGCCGGGCTCGAACCGCCGGAGACGGAGATCCTGGCCGCGGCGCTGGAGGTCGAGCCGGCGCGGCTCAGGATCCTCCAGCGACATCTGGAGAGCGAGGGCGAGCTCGTCAAGCTGGCCAGCGACTGGTATGCGGACGCTGTGGCGCTGGCCGCTGCGCGGGCGGCGATCGTGGAACAACTCCAGCGCGCCGGTGACGCCGACACGGGCGCCTTGAAGCAGCTCCTCGGAGTGAGCCGCAAGTACCTGATCCCGATCCTCGAGCATTTCGACCGCAGCGGGATCACGCGCCGGGAGGGAAACCGGCGCGTGCTCGTCGGTCCACGGTCGTGTCCCTGATCCTCCCCCTGTCTCTCCGGATGCGCGCGGGCATCGGGCTCGCCGTCGCGCTCGCGCTTCTCGCGAACCTTGCCGGGTGCGCCTCCGCGCCCGCGCGCGAGACGGCGCCCGACAGGGACCGAACGGACGATCCGGAGTTCGTCGCCGCCCGTGAGGCGGCGCGGCCGGAGTTCGAAACCCAGGCCGACGCGCTGGCAGCGGGCGTGTACGAGCCGTTCGTCCACCCCGATTCGGTGACCGGTGCCGTGGTGCCGCCTGCGGGCGCGGCCCGACCGTCCCCGTCGGGCGACCCGACGACACAGGAGCTCCTTGGAACCCTGGAGCGACCGCCCACGTATAATCCTGTGCCGACCCAAGCACCCTGGACCCTGCAGATGGGAGCCTTTGATACCGAAGCTGGAGCCCTGGTCCGCATCCGACAGCTCGAGCGTGAATTCCCCGACCTGCCCCTCTGGACCGCCGCCGGGGACGCCCCCGCCGGGGGAGCCGGGGAGAGGCTCCACCGGGTCTTCATGGGTCGCTTCGGCGATCGCGGAGCAGCGGAGAGCGCGCGGTCGGCGGTTGCCGATCGTCATCCCGACGCCTGGGTCACCCGGGCGCCCTGAAGCGATGCGGTGCCGCATCGGCCGGACGGCCTGCTCGCGCGTTGTCATCCTGTGCCTTGCGATCTCGGGCTTGACGCTGGGTCTCCCGGGGGGCGGTTCAGCCCAGTCGGCGCCGTCCCGAGAGGGCTTCCGCCTCGAACAGAACTTCCCCAACCCGTTCACGCCCGGGGTGAGCCCGACGATCTTCACGTACCGACTCGCGGGCCGGGCCCACGTCCGCCTTACGATCTACAACCTCCTGGCGCAGGAGGTGGCGGTGCTGGTCGACGAAGTGGAGGGGCAGGGGCTGCACCGGGTGGCGTGGGACGGTACGGGCCGGAACGGCGACAACGTCCCGGCAGGAGTCTACTGGTACAAGCTGGAAGCGGGCGACAACACGGCGCTCAAGCGGCTGCTGGTGCACAGCCCCGCGGAGCCGCCCACCGGCTAGGTGTCGTGAACCACACTAGGTGATCCGGTACAGGAGCCGACCGCAGTTATCGCACGTAGCCGGCTGGTTCTCGGCGATCTCGGCCAGCCGCGCCGTCGGAAAACGGACGAAGCAGCCGTAGCAGACCCCCTTCCGAATGGGCACCAGCGGTCGATCGTATTTGCCGGCGATCTTCTCGAAGCGGCGAAGCAGCGGTGGATCGATCTCCCGCTTCAGGTTCTCGATCTCGGCATTGATCGCCGCCTCGTCCGCCGTCTTGAATCCCAATTCGCCGTAGGAGTTGTCCTGGAGGTCGCGCTTCAGTTGCAGGAGATCCTGCAGCGCGATCAGGCGTTCCGTCGTCGCGTCCAGAATCGCCTAGAGCTCGAAGCGCTGCAGCACCTTGAAGAACTCCTCCGATTTTTCGATCCCGTCCAGTTTGGCGAGATTCTGCGGGTTCTTGCAGAACTGGGCGATCTTCCCGAGGACCGGGAGGTACTGGTTCGAGATCTCGACCGGCGGTGCGACGATGAGGAACAGATGGTGGACGGGCTTGTCGTCGATGGCGTTGAAATCGAGTCCCCGGGACTTGCGACCGTAGGCGACCCTCAGGCGATCCACGACCAGCGAACGGCAGTGGGGGATCGCGACGCGCTTGCCGATCCCGGTCGAGCCGAGGTTCTCGCGCTTCTTCAGCAGCCTGAAGAGGATCTCCTCGGCCTCCGGGTTGAGATCGAGGAGGGCGACCAGCTCCTTGAGGGCCGACTCCTTGTCCTCGGCAGATAGCTCGAGATCGATCTCGCTGCTGTTGAAGAATTCAACCAGTTTCATCCGTCGGTCCCTCGGCTAGGTCGATCCCGGATTGGGTGCGGCAACTTAAAAATCTCGGCGCAGCCTGACAATGAACTGCGGACCGCTGTCGCCGTCGTCCAGGTCCGTCACCCGCTGCGCCACGAAGAAGCCGAGATAAGAAAAGATGTTGATCCCCGACACGCCAGCCCCCACATCGGCGTGCCACTCCTCGTAATCGCCCACCGAGCCCACGTCCAGGAATCCGACCGCATGCCAGGACAGGAACAGAAGCGCGATCTCCCCGATGACGGGGAGGGGGACTCGTAGCTCGGTCGCGGCCTGGACGCCTTCCGAAGCTACGAAGCTGGCCGCGCGGAATCCGCGCAGCGAGCCGGGGCCGCCCAGGCTGACCTTCCGCTGGGGGGGCACGCCCGTGCCCGTCAACGGCCCCATCCAGACGAGCCTGGCGTCCCACCAGGTGTCCCGTCCAAGGCGGGTATAGCGGCGGAGATCGACCTCCGCTCGTGAGAACGTGACGTCTCCGCCCAGCGCGCCTCCCGCGCGCTCCCATGCCGCGGCCAACGACCACCCGGGGGCGGGCAGGAGCGGGCTCTGCACGTCGCGCGTGTCGAATCGGAGTCCGAGCGTCACGCTCCGCAGGGTGCCCTCGGCGACCCCGGGGTTTTCGCGAAAGTCATCGTCGGCGGCGAACAGAGCGAACGGATGGCGGTCGGGCTCGCTGCGCTGGGAGGCGTCGAGAAGCGCCAGGCTGCCGCCGTACCTTCCGTTACCCGTCTCGGCGTCGAGGCTCAGCCGGTAGCCCTTCTCGCGCCACCAGTCGAGCAGGTCCGAGCCGGCCACGAACGTGGATACGTCGTTCTCGCGAATCGAAATCTTCCAGTCGTCGAACGTGCGGGCCCGCCGGAAGTGCTCGATCCGGGCGACGACCGCGCCCGGCAGGGGGAGACGCTGCTCCGCCCAGACGGACCAGTAGAGTCGCTGGTGCGTCGTGGCGGCGGCGACCCTCCCCCCGAGACTCGGTCGCTCCATCGGCTCGGTAGCTTCCAGCGTGAGGCCCCACGCCGGCGTCAACCCGTCGATCCGATTGTAGCGTGCGATGCTGAAACCGTAATAACCGTCGAGATCGATGAGCCAGGGGGCGGGCTCGGATTGCACCGCCGCGCCGAGGAACGGTTCCGCTGCCGGGATGGCAGCCGCGCCGGTCGGGATCGCCGCGGTCGGAATCGGCTCCGAGGGGATCACTTCGGGCACCTGGCCGGCGAGCGGGATGGCCGTAGCGTGGAGACACACAATCGCCACGAGACGCAGGGCGGCGGTCCGGTGAGTCACGCAGGCAGCCCGCGCGATCCGCTACGAGGCGTGGCGAGCGGATTCAGACGCTAGGCCACCCATTCGAAGAGCCGTAGCTGCGGGCGGCCTTCCACGGCCAGCGCACCCGCGTAGCCACGGCCAACCGCGAGGTCGATCAGAGTCCAGTGTTGGCCTTGTCCCATACTCCCCGGCGTCCGGACCACGGTTTTTCCCGGGGTTTTCCCCGGCGCGGCGGGGGGCGCCACCGAGACCACGAACCCCTTGAGGGCGGCGGGAAGACCCCGCTCGAATCCGCCGGCCGCCTTCAGAACCGCCTCCTTGCGGGTCCAGCAGGCGAAGAAGGCGGCCGGCCGCACCGCGGCAGGAACCGCTCTCAGCTCGGCCGCCTCGCGGGGCGTGAAGAAACGCCCCGCCAGACGCTCGATCGGCATCCCGCGGCGCATCCGCTCGAGGTCGATGCCGATGGATCGGCCTCGCGTCACGGCGATCAGCACGCGATCTCCCGAGTGCGTCAGGTTGAACTCGACCCCCGCTCTACGGCCCGGCGGCAAGACCGGCTTGCCGGCCGGCCCGGCGATCAGAGGGACCGCTGCGGGCGACAGGTTCAAGTAGTCGCCGAGCACCGAGCGGAGCACTGCGCGGGAGGCCACGAATCGGTCGCGGTGGACCGCGAAGCGGAACCGGCCGGCGCGCCGGCGCTCGTCGGTGGAAAGAACTGCCACGGCGCGCTCGAGCGCGGCCGGGCCCAGATCGAGCGCGGCGCGCCAAACGTGGACCTCGTCTGCGGCGAGGTCGGGAACCTGACGGAGTTCTTCCCACTGCACCCGAGCGCCTCCTCGCGAACGGTGGTGCTCCGGCACGCGGAGCGGTAAACTCCAACCTAACGATGGATACGCTCCTGCGCACGATGCTGGCCGCTGTGAAGAACGGCGAGCTCGATGTCGAGGAAGCGTGTCGCCGGCTGGCGGCATGGCCTTGTGAGCAACTTCCCTTCGCCACCATCGACCACCATCGGGATCTCAGGACGGGCTTTCCCGAGGTCATCTACTGCGCCGGCAAGACCCCCTTCCAGGTGGCCGCGATCGGCGGCCGGATCTGGCGCCAGGCAGGCCGACTGTTCGCCACTCGCGCCGAGCCGGAGCACGCCGAAGCGCTCCGCGCCGAAGTACCGCAGGCACGCTACAATCCGCTCGCCCGAACGGTCAGCGCGGGCGCGCCTGCGCCCTCGCCGGGACCGGCTGTTCTCGTCCTCACCGCCGGCACGAGCGATCTTCCGGTGGCCGAGGAGGCGGTCGAGACGATCCGCGCGATGGGGGAGCCCGTGGTCCGGATCGCGGATATCGGAGTGGCCGGAGTCCATCGTCTGCTCATGCACGAGGCGGAGATCGCGAACGCGGGAGTGATCGTCGTGGTGGCCGGGATGGACGGAGCGCTGGCGTCCGTGGCCGGCGGGCTGGCCCGGGCGCCGGTCATTGCGGTTCCGACCAGCGTAGGATACGGCGCCTCGTTCGGCGGGCTCGGGGCGCTGCTCGCCATGCTGAACAGCTGCGCGGCGGGAGTCGTGACCGTGAACATCGACAACGGCTTCGGCGCCGGTGTGGCGGCGGCCAGAATCAACCGCCTGCGCGTGGTGGAGGTCGCCGGGGCAGGGGTGACGGCGGGCGCCGAGAGGGCGCCGGGCGCCTGCGCGTGAGCCCCGCGGCGGGAGAGATCCGCCCCGCAGGACGGGCGATCCCCGAGGGTTCGCTGCCACCGTCGGACGGGAGCGGTTCGATGTCCCGCGTCAAGGCGAGGTCCGTTCTCCGCGATCTGGCGCTCTTCCTGCCGCACTTCCTGCTGCTCCTCAGGCGACTGGCCAGCGACCCGCGTGTTCCGAGACGGAGCAAGCTGATCATGGCCGGCACGGTCCTGTACCTCGTGTCGCCGCTCGATATCGTGCCGGACTTCGTGCCCGGGCTCGGGCAGCTCGACGACATCGTGATCGTCCTGCTCGCGCTGCACAGCATCCTGAATCGGGTGGACGAATCCGTGATCCTGGAGCATTGGCCGGGCGAGGTGGGGATGATCCAGGCCGTACGCCAGGGGCTCGCCGCCGTGGCCCGCCTGCTTCCGGGCAACTGGGACTCCCGCGTTTGAGCGGCCCGGACGACTGTCTCGCGCGTTGCTGACCCCGGCCAGGCTGGCTAGCTTGATCGGTGCGCGGGAGGGGTCGTGATCCGCAGCATGACGGGCTTCGGTCGTGGTGAGGCGCAGTCGGCCGGTTACCGGTTCCTCGTCGAGATCCGATCGGTCAACCACCGTTTTCTCAACGCTCATGTTCGTCTCTCGCGGGAGTTCGCCCACTTGGAGAGCGCCCTCGCTGGACGATGCGCCGCGCGGTGCGATCGGGGTCATCTGGACATCCGGCTCGAGGTGGAGCGCGACGGGGGTGCGGATGGAGCCGGTCCGCGGCTGAACCGGGCGGTGCTCGATCGCTTCCTCGAGATTGCCGATGCTCTGGCGGGGGCGAAGGGTGTGAGGGGCGGCATCGAAATCGGCGCCCTGCTCTCGCTGCCGGGTGTCGTCGACGCCGAGCCGGAGCCCATCGCGCTCGGCGATCGAGCGTTTCTGGCCGGCGCCGGTGAGGCGCTGGATGCCGCGCTCGCGGAGCTCGTCGCCGGTCGAGAGGCGGAGGGGCGCGCGCTCGAGGCCGACTTCCGGGAGCGGCTGGCCGCGATCGAGCGGTGGCGCAGCGAGATCGCCCTCCGGGCGCCCGAGCGGGAAGCCCGGGAGCGGGATCGGTTGCGCGAGAAGGTGGTTGCATTGATCGGCCACCCTGACGAGACACTCGATTGGCGGATCGCGCAGGAGGTGGTACTGCTCGCCGACCGGATGGACGTGACCGAGGAGTTGATCCGCATCCGCGCCCACCTCGATCACTTGGAGGCGGAGCTGGACGGCTCGGGGGGAGCGGTCGGACGCAAGATGACGTTCCTCCTGCAGGAGCTCGTGCGGGAAGCGAACACCGTCTCCGCCAAGGCGAACGACCCCGTGATGCAGCAGGCCGCGATCGAGATCAAGGCCGAGCTCGAGAAGATGCGCGAGCAGGCCGAGAACGTGGAATAGCGGGATCACCAGGTGGTGACCGAGCGGGATGCCGACGTAGGCTTGAGGACGCGACCGTTTCCGATCATCCTGTCGGCGCCGAGCGGAGCCGGCAAGACGACGGTCGCGAATGAGATCTTCCGCCGCCTTCCCTACATCCGGTTCGCCGTGTCGCTGACGACTCGCGAGCGGCGTCCGGGTGAGATCGATACGGCCGATTACCGGTTTGTGACCGACGACGAGTTCCGGCGGGCGCAAGAGGGGGGCGAGCTCGCCGAATGGGCGGTGGTCCACGGCAGGTTGTACGGAACTCCACGAGCGGAGATCGAGCCCTCGCTGGAGGACGGCTATCACGTCCTGCTCGATGTCGACGTCCAGGGCGGCGCGAGCCTGATGGAGGCGTATCCCGATTCGGTCTCGATCTTCCTGCTCCCGCCCTCGCACGCGGCGATGGCTGCGCGCCTGCGAGGAAGGGGAACGGAGTCCGCGCAGGTGATCGAGGCCCGCCTGGCGGAAGCTCTTCGGGAGATCGATTCGGTGCAGCAGTACGAGTACGTGATCATCAACCGGGAGCTCGATCGGACGGTCGAGGTCTTCTCTCGGATCATCCATGCCGAGGAGCACCGCCGGGTGCGCCGCGGCAACATCCAGGAATGGATCGATGTCCACTTCCCGCAGATCAGGAAAGCGGGCGCGGTCCGAGAAGGAGGGTTGGCATGAGAGTCTTCACCGCCGATCAGGTGGCCGAGGCTACGCCCGACGACAACAAGTATGAGGCGATCATGGTCACCGCGGCATACGCCCGTAAGCTCAACGAGCTTCCCAAGGAGGGCGGCAAGGAGTGGAAGAAGAAGTACACGACGCGGGCTCTCGAGGACCTGGTCGGCGGCGAGATCGAGTACACGATCGTCGATAAGAGACCTCAGTAGCCGCCGGGGGAGCGGTGTCTACCGGTACCCTCATAGGACGGGTGGTGACCCTCGGCGTGACGTCGGGGATCGCCTGCTACAAGGCGGTCGACCTGATGCGCGACCTGCAGCGCGCGGGAGCCCGGGTGCGGATCGTCCTGACCGCGGCCGCCGCCGAGCTAGTGCGTCCGGCACTCTTCGCCGCGCTCTCGGGTGAGCGGGTAGGGGTTTCGCTGTGGGAGGGCTGGCCCGACGACGAGGACGCCGGCGATTATGCCCGCTTTCCCCACCTGGACTTCGCGCGCGGGATCGACGCCCTGGTGGTCGCGCCGGCGACCGCGGACGTGCTCGGCAAGGCGGCCCACGGGATCGCCGACGACCTCCTCACGACCACGCTACTCGCCGTGGATCCGCGCAAGACCCCGGTCCTCTTCGTCCCCTCGATGAACGGTGTCATGTACGCCCACCCGGCGGTCGCGTCGAATCGCGCCCTCCTGAGAGAGCGCGGTTACGCGATCATCACGCCGGACGAGGGCCCACTGGCCTGCGGCGAGTACGGGGTCGGCCGCTGGCCGGGGAACGAGCCGATCCTGACCGCGCTGGACCGGCTGCTGAATGGCAGCCGGCGGCTCGAGGGCCAGCGCGTGGTCGTGACCGCGGGTCGGACGGAAGTCGACCTCGATCCGGTCCGGACGCTCTCGAATCGCGCCAGCGGAAAGATGGGTTTCTCGGTGGCGCGCGCAGCGTGGCGGCATGGCGCCCGGGTGACGCTGGTCCACGGACCGACGGCGCTCGCGCCGCCGCCGTTCGTCGAGGCGGTGCCCGTTCGCACCGCGGCCGAGATGGGGCAGGCGGTTCGCGCCGCGCTCCCGGGGGCGGCCCAGCTGTGGATGGCGGCCGCCGTGAGCGACTGGGAGCCGGCCGAAGTCTCCCGGCGGAAGCTCAAGAAGGGGGAGGGGGACGGCCGGCTCGCGCTCGTGCCCGCGGAGGACATCCTGGCGCGGGCGGCGATCGAGCGCGAGGCGGGCACGATTCTGATCGGCTTCGCGATCGAAACGGAGGATGTGGAGCGGCGTGGGGGCGAGAAGCTCCGCGCCAAGGGATGTGACTATCTGGTCGTCAACAACCCCCTCGAGGAGGGAGCGGGGTTCGGTCACGACACGAACGTGGCCGTGCTCCTCGGCCGGAATGGTTTGCGAATCGCGCTCGATCGCATGCCGAAGGAGCTCCTGGCGGAGAAGCTCCTCGAACTCGTCCTCGACCCCGTGCCGGTCCACCCGATCGGGGTTGAGGGTCGGCCGGCATCCACCGGGTGAAGGACGCCGGGAGGGCCGCCGGAAGGCGCGTGGCCGAAGGGCGCGCGGCGATCGCGCGGGCGCGCCTCCTCGGCGAGCGCTTCCTCTACCGCGTGCCGGGGTCGGCGGCGCCGGAAACGACTGGCGCGGTGGAGGACTTCGATGCCGCCGCCTGGGACGCCCTCCGCTCCGAGGTCGCGGCCTGCACGCGGTGCGAGCTCCACCGGACCCGCACGCAGGCGGTGTTCGGCAGCGGGACTCCTCGTACCTCGTTCATGGTCATCGGCGAGGCGCCGGGGTTCCACGAGGATCAGCAGGGCGAGGCCTTCGTCGGCCGGGGCGGACAGCTCCTGACGAAGATCCTCGAGGCGATCGGCTTCGGGCGCGATCAGGTGTTCATCACCAACATCCTGAAGAGCCGGCCGCCGGGGAACGCGGATCCGCTGCCGCACCAGGTCGCCGCCTGCGAGCCCTATCTGGCGCGCCAGATCGAGCTGATCGGTCCGGCCGTGATCCTGACGCTGGGCCGGCACGCGGCGCGGACCTTGCTAGGGTTCGAGGGGCCGATGGCTTCCTTCCGCGGCCGCGTATTCGAGTACCGGGGGGTCCCCGTCGTGGCCACGTATCATCCCGCGGCGCTTCTTCGGAATCCGGGCCTCAAGCGCCCGACGTGGGATGACGTCCAGCTCGCGCGCCGGGTCTACGACGAGCGGATGGCGGGACGGGACGGTGGCTCCGGAGGCGAGAAGAAATGAGCGACGTCACGACGGCCGGCGCCGCGGTCGAGAGCCGCATGGGCAACGGCCGCATCCCGCCTCACTCCGACGAGGCCGAGATCTCGGTTCTGGGCGGGATGCTGCTCGAGGAGACGGCGGCTGACCGCGCGATGGAAATCCTCACCGAGGACGACTTCTATCACCCGGCCCATCGGTTGATCTTCGGCGCGATCGTGAGCCTCCGGGACCAGGGGGTCGCGCCCGATGCCCTGGCCGTCCGCGAGGAGTTGAGCCGCAAGGGTCAGCTCGAAGGAGCGGGCGGCGAGGATTATCTGGCGCGGATCGTCGAGATCGTTCCCACCGCCGCCAACCTGCAGTACCACGCCCGCATCGTGCTCGACAACGCGGTCAAGCGCCGGTTGATCACGGTGGGCACGGACATCGTCCGCGAGGCGTACGACACTCCTGAGGACTCGGACGAGATCCTCGACAGCGCCGAGCACCGGCTCTTCAGCCTCTCGGAGAAGCGATTCAAGAAGTCGTTCACCCCGATCAACCAGCTCCTTCACGGGGCGGTGATGGAGCTGGAGTCGCTGTCGGCTCGTCAGGAGCACATCACCGGGGCACCTTCCGGCTTCAAGGATCTGGACGACGTCACGGCGGGCTTCCAGCTCGGCGACTTCGTCATCGTGGCGGGGAGGCCCTCGCTGGGAAAGACGAGCCTCGCTATGGGCATCGCGGCCCACGCCGCCATCGTGAATGAGCTGCCGGTCGCGATCTTCAGCCTCGAGATGTCGACCGAGCAGCTGGTTCAGCGCTTCATCAGCACAGAAGCGATGGTATCGCTCAAGACACTGAGGACGGGCCGCGCCACCCAGGAACAGTGGAAGCGGGTTGCCGACGCCTGCGACCGTTTGCGGCGGGCCGCGATCTACATCGACGACAGTGCGATCATGACGGCGATGGAGATGCGAGCCAAGGCGCGACGCTTGAAGCAGCAGCGCGACATCGGTCTCGTCATCGTCGATTACCTGCAGCTCGTCGACAGTCACCGGAAGGCGGACAACCGTCAGCAGGAGATCTCGGATATCAGTCGTTCGCTCAAGGCCCTGGCCAAGGAGCTGAACGTCCCCGTGATGGCCCTGTCGCAGCTTTCGCGCGCGCCCGAGCAGCGTACCGATCAGCGTCCGAGGCTGGCCGATCTGAGGGACTCCGGTGCGATCGAGCAGGACGCGGACCTCGTCCTGTTCCTCTATCGCGAGAAGTCGAGCGATGTCTCGGACGGTAAACCGGGGCTGGTCGAGATCATCATCGGGAAAAACCGTAACGGTCCCACGAAATCGATCGAGCTCGTGTTCCATGGCGAGTTCATGCGTTTCGAGGACTACGACCCCCACCATGTCGGTCCGTGACACCCCGCCGGAGCCGGACCCGCTTCACCTGCACCGCCTGCGGGGCCGAAGCCCCGCGCTGGGCCGGCCGGTGCCCGGAGTGCGGCGAGTGGAACACGCTGGTCGAGGAGGTCGTCGAGCGCGCGGCGGGTGACCGCCTGAAGGGCGCGTCCGCCACAGTCCGGCCGTTGGCGGACGTGGCGAGCCTTAGCGCCGGGCGGATCGCCACCGGGTCCGGCGAGCTGGATCGGCTCCTGGGCGGCGGGATCGTTCCGGGGGGGCTCTACCTGATCGGTGGCGAGCCGGGTGTCGGCAAGTCGACGCTCCTCCTTCAGATCGCGGGTCAGCTTGCGGCGAATGGTCGTACGGTGCTCTATTTGGCGGGCGAAGAATCGCCGGCTCAGATCAAGCTTCGGGCCGAGCGGCTGGGCGTCGCCGGCGAGGGGCTGCTCGTGGCCGGCGGGACGGCGCTCGACGCGCTCCTCGGCGCCTGCGAGGCGACCGCGCCCGACATCCTGATCTGCGACTCGATCCAGACCGTCTACGACCCGGCGCTCTCCAGCGCGCCGGGGTCCGTCTCGCAGGTGCGCGCCGCGGCCGGCGCGTTCCAGCGCTTCTGCAAGACGCGTGGGGCGGCGGCCTTCCTGGTCGGCCACGTGACCAAGGGCGGCGGGATCGCGGGTCCCAAGACGCTGGAGCACGTGGTGGACGCCGTGCTCCAGTTCGAGGGCGACCTCCACCACGATTACCGGATCCTCCGCGCCCAGAAGAACCGGTTCGGATCGACCCAGGAGATCGCCGTGTTCACGATGGGGGAGGCGGGTCTCTCATCGGTCGGGAACCCGTCGGCGTTCTTTCTCGATCCCGAGCGGCGCGCGCGGCCCGCGCCGGGATCCGTGCACGTGGCGAGCCTGGAGGGGACGCGGCCGCTCCTCATCGAGATCCAGGCGCTGGTCGCGGCCAGCCCGTACGGCACCCCGCAGCGCGTAGCCGGCGGGTTCGACGGTCGGCGTCTGGCGCTGCTCCTGGCGGTCCTGGAGCGGCGGGCCGGCTGCGCCCTGGGCGGGCGCGACGTCTTCCTGAACGTCGTGGGAGGGATGGTCCTGAGCGAGCCGGCGGTCGATCTCGGTGTCGTGATCGCGCTCGCTTCGAGCCAGGCCGACCGCCCGGTGTGGCCCGGCACGGTCGTGTTTGGCGAGGTAGGTCTGACCGGGGAGATCCGCCCGGTGCGCCTCTCCGACGAACGGCTCCGCGAAGCCGGGCGGCTGGGGTTCACGCGGGCGATCGCGGCGAACGGCTCCGCTTCCGGACCTGGCCGCGACGAAGCGGCGGAGCGCTCCAACGGGGCGCCGGACGGGGCCGGCCGGCTCCGGCTCGAGGTTGCCGCATCGGTGCGCGAAGCGATCGCGCTCGCTCTGGCGACGTGATTTCACGGAAGGATCGCAAGGCGCCGCCCATCATACGATACAGGCGGCGAATCATCGAGCGTAAGGAGGCGCATGAACTATCTGCGTGTGGCATTCGGAGTCGTGATCTTCTGGGCCGGCGCGCTGGCCGTCCTCTACGAGCCCGACTGGGTGACCTATATGATCGTGGCGAGCGGCGCGATCGTCCTGCTGATCACCCTTCTCCTGGAGGGCCGTATCCGGCAGGGGGATGCGCGGCAGGTGCTGATCGGCGGGATCGGGCTCATCCTGGGCCTGCTGCTGGCGGGCATCGTCGTGACCGTGCTCGGGCGGCTGCCCGTCACCGCCGTGTACTTCACCGGAGGCGCGCTCGTGGCCGCCTTCGGAATCATCCTTCTGTTCCTCGTGTGCGGGTATCTCGGTGCGGTCACCGGGCGCGCTGTCGCATACGAGCTGACGGTTTTCCGCCAGCCGGAGCAGGACGGGGGGAGCAAGTCGCGGTTTCTGGTCGGTGAGAAGTCGCTGATCGATGGCAGGATCGTCAAGCTGGCGGAGAGTCCGCTCCTGACGGGCGAGATCATCATCCCGCGCTTCGTCGTCGATCAGCTCAATCAGCTCGCGGCGAGCCATGTTCCGATGGAGAAGTTCCGCGGCGAGCGGGGCCTGGACAGCCTGCGCAGGCTACAACAGAACCGGATGCGGGCGGTCTTCATCCGCGAGCTCGATCTGTTGCACGGCGAGATCGAAGGCGTGCTGGATTACGCGGTCCAACACGACGCCCGGATCGTGACGCAGAACCCGGCCATGATCAAGGAAGCGAACCGGCGCGGTATCCCGGTCGTCGACCTGAACGAGATCGCGGCGATGCTGGAGCCAGAGGTTCTCTCGGGGGACGAGGTCGTTGTGCGGCTCGTCAAGCCCGGCAAGGAGAAGGACCAGGCGGTCGGGTACCTGGAGAACGGCAACATGGTCGTCGTCGAGGAGGGGCGCGAGGACATCGGCCGGACGGTGCGGGTCGCCGTTACCGGACTCCACCAGACGCGTGCGGGGACCCTGATCTTCGCCCGCAAGAGCGAGGACGGCGAGAGCCCCGGGGCGGGCCTGGGGCCGGCCGCCGAGGCGATGGAAGGGGCCGTTCGGTCCTGAACCCCGCCGCCGGGGTCCTGGTGGCTGCGGGCGGGGGCCGCCGGATGGGTGGGGAGCCGAAGCAATTCCGGCTTCTGGGCGGCGCTCCCGTGATGTGCTGGTCGGCGCGGCCGCTGCTGGACTCGATTACCGGCCCGCTTGTGATCGTCCTGCCGCGCGATTCGATTGAAGAGGGAGCGCAACTCCTGGAGGAGCACCTGAGCGATCGCTCGGGCCGGATCCGGCTCGCGGCCGGGGGTGCCCGGCGCCAGGATTCAGTGCGCGCCGGGCTGGCGGCGCTCCAGGAAGAGGCGGGCACGGTGCTCGTTCACGATGCCAGCCGGCCGTTCGCCAGCGCCGACCTCGCGGCGCGGGTCGCCCGGCGTGCAGCGGGGAGGTGGGCGGTCGTGCCGGCGCTCCCCATCCCGGACACGCTCAAGGAGGTCGAGGGTTCGCGGGTCGTCCGCACGCACGACCGGATCCGGTTCGTCGCGGCTCAGACCCCACAGGGCTTTCCGATCGAACTCCTGCGCCGTGCGCACGCGGAGACGGCGCTGAACGACGCGACCGACGACGCGGCGCTCTGCGAGGCGGCCGGAGTAGCCGTGTCGTGGATCCCCGGCGAAGCGACGAACCGCAAGCTCACGGATGCCGGGGACTGGGCGTGGGCGGAAGAGCGGGTCGCGGCCGGCGCCGTGCGGTGGGGTTGAACGTCCGCACCGGGATCGGCTTCGACGTCCACCGCTTTGCGGAGGACCGGCCGCTCGTTCTGGGCGGCGTACGGCTCGACTATCCACGTGGACTGGCGGGTCACTCCGATGCCGACGCGCTCCTCCACGCGATCGCCGATGCGCTCCTGGGGGCCGCCTCACTGGGCGACATCGGCCGCCACTTCCCGCCCGACGATCCTGCCTACGAGAACGTGGCCAGCGCGGAGCTCGTGCGCGCGGTGGCCGGACGCGTCCGTGCGGCGGGCTGGGAGATCGCCAACGTGGACGCGACCGTCCTCGCCGAGACGCCACGGATCGCGCCCCACGTCGCCGACATGGTGCATGCGATCGCCTCCGTCCTCGAGATCGATCCCGATCGGGTCAGCGTGAAGGCGACCACGATGGAGGGTCTGGGCCCGATCGGCAGGGAGGAGGGGATCGCGGCGCTGGCGGTGGCGACCCTTGCCAGAGCCGAGAAAGGGCGCGGGGCGGAGCGTTGACGGCGCCCGGGTCTCGGGAAGCGCTCGACCGGGCGGTGCGCCTGGCGGTCTTCCGGGCCGCCGCCGAGACGGCGCGCGTCCCGGCGCCGGCCGATATCACGGCCGCGCTTGGGATCTCCCCGGAGGACGTGGAGGCTTCGCTCCACCGCCTCGCCGAAGAGCGCGTGCTCGTGCTGGCACCGGGGCCTTCGACGCGGATCTGGATGGCGAACCCGTTTTCGGCCGTGCCTACCGCCCACCGCGCGTTCATCGACGGCCGGACCTACTGGGGCAACTGTATCTGGGACGTTCTCGGAATCCCGCCCGCGCTGCACGCCGACGCCGAGATCGCCACCGCCTGCGGCGACTGCGGAATGGAGATCCGGTTGCGCGTCGCCGGCGGAGAGCTCGTCGAGGGCGAGGGGATCGTCCATTACGGGGTTCCGGCGGCCCGCTGGTGGGACAATATCGGCTACACCTGAAGCACGATGCTCCTCTTCCGGTCGGAGGAGCACATCGATCGCTGGTGCAGGGCGCGAGATCTCGAGCGCGGCGGAACGATGACGCTCGATCAGCAGTGGAGCCTCGCGAAGGCGTGGTACTCGGACAAGCTCGAGCCCGATTGGCGTCGGGCCACGCCGGACGAGGCCGAAGCGCGACTCGCCAGGATCGGGCTTGCGGACGCCTTCTGGCGATTGCGACCCTGACCCTCGCCGCTATCGCTTCGCCACGCGTGCGCGCGTGATCGATCACCTCGAGTGCGCCCGGTGCGGGGAAGCGCAGCGCGCCGATCGGCTCCAGAACCTGTGCACGTGCGGCGGGCCGCTTCTGGCGCGCTACGACCTGGCGTCGCTTGCCGGTCGCTGGCGGCGGGAGGATCTGGCCGGGCTCCGGCGCGATCTCTGGCGCTGGCGGGAGGTCCTGCCGATCGCGGCCGACGAGGAGCCGCTGACGCTCGGGGAGGGGGGAACGTCGACCCTGGAGTCGCGTCGGATCGGCCCGACGCTGGGGCTCGCGCGGCTCGCCTTCAAGGACGAGGCGACCAACCCGACCGGTTCCTTCAAGGCGCGCGGTCTCGCGGTGGCGGTCCACCGCGCGCGATCCCTGGGCGCGCGCCGCGTCACGATCCCGAGCGCGGGGAACGCGGGGGTCGCGGCCGCCGCCTACGCCGCGGCAGCGGGACTCTCCTGCACGGTCGCAATGCCCCGCGACACGCCGGAGCCGATCGTCGCCGAGTGTCGCGCGTACGGCGCCGAGCTCGAGCTGGTCGAGGGATCGATCGCCGATGCCGCGGCGTGGCTACGAAAACATGCGATCGGCGACGGTGCGTTCGACCTCGCGACCCTTCGCGAGCCCTACCGACTGGAGGGGAAGAAGACGATGGGCTACGAGCTGGCCGAGGACGGTGGGTGGACGCTCCCCGACGCGATCGTCTACCCGACCGGCGGCGGGACCGGGCTGATCGGCATGTGGAAGGCGTTCGACGAGATGGAGGCGCTGGGCTGGATCGATTCCGCGCGTCCCAGGATGATCGCCGTGCAGGCGGAAGGTTGCGCGCCGATCGTGCAGGCGTTCCTGGCGGGTGCGGCGACGGCGGCACCGGTTTCCGATCCGCGGACCGTGGCGAGCGGCCTTCGGGTGCCGCGCGCGTTGGGAGACTTCTTGATGCTGGGAGTCGTGCGTGCCTCGGGGGGTGCGGCGGTCGCGGTATCGGACGAAGCGCTCCTCGACGCGGCGCGACGGATGGCCCGCGAGGAGGGGATCTTCGCCTCCCCCGAGGCTGGTGCAGCGGTGGCCGCGCTGCCCGGGCTCCTGGAAAGCCGTGCCATCGCGACCGGCGATCGCGTCATCCTCTTCGTGACCGGTCACGGGGGGAAGTACCCGGTGCTCCAGTCTCCACCCGCGTAGCAGGCCCGCTCCGGGGCGGCGTATACTCCTGCCGTGCGGATCGCGTACCTCGACATGTTCTCGGGCGTGAGCGGCGACATGCTCCTCGGCGCCTGCCTGGATGCGGGTGTGCCGCTCGACGAGCTGCGGCAGGCACTCGGACCGCTCGGTCTGGACGGCGTGCGGATCGACGCGGAGCGGGTCGAACTGCACGGGATCGCGGCCACGCGCTGCACCGTCGAGGTGCCGGATCGCGCGCAGGAGCGGCATCTGGGCGAGATCGTCCGGAGGATCGCGGGATCGAAGCTGCCACCCCGCGTCGCCGAACGCGCGTGCAAGATCTTCGAGCGGCTCGCGGCAGCCGAGGCCAAGGTCCACGGTACGACGCCCGAGGCGGTGCATTTCCACGAGGTGGGCGCGCTCGATGCGATCGTCGACATCGTGGGCGGGGTGTGGTGCCTGGAAAGGCTCGGGGTCGAGCGGCTCCACGCCTCGCGGTTCACGCTGGGGAGGGGGTGGGTGGAGGCCGCGCACGGAAGACTGCCCGTCCCCCCGCCCGCCGTGCTGGAACTCGTTGCGGGGTGGCCGGTGGCCGAAGGAGAGGTCGAGGCCGAGCTGACGACTCCGACCGGCGCGGCGCTCGTCACGACCCTGGCCGAAGGGCGGGGACTGCCGGCCGATTTCGTGCCCGAGACGACCGCCTACGGGGCCGGGACCCGCGAGATCGCGGTGCAGCCCAACCTGCTCCGCCTCGTCGTCGGCACGGTCGCTGCGGAGATGGGGGAGCTGGCGATCGTGGAGTGCGATCTGGACGATCTCTCGCCACAGCTCTTCGAGCCGCTGGCCGGAGCGCTCTACCAGGCCGGAGCCCGCGAGGTCCACTGGACCCCGGTGCAGATGAAAAAGGGTCGTCCCGGCGTCACCGTGCGGGCACTGGCCGCACGGCCGCTCGTCACCGAGATCGGGCGGATTCTGTTCCGCGAGACCACCACCCTCGGATACCGCTTCTGGCCGGTCCTGCGGGAGACGCTGGAGCGCGAATCGGCGGTGGTCGACACGTCCTGGGGACGGGTCGCGGTCAAGCGCGTCCGCCGGCCGGACGGCCGGTGGGAGGTCCGACCGGAGTACGACGCCTGCCGCGATCTGGCCGCCGCACGTGGAGTTCCTGTGCGCGACGTGATCGCGGCGCTATCGGCCGAGCTGAATCACCCGCCGCATGGCTAACCCCTGCCCGAACGGCGGTAGTGCCCGAACGGCTGGAACAAGGCGCATCGGGAGCGGTATAATGAGGTCGTCGCCCGGTCCCAACTCGGAGGATATGGATGAAACGGATTCTACTCGCCGCGGCGCTGGTCCTGTTCGGCGCCGAGCTCACCTACGGCCAGACAGCCCAGGCATACATCAACGGCGTCAAGGCGCGGATGTCGAAAGACAAGTGGGACGACGCCCGCAAGGTGCTGGCCGAGAATATCGACGAATACTCCGATAATGCCGAAATGCACTATCTGTACGCGATCGCCCTGGCGAAGGTGTCACCGGATTCCAGCGCCAAGGCGATCCATCATCTCTCGGTCGCCGACAGCCTGAACGGCAACCCGGGGGAGGAAGACGAGTTGCAGACCAACATCGACCAGGCGTATCAGGCGCTCTGGGCCCCGATGGTGAACGATGGGGTGCGCCTGCTCTCGACCGGTGATCTCGAAGGCGCTGAGGTCAAGCTCAAGGCTGCGGTCGAGGTGAACCCAGAGGGCAAGGAAGGGCAACTCGGGCTGGGCGCCGTGCATCAGGCGAAGAAGGAGTACGATCTCGCCATCGAAGCGTACAACCGCGCGCTGGAGATCGACCCGGCCTACAAGTCGGCGCTGATCCGCCTCGGACAGACGTATCAGCTCAAGGCCGAGGAGGCCGCCACCGCCGGCAACGTGCAACAGGCCGAGCAGGTGGCCGCCAGGGCGGCCGAGGTCTACGAGGGCTATCTGGCGCAGGCCCCCGACGATTTCGAAGTCCAGATCCAGCTCGCCGGCCTGCACGCCTCGCTCGGGGAGATGGAGAAGGCCGAGCCGATCATCCGCAAGATCTTGACCGCCGACAGCGTCGGCGTCGATGTGTACACCGATTTCGGTTTCCGGCTGGCGAACGCGCAACAGCTCGATCTCGCCGAGGAAGTGCTCTTGAGGGCGGTAGAGTTGAGCGATTCGCTGAACTCCGAGCCGCTGTCGTATCTCGCGTTCGTGAGGATCCAGAAGGAAGATCTCGAGGGAGCCCGGCCGATCCTGCTGAAGCAGCTCGAGCTCGAGCCCGACAACCCCGAGGCCTGGGAATATCTGGGCTACGTCCGGCGCGATCTGGGCGACACGGAGGGCGCGCAGGAGGCGTTCACCCGGGCGGAGTCGATCCCGCTCGAGCTGCAAGGCTTGAACCTGAGCCAGGACAGCGACCAGACCTGGAGCCTCCGGGCGACGTTCTCGAACCGTACCGAGGTGCCGGTCGAGAACATCCAGATCAAGTTCATGCTGGTCTCCGATACCGGTGAGATCCTGGAGACGAAGGACGCCGCGCTGGCCGGGCAGCCGCTCGCCGCGGGTCAGGCCGAGAGCGTCACCGTCGAGTTCTCGACGCCCGCCGAGAACCCGCGCGTCCGCTTCGACATCCTGTAGCCGACGACCCGCTCCGGGAACGGTCGTCGGAAAGCTCGTGCGGCGGGGCCACGACGGTCCCGCCGCGCTCGTCTTTTGGCGCGCTGAATCGGGCAGCCATTAGCGATGGAATTGGAGCGGGCGACCGGATTCGAACCGGCGACGTCCAGCTTGGGAAGCTGGCATTCTACCACTGAATTACGCCCGCTTGATCGGAAGCTACGCGAGAGAAATCGCCCGAGCAAGAGAACACCCAGGCGCTTCGCCGGCTTGACATCGTGCGGTTCGCGCCGGTAAACTGACTCTTCAAGCTTGTTCTCACTTCACGCCGCTATCTAGCGTGATCCGATACAGTTAATCGCGTCTCACCGGGACGTTCATGGACCAGCGGCGCCCCTTCCTGCTCATCGCCTGGGCTCTCCTGCTGGGGCTGTTCGCGTGGACGATCCTGCCGATCCTCTCGCCGCTCATCCTGTTCCTCGCGCTCGTGTACCTGCTGACCCCGCTCTTCGGGACCGATCTCTACCGCCGCCTGATCGTGACGCTCGGAGCGCTGACGTTCCTCTGGCTGCTGCACGTGGCGGGGTCTTTCCTGGCCCCGTTCGCGCTGGCCCTCGTCCTGGCCTACGTAGCGAATCCGCTCGTCAACCGGCTGGAGTCGAGCGGCGTGCGCCGCACGTGGGGGGCGCTCGGGGTCCTGCTGACGACGGTTCTCCTTATCGCGATCGCGGGGATGCTGATCGTGCCGCTCGTCGTCGAGCAGGGTACGCGATTCGTGGAGGACCTTCCGGAGATGATCGAGGGCGCCCAGTCGTGGTACCGGGCGCAGATCACGGGCCTGGCGAACAGCCGGATCCCGATCATCCGCGACATCCAGTTCGAGCGCGCGCTGGAGGTGGACAGCGAGGACGTGGTCGCATATCTGAGCCGGCAGATCGAAGCCCTCGGTATCTCGTGGGAGAACGCGATCGGTCTCGGACGCGGCCTCCAGACGGCGCTCACGATCCTGGGATACCTGATCCTGACGCCGGTCCTGACGTTCTATCTGTTGCGCGACTTTCCAAGCCTGCAGGAGTGGGTAAGCCGCGTCGTTCCGCGGGACCGCAGGGATCGGACGCTCGCGTTTCTGCGCCGCTACGACAAGCTGGTCGGGGAATTCCTGCGCGGGCAGCTCCTGGTCGCGCTCTTGGTCGGGATCGCCACCGGCGTCGGGTTCTGGCTGGTTGGCTTCCCGAACGCCGTCCTCCTGGGAGTCGTCGCGGGAGTGTTCAACGTCGTTCCCTACCTGGGGCTGGTCGTGAGTCTCGTCCCGGCCTTGCTGATCGCGCTTCTGACCCCGCCCTTGTGGTTCTCGATCCTGAAGGTCGCGGGGGTGTTCTTCGCGGTACAGTCTCTCGAAGCCTATTTTCTGTCGCCCAAGATCATCGGTGACCGGGTGGGTCTCCATCCGGTGTGGGTCATGCTGGCGATCCTCGCTTTCGGTTCTTTCTTCGGCATCATCGGTCTCCTGCTGGCGATCCCGCTCGCCGTCCTGATCAAGCTCTTGATCGTCAACACCGTGGCGACGTACAAGAAATCCGTTTACTACCGGCAGGCGGAGACCGTCCGGGACGACGAGGCAGTATGAGCGAGGCGGTCGCAAGCCTCCCGATCGTCGGGATCATCGGCCGGCCGAACGTCGGGAAATCGACCCTGTTCAATCGAATCATCGGCGCACAGCAGGCGATCGTGGACGACGAGCCCGGTGTCACCAGGGACCGTCACGCGGCTGTGGCCGAGTGGGGCGGCCGCCGCTTCACGCTCGTCGACACCGGCGGGCTCGTTCCCGAATCCGAGGAGGCGCTGGAGAAGCAGGTGAACGCGCAGATCCGGGCCGCTGTCGAGGAGGCGGACCTGTGCCTGCTGGTCGTCGACGGCCGCGCGGGAATCACGGCCACCGATCGCGATGTCGCGGTTATGCTCAGGGAGAGCGGCCGGGAGGCCATCCTGGTCGTCAACAAGGCCGACAACCTCGAGCAGGCCCGGCGGCTCGTGTGGGAGTTCTACGAGCTGGGACTGGGGGACCCGCATCCAGTTTCGGCTCTCAACGGAACCGGGTCGGGCGATCTGCTGGACGCGATCGTGGCCGGGCTTCCCGCCGGCGTCGATACGGTCGCCCATCCCGACGAGATCACGATCACGGTCATCGGAAAGCCGAATGTCGGCAAGTCCTCGTTGTTGAACCGCCTGGTCGGCGCGGAGCGGTTCATCGTCTCCCCCGATGCGGGGACGACCCGGGACGCAATCGACACCATGCTCGCGTACGAGGGGCGGCGTCTGAGGCTGGTCGATACCGCCGGTATCCGCCGCCACGCGGTGCTGAAGGAGGGGCTCGAATACTACACCTATCTGCGCGCCGTGCGGAGCCTCGAGCGCGCTCAGATCGCGATCGTCGTGCTCGACGCCTCCCAGCCGCTGTCACGACAGGATCTCAGGATCCTGAACCTCGTCGAGGAACGCCGCCGGGGGATCGTCGTGTGTCTCAACAAATGGGACCTGGTCGAGAAGGACGAGCGGACGGCGGCCCAGTATGAGGCTGCGTTCCGCGCCCAGGCGCGCACGCTCGCATACGCGCCGATCGTGACGATCAGCGCGAAGACCGGGCAGCGGGTCCAGCGCGCCCTCGAGGCCGCGATCAAGGTCTGGGAGGAGTGGCACCGGAAAGTGCCGACACCGGCGCTGAATCGCGTGCTCCACGCGGCCACAGCCAAGGTGCAGCCGCCGCAGTCACGCGGGCGCCGCGCGGGTCGCATCGTCCGGATCCTGTACGGCCACCAGGTCGAGACCGGTCCACCGCTCGTCCTCTTCTACTCCAACGAGCCGCAGGCGGTGCCGGAGCACTACCGGCGCTACCTGGAGCGCGCCTTGCGGGACGCGTTCGGCTTCGCTGGAGTGCCGCTCAGGATCTATTTCCGGCAGGCCTCGCCCAAATCCCGCGAGCGCGTGGACGCCGCGCGGCCGGAGGGCGGCTGATGCTCCTGCCGGCGGGCCTGGTCCTCGCCTACCTGGCGGGATCGTTCCCGACCGCCTACCTGGCGGGCAGGGCGCGAGGGGTGGATCTCGGCGCGGTGGGAAGCGGCAATTACGGGGCGACGAACGTCTTCCGGAACCTGGGCGCGGGTCCAGCCGCGCTCGTTGTGGCGGTGGATCTCGCAAAAGGGCTCCTGCCGGTGCTCCTGATCCCACGCGCGATGCCCATGCCCGGCTTGTCGTTGTCCATGCATCAGGTCCTGCTCGCGATCGCCGCCGTGCTGGGGCACGTCTTCTCGATCTTCCTCCGGTTCCGGGGCGGGAAGGGGATCGCGACCGCGGGCGGGGCGTATCTCGCGCTGGCACCCGTGCCGACGCTCGTGGCCGCGCTCGCCTGGGTGGCGGTCGTCCTGGCTACCCGGATCGTCTCGCTCGCCTCGCTCACCGCGGCAGTGGTCCTTCTCGCCGGTGTTCTGCTCCGGGAGGAAGTCGCGGCGGGCGGCGGTTGGGTCCTGGCGTGGCTCACGGTGGCGATCGTGGCGCTGGTCTTCTGGACGCATCGGGAGAACATCGGACGGCTCCAGCGCGGGGAGGAGCGGCGGATCGCGGTCGGCCGCTCGGGAGGCGACCGGAGATGAAGCGGCGAACCCGGACGGCGGTGATCGGCGCCGGCTCATGGGGGACGGCGCTGGCAAACCTCCTGGCCGCGAACGGCCATGCAGTCGGGCTCTGGGCCCGCGATCCGGCTCTGGCGGAGCGGATGCGTCGCGACCGCCGGAACCCACGTTACCTGCCCGGAGTGGCGATCCATCCCGAGGTAAAGCCGGCCTCGGACTTCGCGGCGGTTCTGGCAGGCGCATGGATCGTGGTCCTGGCCGTTCCCAGCCACGCGGTGCGGGGGGTCATGGAGGGGGCGGCCCCGCACGTGCCACAGGACGCCATCATCGTCTCGGCGTCCAAAGGGATCGAGCAGGGGAGCTTGAAGCGCATGACCGAGGTCCTGACGGAGCTTCTCCCGGCCGATCCCTCACGGCTGGCCGTTCTCTCGGGTCCCTCGTTCGCGGTGGAGGTGAGCCGCGGCGTGCCGACCGCGGTGACGATGGCGGCGGCGGACGCGATCGTCGCAGAGGACGCCCGGAGCGCGTTCGCGAATCCGCGCTTTCGCGTGTACACCTCGGACGACGTCGGGGGGGTCGAGCTCGGGGGCGCGGTAAAGAACATCGTGGCGATCGCGACCGGGATCGCGGACGGCCTGGAGTACGGTCACAACGCGCGCGCCGCGCTGATCACGCGCGGCCTGGTGGAGATCTCACGACTCGGCACAGCGCTGGGCGGCCAGCGGCTTACGTTCACGGGGCTGGCCGGCCTGGGCGACCTCGTGCTGACGTGCACCGGCGACCTGTCTCGAAACAGGACGGTCGGCCTCAGGCTCGGGCGTGGCGAGTCGCTGGCCGAGATTCTGGACGACATGCGGATGGTGGCCGAGGGGGTTTCGACCTCTGTGTCGGTGCGCGATCTGGCCACGCGTGTCGGGGTCGAGATGCCGATCACCGAGCAGGTCCACGAAATGCTGTATCACGCCAAGAGCCCGCGGGTCGTCGTCGAGGAGCTGATGACCAGGGGGCATAAGCCCGAGTTCGAACGGAGGTAGCGATGGCGTTCAACCCGATTGCCAGGAAGGAGTACTACTCGATCGGCGAGGTGTGCGAGATCACCGGGCTCAAGCCGCACGTCCTGCGCTACTGGGAGACCCAGTTCAAGGGGCTTGTGCCGGTCAAGAACCGGGCTGGCAACCGCGCATACCGCCGGCGCGAGATCGAGATGGTGCAGCTCGTGAAGAAGCTGCTCTACGAGAGGCGCTACACGATCGAGGGCGCGCGACAGAAGCTCGACGAGATGCGGAAGAAGGGCGAGCAGCTCGAGGCCGAGCTCGAAGGTGCGCGCGTCGTCGACACCTTTGGCACCCTGGCCGACGATCTGGCGGAGCTGGTCGAGTACATCGATGCGTTCCAC
>DATLFH010000006.1:0-79122 GCA_035524965.1 Gemmatimonadota bacterium | reverse complement strand
GGGGCACCGGGTTGGGTCTGGCGATCGTCAAGCACGTCGCCGAGGTCCACGGCGGGACGGCCTCGGTCGAATCCCAGCCCGGCGACGGCGCCACGTTCCGCATCCGGATCCCGCAGTAGGGCCACCTCCGCGCACGCCACCCGTTCTGCTTCCCGCAACTGGCCTCGCCCGGAGCTGCAACCCTAGGTTGAGGAGTGTTGGAATCCCGAGCCCTGATGGGGTCGGTACCAGCAGGAGGATCCATGGCACGGAAACGGAAGCCCTACGTCTGGTTCGGTATGAAGGTCACGCCGGAGCAAACAAGCCCATCGCCGTGAGGATGTCTTGAAACGGCGCCGTTTCCTTCGACATCTGGGCCTCGGCGGAACTGCGGTAGCCTGTGCTCCGGCCCTGAACGGCCTCGTCGCGCGGATGGTCGCCGGAGCGCTGGAAGCGGACGCCGCGTCCTCCGCCGCACTTTGGCACGACGGCTACGGCCCGCTCGCCCCCGCGGGTCCGGAGCTCGCGCTTCCGGAAGGGTTTCGTTACCGCGTGCTGGGGGTCGAAGGGTCGATCATGTCCGACGGGACGCCGACTCCCCGCGCGCACGACGGCATGGCCGCCTTCCCGCTGCCCGGCGGCAATATCCGCCTGATCCGCAACCACGAGGATCGGAACCCGCCGGAGCTCTCGCGACGGATCGGCCTCCACGACCTGGCGTATGACGAGATGGGGGGCGGCGGAACGACCCCCTGGAGATCCGCGTGGGGGCGGATGGAACGCCCGACCTGGTCCGAGACTTCGTCAGTCTGGGCGGGACGATCTTCAACTGCGCCGGCGGTCCTACGCCGTGGGGCACCTGGCTGAGCTGCGAGGAGACTACAGAGGGTGAAGCTCACGGCTGGCGCCGCTCGCACGGGTACGTGTTCGAGGTGCCGGTCACGGCCGAGGCACAGATCGAACCGGTCCCGCTCCATGCGATGGGCCGCTTCGTCCACGAGGCCGCGGCGGTCGATCCGGCGACCGGGATCGTCTACCTGACCGAAGACACCGACGCCGCGGGGTTCTACCGATTCCTCCCCGCGGAGCGCGGTCAGTTGGTAGCCGGTGGGAAGCTCCAGATGCTGGCCATCGAGGGGAAGTCGCGGTTCAGCAGCAGGTTTTGGAACGAGCCCGGCCTCGAACTGCCCGTACGCTGGGTCGACATCCCCGATCCGGATCCCGCGGTCGAGGATCTCTTCGAAAGCGCCGTTTTCGCCCAGGGGTACGCGGGCGGGGGAGCGATGTTCTCCCGCCTGGAGGGGTGCTGGTACGGGAACAGGGCGGTCTACTTCCAGGCCACCGATGGCGGCGAGGCGCGCGCGGGCCAGGTATGGGGCTATCGGCCTTCGGATTCGGCCGGTGGGGTACTGACCTTGATCTTCGAGTCCCCCGATCGGTCGGTGCTGGACGGGCCCGACAACCTGACCGTGAGCCCGCGCGGAGGGCTCCTTGTCTGCGAGGACGGCGCAGGCGAGCAGTACCTGCGCGGGCTGACTCCCGACGGCGCGATATTCGACTTCGGGCTCAACATCCTGAACGATCGGGAGTTCGCCGGCGCCACGTTCAGCCCCGACGGGCGAATCCTCTTCGTCAACATCCAGGGGGATACGGCGACCGGCGGCCCCGGGCACCTGGGGATGACGCTGGCGATCTGGGGGCCGTGGGAGGCCGGGTCGCTCTGAGCGGCGTCCGACAGCCAGTCGGAGTCGCGCGCCGATGTTCTTCGCGGCCGCTCTACTCGTCGGGGTAGGAGAGCACCTTCCACTGATCGCCGACGCGGAACACCGAGCCGAACAGGCGCACGTTGTCTTCGCGGGCGCCGTCGGTCTCGATGTCCACGCGGCTCGTCTCGTGCAGGACGAAGTTCACGAAGTCCTGGTGCGGATGATCGAAGCGGATGTCGAAGATACGGACCTCCCGCCCGCCGAAACGCCGCATCAGATGCTTGAGGCCACGATAGCTGTCCGGGTAGTGGTTCACCCAGATCGTCGCGAAGTCGGCGCCGATCGGCGGGTGGGCGGCGGGGAAGGCCGGATAGAGGATCCGGCGGTACTCCTCCATCGTGACCATGAGATCGAAGAGTCGCAGGGTGTCGCTCTCGTCGAGCGCCTGCTCGACCGTGTGGAGGAGCTCGTCGAGACTGGATGCGGCGCCGGTCAGGCGCAGCGACTCGGGCGGCAGCGGTTCGATCGTGTAGGTCTCACGCGCCTGGAGCGCGTCGTACGCGTCGGAGCCGCAGCCAGCCGATAGGCCCGGCAAGAGGACAGCAGCGAACGACAGTGCAGCGGTCACCGCAGGGCGCCGGAGGGAGCGGCGTCGAGCGCGCCCCCTCCTCACTGGGTATTCCAGACCGTCCACCCGGCCATCCAGTTATCGGTCCCGTCGAACGCACCGAGGAAGGTCGCCGAGGGGTCGATGGCGGGCCCGGTCGGCGTCGCCGCGTTGGCCGGGTCGAGCGCGGGCGAGCCCGCAACCGGGAGCAGGTTCGGCGCGGTGCCGTTCATCGGGTTGTCGTAATCGACCGACCCGAACAGAGGGTCGCCCTCCAGGATCGTCGCGCCGGCGAACTGCGCGCCGACGCCCGCCGAGGTGTACGCCCCGTCCAGGCGATAGACGATGTCGTCGATCGGACCCCCCCCGCCGCATGCTTCGGGCGACGAGAGGCAGCGGTTGTTGAAGAAGAGCACGTTGTCGAGAACGAGCTCGCCCGTCCCGAGCTTCCCGACCACGCCGGTACCGTCGAATACGGCGCCCGCGTTGCCGAAGTTCGTGACGATCAGGTTGCGCCACGTCCCGGAGATGTTTCGGCGCAGATAGAGACCGTCGTTGATTTCGTTGTTGGCGCGCTCGATGCCGGTGCCGACCCAGGTACCGTTCCAGACGTTGGGCTCGGTGAACGGCAGGTTGTTGCTGCCGGCGCCGTCGTTGTCGCACTCCACCCCACGGTTGGCCAGGTTGCGGTCCTGGATGGCGACGATGAACTGGATTGTGCCGTTCCAGCCGAAATCGCAGTCGAACGAATCGTCGTCGTTTCCGGTACTAACCAGGTTCCTCCCATGCACGGTGCCGCCGAACCATTCAAAGCCGTCGTCGGCGATGAAGTGGGTCTGGACGAACTCGATGATCGTTCCGTCGCCGACACCCGACATCGTGAGCCCGTTGATCTCGTTGTCCGGCGTCACCTTGACGCCGCCGAACTCGATCGTGAGGTAACGGATCTCGCCGCTTGAATCGTTCGGATCGTCGCCGCCGAACGGGCGGGCGACGCCTTCCGAGACGGCGGGGATCGGCTGGTTGATCGGTGCGCAGCCGTGGAGCACGATGCCGCCCGCCTGCCCGCGCGACAGCGGGCCGTCGACCGCCGGGCGGAAGTGCACCGGGTTGGCCGCCGTCCCCTGCACGACGAGCCGTCCGCTCGGCTGGTCCCCCTCGCACCGCAGGGTCACGATCGTGCCCTTGGTGTTGGGGTCGCTCAGGAGCAACGTGCCGGCGGGGATGACGAGCTCGCCGCCCGGCTGGACCTCGAGGAAGCCGAGGATCGTATAGGTCGTGTCCGGCGAGAGCGTGCGGGTCGTCCGCACGTCACCTTCCAGGATCGCGGTCTGGGGACCGGGGCCGGGCGGATCCGGCCCCGGAGGGGGATCCGTGACTCCGTTGTCGCCGTTGCAGGCCGTGGAGAAAGCGACCGGTAGGATCATCAGGCCGAGCCGGGTCGCGGTTCGGATGCGCTTCCGCATGGGCTTCATTCCTTTCATGGGATGGGGTCCTGGACCGCTCAGAACGAGTAGGACGCCTTGATAGCGAGCGAGCGGCCCGGCCGGTACCTGCGCGTGACGTCGTCGCCGAGGCGGAACTCGAAGGGTTCGTCGGTCAGGTTGCTCGCCGACACCTTGAGGGCGACCCAGCTCCACAGACGCTGGTCCAGCGTCGCGTCGAGGGTGTGCCGCGCCTGCTCGTAGATGTCGTCGAAGTTGTTCGTTCCGACCTCGGCCAACCGTTCGCCGACCGCGTTGTAGAGGAGCGTTGCCTGCGTCGCGGCCGACCCGGTCGTGTAGTGGAGCGAGGCGTTGACGAGGTAGGGCGACTGGCCGAACAGCGGCCGAGAGGGGTTCGAGAAGACTTCGGGATTCAGCAAGGTCGCCGTCGAGCCGCCGCCGAAGAAGACCTCGACCGGCTCGTCCTGGACGACCTCGGACTCCGCCAGGGCGGCATTGGCCGAGAGCCCGAGTCCCGCCAAGGGGATCCACCTGGCGAGATCGTGCCTAACCTCGACCTCGACGCCGTACGTCTCAGCACGCGGCGCGTTGTACGGCTCGGGTGTGCCGACGTTGTTCCCGCCGGTCGGAAGACGGACGATCTCGATCGGATCGTTGAAGACCTTGTAGAAGCCGCCGATCGACAGGACTTCCCCCGGTGACGGGAACAGCGCCCAGCGGGCATCGACGTTGTAGATCTCGCCGTTCCCTAGGAAAGGGTTTCCGAGCGTGCTCTCCAGGTAGTTGTCATAACGGAACGGGGCGAGCTCGCGGAACTGGGGCCGCACGATCGTCCGGCTGGCGGCGATCCGGACCGACTGCTCGTCGGTCGCCTGCCATTGGAGGGTGAGGGTGGGGAGGGGCTCCACGGTCCCGAGGTCGACCCTGAGCGTCTCGCTCCTGTCCCCGGCCCGCGGATTGAACGACAGGACCTCGGTCTCGTTCCACTCGACCCGCATCCCGGCGGTCAGCCGGACGTCATCCGTCAATCCGATGCCGAGACTCGCGTAGCCGGCTGCACTGCGCTCTGTCCCGTCATACTCGTCGTTCGGCTGGGTGTCATCGAGGAATTGGATGTTCCCGAGCCGGATGTTTTCGCTCGTGAACAGTCGTGCGGCCGGTATGCGCCGGCCTTCGGGGCTCGCGCCCTCGTAGGAGAAGCGCCGGGCCCCGAAGTCGCGCGTCCGGTAACCGCCCCGGGCGCCGGCGTCGAGGGTCGTCCGGCGTCCGAGGAAGTCGAATCCGCTGGCCAGCTCGACGCCCCCTTGCATCAGGTGGTCCGTCAGTTCGCTGAAGAACCGGCTGTTGTTCCCCGCCTCGTTGAAGAAGAACTCGTCCGAATCGAATGTCGGCGCCACGTACGCGCTCTGGCGGGTGTCCGGCTCATTCCGCAGTGCCAGGGCGTAGGAGCCGTCCCAGCTCAGCTTTCCGTCACCCAGGAAGCCTGTCTTGTGGTCGAGCAGGAGCTTCGTGCTGAAGAGCGACCGCTCGACGAACTGGAAACGGGTGATGCGGCCGAAGCCCGTCGTCGACTGGTCGAAGGGGCCGCTCACGAAGCGGGCCTCGTCCTCCGCGGTCTGCGTGAAGATCGTCTTCCACGAGAGCCGGCTCGTGGGCGTCGGGTCGAGCGCCGCGCTGCCGGTAACCCCCAGCGAAACCTCTCGAATTCCCAGCCGCGTGTCGTAGTCGTACTGGAAGCGGCCCTCCTCGAGGGCGGGATAGAATTCCTCCTGCTCACGGACGTTCGCGGAGTGCGAATAGCTCACGCCGAGCAGATACCCGGCGTCGCGGCTGAACCATTGGGCCGGCGCGCCAAAGCTCAGGCCGAACGACTTGTTCGTGTCGCCGAAATCGAAGGATTCGGAGGTCGTCCGGAAATCGCCCTCGAAACGGCCGTGGAGGTTGGCTACCTCCTCGCGGGACGCCGTGGCGGGGATGTCATCGGGGAATCCCGCCGGAAGATTTCGCGTGCCGTCGTCGAAGCCCAGCCAGTCGAGCCCGCCGCCGGCGTAGCTCGGACGATCGAGGCCGCTCAGGTTCGTGTTGTACCCGAGGCCGGTGGAGAATGATAGAAACGGCTGATGGGGAATGTCCTTCGTCCGGATATCGACGAGTCCGCCCGCGAAGTCGCCGGGCAGATCGGCGGTGTACGACTTCACCGTGAACAGGCTCTCGATCATCCCGGCCGGGAAGATGTCGAGCGGCAGGACCCGCTTCTCGGGCTCGGGGGTCGGCAGCGAGCTGCCGTCGAGCTGGGCGGTCGAGTACCGTTCGCCGAGACCCCGCACGTAGACGTACCGGCCGTCGACGATCGAGGCGCTCTGGACGCGCGTGATCGCATCGGCGGCGCTCGAGGCGGGGGCGCGGGCGATCTCTTCGGCCGAGATGCCGTTCACGACGTTCGTCGCCCGTCTCTGATGGGCCAGCGCGCCGAGAACCGAGCCGCGCTCCTCGGCGGCCGAGATCACGACCTCGATCGCATCCGCCTCAATCGCCTCGGGCTGAAGCGAAATGTCCAGAAAGTTGGAACGACCGGCTTCGATCGAGACGTCCGTGACCGTCTTGTTCGTAAAGCCGAGATAGACCACGCGGAGATCGTAGGACCCGACCGGCAGCCCGAGGCGGTAGCGTCCGTCGACGTCGGTCACGGCGCCGAGGTCGCTTTCGAGCACGGCGATTTGAGCGCCGATCAGCGGCTGGCCCGTCGTGGCGTCGAGTACGCGCCCCTGAAGGACCGAAGACTCCTGCGCTTTACTCGCGGCAGGGAGGGCCAGACCGAGAACGATCGCCGTGAGCGCGACGGCTTGCGGGTGAATCCGCTTCATGCTAGAGCTCTCCTTTGCGAACCCGGTTCGCAACGTGGACGAGGGTTCGACTTCGACTTCCAAGCGAAGCACGACGTGAACCGAAATCGACTTTTCGCTGGGAAGGCTAGCCATCGCCTGTGGCGCGGCTTTGACGAGAGTGTGTTTCTTTTTTGTCGGCGGTTCGGAGGGGCGTTACGCGAGGAGCATCATGTCCCGCAAGCCGCGGACGGCCTGCTCGAGCTGTTCGGTGGCCTCGACCAGCACTCTCGCCATCTCCTTCACCTCGGTTCCCCCCTGCCCGAGCTTGTAGAGCGACCACTGGTCCGCGGCGGTCTCGACGTAGTCCATGATGTCGTCCATCCGTGAGATGAGGCGGTGGATATCATCCCGCGCGATCGGCGTGATGAACGTCTTGTGGAGCGCCTCCATGCACTCATGGATGATCGTGCCGCTTGAACCTGGGTCCTCCGGATCGACGTTTGGGGGCAGGGAAGCGAGCCGGAAGGATAAAGCACGGGCATCCCTTGCGCAGAACCGGCGACCGGGGTGATCGTTCGCGACCCTGATCCCATTCCTCGATCTCCAGGCCGGCGGTTAGACGAAGTGCGTCGCTTCCTGAGGCTCACCTGTGCGCTCGCCGTGGGGGCGCTCGCCCTGGGGGCGCTCGCCTGCGCCCCACCGGTCGTGCGGCCCGGTGCGGATGGTGAACGCCCCCGAGAGATCGCCACCCGCGGAGAGAGCGGACCGTCCTTCCTCCTGGGACCCATGGTCGGCCACGCGACCGACACCTCTGTGAGGTTCTGGGTCCGCACCGATCGACCGGGGCGGCTGGGCGCGATCGTCATGGAAGCCGGGGGTGATGAGGTGGAGGGGAGAGCGATTCTCCTCGATGCCGCCACGGCGTCAACCGGCGTGGTCCAGGTCGACGGCCTGGAGCCGGCGGCTCCCTATTCCGCCCGCTTCGAGCTCGATGGGCGGCCGATGGCCACCGACGGGCCGGTCAGCTTCCGGACCTTCCCCGAGCCGGGCAGCCCAATTCGCCTCCGGATCGCCCTCGTATCGTGCGCGCGCGTGGCGTGGGACTCCGTCCAGACGATCTGGACCCGGATTGCCGACGACCGGCCGGACGTCGTCCTGTGGCTCGGCGACAACAACTACTTCGAGGAAGGCGATTCGATCCGGCCGGCCGATTGGGAGGATCCCGCGCGAATGGCCTTCAAGTACGCCGAGCTGCGGGGTCTCCCGACCCTCCAGCCGCTCCTGCGCGAGGCGATCCACTACGCGATCTGGGACGATCACGACTACGCCGACGGCGAGCCCGACCGCACGTTTCCGCTGAAGGAGGACGTGAACCGCCTGTTCGAGCGGTTCTGGGCGAACGCCTACTACGGCGGACCCGGCCTGGACGGGATCTACAGCCACGTCCAGATGGGTGACGTCGAGCTGTTCCTGACCGACGACCGGTTCTACCGCGACCCCGAGGACGGCCCCCGCGTCCCGGGCAAGACGATGCTGGGGGCGGAGCAGCTCGAGTGGCTGAGGGAGCGGCTGGCGGAGAGCACCGCGCGCCTCAAGATCGTCGCCGTGGGGGTCCAGGTCCTGGCCGACTACCACGACTACGACGGGTACGTGAAATACCCCCACGAGCGGGACGAGCTGCTCGCCTGGATCCGGGAGCGTCGGATCGAAGGCGTCGTCTTCGTGTCGGGCGACCGGCACCTGTCGGAGCTGATGCGGGACGACGATCGGGTGGGCTACCCTCTCTACGAGCTGACCGCCTCACCGGTCGGCAACCGGCCGTTCCCCGCCGGGCTGGATCAGCCGAATCCGATCCGTCTGGGCGGCTACAGCCAGGGCTTCAACTACGGCCTCCTCGACATCGACACGGCCGCGGAGCCCGCCACGCTCACCTTCCGCCTGAAGGACGAGGCCGGCCGCGAGGTGCTGGTCCACCCCGTTCCGCTCGCCGAGCTCGAGTTGCCTGGCTCCCGGCCCTGAGGCGGCGAGGGAAAAGGGTTTCCACAAAAGTGGAAACTTCCTTCCACAAACTTGAACGGCCGGGTTCGCGCTGACACGTTGGAGGGGTGTCCGCGTCCTCCCGCAGCCTGGCCATCGCCGCCGCCCTGGGGCTGTTCCTCGCCCTCCTCTTCGGCAGCTAGGGCGAAACCTCCGCGATGAAGCCTCCCCCATCCGGAGGGGGGCGCCTGATACAGCAGCCGGCTAGAAGCTCAGCCGGTAGGCCAGGCTGATATCCCTCCCCGGCAGCGGCGCCAGCTCCTTGAGAAACGAGACGTGGTTCCTGGCCTCGGCGTCGGTCAGGTTGGCGCCCCTGAGGATCAGGTCGTGGACGAGACCACCGGCGAAGAAGCGGTAGCCCAACGTGGCGTCCACCGTCGTGTACCCCTCGGTCGGCGTCTCCAAGGGCGCCACGCGATCCTGCTCCATGGCGCGCCGGACCTCGAAGCTTCCCCACAGGGGATCGCCCTGATAGTGGAGCCCGGCCCCCAGGCGGGCCGGCGGGATCCGCGGCAACGGCTCATCCCCGGCGGTCAGCTCGGCGCGGACGAAATCGCCGGATAGCTCCAGCCCAACGTGATGCGGCTCGACGTGGAAGAGCTCGATGTCGAAGTGCGCCTCGGCGCCGGTGAAGAGCGCGTCGGCCTGCGTGTAGCGGAGGATCCTGAGTCCATCTTCCTCCTCACCCGTGAACGCCTCGAAGATGAAATCGGAGAAGCGGTTGGCGAACAGGTTGATCTCCCCTGCCACGCGGCCGGCCGTCCGGCGGACGCCCAGGTCCAGGCCGAGACTCTTCTCGGTCCCCAGATCCGGATCGCCGATCTCGAACGCGCTCGTCGCGATGTGTGGACCGTTCGAGAAAAGCTCCTCGGCGGTCGGGATGCGGGTCGTCCGCGCGACCGAGAGCGAGACCGCGTAGGCCTCCACCAAATGCCAGACGAGCCCGCCGGAGGCCGAGAAGGCGTCCAGCGACCGCTCCCGGACCGGTCCTTCGGCGGCCGTGATGTCGCCGTTCTCGTAGCGCCCTCCGAACTGGAAGCGGACGGCCCCTATGTCCAGCTCCTCGAAGACGAAGACCGCCCAGGTATCGGTCTCCGTCGGCGGGACGAAAGCCTCCTCGCCGACCGCCTCGAAATCGCGGCTCGCCAACTGGAGGCCCAGGGCGCCGCTCAGACGGCCCCACGGCCGATGCGGGGCCTCGATCCGTCCCTCCCAGCTCTCGTTCGAGAACCGCGTCCCGACTTCGTCGCCCTCCAGCTCGACGTGCTCGTAGTCCGTCGTACCCAGCCGGACGCGCAGGCCGCGCAGCGCGCCGAACGGACGGTCGAGCTCGCCCTCAAGATCGAACCGGCGCTGCTCCATGTCGATCCGGACGCCCTCCTCCTCCCCCGCATGCTCCTCCTCCACATCCTCCCCCTCCGCGTGCTCCTCCCCGTGCCCGTGGCCGGGGATCCCGTACAGATTTTCGTAGCGGCTCGCGGCGATCCCGACGAAGCCGGCGTCCCCGACCAGCGAGAGGCCGCCCGTCAGGTTCCTCGTCTCCAGCGCGCTGTTGGGGAGGACGCCGAACGGTTCCTCCTCATCATCGTGCCCATCCTCTTCGTGATCCGACTCGGCGAACCCCGGGATCTGGTAATCGTCGGTATCCCGAGCGACTCCACCCAGATGCCACGCCGCCGGACCCAGTCCGCCCGAAAGCGACAGCGCTCCGCTCCGCTCGTCGGCCACCGTGCCGCCGCGGAGTTCGACGAGGCCGGTGAGCGGCGCTTCGAGCCCGTATCTGGGGATCCGGTTGTCGATGACGTTGACGACCCCGCCGATCGCGCTCGATCCGTAGAGAAGGGTGGCGGGACCGCGCACGATCTCGATCCGCTCGGTCGACAGGGGATCGTGGCTGATCGCGTGGTCGGGACTCGTGCTGGAGGCGTCGCCGCTCCCGATGCCGGCCTCCAGGATCCGGATCCGGTCCCCGCCGAGGCCGCGGATGACCGGACGGCTGGCGCCGGGGCCGAAATAGGTCGAGCTGACGCCGGGCTCGTCGGCGAGGGTCTGGCCGAGGGTCGCTTCACGCTGGGCGGCGAGCTCCCGCCCGCCCAGGACCTGGACGGGCTGCGCGACCTCGTCCAGACCGCGCGCTCCGGGCGCCGTGGTCACGGTGATCGGCTCGGCGTGGAAGAGAAAATCGAGCGCGAGATCCTGCTCGACCGCCTCGCCGTCCGTCACTCGGACGCGGGCGGTCGCGATGCCGTAGCGCGGGCTCCGGGCTTCGAGCAGGTAGTCCCCGGGGAGAACGTTCGCGAAATGGTACGAACCGTCGGGGCCTGCCGGCGCGCGCCGCCGCCCGTTCACGATCGTCACGGTCGCGTCGGCGGCGGCGGCACCGTCGGCGCTCAGGACGCGCCCGGCGATGGAACCCCGCTCCTGGGCGCGCGCGTCCGCGGCCAGCAGCGGCGCGAGCGTGAGGACGAGCGCAGAGAGAATCGTGAGCCGGTAGAGATGCCGGTAGAAATCCCGGTAGAGAACGTTGAAGCGCATGATCGCTCCTACAACTAGGGTTGTTGCGGACCGGAAGAGCGTTGGCAGTCCGGAAGAGCCGCGAGCGGATCAGGCGCTGGGAGGAGCCCGGGGTTGGTGGGGCCGAGGGCCGGCGGCCCGAACGGGAGCGTCGAGGATGGATCCGAGCCCCAGGCCATGATCGGGGGACGCCAGCGTGGGACCAACGGATGGCGGGCCGCCCGGCGTGCGCTCCATCCGGCAGGCGAGGCAGATGTCCGCCGCGGGCGGATGCGGCTCCTCTCCTTCCGAGAGCTGGAAGTCGTGATGATGGAAGGCGGCCGGCAGGTCGTCGATCGAGATCCCTTCGACAGTGTGGGTATGGAGGAGGACCGAGGCTGCGAGCAGAACCGACTGGAGGACGGCCAGCAACCCCGCCCAAGCGGCGAGCAGGACCGGTCGCCCGCGCAGAGCGCCGATGAGGCCCACGGGGTGCCGCCGATGGCGTCGTTTCGCTCTCATGGATGGGAGTCTAACCGGCAGGGGAGGAAGACGCCCAGCCTCCGGTGAGCCCTTCCACCAGGGGTGTCCCGGTCGCCGTCTGAGATTGACCGATGTCAAACTCTTTCCTAAGTTGGAACAAACAAAGCCCACAGGGGGGAGATAAACTTCTCCAACCCCTTTCTGATTCTTGAAGAGAGTGGTTGCAGGCCACGCTTGCCGCGATCCTCGATCACCGAGACGAAAGGAACGATCATGGCGCGATCTTTCGTGCGAAGCCACCCCGCGCTCTTCCGCGGCGCCGTCGCCGCGCTCGTGCTCTTCATGCCGGTCCTTCTGCCCGCCCCCGCCGCGGCCCAGCAGAGCCTGACGACGGGCTCGATCAACGGCCGCGTCACGGACAACACCGGAGAGCCCCTGGCGAATGCCACTGTAACCGTTCGCAACGCCGAAACCGGCGTGAGCCGGGATGTCCAGACCGACTCGGAAGGACGCTTCAGCGCCGGCCTGCTGCGCCCCGGCCCCTACGTGGTGCGGGCGGACTTCCCGCCGCTCGAAGCGGTGGAGCGCGGGCCCTTCCAGGTTACGGTGGGTGAGGAGCGGGTCGTGACCCTTGCCCTTCAGCCGGTCGCCGTCGAGGCGATCGCGGTGACGATCGTCGACGAGGCGGCCGCAATCGACCTGACCCAGGCGGGTGTCGTCGAAACGATCACCGAGGAGCAGATCGACAACCTGCCGACAGCGGGACGGGACTTCACCGACTTCATCGCCCTGTCCGGGCTCATCAGCCCGCAGCAGAACATCTCGACCGGCGGCCAGTTCTCGGTCGGCGGGGCGCGCACGTCCGGCACCAACGTCACGGTCGACGGCGCCGACGCGAACAACGCCTTCTTCGGCGAGAACCAGGGTTCCTCCCGGATCCCCTTCGCCTTCTCGCTGGAGTCGATCAAGGAGTTCCAGGTCATCACCAACGGCTACGACGTCGAGTACGGGAAGTTCAGCGGCGGGCTGATCAACGCGGTGACGAAGGGGGGGACCAACGAATTCGAGGGCAGCGCCTTCTTCTACGGTCGTGACGAGGCGCTGACCGCCGAGAACTTCGACGGCTCGGATCCCGAGGAGTTCACCTCGTATCAGTTCGGGGGGGTGATCTCGGGGCCGATCATCGAGGACGAGCTCCACTACTTCGTCTCGGCCGACTTCCAGGAGCGCGACCAGCCTGTCTTCACGCTGACCCCTGAGCAGTCGGGGATCCCGCAGGCTGACATCGACGAGTTCCTGGACATCGTCCAGAACGTGTACGGGCTGAACACCACCGGGCAATTCGGGGTCTTCGAGGAGACCGACGACGAGGTGGCGCTCTTCGGCCGGCTGGACTGGAGCCTGAACCAGAACAACCGCCTGACCTTACGCGGCAACTACACCGATTTCGACAACACGAACGACCGCATCAGCCGCAGCGGGAACGAGGCGAGGACGATGGGCGGCACGTTCATCGACGAGTCCTTCTCGCTGGTCGGCGAGCTGAACTCGGTCCTCGGCGAGACGGCAAATGTCTACAACACGCTCCGGCTTCACTACTCGGACCAGGACCGGCCGCGGCCGGGCAACAGCACGCTGCCCTCGGCCACGGTGGATGTGGAGAACGGGGCCCTCGAGTACGGGGGGAACTTCTTTGGCATCCTGTTCTCCAACCGGCTGCAGGAGTCGAAGTTCCAGTTCACCGACAACCTGACCTGGCAGGCCGGAGACCACACGTTCAAGGTGGGAACCGACAACGTCTTCAGCAACACCTTGAACCGGTTCTGGCTGAACGGAAACGGCTTCTTCACCTTTGACAACCTCGAGGACTTCCGGAACGGCGAGCCCGGCTTCTCGCTGCGCTTCGTGCCGGCGGGGCCGGACGGCGGTCCCGACCCGAACCCCTCCCCTCCGACCGCCGAGTTCGATACGCGCGAGTACTCGGTCTACGCCCAGGACGAGTGGCAGGCGAGCGACAGGCTCCTGCTCCAGTTCGGCCTGCGGTATGACTACACCGATTTCGCGACGACTCCACCCGAGCTGGCCATCCCCGAGTTCGCGGCCGCGATCGAGGCGGTCGGCGAGCAGACCGGGAACCCCGGGCTCAGCGTGACGGACGTCCCGTCGGATGGTGACAACATCGGGCCGCGCGCTTCGTTCACCTACGATCTCAGGGGTGATGAGACCAGCGTGCTGCGGGGCGGCGCGGGCCTCTTCTACGCCCGTGTGCCGACCGTGCTGCACGGCAACGTGCTCCAGATCACACCGAACCCCTTGATCGCCGTCGTCTGCATCGCGGCGGCCACCCCCGACTTCAACTACGGACAGTGGGAGGATCCGGACAACATCCCGACGAGCTGCGCATTCGAGGGCTTCCAGGGTAATCCCTTCGGGATCGGGATCATCGACGTTCCGGAGACGACCACGTGGAACGAGGACCTGGAGATGCCGCGTACGTGGAAGGCCAACCTGGGATACGAGCAGCGGGTCGGCGAGGGGTTGAAGGCCGGGATCCAGGGCATCTATTCCCGCACCACCAACAACTTCCATGTCCAGAACCTGAACCTTCAGGCGGCGCCGGACGACGAGTTCGGAGGGGGCGTCTTCACCACCGCCGAGGGGCGGCCGGTGTTCGCCGATCCGGAGGATTTCGATCCTTCCGATCCGCCCCTCCCGGCCGATGTGGCCCTCAACGAGGATCTGGCCACGCTGTACTACCAGACCGATACCGGCGTCGCGGAGATCTGGAACTTGAAGCTCGATCTCGAGGGCCGGCTCAGCGAGAGCCTGCTGTTCGGGACCAGCTACACGATGAACCACGCGTTCGACAACACTTCGTTCGTGTGCTGCACCGCGAACGCCGGCGTATTCGACATCCCGACCGGCGGGAACCCGAACTTCATCGGCGATTTCGGCGACGAGGAGCGGGGCGCGTGGGGTCCCTCGGACTTCCAGCGGCGCCATGTGTTCATCCTGAACGGGATCTGGCAGGCGCCGGGAGGCTTCGACATCGGTCTGATCTACCGGGCCAATTCGGGGAATCCGTTCACGCCCCGCGTCAATGGGGACGTGAACTTCGACTCCGGCGATGAGAACGACCGTCCCTTCATCGTGGATCCCAGCAACCCGACCCAGATCCTCTTCGGGGAGGTCGACGACGGTGAGATCGTGCCCGGTACGCCGGAGCGGGAGCTGGCCGAGTATCAGGCGATCCTGGCGGACGGCGACAACGAGTGCCTGCGGGATGCGATCGGCTCGATCATCAGCCGCAACACGTGCACCAACCCCTGGTGGCACTCGGTTGATTTGAAGTTGACGAAGGGGTTCCAGCTCGTCAGCGGGCAGGAGCTCGAGCTGACGCTCGATCTCTTCAACCTCCTGGACGCTTTCGGGATGGATGCCGGCGAGCTGGTGTTCAAGCGCAACGACCTGCTGATCGCCGAAGGGTATGATCCGGAGACGAACCGGGTCATCTACTCGGTTGACAACCGCTACGGCCAGGATCTGCCGGTCGGGTTCGGGCAGTTCCAGTTCCAGGCGCAGCTCGGGGCGCGCTACCGCTTCTAGGATTCAGTCGGACAGAGGGTTTGCGAGGCCTCCGGTGCGCCATCGGGGGCCTCGCTCTTTTGAGGTCTCTTTCGCGGAGCGCCATGGCTCAGGTGGAGCGCCACGGGAGCGGAAGAGTATAAGGGTGGGAGCGGAGGAGGCTCATCGCCATGATCGCCCGATCTCCCTATCTTGGCGGCGCCCGCATGCCACCCTTCCTGCAAATAGAAGCGATGTTCCGGAGCCGCATAGCGCCTCTCGCCGTCTTTGTCGCGGTGGGGATCAGCGCGGTTTCTTGCGCGCCTGGGGCGACGACCACGGGCGAAGGCGGCGCAGGGACGGGCGCGCGGCCCGAGATCACCGCTGACCGGCTCCAGATCACGATCCTCGGCACGACCGACCTCCACGGTCGGCTCTTCCCCTACGACTACTACACCGGCGAGACGGTGCCGCATGGGCTGGCGAAAGTGGCGACTCTCGTCGACTCGATCCGGGGCGCGTCGCCGAACGTCATCCTCCTCGACTCGGGTGACCTGCTCCAGGGCAATCCCCTCGACTATTACTACGGCGTCGTGGCCCCGGCCGAGGTCCATCCCGTGATCCGGGCGATGAACCTCCTCGCCTACGACGCCTCCACGCTCGGCAACCACGAGTTCAACTACGGCCTGCCGGCACTGGATCGCGCGCTGGCGAAGGCCGAGTTCCCGTTCCTGGCCGCCAACGTCTTCGTCGCGGGCACGGACTCGCTGCGCTGGCCGCCGTTCACGGTAGTGGAGCGAGGCGGCGCTCGGATCGGGGTGCTGGGCCTCACGACCCCCGGTTCGGCGATCTGGGACCGGCAGAACGTAGAGGGGGAGCTCGAGTTCAGGGACATCGTCGAGTCGGCGCGTCGCGTCTGGCCGGAGCTCGAGACGGCGAGCGACGTCCAGGTCGTCGCGATCCACTCCGGGATGGGCCCGGGGTCGTCGTATGACGAGGCGGCGACGGGTGTGCCCGAGGAGGACGCGGGCAGCCGGCTGGCCGAGTCGCTTCCCGGGATCGATCTGATCCTCCTCGGCCACTCGCACGAGGACGTGCCCGCCGACACGGTGAACGGCGTCCTGTTCACCCAGGCGGGGAAGTGGGGGGAGGCGCTCGCGGTCGCGACGCTCGTGCTGGAGCCGGCGGAGGACGGCTGGCGGATCGTCGAGCGCTCGTCCCGGACGATCTCGACCGCGGAGGTCCCTCCCGATCCGGAGTTTCTGGCCGCGCTCGAGCCGTACCACGAGGCGGTCGTGGCCTACGTCGCGGACACGATCGGCTGGACTCCAGACGCCTGGTCGGCGGCGGACGCGCGGCTCGAGGACGGGCCGATCATCGACCTGATCCAGCGCGTACAGATCGAGGCGTCCGGGGCGGATCTCTCGGCCGCGGCCGCGTTCACGACCGATGCCGAGTTGGGCCCCGGCGCGATCACGGTCGCCGACGCGGCCGCGCTCTACGTCTATGAGAACACGCTCAAGGCGATCGAGATCACCGGACGGCAGCTCCGCGAGTACCTCGAGTACTCGGCCCGCTACTTCCACCGCGTGAACCCCGACGGGACGCTCGTGGATGGCGCCGGGGATACTGATCTGTTTGTGGATTCGATCCCCGGCTACAACTACGACATCGTCGCGGGCGTCGAGTACGTGATCGACCTGACCCAGCCGCTCGGCGAGCGGATCCGGGACCTCACGTACGAGGGGCGTCCGGTGGCGGACGATCAGACCTTCACGCTGGCGATCAACAACTACCGGCAGGGGGGCGGCGGCGGCTTCTCGATGATCGCGGGCGCGCCCGTCGTCTACGATCGACAGGAGGAGATCCGCCGGCTCCTGATCGACTGGATCGCGGAACGCGACACGATCCGGCAGGAGGATGTGTTCGAGCCTTCGTGGCGGATCGAGCCCAGGGCGGCGGTCGCCGCCGGGTCGGGACCAGACCGCGATCGGATCGCGCAGGTCGCCAAGCTCGCGAGTCGGCTCCCCCCGCCGCTGCCGGCCGGCGACCGGGTTCGGCTCGCCGTTCTCGCGACCAACGACTTTCACGGCGCGCTCGAGCCCCACACCCCGTCCTGGGCCCAGGGAGACACGATCGGCGGCGCGGCCAACCTGGCCGCCTACATCACGGCGGTCGAGGCGCGCTATCCAGACGCGATCCTCCACCTGGACGGCGGCGACGTCATGCAGGGGACCCTGATCTCCAACCTGACCTACGGCCGCTCGACGGTCGACATCCTGAACCGGATGGGGCTCGATATCGCGGCGATCGGAAACCACGAGTTCGACTGGGGGGTCGACACGCTCCGCGCGCGGATCGCCCAGGCCGAGTTTCCGTGGCTGTCGGCGAACATCTTCGTCAAGGCGACCGGCGCCCGGCCGGAGTGGGCCGAGCCGTACGCGTGGGTCGAGCGGGCCGGGCTCAGGATCGCGGTGATCGGGGCGTCGACGGTGGCCACGCCGCGCACCACGCTTCCCAAGAACGTGGCGCCCTTCGAGTTCCGCGATATCGCCGAGGTCGTCAACGAGCTGGCGCCGCGCCTGAAGGACGAGGGCGCTGACCTGATTTTCCTCGCCGTCCACGCCGGTGCGATCGCCGAGGACGGCGGCGCCTACATCGGCGAGATCGTCGACGCCGCGCATCGGATCACGGCGCCCGTGGACCTCATCGTCTCGGGCCACACCCACACGCGGGTCGAGGCGGTGGTGAACGGGATCCCGATCGTCCAGGCCGCTTCGAGCGGCACGGCGCTCGGGATCGTGACGCTGACGTACGATCGCCGGGCGGGCCGGCTCACCGATCACGCGATCGAGATCTGGACCACCCGGACGGCCGGCGTGGAGCCGGTCCCCGAGGTCGCACGGCTCGTGGAGGAGTACCGCTCGCGGGTCGCGGAGATCGCGGAGCGCCCGATCGCGCGAGTTGCCGGGACGCTCCGCCGGGCGCGCGGCGAGGAGACCGCGCTGGGCGACCTGATCGCCGACGCCCAGCGCTGGGCCACCGGCGACCAGGTCGCGATCGTCAACGGCGGCGGGATCCGGACCGACCTCCAGGCCGGGCCGATCACGTACGCGGATGTCTTTCGGGTTCAACCCTTCCAGAACAGCCTGATCAGCCTGGAGCTGACCGGCGAGCAGCTCCGGCTGGCGCTCGAAGGTGCGGTGGCCGACCGGGTCGGGCAGGTGTCGGGGGTCCGTTTCTCTTACGATCCCACCCGCCCGCCGGGGGCGCGGGTTCGCGAGGCGACTCTCGAAGACGGCGAACCGGTCGTTCAGGACGGCCGCGCGGTCCAGCCCGATCGGACGTACACGCTCACGGCGAACAGCTATATGGCCGCGGGCGGCGACGACTACGCGGTCCTGGCCGCGGCCCGCGAAGCGACGAACACAGGATTGACCGACAGTGAGGTTCTGGCCGACTACCTGGCGCAACTGCCGCAGCCGATCGCGTACCAGGCCCAGGGGCGGATCGAGCGGCTGGCGCCGTGGCCCGAATCGGGCTCTTCGCCGTGATCCGCGCCCGCCCGAGCGATGCTGGCGGAGCCGGGACCGGCGACGCCGGCCGGCCGCGCGTCACCGTCATCGTCAACGGCGACCCGGTGGAAGTGGATACATGGTCGTGCTGGCGGGACGCCGTCGCGGTCTGGCGGCCGGCCGCAGGCGCGGCGCTCGCCGCAGGCGACGCGGTCCTGCTGGACGCCGGCCGTCAGCCGATCGATCCCGCCGGAGCGGTCGTGCCGAAAGCGCGGGTCACGTACTGCCGAACGGCGGACGTGTGAGCGTCGACCGCGAGCTCCTCCGCCAGCTCCCCAAGACCGACCTCCACGTTCATCTCGATGGATCGCTCCGGCCGGAGACGATCTCGGAGCTCGCGCGGGAGGATCAGGTCGAGCTGCCGTTCGACTCCATCGACGAGATCCGGCGCTACTTCACCGACGAGCTTCCCGAGCGCGACCTCGTGGCCTACCTCGACCGATTCGACGTGACCACGTCGGTGATGCAGACCGAGTCCGCGCTCGAGCGAATCGCCTTCGAGCTCGTCGAGGACGCGGCGGCGGAGAATGTCTGGTACATGGAGGTGCGTTACGCTCCGAGCCTATCCCAGAAGCGGGGACTGTCGCTGCGCCAGGTCGTCGACGCGGTCGAGCGCGGTCTCCGCCGCGGTCAGGAGCGCTATCCTCGGACCCGGGCCCACCAGATCATCTGCGGGCTCCGGCACTTCGAGCCCGAGCGCGCGGTCCGGCTGGCCGCGCTGGCCGTCGAGTACAAGGACAAGGGCGTCTTCGCCTTCGACCTGGCGGGCGCCGAGAAGGACAACCCCGCCAAGCGCTTTCGCGAGGCGTTCTACCTCGTCCGCCACGCCAACCTGAACGTCACCGTCCACGCCGGCGAGGCCTACGGTCCGGAGTCGATTCACCAGGCGCTCCACTGGGCCGGCGCGCACCGGATCGGCCACGGCGTGCGGCTGAGGGAAGACCCCGATCTCCTGCAGTACGTCCGCGATCATAGGATCCCGCTCGAGCTCTGCCCGACGTCGAACGTCCAGACCGGGGCGGTGGCCTCGATCGGGAAGCATCCGGTCCGCGACTACTTCGACCGCGGCCTCAGGGTGACGGTCAACACCGACAACCGGCTGATGTCGAACACGACGGTGACCGACGAGCTGGCCCTCTGCTGCGCCCACCACGGCTTTACGCTGGAAGAGATCAAGAAGCTCGTCCTGAACGGCTTCAAGAGCGCGTTCCTGCGCTACCCCGAGCGGAAGGCGCTGATCGGGGAGGCGCTGGAAGCGCTGGGCGGGGTCGGCGAATGAAGCGAGCGACGTGGGCGCTGTGGGCGCTCACGGTGATCCTGCTCGCCGCCGGCTGGTGGGCGGGCGTGATCGCCCCTGGTGAGGCGCAAGCGGGGGCGGGAACGGTGGTGCAGGACACGCTCGGTCTCTCCGAAGCCGGCGCGCGGGTGCAGGCGGCGCGCGGCGACCTCGCGACGCCGTGGCACGAACGCGGGATCTCGCTCGTCGGGCTCGGGGTCATAGTCCTCCTCGCCTGGCTGATGTCGGTCGACCGGCGGCGCTTCCCGCTGGCCATCGTGCTGTGGGGGGCGGGCCTCCAGTTCGCGTTCGCGCTCCTCATCCTCAAGACCGCGCCCGGCGAGCATTTCTTCGCGCTCATCAACACCGCGTTCGTCGAGCTCCTGGGCTACACCCAGGACGGCGCCCGCTTCATCTTCGGGAACCTCGTCCAGAACAATATCCCGGTCGGAACCCCGATCGGGGAACCGGCCGCGCTGGCGCCGCTCGAGCCGGCGGATGATCCGCCCCGCTACGCCGCGGCCGGCTCCTACTTCGCCTTCACCGTGCTCCCCACGATCATCTTCTTCTCGTCCCTCATGACCGTGCTGTACTACCTCAAGATCATGCAGTTCGTCGTGAAGGGCGTGGCGTGGGTAATGCAGCGCACGATGGGAACCTCCGGCGCCGAGACGTTGTCCGCCTCGGGGAACATCTTCGTCGGGCAGACCGAGGCGCCGCTCATGATCAAGCCCTTCGTCGACCGGATGACGATGAGCGAGCTCCACTGCGTGATGACGGCCGGCTTCGCGACCGTCGCGGGCGGGGTGATGGCGGCCTACGTGGGGATGCTCCTGCCCTACTTCCCCGGGATCGCGGGGCACCTCCTCGCGGCGAGCGTGATGAGCGCGCCGGCGGCGATCCTGATCTCGAAGGTGATGTACCCCGAGGCCGAGGAGCCGGAAACCAGGGGTACGCTCAAGGCGGACGTCCCTTCCCCGGACGTGAACGTGATCGACGCCGCCACCCGGGGCGCGGGCGAGGGGCTCCAGCTCGCGCTCAACGTCGGGGCGATGCTGCTCGCCTTCATCGCCTTGATCGCGCTCCTGAACGCCCTGATCGGCTGGGCGGGGGGTCTGGCCGGGTACGAGGGCCTGTCGCTGGAACTCCTCCTCGGCTGGGCGCTGGCCCCTCTCGCGTGGATCATGGGCGTGCCGTGGAAGGACGCGGTCACGGTGGGATCTCTCCTCGGGGTGAAGACGGCCGTCAACGAGTTCGTGGCGTATCTCCAGCTCGCGACGATCCTCCAGCAGGGCGTCGATCTCGAGCCGCGCTCGATCGTGATCGCCACCTACGCGCTCTGCGGCTTCGCGAACTTCTCCTCGATCGCGATCCAGATCGGCGGGATCGGCGGCATCGCGCCGGCGAGGCGGAGCGACCTGTCGCGGATCGGCCTGCGGGCGATGATCGGCGGCACGCTGGCGGCGTTCATGACGGCGACGGTCGCCGGCGCCATTCTATGATTGGAACTGTTTCGAGGACGGCCGCGGTGGCGAGCGCCTGCGACTGTCTCGCTCAGGCCGGGGCCGGCGAGGTGGCGGTCGGGCTCATCCTGGGCTCGGGGCTCTCGCACCTCGCAGACGATGTCGCCGAGCCGGTCGTCGTGCCCTACGCCGAGATCCCGGGATTCCCTCGCTCGACGGTGCCCGGCCATGCCGGGAATTTCGTCATCGGGATGCTGAACGGTGTGCGGGTGGGGATCGCCCAGGGCCGATTCCATGTCTACGAAGGGTACGATCCTGCCTCCGTCGTGCTGCCGGTGCGGGTCCTGCACGAGCTCGGCGCGCGGTACCTCATCGTGACGAACGCGGCCGGATCGCTCGACGCCCGGAACCCGCCCGGAACCTTGCTCGCGATCCGCGACCACATCAACCTTCAGTTCGCGAGCCCGCTCCTGGGGCGCAGCCCGGAAGGGATCACCAACCCGTTCCCCGACCTCTCCGCCGCCTACGATCCGCGTCTCCTGGCGCGACTCCACGCGGTCGCACTCGCCGAGGGGATCGGCCTGCGGGAAGGGGTCTATGCCGGCGTGCTGGGACCGAGCTACGAGACCCGCGCCGAGATTCGCTTTCTGCGACGGATCGGCGCCGACGCCGTCGGGATGTCGACCGTGGGCGAGGTGATCGCCGCCGCCGAGCTCGACCTTCCGGTCGTGGGCATCTCGCTCCTGACCAACCTTGCCGCCGGTCTCGGGGGGGAGCCGCTCACCCACGATGAAGTGACGGCGGCGGCCGCGGCCCGCCAGGGAGAGCTGAGCCGGCTCGTCTGCGCCATGATCGCCACGGATGGCTTGTCGGAGCCGTAGCCTCACAGGTAAACTCGCAACCCGCCCACGCCGGAGGAGGATGTACACCGAATACTGGCAGCTTGAGCGCAAGCCGTTCGAGAACACCCCGGACCCCGAATTCTTCTATCCCTCGGCCGAGCACGAGGAGGCGCTCGATCGTTTCCTCTATCTGATGGAGGGACGCATGGGGGCGGGGATGCTCACCGGGGAGTACGGTTCCGGGAAGACGACGATGGTCCGTGTTCTCAGGGAGCGGCTGGATCTCGATCAGTACCGGATGGCCTACCTCGACTACCCGCGCTTCTCCTCGAACGGCTTCCTGGAAGAGATCCTCTACCAGCTCGGGGAAGATCCGGAGGGGGACAACCTCGACTGCCGGCATCGGCTCGGGGACATCTTCTACGAGACGAGCGAAGCGGGGGGGCATACGCTGGTGATCGTGGACGAGGCGCAGGTCATTCCTGATGAGAGCGCGCTCGAGGAGCTGCGGCTTCTTCTTAACTTTCAGCTCGAAGACGCCTCCCTCGTCACATTGCTCCTCGTCGGTCAGCCTGAATTCCGCGAGCGAGTGAGAAAGAGCCCCCAGCTCGACCAGCGGATCACCGTCCGATATCACCTCCACAACTTCGATCTGGATGGAACGCGCGCGTACATCAAGCACCGCCTGGAACGCGCGGGTGCCAAGAACTCGCTCTTCACCGATGCGGCGGTCGAGACGATCTACAGGAACACCCTGGGTACGCCGCGCCGGATCAACAACGTCTGCGACCTGTGTCTGTTCACCGGAGCGAGGCAGGGCGTGAAGCAGATCGGCGACGAGATCGTCCGGATGGTCGGATAGATGCGCGCGATCGATTTCTTCAAGCGACGCGCAGAGGCGCTGCGGACGAGCGGACCGGCTCTGGTCGTGATGCCGGATGGGGCGCCCCACCTGCACTCGGTCAAGGGGGCTCTGGCGGAGCTTGGACTGCGTACGGATGTCCTTCACGCCGCCCGCGCGGCCCTGGCCACGATGGACCGCTCTCGGCCTTCGCTCGTGGTCTACAGCGCCCGGCTGCCCGACATGGACGGCGCGAGCTTCCACGCCGCCGTCCAGCGGCGCTCCGGTGGCAGGCGGATCCCGACGCTGGCGATCATGCCCTCCGACCGAACCCCCGACCAGTACTTCGGCAGGCAGACCGGCATCATGGAGTATATCTGCGCTCCGTTCAGGCCCGAGAACCTGGCTTCCCGGTTGCAGGCTCTGCTCCCGCACGTGAAGGGCGCAGCGGAGCCGGCGCCGGTGGAGAAAGTAGTGGAGAACTCCGTCCCTGCCGCGGAGTCGGCTTCGGTGGAGCCGATGGAGACGCCGGCCTCGGCGGCGGAGCCCGACCCGACGGCGGAGCCCGCGTCGTCGGAGCCCGCACCGGTAGAGCCCGCGCCGGTGGAGGAGCCGGTCACGACGGTGGAACCGACCTCGGCGCCCGCGCCGGTCCAGGAACCCGAGCCCTCGGAGCCCGCTGCGGCGGAGGCGCCGCGTTCGGTTGCGCGAAACCTCAAGCTCCCGATCCAGGTCGTGGGGCTCGGGGAGTGGGGAGGACGGGTCGCGGAGATCTTTGCCGCGCGGGGCATGGACGCGGCGGCGCACGAGCTCGATTCTGAAGCGTGGCTGGAGGAAACATTCGCGACGGAAGCCGATCTGTTCGCCGACTTGTTCATCGTGGCGGCGGACCTGGCGGGGCAAGCAGGATCACGGATTCCCGCATCGCTTCGCCGGCTCAACGAGCTCGCCCCGCGGGCCGGACGGCTGGTGATCGCGCGCCTGCCCGGGAACTGGAGCGGGCCGGACGAGCGCGCGCTCGGCCTCGTCGCCCTCAACGCCGTCCTGCAGGCGCCGCCGTCCGGTGTGTTTCTCGTTCAGCAGGAGGGGGAGCTGATCGCAAGCGGCGGCCGCAGCATCCCCGGTTCCCTGACACGACTGCTCGAGATCTTCGACGCCGCCAGGGGCCGCGGTGGCGAGCCGCTTCTCGAGACGAGCCGTTCGATGCTCGTCCGGCACTTCGGTACGCCGGGGTTTGTCGGGTGGCGCGAGATCGAGCTCGCGGAGGAGATGTGCGCCGCCGAGGCCCCCGGCTGGCATGGGCGGCTCGCAGCGGAGCAGGCGGGCTGGCAGCCGGAGGGATTCGCATGGGACGAGGCGCAGGCGGTCCTCCCCTTCGTCCGAGCGCCCCGGTCGTGGATCGAGGAGGGAGGCAGGGTCCAGTTCGTGCGCTTGGTCCGTGCGGCGTGGGACGAGGCGGCACCCTGTGTGCTGGCACCCGCTCTCTACGGGGGTGAGCACGCCGTGGCGGTGCTCGTCTCGGCCGGTGTGCCGTACCCGCGCGGTGTGCTGGCGCTCCGCGACAGCGTGGAGACCGATCGCCCGCGGCTGGCCGAGAAGCGGCGCGCGGCCGGGGCGCTGATCCCGCTGGCCGAAGGCTTCCTGTCCAGCGAGGCGGTCTCTCTCGGCGAACCGGAGCCCGCAGTGGCGGAGGCTGGGGAGGCGGAGGTGGAGGCCGAGGGAGTGGAGGTTGAGGCTGAGGAGGAGGAGGGTGTCGAGGAAGCTGAGGAGGCTGGGCGGGTCGAACTGGAGCCCGGACCCGCGGTCGAGCCCGTCGGATCGCAGGACGCCACCGTCGATTTGGAGACAGTCGCCCCGACGGAGACCGTCGCCGCACCGCAGGAGGTCGCCCCACCGGCAGCCCAGTTCACGTCCGAGCCCGAATTCGCGCCCGAGCCGGCGACCGAAACCGAGCCGGAGCCGGCACCTGAAACCGAGCCCGGGGATCGCATCGAGGCGGAGACGACTGCTTCGGCGGCAGGCCCCGTGGAGCCCGTCCAACCGGTCGAGCCGGCCGAGCCCGTCGAACCGGTTGAGCCGGCGGAACCCGGGACACCATCCGCGCCCGACTCGTCCACGACCTTCGCGCCGGCGGTGTCCCGCTCCGTCTATCGGCGCGCGCTGGCGCTCGTCCGCGGCATCTTGAAGGCAAGCAATCCACGTGCCGAGATCGACCTGGGTGGGATCCGCTACGTCGTCTACGATATCCTCGAGAGCGTTCGCGAGGATCCGGAGTCGATGCTCGAAGAGGTCTTTCGGCCGGTCGCGGAGGACTACTTCGAGCGGCATCACGTCAACGTGGCCGTTCTCGCGATCCTGGTCGGCGAAAGACTGGACGAACCGCTGAGCAGTGTCATCGATCTCGGCACTTCGGCGATGCTCCACGACATCGGGATGAGTGAGACACGGGAGATCTGGGACAGGGACACGCGGCTCCCGACCGCGCTGTTCGATCGCGCGATCCGTCATCACCCCCGGCAAGGCCACCGCCGCCTCCAGGAGGTCTCCGGGATGACCGGCGAGATCGCGCGCATGGTGCTCGAGGAGCACGAACGGATGGACGGCACGGGATACCCCGAGGGAATGAGCGGTGAAGCGATCGATCGCGGCGCTCGCGTGCTGGCGGTCTGCGATACGCTGGAGGCGCTCTCCCATCCGCGACCCTATCGCAACCACCTCTCGCCCACTGAGGCGCTCTCCCGCCTGCAGGACCTGGCCCGGTTTACGCTCGATCCGGAGATCGTGGACGCGATCGTGGACGCGCTGGACCGGCTGGTGCCGGCGAGCGGCCTGAAGACCGACGGCGCCTGATCCGTGGCTGACCGCCGGGCGGGGCCGCTCATCCTCGCGGTGGGAGGCGGCAAGGGCGGGGTCGGAAAGTCCTTCATCACGGCCAGCCTGGCGATCGCTCTCGCCCGACAGGCGGCGGCGACCGGCCGGCGCGTGACCGCCGTCGACCTCGACTTCGGCGGGTCGAACCTGAATCTGTTCCTCGGCGAACCGTTTCCGGATCGCGAGCTCTCCGACTACCTGGACGGACGCTCCGAGGGGCTGGACGCGATCACCCAGCCGACCCGCCTCGAGAACCTGCGGTACGTGGCCGGCTCCTTCGACATGGTCACGGCTGTCGACCCGATCCGCGATCGCAAGCTGGATCTCGTTCGCGAGATCATCGGGCTCGAGGCCGCCAACGTGCTGCTGGACCTGCCGGCGGGGAGCACGCCGGCGACGCTGGATTTCTTCTTCCTCGGTGATGTCAAGATCGTCGTCACCAACCCCGAGTCGACGGCGTTCCACAACGCCTACGGGTTCTTGAAGAACTACCTGCTGCGAAGGCTCCTGACCGAGTTTCGCGATCGCCGCGAGATCATGCACTTCATCCTCGATTTCTACCGGTCCCTGCGGCCCTCCCCGCAGGGCGCCGACCGGACGATCACGGCCCTGGTCATCGCGTTGCGCGAGGCGTACCCCGAGATCCGGCCGGAGGTGGCCGGCATCCTCCAGTATGACGCCCCGCTGCTGATCCTCAACCGCGCGCGGGGCCGGCGGGATGGACAGTATCTGGAGCGGTTCCGCGCTGTTCTGGAGAAGAACCTGGGGCTTCGCTGCCCGGCGCTGGGGGTCATTCCCGAGGACCGCCGGGTGGCGCGCGCAACGCGGGACGCGCGCCCCTTCATGCTCGCTCATCCGCGGCATCGGATCGCGCGCCAGTTCGAGACCTGGGCGACGCGCCTGGCCGGCGCGACCGCCGGCCGGTGACGCATCGCCGCGAGACCCGCGGTTCGTTGTGGTGGGTGTACGCCTTCCTGCGGACCGCCAGCTGCTGGGCGCTGCTCGCGATCCTGACGGTTGGGGTGGCGTCGGTGTACATCCCGGCGGTGATCGTCCGGCGTGAGGGAAGCCTCGCGCGATCGCTCGAGTGGTTCTGGGTCTGGTGCATCCTGCGCGCCTCGAACGTGAAGCTCTCGGCGCGGGGGCTCGATAACGTCGCGGCCGGGAGCTCGTACATCGTGATGGCGAACCACCGGAGCATGTACGACATCCCGGTGCTCCACTATCTTCTCGGCCGCGATGTTCTCGGTCGCGGGCGCGACCTGCGCTGGATCGGTAAGCAGGAGCTCGTCCGCGTTCCATTCCTGGGCTGGGCTTTCGAGGCGAGCCGCCACGTAGCGATCGATCGCGACAATCGCGTGCGGGCGATCGCGGCGCTCGAGGCGGCGGCCGCCGCGAGCGAGCAGGGCGTCTCCTTCATCATCATGCCCGAGGGTACGCGCAGCGCCGACGGGCGCCTGCTGCCTTTCAAGAAGGGGGGCTTCCACCTGGCGATCGATACCGGCCTCCCGATCCTGCCGGTGGCGATCCGGGGAAGCGAGGAGCTCATGCGGAAGGGCGAGTGGTGGATCCTGCCAGGCGCGATCGACGTCGTCGTTCGGCCTGCGATCGAGACCGTGCGATGGGAGAAAGACCGGCTGGAAGAGCTGATCGGGCGTGTCCGGGAGGAAATCCAGGCCGCGCTGGGGGAGGACCCTGAGCCGCTCGCCGTACCGAGGCGCGGCGCCCATCGGAGCGCGACGTGAAGGATCGCCCGCGGATCGACCCGGAGCTCTACGCCGAGACCCTGCGGGAGCTTCGGGGGGCGATCGGCACCGCCAACAACGAGATCGACGCCCACAGCCTCGCGTGCGAGCAGCTCTACCAACGCTTCGATCACTACTCTTGGGTCGGGATCTACGTCGTCGAGGGCGACGAGCTGGTCCTCTCGGCGTACAGCGGCCCCGACGAGACCGAGCACACGCGGATCGCCGTCGGCGAGGGGATCTGCGGCCTGGCCGCGGCAACCGGCGAAACGGAGATCGTGCCCGACGTCTCACAGCGACCCGAGTTCATCGCCTGCTTCCCGTCGACGAAGTCCGAGATCGTCGTCCCGATCCGCGGCCGGAACGGTGTGCTTGGAGAGATCGACATCGACTCCGACTGGCTGGACGCCTTCGACGCGCGGGACCGGGAGTTTCTCGAGGCGGTCGCGGCGGAGCTCGCATCCGTGGTGTCGCGGGAAGCGTGACGGCGATCCCGGGCAGGCGCGGCGTCAACGCCGCCCTGCTGCTCCTGTCCGTTGCCCCGCCGGTCGCCGCGCAGAGTCGGGCACCCCTCACCGGAAGGACGACGATCGAGCCACCCGCGATGACCGACATCCTCGTTCTCGAGAACGGCCGCATCTGGACGAACGATCCGGATCGTCCCGAAGCGCGCGGACTCGTGATCCAGGGTGACCGGATCGCGATCGTCATCACGGATGAAAACGCGGTCCCGCTCGACGAGACGCCGCATACGCGCCGAATCGACCTCGGGGGTCGGAGGGTCGTACCGGGCTTTAACGACGCCCATACTCACTTCATCGAAGGCGGCTTCGCGCTCCTCGCGCCGGATCTCGTGACGAGTGACACGCCCGAGGAGCTCGTGCGGCGGCTCGCGGAATACGCCGCCGGTCTCCCGGCCGGCCGCTGGATCGATCTCGCGGCCGCATGGGACCACCAGCGCTGGCCGGGTCATCCTCTCCCGTCTCGAGCGCTGATCGATTCGGTCACGCCCGACAACCCGGTCTGGATCCGCCGTCCGGATGGGCACATCGGGCTCGCGAACTCGCGGGCGCTCGAGCTGGCCGGGATCACCCGCGAGACGCCCGACCCGCCGGGGGGGCAGATCGATCGCGACCCGGGTACCGGCGAGCCGACCGGGATCCTCAGGGACGCGAGCGAGCTGATCGCGGCCGCGATTCCGCCGGTATCGGAGGAGGCGATCCGGGAGGCGCTGGAATCCGCGCTCGCCCACGCCGCGAGGCTCGGCGTCACGAGCGTCCAGGATATGTGTTACGACTACGGACCGGGCGCGATCCGGCTCCTCCAGGAGCACGCGCGAGCCGGAACGCTGACGGCGCGGGTCTACTGTCGGACCTCGCTCGATGATTGGGAGAACGCCGCGTCGATGGGCGTCACCGCGGGGTACGGCGACGCATGGGTCCGGGTCGGGAGCCTGAAGGAGTTCGCCGACGGCGCGCTCGGCTCGTCGACGGCGTACATGTTCGAGCCCTACGCTGACGACCCGGAGAATCGCGGTCTCCTGGGCGCGGTCATGCAGCCGACGGACACGTTCTTCGCTCGCGCCGCGGGGGCCGATCGGGCGCATCTCCAACTCTCGATCCATGCGATCGGCGACGCCGCGATCTCGCTCGTTCTCGACCAGCTCGAGAAGATTCGGGACGAAAATCCCGTCTGGGACCGCCGCTGGCGGATCGAGCACGCGCAGCACATGGCGCGGAAGGACTTCGCCCGGATGGCCGAGCTAGGCGCGATCGCGAGCGTACAGCCCTATCACGCGATCGACGACGGCCGCTGGGCGGAGCGGAAGATCGGCCCCGAGCGCGCGCGGACGACGTACGCCTTCCGGTCCTTTCTCGATGCCGGCGTGCCGCTCGCCTTGGGCACCGACTGGCCCGTCGCGCCGTTGGATCCCTGGGCGACGATCTACGCGGCGGTGACCCGTCGGACCCTGGCGGGGGCCCACCCGGGCGGATGGGTGCCGGAGGAGAAGATCGCGCTCGAGGAAGCGCTGCGAGCCTACACCTCGGGCTCCGCCCATGCCGAGTTCGCCGAAGGGGAGAAGGGGCGCCTCGCCCCGGAATACTATGCCGACCTGGTCGTCCTCTCCGAGGACCCCTTCGTGGTCGCGCCCGAGCGGCTCGGGCAGATCGAGTCCGTCCTCACGATCGTCGGGGGGCGGGTCGTGTACTCCGCGCTCGCTGGCGAGGAAGAATAGTATTGATGGATATTCAACGGTCACGAGCCGTGGACCCTATACTACGGTCATGGACCCCGCGCCTTCCGTTCGCCCCTGGCGCTCCCGCGCGCTCCGGCACGCCGCCGAGCTGCTCACGGTCTTCGCCGGCGTCACCGCGGCCTTCCTACTCGACGAGTGCCGCGGCCGGGCGGCCGAGCGGGAGGCACTCGATCAAGCCCGCAGCGGGATCGTGACCGAGCTCGGCCGCTACGAGGTCCGGGCGCTCGAGTACGCCGACTCGATCCGCGAGAGCGTCGAGCGGTGGCGGCGCGCCGACGTGACGGGTCAGCGGGCGGTGCCGGACCTCTACCGGATCCCCGGAGCTACCCATCCACCCACCGCCGCCTGGGACGCGGCCGTGTCGTCCGGCGTGGCCAGCATGTTCGACCCCGAGCTGAGGCTCGAGCTCGGGTACTTCTACACCGAGTTCGTCGGCATCCACGACGACTACGCGAGGTACCGGGCATTCAGCGAGCGCGAGATCCTGCCCCGCGTCGAGCTCGGCGCGAACGCCTTCTACGACGCGGACGGGCGCCTCCACCCCGAGATCCGCACCCACATGGCGCTGCTCGCGGCGTTCTCCGAGGATCTCCGCCGGATCAGCGTCCTGGCGGGTGAGCTGAAGGAGCGCCTGATCGCCGACGCCCGGTAGCCGGCTCCCGCTCGGTCAGCCGGTGAAGGTTGGGGGCGGCTCCCCTCCCGGGTCCCAAGACACCGCATACACCTGCTGGGCCCAGAGACCCAAGGTCCGGCCTCGCCAGCTCGACGGCGTCGGCGACCTCGTCGATGGAGGTCGTCAGCGGCTTCGTGTTCGGGACGCCCTCCGAAGCGTGGAACTGAACGGCCTTCCAGCGCCCTCCCTCGCGATGGAAGACGCCCGTGATGCGCCAGGACATCACCTCGCCGGTGGCGCGGTCGGTCGTGGTGGGATTGTCGGCGACCCATCCGACCGATCCCTCCTAGAACGCCTGCAGCTCGCCCGCCCTCCAGGCCTGCTCCGAGGACCCTTCCTCGAACTGCCGCCGCCACACCGCCCTGATGGCCGAACCGCCCCCGAGCCACTCCCGCGGATCGGTCCCGATCAGCAGCGCCTCCGGCCGGTCGGACGTCACCCGCTCGATAAAGGAGCCGTCCCCCTCGCTCCAGTCCCGGTAGACGCCGAGCATGAGGTCGCGGAGGTCGGTGGAATGTTGCACCTGGGTCAGCCCGCCCCCCGACCCCGGGGGACGGGTGGGGGATAATCGTCGCCGAGTGCAATGGAGGCGAGTTCGTCGCTCAATTCCGTTCCGTGGTGCATCCTTTGCGCAGGGTCTGATACGGCATTGCGTCTAGCCCCGATGTCCCTCCTTCGAGTCTCCGGCTCACGCGGGGGTGGGATACTTCGGTGACCCTTTTCTGCTGGGGGTCGATCCGTTAATGCCTGTGCGACTCCGTATCACTATAACTCCTGTTGCGCCTCATCTCCCAAGCTCGGGAACTGAGAGGCCACTAAGCTGCGAGCGGCGCTGCGAAACCCTTTCACGTGTCAATACCCGTCGGCGCCGCTCGCCAGCTTCACCGCTCCGTTAGGCGGCATCCCATCGTGGCGGTTCCACAGGTCCGCTATACAGCCCCTAATGCACGCGCACCCACGAGCGTTCACGCAATTCCCAGGTGTCGTTTAGATCGCCAAACCCCTGTGGCCGTTCCTGCCGCCCCCCGAAGAGAACGATACTGCGACCCGTAAATGCCAGCTGCGCACTGCTACGAGGTGGCGGTCCTGAGATAGGCAGCTGCTCCCAGCGACGTCCGTTCCACGCCCATGTGTCTCCAAAATCGCCGGCCGCATCACGGTCGCGTACCGGCGCTTCGGGGCCACGCCCGCCGAAGATCACAATGCGTCCGTTCGCCGAGTCCGTTGCAGATCCGAAGAACCAGCGGGCTGGTGGTCCTGACACGTCCAACTGATGCCAACTCACGCCGTCCCAATCCCACGTATCTGCGTGGTAGCCTTCCGCTCCCTGCCCGCCGAACAGCAAGCAGCGTCGGCGGACGGGATCGTAGAGGAAGGCATGGCCGGCGCGGGCAGTTGGACCCATGCTATCCACTTTCACGAGACCGCCCTCACGCCACTCCCACGTCTCGCCGCGGAAGTTTGCCGTTGAATCCCAACCTCCAAAGATCACAATGCGCTCGCGTCGGCGGTCGTAGCACATCTCCGGTTCGCTAGCGGCAGCTCGATGATTCCCACCGATCGCCTTCCACGCGCCGCGTTGCCACTCCCACACGACCCCTTCCGCACGGATCGCTTGTGCGAATCCTCCACCGAAAAGGATGAGCGAGTTGCGCTGCGCGTGATACACGACTCGATGGCTGCTTCGTGGAAACGGGAGTGCCGAAGCTTGGACCCAACCCGCTCCGTCCCAATACCACATATCGTCAAAGTAATGGTATCCATCGCCCCGCCTGGTGCTGCCAGCGATCAAGTACGTCCGCGCATCGGCGTCGTGGTAGACAAGTTGATGATGTGCGCGTTCATCCGGAACGACCTGACCCCACCCAGGTCTCGGCGCCAGTACGAGATACCCGATGGCTGACACACCTAAGATGGTCCAGCGATGCACGAATGAATTCGCCAGCTTCATTTCGCGATACCGCTCAGGTGAGGATTGACTTTGCGATGTGGAGCGGACACTCGTGCCGTCTAACGACTTGGAGTTCAGCCGCGAGCGAAGCGAGTCGGCTGCAACGACGGGTTAGGCGGCGCGAATTCGCATACTAAGTGCAACACGGCCAAGCCACCTTTGGCGGCCTTATAGAAGGAATGGCTACCTTCTCGGCTCATACCGCATCGCGACCGCCCCCGAGCCGAACTCCAGCCGGCTGACGAGCTTCAAGTCGAGAGGCTTCGATAGCCCGGCGAACAACGTCGGCCCCGCCAGCCTGGGGTGCACCACGAACTCGTAATCATCGATCAATCCCAGCTCCGCCAATGCCAGCGGGAGCGTCACGCCTCCCACGAACAGTCCCTTGCCCGACTCCCGCTTAAGCTGCTCGACGGCCTTTGCCAGATCTCCGCGCAAGAGCTCCGCGTTCCAATCGACCTGGCTCAAGGTGCTCGACACGACGTACTTCTTGGCCGCGTCGATCGTGCGGGCGAAGGGTTCCATCCACTCGGCCATCCATTCGGGCCGCAGCCCATTTGCCGGCCACCGCCACGCGGCCTGCATCATTTCGTAAGTGACCCGGCCAAAGAGCAGGGCATCGGCCTGGGCGAGTTTCTCGGCCCAGAAACGATGCAGTTCTTCGTCCGTGGAACCTGCACGATGATCGACGCAGCCGTCCAACGTGACGTTGATGGAATACCGAAGGGGTCGCATACCGATAGCCATGGGGCCGCCTTACGGATCGCGCTTAGAAAGCCGCTTGTGCTTATGCCTTCTTTCGCATCGCATCGACTGACCAGCCGCCTGCGCCAAAGGCGATCAGGGCGATGCAGCCGGCAAGAATGAGCAGGTTATAGTCCAACCCCGTGCCCTGGGGTGACGTAAAGAGACCGGCGTGCAGCGTGAGCCTCGCGTAGAAGATCGCCCCCACCATGATGATGCCGAGTCCGGCAGCGGCCCAACGCGTCAAGACTCCCAGAAGAAGCGCCAGGCTGCCCAACGGCTCGACGATGGAAAGAAACTTCAAAACGCTGTGTAGGACGACAGACATGCCCTCGGGCGGCGAGGACCAGAAAGGCCACTTTGCGGAGCCTGCGTAGAGGAAGATCGCCGCGACAACCAAGCGCAACAGGAGCAGCGCGGTGTCCTGTACCTTGGTATACGGCTGCATAATTCCCACGCCTGCCCCTGGCCCGACACTGTCCAACCTAGACGCGCTCATTCTCGACTTTCCACTGAGTTGTTCATCGAAGCGGCTGTCTAACGAGAATTATCGAGTTCCGTATATCCCCAGTATCGGGCCGAGTGCCTGCAGTGTATCTCGGCTTGATCCCGCATCACCGGCCTCAACCAGCCACGGCAACAAGAGATACGTGTCCTGTGCTCTCCCCGGTATCCAGATAGCCTGCAATCTGCGGCGGCGACCGCGTCGCCCAGTGCATGGACCCCCAAGGGGCGGCGTTCGCCGTCCACTCGACGCGAGCGCAGTCAGCGAAGCTCGCTCCCGAAGGTGTCGCACGCCTCGGGGCGGCTCTCCTCGAGCCCCGTCGCGAGCCACCGCGCCCGTTGGTCGCTCGTCCCGTGGGTGAACGATTCCGGGCCGGCGGCGCGGCCGGCCATTCGGGCCAGGCGATCGTCGCCGATCGCGGCAGCCGCGGCGAGCCCCTCGTCGATATCGCCCGGCTCGAGGAACGTCCCGCCCCGGTTCGCCCGATTCGCCCAGACCCCCGCGTAGCAATCCGCCTGGAGCTCGAGGCGGACGGACAGCGCGTTGGCCTGGCCGGACTCCACGCGCTGCGCCGCCGCCACGCGATCCGTCGTCCCGGCCAGGTTCTGCACGTGGTGTCCGACCTCGTGACCGATCACGTAGGCGGCCGCGAAGTCGCCCGGTCCGCCGAGCCGGGCTAGCTCTCGAAAGAACCCGAGATCGAGATAGATCGTCTGGTCGAGCGGACAGTAGAACGGGCCGGTCGACGCGCCGGCCGTCCCGCAGCCGGAGCGGACGAGGTCGGTGAAGAGGACGAGGGTCGGCTCGCGGTAATCGGCCCCCCTCTCGCCGAAGATCGCGTTCCACTGGTCCTCAGTCGAAGCGAGGATTACCGAGACGAACTGCGCGGTCTCGTCCTCTTCGGGGGGAGGGGGTGCGCTCCCACCCGCTGATGGGGAGTCCCCGGCCACCTGCAGGAAGGCGAGCGGGTCGCCCCCGAGAACCCAGACGATCAGCGCGATCACGAGCACGCCGATCCCGCCGCCGATGACGCCCCCTCGCGCCCCGCGGCGATCCTCCACGTTCCCGCTCCGGCGGCCCGACCTCCAGCGGACCATCCCTCAGCGCCCTCCTCCGCCGCCGGCCCGCCCGGTGCTCGCCGCGAGCCACGACTGACGATGCCGGAGCTGCCGCTCGTCCGGGCTCTCGACGGGGACGACCTCCCACCGGAGATCCCGGCCCCCGGCCAGCGTCGCGGTCAGGTCGGAGATCTCGCCGTGGCGGCGGATCGTCACGGTGACCTCCTCGTCCGGCTCGTGCTCGGCCAGGACCGCCGGAAGCCCGGTCTCCTCGAGCGCGCTGCCGTCGACCGCGACCAGCACGTCGCCTCGCAGGACGCCGGCGGCGAGCGCGGGGCTCGCCGGCAGAACGTTCGTCACCGTCCAGTCGTCGCCCTGCCTGCGGACCGTCAACCCCAGGGTGGCGGCCGGTCGACTCGTGTCGGCCACCTGCCGCGCGGTCAGGCCGACGACGGCCAGCGACTCCTCATAGGGCAGCTCCTCGGTGCCGTGGACGTACGCGGCGAAGAAGTCGGCGAGCGGCCGGCCGGAGACCTCCTCCGCCATCTGCTGGACCCCGTCCTCGGGCACCCCGCGGTCCTCGAGGTAGTACCGCTCCCAGAGACCCCGCATGACATCGTCCAGGCTCCGCGCGCCGTCGGTGGCGTCCCGGATCGTCAGGTCCAGGAGAAGCCCGATCAGCGCGCCTTTCGTATAGAACGAGATCGACTGGTTGGGGTTCCCGGCGCCGTACCCCGAGTGCCAGGACGTGAGCGACGCGAGCGAGGCGCTCGTCACGTGCCGGCCGGGGGAATCGTCGAGCGACTGGATGTTCCCCGCCAGCGCCGCGTAATACTCCTCCTCGGTCAGGAGACCCGTACGCGCGAGCGTCAGGTTGTCGTAGTACGAGGTCACGCCCTCGGTGAACCAGTGGAGCCGGGTGAGCTGGGGCTCCGAGTAGTCGTACGGCCACAGCGCGGCCGGCCGGATCCGCTTGACGTTCCAGACATGGAACAGCTCGTGAGCGGTGATGCCGAGGAAGCCGTGATATCCCCGCTCGCTCTGGAAGACGACGTCGTGGAGCACGTAGGACGAGCTGGCGGCGTGCTCGACCGCGTGGCCGAAGGGGTGCGGCACGAGCTGGTACAGGAACCAGTACTCGTCGTAGGGCGCGCCGCCGAACATCGCCGTCTGCTCGCGCGCGATCGCCTCGATATCGGCGAGGATTCCTTCCTGCGTGTAGTCACCGAGATCCAGCTCCCCGGAAACGACGCGGAAGACCACGTGATAGGGGACGTCGTCGTGGTGGAAATCCCAGCGGACGAGGTCCGGCGCCGCGATCGTCGGGGCGTCGACCAGATCGTGGTAGTCGGCCGCCACGAAGTCGCCGCCGGGACCACGCTGGAGCTGGGTCGCGACCGGCCAGTCGTCGGGAAGGCCGAGCGTCAGCCGGGCCGGTCGATCCATCCGCCCTTCGACCCACGGCAAGAGGTTCACCGGGTTGAAGTACGCGACGTCGGGCAGGAGAAGCGACGAGCCGGCGTCGAGCGTCGAGGCGGTCCACTCGTAGGCGAGCGTCACCTCGCTCGCCCCGTCCGGATCGACCCGCCAGGAGTCGAGATCGACCCATTCGACCCGGAGCGGCCGACCCTCGGCGTCGAAGGCCCGCACGGCCTGGACATTGGCGGCGTAGTTCTGCAGGATATACCGGCCGGGTCTCCAGGCCGGAAGGGAGAAGACGACCGGCTCGCCCGAAGTGGCGGCCGTCACCTCTACCGTGTAGAGCTGGCTGGCCGGGTTCTTCCACGAAAGTCGGTACCGGATCGTGTCGCGCATCGCGGGCTCCTGGGCGGTGGCCGATCCCGCCGTGCAAGCCAGCACGGCCAGCCAGGCGAGCGAGGCGATCATTCGACGCATGAGCGCTCCTTTCATGACACGGAGGGATCGCGAATCTGCTCGGCCGCGGTGGGACGGTCAACGCACGGCGGGTTCACCGCCAGCCGGCGGCGAGCGCCTGTCGATCGTTCCGTAGGGGCTTCGAGTTCGGGCAGGGAGTCGCCGGGCATCGTCCCGAAGCTACCGACCCTGCAGCGGAGTTCCCAGGCCGCGCGCCTCTCGCCCCGTTCGTTCGGCGCGGCCTATATTGCCGGCCGATGGCTGGCTCTCCGTCGTACGATCCCGAACGAATCCTCTCCACCCTCGTCGCGCAGCTCGAGCGCGATCGGCGAGCGTTCCTGGGCGGCAACGCGGTCTACGTAGCGGGAAACCTGATCCTGGCGGGCGCCGTGTGGGGCCGTGACGGGAGCGGTCCCCTCGTCTGGCTTCCCGCCGCCACGGCATTCCTCGGCAACGTGTTCTACGCGCTCACGGCCGAGTGGGAGCTCCGCTGGGAATCCCTTTGGCGAAGAGAGATCCCGCGTCTCGAGCGGAGCCTCGGCGACGTGAAGCTTTTCGAGACGCGGCCGGCCGCGATCGGCAGCCGTGGGCTGGGCCGCGCCCTGAAATGGCTCAGCTGGCTCCTGACGGCCGTCTGGCTCCTCGTGTTGCTCGTCCTGATCGACCGAGGCGGCCTCATCGGGGAATGAAACGCTCGAAGGAGGTGTCATGGATTCGACGAAAACGAGCGCTGCCGGTCTGATCTACGAGCTCCTGGCGGCGCTCGGCGAAGATCCCGATCGCGAAGGGCTGGCGCGGACTCCGGAGCGGGTCATCAGGGCCTTCCGTTTCCTGACGGAAGGATACCGTCAGGATGTCAACGACCTCTTCAACGACGCGTTCTTCACCGAAGAGTACGATGAGATGGTGCTCGTCAAGGACATCGAGTTCTACAGTCTGTGCGTCCCATCAAAGCAGATCGTCAACACGGTCGGAGGGGCCCGCCAAGCAGCGCAAGTGCGGGCTGGAGATCGACTGTGGACGCTGCAGGACGGTACCGCTCGAGAGACCACGGTCACAATGGTCACGCGCCGTCAAACTCGAGAACTCGTCGAGATCGTATCGGACGGAGGCACCTTCCGTACCACCCCCGACCATCCATTCGCCACTCGCAAAGGGTGGGTCGAGGCCACCGATCTGGAGGGGCACGAGGTCGAATGGACGTTGCCGAAGGCCCTACACCGGCGCCGGCATGCGCCTCGCATGGGATATCCGCTGGGATACGCGATCGGCGCGGTGACCTCCGACGGCACCGTCGGAAGTCGATATATCTCCTTGGTGGTCAACCGCCGAACGTTCGCCGAAAAATTCGCGAGTGCTGTGCGCGAAGCCTTTGGGGTGCGACCTCGAGTGGAGACGGTCTCTCGTCCTTCCGGTTTCACTGGACGGGATACACCCGGGTTTCGAGTACGGGTCGTATCTTCCTATATGGCTGATCTCTTTCGCGGTTGGGTGGGTGGTGACGCCCATCATATGCGACAGTCCTTTCCCCGGGTCGTTCTGGGATCTGAGGAATGCATGCAGGGATTTATCGATGGATACGTAGAGGGGGACGGGTACCGGGTGAGGCAAGGAGCAGGCGCCATGGTGATTGGAAGCAACGTGCCCTTCCTTCGCGACTTCTCTGAGGCGATCCATGCGCGCTTCACCCCATCTCGTAGTACCGCTTCGCGGCTATACATCTCCAACCGCTGGAACCGTTCAGGGTGGTACGGAAAGCACGGTTTTCGTCAGGAGAGCCACAAGACCTCGCTTCTCGAGTCACGCTTTGTCCCCGTCCGGTCGGTTCGAACCATTCGTGCGAGAGGCAAGAAACCATTCACGATCTACAGCTTCACCTGCGAACCGTATCCTACCTTCCTGATCTCCGGCCACCTGTCGCATAACTGCGAGCACCACCTCCTCCCGTTCTTCGGCAAGGCCCATGTAGCCTATCTTCCGCAGCGGCGGATCGTCGGACTGTCGAAGATCCCGCGCTTGGTCGACCACTTCGCCCGCCGGCTCCAGATCCAGGAGCGGATGACCCGACAGATTGCCGACACAATCATGGAACAGCTGGATCCGTTGGGAGCGGCGGTGGTAGTCGAGGCGCGGCACCTGTGCATGGTCATGCGCGGCGTCGAGAAGCAGCACTCGACGATGACGACGAGCGCGATGCTGGGGGCGTTCCGCGAGGAGACATCGACCCGGATGGAGTTCATGAACTTGATTGGATCCGAGCGGCCGTGAGTCGCGCCCGGATTCGGGCCGGCGTGCCCGGCTTGGCGCTCTTCTTGCTGATCGGCTGCGGCGGGGCGCAGTCGTCCCCCGAGGGAACGGTGAGGAGCTTCCTCGACGCGTTGGAGTCGCGCGACACCGCCGCCTTCCAGGCCTCGTTCACCGACAGCACGCGTCAGCTCGTCCGGGAGATCGAGCGGCTGAGCCGGCAGGCCGGGGGAGGGTCCGAGGAAGCGCTCACGGTCGAGGAGTGGTGTCGGGCCTTCTGCGGCGGGACCGTCGAAGGCACGACACTCGATGGGAACGCGGCGACCGTGAGAGTGCGGGTCGAGCGGACGGTCGAGGAGATGCCGCTTTCGCGCGTGGGCGACCGCTGGAAGATCGATCTGGCGGAGCGACTGACCCCGGCCGTCCAGATGCTCCGCTTGGCGGTGAGCGCGGCGGGGGTCGGCCGATCCGACGGGATCCTCCCCGACACGGCCGGCACCGAATCGAACGAGGAGGGTGGCTCTCTTCCCTGAACGGCGTCGGCGTGTTATCGTAGGACCGAAAGAAAACCGAATATCACTCAAAACAGACTGGGAGCCCCGCACAACCGCGGGGCGGAGGAGAACGAGGATGGCGACCGACGGCATCAAGGAACAGGAGAAGGCGCTCGGGCTGGCGATCACGCAGATCGAGCGGCAGTACGGCAAGGGCGCGATCATGCGGCTGGGCGCCGACCGCAGGATCGAGATCGGGGCGATCCCGACCGGGGCGTTCAACCTCGATGCCGCCATCGGGATCGGAGGGATCCCCAGGGGTCGGGTGACCGAGATCTACGGCCCCGAGTCCTCGGGCAAGACGACGCTCGCCCTCCACGTGATCGCCAACGCGCAGCGGCAGGGCGGGATCGCGGCGTTCATCGACGCCGAGCACGCGCTGGATGCCGACTACGCGCGGAAGCTCGGTGTCGACATCGAGAACCTGCTCGTATCCCAGCCCGACACCGGCGAGCAGGCGCTCGAAATCACCGAGGTGCTGGTGCGGTCGAACGCGATCGGGGTCATCGTCATCGACTCGGTCGCCGCGCTCGTCCCCCGGGCGGAGATCGAGGGCGAGATGGGGGACAGCCACGTCGGGCTCCAGGCCCGGCTCATGAGCCAGGCCCTCCGAAAGCTGGCCGGGGCGATCAACCGCTCCCAGTGCGCGGTCATCTTCATCAACCAGATCCGGGAGAAGATCGGGGTCATGTTCGGCAACCCCGAAACCCAGCCGGGCGGGCGGGCGCTGAAGTTCTACGCCTCTGTTCGGCTCGATATCCGGCGGATCGGCGCGATCAAGGACGGCGACGCCGTCGTCGGCAACCGCTGCCGGGTCAAGGTCGTCAAGAACAAGGTCGCCCCGCCGTTCAGGATGGCCGAGTTCGATGTCATGTACGGCGAGGGGATCAGCCGGGAGGGGCTCGTCCTCGACCTCGGCGCCGACGAACGCGTCGTCGAGAAGTCGGGCGCCTGGTACTCGTGGGGCGAAACGCGACTCGGACAGGGCCGTGAGAACGCCAAGCTCTTCCTCAAGGACAACCCCGATATCGCCGGGGCGATCGAAGCCGAGCTGCGCTCGAAGCTCGGCATCTCGCGTTCGGCCGCGGAGAGCGAGGAAACCGAAGCCGGCGAGCCGGTGGGCGCGGAAGTGGAGTAGGGTAGAAGCTCGGAATCAGATGGCGGTTTTCGGTTGGGTATGATATACTATCATACCATGGCCAAGACGAAGATTGCGATCACCCTGGAAGAAAGAATGGTTCGGCGGCTCGACCAGCTTGTCCGCGACGAGGTTTTTGCCAGTCGCAGTCAGGCGATCCAGCAGGCGGTGGAAGAAAGGCTCGACCGCCTGGATCGTGGTCGCCTGGCCCGCGAGAGCGCCAAGCTGGACCCTGCCTACGAGAGGGCTTTGGCGGAGGAGGGGCTTTCTGAGGATCTGTCGAAGTGGCCCGAATACTGAGGGGCGAAATCCGATGGGCGGACCTGAATCCGGTTCGTGGGAGCGAGCAAGCGGGTCGTCGTCCGGTCCTGATCCTGAGCCACGACGTCTTCAACGAGCGATCGGGAACCGTGATCGCGATGGCGATTACCAGCCGGCCGCAGCGCGCACAATTTCCGCTCACTCTGGAGCTGCGATCGCCAGGCCTGCCAAAGAAGTCTTGGATCAAGATCAGCCAGATCCGAACGCTTTCCGTTGAGCGTATCGGTAAGCGTCTCGCACGGTCGACTGCGGAGGAACTGAGTCTCGTCATCGAAGGTTTGAACGAGATCGTAGGCGCTTGATTCGCGAATCCCCACCGAGTGGTATCTTTCGCCGGTCGCTATGGGACAGCTCGAAGCGATCTGGATCAAGCGTGCACACCGGGCCCCGATGGACTCGGTTCCGCGGGCGACGTTCGTGACCGGCCAGGGAATGGTCGGGAACGCCAACCAGGGAGGCCGCCGGCAAGTGACCGTGATCTCGGGGGTGGTCTGGGAGCGGATGATGGCCGAGCTGGGGGCCGAGCTCGATCCCTCCGCGAGGCGCGCCAACCTGCTGGTGAGCGGGCTCGATCTCGAGGAAAGCGAGGACCGCATCCTCGCGGTCGGCGGCTGCCGGATCCGGCTCGGGGGCGAGACCCGACCGTGCGAGCGGATGGACGAGGCGTTCCCCGGGCTCCGTGGCGCGATGAGTCCACACTGGCGCGGCGGCGCCTTCGGCGTCGTTACCGAAGGCGGCGACATCGCGGTCGGTGACGCCGCGGGCTGGTTGGCCTGAGTCGCGCGCTGGCCCCGGGTGCGAGCGTGCCAGCCCTATGGGGACTTCTCCCCGTCCTACAGGTCGCGGACGCCCGGCGAAGCTGTGACTTCTACTGTAGACGGCTCGGCTTCCACAAGGAATGGGAGCAGTCCTTCGAACAAGACTTTCCGCCATTTATTTCTCTGTATCGTGACGGTTGCAGGATCTATCTCTCCGAGGAGGCGACGGCCGCGCGGGCCGGCGTCGTCGACCTGTACACGGACGACGTCGACGCCCTCTGGCGCGAGCTCGAGCGTCGCGGCGCGACCCTGGCCCACGGCTCGACAGACGAGCTTCACCTCGAAGACCCGGACGGCAACCGGCTGCGCGTCCGCCGGGGAGCGGTGGCGCCGATGTAGGTGCTGAACGTGGCGGGAGAAGATGGCCGAGATCACGTCCGCCTCGGCGGGGGCATGTTTCTGCTGGCGCTCGTGATTCCCGCGTCCTCGGTCCAGTCGCAGATCTGTCGGGTCGATGAGGATCGGGATCACGCAGCACGTCCGCCAGCCCCGTCACCGAAGATCGGAGGGCTCTCGCTCGCGGGACAAACGGATCGAATAGGAACTCGAGACCTTGGGCTTCCTCCTGCGGTATACCCCCGTCCGGACGGGGCACCAGTCGGCGTATGGGTGAGCCAGTCGGTGAGCTTCGAGGTTCACGACCGATCCGGTCGATGATCGTCTGCGAACATGAGATGGATCGCAGGAGCTTCTTGAAAGGAAGCGTGGTTGGAGCCGTCACCGTGCTGGGTCCGGCTCCGCGCCTGCCTGCCGTCATCGCTCCCGGCCGGGTCCGGCCGGAGGCCGATTTCGAGCTCGAGGAAGCGACGATCGCCGAGCTCCAGGCGAAGATGGAGTCGGGCGAGCACACGGCCCGCTCGCTGGTCGAGGCGTATGTGGAGCGGATCGAGGCGCTGGACCGGGAGGGTCCGGCGCTCCGCCATGTGCTCGAGATCAACCCCGATGCGCTCGCGATCGCCGGCGCCCTCGACGAGGAGCGCCGCGCGAAGGGTCCCCGCGGTCCCCTGCATGGCATTCCGATCCTCCTCAAGGACAACATCGACACCGGCGACCGGATGACGACGACGGCCGGCTCGCTCGCGCTGGCCGGGACCTCGGCCGGCCGCGACGCGACCGTCACGAAGAGACTGCGCGAAAAGGGCGCGGTCCTCCTGGGCAAGACGAACCTGAGCGAGTGGGCCAACTTCCGCTCGACCAACTCCTCCAGCGGCTGGAGCGCGCGCGGCGGTCAGGGGAAGAACCCCTATGCGCTCGACCGGACGCCGTGCGGCTCGAGCTCGGGATCGGCCGCCGCGTCCGCGGCCAGCTTCGCGGCGGCCGCGGTGGGGACGGAGACGGACGGATCGGTCGTGTGCCCCGCTTCGGCCAACTCGGTCGTCGGGATCAAGCCGACCCTGGGTCTCATCAGCCGCACGGGGGTCATCCCGATCGCCCACAGCCAGGACACGGCCGGGCCGATGGCGCGGACCGTGGCCGACGCGGCGATCCTTCTGAGCGCGATGGCGGGTGTCGATCCGGATGACCCCGCGACCGCCGCGGGCCGGGGGCGGGGGCACGCCGATTATCGCCGGTTCCTGGACCCCGGCGGGCTCCGGGGGGCCCGGATCGGCGTGGCGCGCGAGAGGTTCTTCGGCTACAGCGAGGAGTCGGACCGGATCGCGGAAGAGGCGATCGAGGCGATCGGCCGGCTGGGGGCGGTCATCGTGGACCCCGCCGACATCCCGCACGCGGGCGACTACGGCGACAGCGAGTACGAGGTCCTCCTGTACGAGTTCAAGGCCGACCTGAACGCGTACCTGGCCGGACGACCGGGTCTACCGGTCGGATCCCTCCGCGACCTGATCGCCTTCAACGAGGAGCACCGCGATCGCGAGATGGTCTACTTCGGACAGGAGATCTTCGAGCGTGCGGAGGAGAAAGGGCCGCTGACCGAAACGGTGTACCGCGAGGCGCTGGAGAAGAACCATCGCCTCTCGCGAACCGAGGGGATCGACGCGGTCATGGACGAGCACGATCTGGACGCGCTCGTGGCGCCGACGACGAGCCCGCCGTGGACGATCGATCTCGTGAACGGCGACCACGGGCTGGGTGGCTTCTCGTCGCCCGCTGCCGTCGCGGGGTATCCGCATGTCACGGTGCCGGCCGGCTACGCGTTCGGGTTGCCCGTCGGCTTTTCGTTCGTGGGCCGTCCGTTCAGCGAGCCGACCCTGCTCCGGCTCGCCTACGCGTTCGAGCAGGCGACCCAGGCGCGGCGACCGCCGCGCTTCGCGACCAGCCACGAGCCGCCGCCCGGTTGAGCGCGGCGAACCATCCACCCAGATGGAAAATCAGGAGGCGAGCGATGATCGATCACGTCACGTTGAGGGTCAGCGACTTCGAGGCCAGCAAGAGGTTCTACGCGGCGACCCTCGAGCCGCTCGGCTACGGCGTACTCTACGAGTTTCCGGGCGCGCTGGGCATGGGAAGGGACGACAAGCCGGACTTCTGGATCGGCGCGGGGGACTACCGGACCGCGGGAATGCATCTCGCGTTCGCCGCCGCCGACCGTTCTACGGTCGACGCCTTCCATCGTGCGGCAATGGGGGCCGGCGGGAAGGACAACGGGGCTCCCGGAGTGCGGGCGGAGTATCACCCCAACTACTACGGCGCGTTCGTCTTCGACCCCGACGGGAACAACATCGAGGCCGTGTGCCACGTGCCGGAGAAGTAGAACGGGCAGTCCGCCGGGCGGTCCTGGCCGCGCTGCTCGTCGGGACGCTCTTCGCGACCGCGGCCGGCCAGACGGCGCCCTCGGCGGCCGACAGCGCGCTGGCGGTGGAGATCCTCGAGGAGTTGGTCGAGATCCGGACGCTCTCCGGATCGCCGGCCACCGTCGAGGCGGCCGAGGCGCTCGCGGCACGGCTCCGCGCCGCGGGGTTCTCCGCCGAGGACGTCCAGGTGACCGGCCCCGAGCCGGGGCTCGGGAACCTCGTCGCGCGCTACCGCGGCGACGGCACCGGCGGCGCGCCGATCCTCCTCATGGCCCATCTCGATGTCGTTGATGCCCGGCCGGAGGACTGGTCGGTCGACCCGTTCACGCTGACCGAGGAGGAGGGCTGGTGGTACGGTCGCGGGACCACCGACAACAAGGCCGGCGCGGCGATGCTGGTCGCGAACTTCATCCGCTACCGGCAGCAAGAGTTCGTCCCGGACCGCGACCTCATCATCGTCCTGACGGCGGACGAGGAGACGACGAGCGCGAGCATCAAGTGGCTGGTCGGCGAAGGACGCGAGCACATCGACGATCCCGCGTTCGCCCTCAACACCGACTCCGGCGGCGGGATCCTCAGGGATAGCGAGGAGGCGATGTTCGGCGTCCAGGCGAGCGAAAAGATCTACCTGACGTTCCAACTCGAGGTCACGAACCCCGGCGGTCACAGCTCGCGGCCCACGCCCGACAACGCGATCTACCGGCTCGCGGGGGGGCTGAACCGGATCGCGGCCCACCGCTTTCCGGTCGAGCTGAATGACGTCATGCGCGCGTTCTTCGAGCGCTCGGCCGCGCTCGAGGAGGGCCAGCTCGCGGCGGACATGCGCGCGGTCGCCGCCACCCCGCCCGACCCGGCCGCGGCGGAGCGGCTCTCCGAGTCGCCTTACTACAACGCGCTCATGCGGACGACCTGCGTGGCGACCCGGCTCGAAGCGGGCCACGCCGACAACGCACTGCCCCAGACGGCGCGCGCGACGGTCAACTGCCGGGTCCTTCCGGGCGGCTCGCCCGACGAAATCGAGCGGATCGTAGCGGAGGTCCTTGCGGACGACGAGATCGCGATCTCGCGCGTCAACGTCCCGACCGCGAGTCCGCCTTCGCCGCTCACGCCCGATGTCCTGGGACCGATCGAGGAGCTGGCGGGCGCGATGTGGCCGGGGGTCCCCGTCGTTCCGCTTATGTCGACCGGCGCGACGGACGGGCTGTACGTCCGGAACGCCGGCATTCCCGTCTATGGCGTCTCGGCGATCTTTTCGGACCCGGACGACGCGCGTGCGCACGGCAAGGACGAACGGATCGCGATCGACCGCTTCTACGAGGCGCTGGAGTACTGGTACCGGCTCGTCAGGAACCTGAGCCGGTAAGCTGGTTGCAGCGGAATGGCGGATGAGGCGGGACGGCAATTCGGGCGAACAGACGTTCGGCGGGATCGTCGAGCGCTTCCGGCGCGCCCGGCGCGATCCTTCGCTGGCGGTACTCGAGGGCTTCCACCCGCTCAAGCACGCCCTCCGCTTCGAGGCCGAGGTGCTCGAGGCCGCGACGCCGGATCCCGACCGGCTGAGCCGGCTCGCGCAGACCCTGGCGCCCGACATCGCCGGCCGGCTCGCCGGCGCGTGCACGGTCGTAGACAGGAAGGAATTCGGACGCTTGGCGCCGGTCTCGCCGCCGACCGGCGTGATCGCGCTCGCCCGCAGACCGACCGTTTCGGTCCCCGATCTGCTCCAGCGCTACAACCCAAATCCGATCGTGGTGCTCGAGAACCCGGCGCGACTCGGGAACCTGGGAGCGGCCGTTCGCGTGTCGGCGGCCGGTCGGGCGATGGCCGTGATCGCGATCGGCGGCCACGACCCGTGGCACCCCGAGGCGCTGCGCGGTGGAGCGGGGCTCCAGTTCGCGCTTCCGGTCGCCCGGGTGGACGCCCTCCCCGCCTGCGATCGGCCGCTGGTCGCCCTCGATCCGGCGGGCGAGCCGCTCCGGAGCGGGATGATCCCGCCGGGAGCGTTCCTCGCGTTCGGGTCCGAACGCCGGGGCCTGAGCCCCGGGCTCATGGCGCGCGCGGACATCCGCCTTCGAATCCCGATGCGGGAGGGAGTCTCGAGTCTGAACCTCGCGAGCGCGGTCGCGATCGCGCTCTACGCGCGGGTGCTCTCGGGAGAGCCCGGGAGCTGAGGCATGGGGGGCTGGGAAATCGGCGCGCTGCCGGCGATCTCCAGTCGCGCCTTCGCCAGCCGCTCGGGCGTGCCGATCTCGAGCCACGAGGCGTCGCTCACGTCGTAGGGAAGGATCGAATGGCCCGCGGCGGCGAGTCGCAGGTAGGCATCCAGGATCGAGAACGCGCCCCGCTCGGTGATCGCTGCCAAGATCCCGGGCGAAACAGCGTGCACGCCGGCGAAGGCGATTCGCTCGTTTCTGCCCACGGGATGGCGAACGGTCTCCGTAGCGCCCTTCCTCTCGTCCGTCCGGCCGTAGAGGCCCCGCTCGTCGAATAGCAGCGTACGAGATGTCTCGCGGTGGTTCACGGCGAGGGTCGCGAGGGCGCCGGTCCCGCGGTGCGTTTCGGCCAATGCCCGCAGGTCCAGATCCGTGATGATATCGACATTGTGGAGAAAAAACTGCCTGTCCCTCCGGAAAAGCGGCGCCGCATGCATCAGAGCCCCGCCGGTATCGAGCGGCCGCTCCTCCTCGTGCGAGATCGCAATCTCGATCCCGAGGGACGAAGCGAGGCGGGCGGCGAAGCGCGCGATCTGCCCGGAATGGTGATGGACGTTGACGATGAGACGGTCGGCTCCGGCCGCGATCAGTCGGCGCGCGATCCGCTCGAGCATCGTGACGCCGCCGACCTCGATCAGCGCCTTCGGAGTGGTTTCGGTCAGCGGCCGGAGCCGGCTCCCGGCTCCCGCCGCCAGGATCATCGCATCCATGTGCCTCGGATCGGAGTCCCGCCCGGCTCCTCGCTTCAGCGGACCGAGACCGGAGCGGAAGCCGCGGCCCGGCCGATCTCCCCGGCCCAGTGCGGCTCCTCGTGATGCACCAGGCGGACCTGGATCTGGGGAAAGCGCTCCGCGAGGTGGCGAGCCAGCCGCTCGGCGAGATAGACCGAGCGGTGGCGGCCCCCCGTGCAGCCGAAGGCGATCGACAAGCTGGTGAATTCGCGGGCGAGGTAAGCCTCCACCTGGGCTTCGCTCAGCGCCTGGATGTTCTCCCAGTACGGTGCGACCTCCGTGTGGCTCTCGATCCACTCGACGACGCCGGCGTCACGGCCACACATCGTCTCGAATTCCGGTAGCCGACCCGGGTTCAGGAGCGCGCGGCAGTCGAACACGAAACCGCCGCCATGCCCGCCCGTGTCCTGCGGGTAGCCGCGCTTGTAGCTGAAGCTTTGCACGTGAACGGTCAGTCCCGGTTCGGCGCCGGGTTCGCCCGGGGCGTGCGCCCATTCCTCGACGATCCGGTGGAACGTCGTCTCGATCTCCGGCAGGCGGATCGGCAGACCCGCTGCGAGGAGTCCCCGGATGTTGTCCGCCGCGTAGGGAACGCTTTCCAGGAAGCGCGGCTTGCGCTCGAAGAAGCCACGGTAGCCGTAGGCGCCCATCGCCTGCATGATCCGGACGAGGACATAGCCCCGGTAAAGATCCAGGAACTCCTCGCGATCCACCCGCGCGTACCCCGCGAGCGCGTCCAGGTAGTGATCGAACAGCACACCGCGTACGTGCTCTGGAATGGCCGCTTTTGAATCATAGAGGAGCGAAGCCAGATCGTACTGGAGGGCTCCCCGCCGGCCGCCCTGGTAGTCGATGAACCAGGGCTCGCCATCCTGCAGCATGATGTTGCGCGACTGAAAGTCGCGATAAAGAAAGGAATCACTCTCCGCTTTCAGGAGGAAAGCAGCCAGGCGGCGGAAGTCGCGCTCGAGCCCCTCCTCACTGAACGGGACGTGGGCGAGCTTGAGGAAGTGGTACTTGAAGTAGTTCAGATCCCACAGGATCGATTGCCGGTCGAAGGCGGCGCGCGGATAGGCCACCGAATAATCGGCGACGGCGTGCCCCTCGATTTGAAACCTGGGGAGGGTCTCGACCACGAGGCGATAGATCGCGATCGTCGATTCGGGGAAACCGGTGCCGTCGCGGGTTCGCGCCGCCTGGAGCGCATCGAAGAGCGTCAGATCGCCCAGGTCCTCCATGAGCCACGCGCCGGATGCCTCGTCGGCGGCGTAGATCTCGGGGACCGGAAGGCCCACTCCGCGAAACGCGCGCGAGTAGGACAGGAAGGCCCGGTTCTCGTCCCGGTCGGGACCGACCGCCCCGATCGCGGTCCGGCCGTCCGGGCCAACCAGCCGGTGATAGGCTCGTTGGGACCCGTCGGCGGCGACCCTGACGACCGCCGCGGGGCGCTCGCCCGCGTGCTCCTGGAAGAGCCGGATGAGAGGTTCATGCATGAAAATGGAAAGCTATTCCCCGGGTGGCGGGAGGGGCAAACTTCCGCCGATGGTGGCGGGCGGAAATCCCGGCTAGAATCCCTCCCCACTTCGGTGCCGCAAACTCAGGTGTCGCAACGTCAACAGAGGAGGCGAAGTTGATCCTGAGACGGGTCGGGGCCCTTTCGCTCGCCAAGCTGATGTGCGCGATCTACGCCGTCCTGGGCCTCGTCGTAGGCGGGATCGCCGCGGGCTTCTCCCTTATGGGGGCCGCTATGGGCTCCGCTTCCGGGACGGGGGGCGAAGCTCTCCTCGGCGCCCTTTTCGGCGTCGGCGCCGTCATCCTCCTGCCCCTCCTCTACGGGGTTTTCGGCTTCATCGGGGGGGTGATCGGCGGATCGCTGTACAACCTCTTCGCCGGGATCGTCGGCGGCGTCGAGGTGGAGCTGATCGAGCGGTGAGGCCGGGTGGAACCTGGCACGGCCGTGCGACGGTATCCAGGGAAGCGGGCTCTGACGCCCGCGAGAGCACGCGGAACACGAGAAAACCTGACACACGGAGCGCCCCCATGCTGACACGATCTGGTCGCGGCCGCTCGATCCTCATGATGCTGATTCTCTTTGCGCTGTTTGCTTTCGGCGCCTGTCGCGGCACGCTGTCGATCGAGCGGCTGCTCGACGACCCCTCGCGCTATGACGGCGAAACAGTGCGAGTCAAAGGGGAGGTGACTTCCGCGATCGGCGCGCTCGGCCGCGGCGCCTACCGGATCAACGACGGGACCGGAACCCTCAACGTCGTCTCCGACGAGCGGGGAGCGCCGCGGGAAGGCGCCCGGGTGGGAGTCGAGGGGATTTTTCAGTCGGTATTCACCTTCGGCGATCAGACCGGCGCCGTGCTTTTCGAGGATCGTCGTTTCGACCCGTGAGCGAACAACGTTGCGCCTGGGCCGCGACCCCGTTGCTGGCGTCGTACCACGATGTGGAATGGGGCGTGCCCGCCCACGACGACCGGACGCTCTTCGAGCACCTCGTGCTGGACGGCGCGCAGGCGGGGCTCTCATGGGCGATGATCCTCGCCAAGCGTGAGCGGTATCGGGAGGTATTCGACCGCTTCGATCCGCGGAAGGTGGCGGCGTACGGCCCCCGGAAGTTCGCCGCGCTTCTGGCCGACCCCGGCATCGTGCGAAACCGGCAGAAGATCGAGTCGGCAATCGGGAACGCGCGGGCGTTTCTCGAGGTGCAGGTGAAGCACGGCAGCTTCGACGCCTATATCTGGCGGTTCGTCGGCGGTGCGCCGCGTCGGAACGCCTGGCGCTCGGTTGCCGAGGTCCCGGCCCGGACGCCGGAATCGGAGGCCATGAGCAAGGATCTACGGGAGCGAGGCTTCCGCTTCGTCGGGCCGACGATCTGCTACGCGTTCATGCAGGCGGCGGGCCTCGTGAACGACCACACGATCGACTGCTTTCGACATTCGCTGATCGACGGCGATTCTTCCCGAGGCGACCGGGATGACCACGCTTCCAGAATTTCAGCCAGGACTTCGCGGCGAGAGGAGGAATAGCATGAAGGCCACATTCGGCGCCGGGTGCTTCTGGGGGGTCGAGGTCGCGTTTCGCCAGCTGCCGGGCGTGAACGCCGCCGCCGTGGGCTACATGGGAGGCACGACCGAGAATCCTTCCTACAAAGAAGTTTGTAACGACACAACCGGTCACGCGGAGGTCGTTCAGGTCGAGTACGATCCGGGCCGGGTGAGCTACGAGGAGCTTCTGGATCTGTTCTGGCGGAGCCACGACCCGACCACGCTCAACCGGCAGGGGCTCGACGTCGGGACGCAGTACCGCTCGGCGATCTTCACCCATACGCCGGAGCAGGCGGAGGCGGCCCGGGCCTCGAAGGAGAGACTCGATCGCGAGCGCCGGTTCCGGCGGCCGATCGTCACCGAGATCGCTCCGGCCGGCCCCTTCTGGCGCGCCGAGGAGTACCATCAGCGCTATCTCGAGAAGCGGGGACTCGCTGCCTGCCAGATCCCGTCCTCGTGATAGCGATGAATATCGGCAATCCGCCGCTCAGACGTTCAACCGTCTCGGTCCTCTCCGCGGCCTTCCCCGGGATCGTCGTCTATCTGCTGCTCTGGCTCTTGATCCCGAAGCGAAAGCCCGGCGAGGCGATCACGGCGGGCGCCTGAGTCGGCCGGCTGCGGCGCGATGCGGCGAAAGGGGGACCCCTTCGATCCAGAGGCCCGGGAGGCTGTACGGGAGCGCGCGCTGGGGCTCCTCGCGCGGCGCGAGCATACGATCCGGGAGCTGGCGCACAAGCTGCAGGCGCGCCTGGAGGTCGATGAGGGGACGGTGCGGGCGGTCGTCCAGGAACTGGCCGACAAGAAGCTGGTTTCGGACGAGCGGTTCGCCGGGACCTACGCGCGCGAGGCCGTCCGCTCGAGGCCGCGCGCGTTGCGCCGAATCGTGAGCGAGCTGGTCGCGAAGGGGGTTCCCGCTCTGACGGCGGCGGAAGCGGCGGAGTCGGCGTTCGCCGAGGCCGGCGTGGACGACGGGATTTTGGCCGGCCGGCTCGCGACCGACTACGTGTCCCGCCGTTCGGGGGGCGACCTCGCGTCCCGGCGGCGACGCCTCGAGGCGAACCTGCGTCGTCGGGGTTTCAGCGGCCTCGTGGTGGAGGAGGTCTGCGAGCGGCTCCTGCCGGCGCCCGAGGTTGGCGTGGACGAGGGGTGAGCAGCCGGGTACCCGACCCGTCCCGTTTCACCCGTGCCGAACGGCGACTGATTGACGCGCTGCGAACGCCGCGGCAGGTCCAGCGCTGGCTGCGCTCGCTGCCCTACAACTGGAAGCGTACCCTCCGCACCTTCCGCGGTGTCGTCGGCCACGGGGAAGCGAGCTGCCTGGAAGCGGTTCTGGCGGCGTCGGTGGTCCTGGAGCAACACGGCCATCCGCCGATCGTCCTCGACCTGGAGTCCCAGGACGGCCTGGACCACGTCCTTTCGCTTTACCGCTCACGCGGTCGCTGGGGTACGATTGGCAAGTCCCGCGACCCCGGCCTACACGGCCGGAAGGCGGTGTTCCGCCGAATCCGGGATCTCGCCTACAGCTACGTCGATCCCTATGTCGACGGCTCGGGACGGATCACGGGCTACGGGGTCTTCCATCTGGACGATCTGACGCGCGCGGACTGGCGCCTCGGGGAGGGAAACGTCCAGTCGGTCGAGCGAGCGCTGATCGCGATGCCCCACACCCCTATGCGAACGAGCGACCGTCGTTACGAGCAGTCGTTGCGCCGCTACCGCGCCTTTCGCGTCCGCCATCCGGGCCGGCCGGCTGATTTCTACGCCGGCCGCGAACGGTGGCTCTGAGTCGCCCGGTTCTCGTACCTTCGGCTCCCCGAGCGCATGACCGGTCACGAGATCCGCCACCGCTTCCTCGATTACTTCGTGGCTCGCGGCCACACGCGGGTCCCATCCGCCCCGCTCGTCCCGGTGGACGACCCCACGCTTCTGTTCGTCAACGCCGGCATGGTCCCGTTCAAGGACGTCTTCACGGGTCAGCGCCACCTGCCTTATCGGCGCGCAACCTCTTCGCAGAAGTGCCTCCGCGTCTCCGGCAAGCACAATGACTTCGAGAATGTCGGCATCACGCCGCGTCATCATACCTTCTTCGAAATGCTCGGGAACTTCTCGTTCGGCGACTATTTCAAGAAGGAGGCGATCGCCTACGCCTGGGAGTTCCTGACGGAGGACCTGGAGCTGCCGCCGAAGCGGCTCTGGGCGAGCGTGCACGAGAGCGACGAGGAGGCCGCCGCTCTGTGGCCGCAGGTGACCGGAATTCCCTCCGGCCGTGTCATCCGTCGAGGCGACGCGGACAATTTCTGGGCCATGGGCGATACAGGGCCCTGCGGCCCATGTTCCGAGGTCTTCTGGGATTTCGGGAAGGGTTATGGCGCCGGCTCGCCGGCCGACAACGAGCAGCGTTACCTGGAGATCTGGAATCTCGTATTCATGCAATTCGAGCGGCGGCAGGACGGCTCGATGGTGGAGCTGCCACGCCCATCGGTCGACACGGGGATGGGGCTGGAGAGGATCGCAGCCGTCGCCGGGGGTGTCTTCTCGAACTACGAGGGCGACCTCTTCACGCCGCTCCTGGCGGCGATCGCGGAGCGGACCGGCCGCCGGTACGAGCCGGACGGGGACGCGGGGGTCTCCTTTCGCGTCCTCGCCGACCACGGCCGCGCGGCGACGTTCCTGATCGGCGACGGGGTTTATCCGTCCAATGAGGGACGGGGCTACGTCCTTCGGCGGATCATCCGTAGAGCCGTACGCCACGCGTGGCTCCTGGACATCCGCGAACCGGTCCTCTGCCATCTAGTCCCGACCGTCGCTGGTCAGATGACCGAGCCGTACCCGGAAATCGCCGAGGCCGAAGATCAGATCGAGGTCATCCTGCAGGCGGAGGAGGAGCGCTTCCTCCAGACGATCGATCAGGGGATGGCGATCCTGGAAAAGTCTCTCGCAGCGCTCGCAGCGGGCGCGCCGGTCCCCGGCGAGGTCGTCTTTCTGCTGCACGATACGCACGGGTTCCCGCCGGATCTGACGGATCTGATCGCGCGCGAGCGGGGTCATTCGATCGATCAGGCGGGCTACGAATCGCTCATGGACCGGCAGCGCGCGCGGGCCCGGGCGGCGAGCGGTTTCGGTGAGTCACGGCGCGGGATCACCGATTGGATGGAGTCCGAGGTTCCGGATCCGCCGGACTCGGTTGCCGCGGACACGGTTCCGCCAGCCACGACGTTTGTCGGTTACGACCAGCTCGTCGTCGACACCGTGATCGAGCGTGTGCGGCGCATCGATGGAGGCTTTCGGCTCGTCTTGAGGCGCAACCCATTCTACGCGACCGGCGGGGGACAGGTGGCCGACACGGGGACGATCGAGGGAGACGGGTTCCGTTTGCGCGTCGTCGACGTCGAGCGTCGCGGTGAGACCTTCCTGCCGGTCGCCGAGCTGGCCGCTGGGGATCCCGATCGGATCGTCGAAGGCGCCGCGGCTCACGCCGCGGTCGACGCCGGGCGGCGGCGGGACACCGAGCGCCACCACACGGTGACCCACGTTCTCCACGCGATCCTGCGGGCGCGGCTGGGCGACCACGTGCGCCAGGCGGGCTCGCTCGTGGCACCGGAGCGGATGCGGTTCGACTTCTCGCACCCCAGGCCGCTCGGTCCGGAGGAGATCCGCGGGATCGAGGACCAGGCGAACGCCTGGGTGCTGGAGGACCTTCCGGTGCGCAAGGAGATCCTGCCCTTTCACGAAGCCAGAGAGCGGGGCGCGATGGCGCTCTTCGGCGAGAAGTACGGTGACGAGGTGCGGGTCGTGACGATCGGCGAGAGCCGATCGGTGGAGCTCTGCGGAGGGTGCCACGTCCGGCGGACGGGAGAGATCGGCCCCGTGAAGATCCTCTCGGAATCGAGCGCGGCGGGGGGCGTCCGGCGAATCGAGGTCGTCACCGGCACCCGCGCCCTGGAGGAGTTCCGGCGCCGGGAGGCGATGCTCGCGGCCGCCGCCGAGCGGCTCAAGGTCGCGCCCGAGGACGTGCCCGCGCGGATCGAGCGGCTGCTCGAGGAGAAGCGTGAGGCCGAGCGGGGACTGGAGTCGGTGCGTCGCCACTCACTGAAGGAGGGGGTGCCCGGTCGGGCCGAGCGCTCGACGACCGTCGACGGATTCCAGGTCCTCACCCTGCGGGCGGAGCCGGTCTCGATGGACGACCTGCGTGCGATCGGCGACGCGGTCAGAAGCCGTCTCGCGAGCGGCGTCGGCGTGATCGGGGCCGAGCTGGGTGGCAAGGCCAACTTGCTGACCGTCGTGACCGATGACCTGATCCGCGCCGGGAAGATCGACGCCCGGCGCGTGATCGGGGAGCTGGCCGTGCTGATCGGGGGCGGAGGCGGGGGCAAGAAGCATATGGCCCAGGCCGGCGGCAAGGATGTCGACCGGCTGGAGGAAGCGCTCGATCGGGCGCCGGAGATCGTGGCCCGGCTGGTGGGCGGGTGACGGAACCGCCCGAGGTCGTGGAGCGGTTCGCCGCGGCGCTGGCGGAGTGGCTCGCGAGCTTCACGGTGCCCGCGGAGCTAGCGGCCGAGATGGCCGATGCGTGCGCGGACGGGCCGCCCTGGGTCGCGGCGATCGCAGGGATGTCCGTTCGCCGGGCCGGCTGGCCGGATCAGGAAGCACTCGCGTGGGGGATCTCGGTTGGCGCGCTGGCGGGGGCGATCGAGGCCGCCCGCGCGAGCCTGGTCGGGGAGGCCGGGGCGGAAGCGACGGCGGCCGCCCAATCGTCTGCCCGCGCGGCCGCCCACGCGACTCCTCGGACCGCGGACGGCCCTGCCCGGGCCCTCCTGGCCGCGGACGGCCTCGTGGCCGCCGCCCACGAGGCTCTGAGCGGGCTCGCGCCTGTTCGGTCGCGCGCCGCGCTGGACGCCCTCGCCGGCGCGTTCGGAAACGGCGGCCCATGGCGGGATCTTCCATCCGGGCCGGCCTGCCCCGCCTGGACCGCCCTCGTGCCGTGCGCGCTGGCCCCCGCGGCAGCGGAATCCCCCACTGGTCCGTGGGCGGATTATGGGCTCGCCTGGCGGCGGGCTTTCGGCCGGGGAGCCGAAAACCCGGCGGAGGCCATGGGCGGCCCAAGCGACCACACCGACCGCGACCCACTCTGGCACCACCAGGCCGCCGATCCGACCACGCGCCGGCTTCTCCGGGCAGCCGCCGGAAAAGCGCGGTTCCCGACCCGTGCAGGCACGACGTGAGCCGGTCTGAAACGGCCGCCACCCCGCTCCTGTCAGGAGCGATCTCGGAGCTGCAGGCTCTTCTGACGAGCCTGGCGCCTGTCGCGGGACCGACGCTCGATCGGATGTGTGAGGGCTGCGCCCGCGCGCTCGAGCGGGGCGGCAAGCTCATGTTGGCCGGCAACGGCGGGTCGGCGGCCCAGTGCCAGCACCTGGCGGCCGAGCTTACGTGCCGTTTCTCAGCCGATCGCGCGGCCTACGCCGCGATCGCGCTCACGACCGACACCTCGTTCCTTACCGCCTGCGCCAACGATTACACGTTCGAGCACGTGTTCGCGCGGCAGGTCGAGGCGCTGGGCCGGAGGGGCGACATCCTCATGCTGCTCTCGACGGGCGGCCGCTCGCCCAACGTCCTCCGCGCGGCGGGAGCCGGCCGCGAGCGAGGAATCGAGGTCTACGCGTTCACGGGGGAGAGCGGGAGCGAGCTCGCGGCCCTGTGCGACGAAGCGATCCTGGTCCCGAGCGGGCACCCGGCCCGCATCCAGGAAGCTCATCTCCTCCTCGGCCACCAGCTATGCGCCGGGATCGAATCCCGCCTCGATTCCGTATAACTCCACTAACGACCCACTAGGTGCGCGCCCGCGCCAGCAGCACCAGCCCCACCACCCCGAACACCGCGTTCGCTATCCACGCCGCCCACGCCGGCGGCAGCCCGCCGCCGTAGCCGATCCCCTGCCCGACCCGGAGGAAGCCCCAGAAGACCAGCGTGAGGAACAGGGCGACCCCGAAGCCGACCGTCCCGCTCTGCCGGCTCGCGTGCGCTGCCGAGCCGACCAGGGCGACGCCGAACAGGACGATGATGAAGTTGGCGAACGGATAGGCGAGCTTCATCTGGAGATCGACCCGCTCTTCCAGCGTGTCGGCGCCGAGCCGCTCGCGCTTGGCGATATACTGCTCGAGATCCTGGTACCCCATCTCCTCGGGCTCCTTGTCCTCGGCGAGGAGCTCCGCCGGCGGGTCACTCAGGTCCGGCGAGCGCAGGAGGGTGAACGTGTACATGCGCTCCCCCTCGCCTCCCGGAAACAGGCGCAGCTCGCCGCTTCGCAGCACCCACCGGCCCGCGAGCGCCTCCCACACCATCTGGGGGGCATTGATCCGGAGAAACGTGCCATCCTGGAGCCGCCGCTGGACCTCGACCTGCTCGGCCGAGGCTTCGACCAGAAGCACGCCCGTTGCCTGCGGCACGGAATCGGTGGGAGCTGCACCGCGGATCGACGATTCGCTGCCGGCTCCGGTGTCGTGCTCGGCGACCAGCCCCTCCTCTACGAACAGCGAGCGCACGATGTAAGTGTAACCGTCCTCGTTCTGGTAAACGAAGTTGCCCCGATAGTCCTCGCGCCGCGGCTCCTCCCCCAGGATCTCCTCCTCATAGACGGCGTTCACGCGCTCGTTGAGCCGCGGTACCAGGGTCTCACCGAGTGCGAGGACCGCCAGGCTCAGGAACAGCGCGAACACGATCAGGGGCAGAACGATCCGGTAGAGGCTGATCCCGTTCGCCTTCATCGCGGTCAGCTCGCCGTGGCGGCCGAAATCGCCGATCGAAAGGATCGTCGCGATCAGCATCGCCATCGGGAGCGTGAGGATGAGGTTGTAGGGGGTCTGGAGCAGGTAGTACTTGCCGATCGACGGCCAGGAGGCGTCCTGGTCGAGGTAGATGTCGATGTGGTCCATGAGATGAACGAGGACGAAGATCGCGGTCAGCGAGAGGAGCCCGAGGAGAAGGATCTTCAAGAACTCCCGCATCAGATAGCGATCGAGCCGGCGGATGAAGAGCATCAGCGGGTCTCTGCCGGCTCGCGTGCCTCCGCGGCCGCTGGACCATCTCCGGCCGCCGAACCATCTCCGGCCGCCGGTACATCTTCGGCCGAACCCCCACCCTCCGCCCCTCGCGTCCGATCCCCCCGGCCCCTCCATCCAATCCGCCAACCCGGCAGCCGAAGTCGCCTCCCGGCGGTCTCGCGAGCGGTCCGGCGCAGCAGCCACACGCCGAAGGCGAGGAACACGAGGTTCGCGAGCCACATCGCGACCCACGCCGGCAGCAGCCGGCGATCGGCCAGGTCCTCACCCCCCGTCAGCGCGAGATAGTAGACGACGAACACCACCGTGCTCATCCCCATCGCGAAGCCGTAGCCCCCCCGCCGGGCGCGTACGCCGATGGGCGCTCCGATCAGGACAAAGACGATGCACGCGAACGGGATCGCGAACTTCTTGTGATACTCGACGAGGAACTTGTTTCGCTGGCGGAGCGAGTAATCGATCCCCTGGGTCAACCGTTCGACGACGTTGACCCGGAAACGTTCCTGACCGACCGGCTCCTGGGCGCCGATCGCCGCCCGGCCGGCGCTGTCGCTCTCGGCGAGCCGAAACGTATCGCCGAGAAGCGTCGCCACGTGCGCTTCGACCGCCGACTTCAGCTCGTCGCGCGCGGTCCGGATCCTCGCCTCTTCGGCCTGCACGTTCTCCAGCAGCGTCGCGAGGTCCATCTCGCGGTCGCTCCGCATCCCGGTCATCTCGCCCGCGCGGTCGAGCTGCGAGCCCACCCCCCGCAGGACCAACCGCTGTTTCTCGAACACGAGCACCTCGTACTCGCCGGGCTGGGTGATGTCGCGATGGTGGATCCGGCCATGCCAGAGGGTGAGGACGGCGTCCTCCTGATTCGGCGCGTAGTCGAGGCGGCCGGAGTCGGCCAGGATCGTGCGCTGGGCCTGCAGGTCGGACATGTCGAAGATCCTGAGTCCGTACATCATGTTCGTCTCACGGTCGAGCCGCTCGGGCTCGATACGGAACTCCCCCAAACCGGTCGGATCGTTGAACCGTTTTTCCTCCAGGACGACGGTGGGCTTCGTGCGCTGGATGTCCTGCATGAGTTGACTAAGGCGGTGGTTGCTCTCGGGCAGTACGGTATCGTTGAACCAGACCGTGAGGATGGCGACCAGGATGCCACCCAGGATCGTCGGTGCCAGCACCTGGTGAAACCCGATGCCGTTGGCCTGGATCGCGGTGATCTCGTTGTCTCCGGCGAGCCTGCCGAAGGCGGCCATCGTGGCGACAAGGACCGCCATCGGGATCGTGACCGCTATCGTGAGCGGGATCGACAGCAGGAAGATCTCGGCGATGATGTCCGCCCCCAGACCCTTTCCCGCCAGATTCTGGAACTGGCGGGCGACCTGGTTCATCAACATGATGAAGGTGAAGACGACCAGCGCGAAGACGAATGGACCGAGGTGCTCGCGGAAGGCGTATGCGGACAGGCTGCGGGCGCTGAACAGCTCGCGCGCGCGGCTCATGGTGCGGCCCCGATCACGATCCGAGGATATATTCATTCCTTTGCATGCATGCCTTTCCTCTCCCGCTCGGGGCACCGCAAGCTAATATTCGCGTTTCGACCCGCACAAACGGGATTCGCCGGCCTTTGATACCCCCGATGAGGCTGCCTGCTCCGCTAGCCGCGAGCCTGGCGGCGGTGGTGCTGATCGTCCATCCGCTGGCGGCGCAGGACATCGTATCGCCGGCGCCCCAACCGGCCCTCGCCTGGCGCTCGAACCTGCTGCCGGAGGAGCTGCGGGCACTGCCGGCCGACACCCTCCTCGCCTACGACCCGTGGCTCGGGGTCGTGGCGCCCCGGCCGTCGCTCGCGCCGCTGGATGGCGGCCGGCTTCCGATCGTCTCGGGGATCGACTTGCTGGCGTACACGCGGGCGGCGGTGCAAACGCGACGCTCGCGGCTGTGGGCGAGCTCCGTCGCCGACCGTCTTGCCGGTCGCGGCCGCGAGGAGGAGGGGCTCATCCCGGAGCTCGAGGACCCGCTCCAAATCCCCGAGCCGCTGGCTCGCGTCTTCGGCGAAGGCTCCCAGTTCGACATCCAGGGCAAGCTTCATATGGGGGCGCTCGGCTCACGATCGAGCCAGGACCCCGACCTTCGATCCCAGCTCCTTCAGCGCACGGTCGGGAACTTCAACGTCGATCTGGACCAGACGCTGGACCTCAAGATCCTGGGGACCGTGGGCACCAAGCTCGACGTGGCGGTCGACTTCAACTCGCAGCGCGAGCTCGAATCCAAGCAGCTCATCTCGGCGGCCTACACCGGGACCGAGGACGAGATCCTCAAGAAGGTCGAGGTCGGGGACATCCGTGTGGTGCTGCCCCCTTCCCGGTTCTTGGGAGGCGCGGTGGGACGGGGGACGTTCGGAGCCCAGGCGGTTGCCCAGATGGGCCCCGTGGACCTGCGGATCCTGGGGACGAGGAAGGAGGGCGAATCGAGCGAGCGCGCGCTGGCGATCGCGCCGCGCGGTGAGGGACTGCTCTCCGAGGTGACGCTCGACATCAAGGACACTCAGTTCGTGAACGGCCGGTTCTTCCTCCTCTTCCACCCCGACTCACTGGCCACGGGCCGGCTGTCATTTCCCAACCCCGGGACCACGCTCGCCGCGCCTGGATCGGCCCCCGGCGCCGGTACCCTCAACGTGTGGGTGGACGACGGCAACTTCACGAACAACCGGGAGCGGGCTTCCAAACAGGGCACCGCCTTCGTCAACCCGACCGACCCCGCGGCGTTCCCGTCCCAGTCTCATCAGGGTTTCTTCGATCTGCTGGTGGAGGGCGAGGACTACGTCGTCACGGACGGAATCGTCATGCAGCTCCAGCGCCAGATCAACGATAGCGAGGTGCTTGCCGTCTCGTACGTCACCGAGGGTGGAATCGACGTGGGGACGCCGCAGGGCGCCGAGATCCAGGTCCTGAAGTTGATCAAGCCGATCAACCCCGACACGCTCGACTTCACCTGGGACTACACGCTTCGCAACGTGTACTCGCTGCGCGAGTCCGACATCCAGTTGAGCTCGCTGGAGCTCGTCATCTACCGCGGGAACCAGGATCTCCAGCAGACATTCGAGACGATCAGCGGCGAATCGCGCAAGTATTCCGCCATCTTCGGAGCGACCGACGGGAACGGCCGCGTGAATGTCCCGCGCCTTCTGCGCGATCCGTTCGGGGGTCCTGATTACCTCGTGCTCCCCAACGTGCGCCCGTTCTTTCAGCCCACCAACAACGCCGGCGAGCCGATCTCGATCGAGCGGCCGAACCGGGGGCTGTACTTCAACAGCGACCCTCGCCGGACGCCGCTCGACGACCAGATCTACTTCATCCAGGCGAGATATCTGTCGCGCGGGGGGCTGACCGGCGAGATCGAGCTGGGGGCGGCGAACGTCATCGAAGGCTCGGAACGCATCGCAATCGGCGGCGAGACGCTGAACCGCGGGGAAGATTACCAGATCTTCTACGATTTCGGTCGCATCGTGCTGAACGATCCGGCCGGGCTGGCCGAGCGACACCCCAACGACGCGATCAGCATCAGCTTTGAGGTGGCGCCGCTGTTCAACCTTGCCCCGACCACCCTGTACGGCGCTTCGGGAACGTACCAGCTGGGGGAGAACGCGGTGCTCAACTCCACGCTCATGATCCAGGATCGGGAGAGCCTCGCTAATCGGCCTATCCTGGGCGCCGAACCGACCCGGACGGTAATCGGCGAGATCGACGGCTCTTACGTGCGCGCGTTGCCGTTCGTCACCCGCTGGCTGGACGCGCTCCCCGGACTCGACACCGATGAGCCGTCGTCGCTTTCGCTCCGCGGCGAGATGGCGTGGAGCCTCCCCGATCCGAATACCGAGGGCCGGGTGTTCCTGAACGACTTCGAGAACATCGAGGTCGCCAAGCGCCTGAGCCTCTTCTTCCGCACATGGTCGTTCTCGTCGGTACCCTCCCAGACCATGATGGGCCTCACCAACGTCGGATCGGCCGCCTGGTTCACTTTCGCGATCGACCAGCGGGCGGTCACCCCCGGCGTCCGCGGCGTCGACCTCGGCGCGAACGAGTTCCACGTCCGGTTCGATCCGCAGGGGGAGACACCGTCCGAGCGCGCAGCCTCCTGGCGATCGATCCAGACCGTCCTCTCGACCACGGGTGAGGACCTCACGCGGCAGGAATTCATCGAGTTCTTCGTGCGCGGGGACCGCGGCACGATGATCGTCGACCTGGGCGTGGTGGACGAGGACCAGGTCCGGCTCGACGAGAACGGCGCTCCCGTCGGTCTGGGCGAGCTGGACACCGAGGACCAGAACAATGACAACAATTTCGACATTGATGAGGATACAGGACTCGATGGCGTGGCAGGCAGCGATCTCGAGAACGTCCCGGGGGATGACGGCAACGACGATTTCGATCAGTCGCTGGGACCGGATGGCTTCCCGCTGAACCCCAACGGGACCGAGAACAACGGGACGCTCGATACCGAGGACAGCAATCTCAACGGGATCCTCGACCGCCAGGAGGATCTGATCCGCTGGGAGGTCGATTTGTCGAGCGGCCGGTACGAGGTGCCCGGCAGCCGCACCACGTTCGGCTACCGGCGGATCCGGCTGCCCCTGGCGAGCCCCGATGGGCGGATCGGCACGCCGGACCTGCGAAACACCCGCGTGCTCCGCCTGGCCTTCATGGGTGTCGAGGAACGGACGGATTTTCGCATCGTGGACCTGGAGATCGTGGGGTCGACCTTCCTCAAGCGCGGGATCGTCGCCGCCGACGGGACGGTGCTGGCCGGCGCCCAGAGCGACAGCCTGCGGATCACCGCCATCAACGACCTCGAGAACCCCGTCTATCGCAGCCCGCCCGGCGTGATCGCCGAACAGGACCGGGCCGACGAGGTGGCGGGGATCGAGGGCCTCGTCCGCGAGCAATCGCTCGAGCTGACCTACCTGGGGCTTCCGCCGGGCGCACGCGGGGCGATCTTTCGCCCGCTCTACGATCGTGAGTCGTACATCGACTACAACCAGATGCGGATCTGGGTCCAGGGACGGGACGTCGAATCGGGAACCCAGCCCGACTTCTTCGTCGCTTTCGGGCTCGACACCCTGAACGTCTACGAGTACTCCGCCCCATTGCAAAACCTGGAGTGGGAGGAGCACCTCATCGATCTGGCGGTTTTCAGCGAGCTCAAACGGGCGCTGCTCGACAGCCTGGCCACGGCGGATGCGGACACGGGGACCATGATCTCGGCGGATGGACGTTACCGGGTGCGAATCGCATCCACCGCCACTCCGCCTCCCACGATCACCGAGGTGAGCCAGCTGACGATCGGCGTCGAGAATACGGCCGCTGCCCCGCTCACGGGATCGTTCTGGATCAACGAGTGGCGGTTGACCGCGCCGGTGCGCACGGGCGGCGCGGCGCAATACGCCACCGCCAGCGCGACGCTGGCCGACTTCGGTCAGGTGAACCTCACCTACGAGAGCCGCGCGGCCCGGTATCGGAATCTCAGCGCCGCCCGCAACAACTTCGAAAGCGGCGATCTCGACGTGAGCGCCGCCCTGCGGCTGGAGAAGCTCCTTCCCGAGTCGTGGGGTCTCGCGATCCCGCTCACGTACGACCGGTTCGAGCGCACCGACGCGCCTCTCTTTCGCGTAGGGTCGGACATCCCGGTGACGGGAGCGACCGAGCGCGATTCCATCCAGCGGACGAACGACCTGCAGGTCCTCACGCTGCGGGCATTCCGGACACGGGAGTCCTCGAACCCGCTGATCGCCGCGACCCTCGATCGGCTCGAAGCGCGGCTGACCTATCGTAAGGACGACTTCGGCTCGGTCGACCTGGATACCGGGCGCGGCCGGTGGGAGTCGTATTTCGGCTACCGGCATGCGTTCCGCGCGATCGGGCTCCCGCTCGGCATGGGCTGGATCGCCCGCCTGCCGTGGCCGGGCGTCATCAAAGGCAGTGATTCGATGCAGCGGCTTTCCGGCGCGGAGCTCAACGTGGTGCCGTCCAACGTCACGATGAGCACCCAGACGACGTTCGAGGAGCGGTCCCGGCGGAAGATCCTGGCGGGCGGCAGCGACTTTACGGCCGATACGACCCGCAACCTGGCGGGCGACGCTCAGGTCGAGTTCCAGCCGTTCGCCTCGATGCGCACCAGCCTGCGGTGGAATGTCACCCGCGACCTCGTATTTCCCGAGACGGTGGTCTCGCGCGGTGCGCTGGGGACCGAGGCCCTGCGGATACAGACATTCGACTTCAACTGGTCTCCTCCCCTGGGGAACTGGCTCGTGCCGCGGTACAGCTACTCGAGCGGCTACAACCGGAACCATACGCGCGAAGCGAGCCGCAGCCTCGATTCGCTCGATCTTCGCGATTTCGGGGTGACGACGAACCAGAACCTCACCTTCGAGCTGAACGTGGCCGAGCTACTCCGCGCTTTCGGGCCTGATCGGCCGACTGGCGGCGGGCCGGTCCAGTTGCAGACCGGGTCCGCGTGGTGGGAACGATTGCTGGCCCCGGTCCGGTTCGACCGCCGGCGCCGCGAGAGCGTCTCCTACGTGCAGGAGGAGCAAGATCCCGGTTTCGGCTTCAAGTGGGGTTTCGGCGAGATCGACGAGGCAAGCGGCGAAGAGCCTCAAAATTTCGCCCGCAACGACGACTGGGGGCTCTCGACCGGCATCGAGCCGCTGCGGGGGATGCAAATTCGGGGCGGCTACCGCGAGATCGCGAACACGAGGCGCTACCTGGAGGGGGCGAACGAATCTTCGACGCGCACCTGGCCCGACGTGAACCTTCGCTGGACCAACATAACCCTGCCCGCGTTCCTGCGGCCGGTGATCGCCGGGCTCACGCTGGTGTCCGACTTCGAGCGGCGGCTCGGCGGCGAGCGCGCGAACGATCGTCCGCTCAACGACACCGACCGGCGGCTGTGGGATCCGGTGGCGGGTGTGACGTTCGTCTGGGCCAACGGGATGACCACCGATCTGCGGGCCAACTACAGTGAGACGGCGAGCAGTGCGGTCCGTGGCGGCGCCGTCGACAATCGGCGCGTGGACAGCGCGACCGACCTGCTTCTCAACGTCGACTACAATATCCGGCCGGGAACGACGCTGTACATTCCGTTCCCTACGCTCTGGGGGGTAAAGCTGAATCAGCCCCTGCTGACCTCGCTCACCGTCGCCCGCCGCTATCGTGAGGACTCCACTCGCCTCGCGGGCTCGGACGAGTCGGTGCTCAACCTGGAGACCGTCACTACGGAGGTGCGCCCGTCGGTGGCCTACGAATTCGGCCGGGTGGTCTCGGGGTTCGCGGTCAGCTATCTGTCCCGGGTCGACCAGAAGCGTGACATCACCGATACGACCTACGGGTTGGAGGCCTTCCTCGATTTCCTGTTCTGAACGGGTGCTGCGAGCGGCGGTGGCCGGCGCGGGGCTCTGCGCCGTGCTGGCGCTGGTTGGTTGCGAGGGCGGGGCCGCGCCGGCCGGGCGGGCCGCGGGGTTCGATCCGGATCTGGCCTACGAGCTGGTGGAGCGGCAGGTCGGCTTCGGTCCCCGGGTTCCCGGCACGCCCGCGCACGCCGAGGCGCTCGCGTGGATGACGGAGTACCTGCGCCAGCGCGCCGACACGGTGATGCAGGACCCCTTCACGCACGTGACGGGCGCCGGCGATACGCTCTCGCTGACGAACGTCTGGGCGCGCTTCCGGCCCGAAGCATCCTCACGAGTCCTGCTGGTGGCCCACTGGGATTCGCGGCCGGTCGCGGAGATGGCCACCGATCCGGCCGATCGCCGGCAGCCGGTGCCGGGCGCCAACGATGGTGCGTCCGGAGTGGCGGTGCTGCTGGCCGTCGCTGACGCGCTGGCCCGCGAGCCGCCCGCCGTGGGAGTCGACATCCTGCTGACCGACGGCGAGGACTGGGGGTACGATCCCGTCACTCTCGGGACTTTCAACGACGACATGCTGCTCGGTGCGCGCCACTTCGCCGAGACCCGTGGGCGATCCTATCGCCCTCTCTTCGGGATCCTTCTCGACATGGTCGGAGACCAGGACCCCCGTTTCCCGCAGGAGGCGTACAGCCGGCAGAACGCTCCGGAGGTCGTGCGACGGGTCTGGGAGGTCGCCGAGGACCTCGGCTACGGGCACGTGTTCGTCCCCCGGCTCGGCGACGCGGTCACGGACGATCACGTGCCGCTCAATGAGGCGGGGATCCGGACGATCAACATCATCGACTTCGATTACCCGTACTGGCACACCCCCGAGGACACGATCGACAAGGTGTCCGCCCGGACGCTCGGGATCGTGGGGGAGGTCGTGCTGGAGGTGATCCGCCGGCAGGAGTGAGGCGGGGGCGGCGTTCCGGTCGGCCTCAGGGGGGCGCTCCTGAGAGATCTCCTCCCGAGGTGCTGGGGCGATCGTTCTGCCGAGACCCATCTTCCTGCCAGCACCTGCGTAGAGACTCACTCTTTGCCCGGCTCGGGCCTAACACCTCCGGAGGAGACCTCTCACGAGCGCCCACGGGGGGCCCGTCTGACATTCCGGTCGCCACTCATCGGTGGCATCGATCCAGAGCCGGAACGCCGCCGCCGCGCTCACGAGCGACAGGAGAACCCGGGTCGTTCGCGGCCCCGCGGAGTGTGCACGATCCGGTCGGAGGCCGATGATCGTCTCCCGGCCCTGGTCGGGAACGGATTGCACCTCTACGAAGGTGCGCGAGGAACGACAGAGGCTCGGCGAGAGGGTCGCCTCAGCACCTCTGGAAGAGGCCCGCCCCGGTCGTATGGCCGCTACTCCTCCTCGCCGGGCCGCCGCGGGCGCGAGATGATCCGGATCGGACGGTCGTAGCGGAAGTAATTCCAGGCCCACTGGATCAGAACGACGAGGCGGTTGCGGAAGCCGATCAGGAAGTACAGGTGGACGAGGAGCCACGCGGCCCAGCCGATGAACCCCTTCAGGTTCACGCCGCCGATCCGCGCCACCCCCACGTTGCGACCGATCGTGGCCATGATCCCCTTGTCCCGATACCGGAAGGGTCGCAGCGGCCGGCCGCGCGCGGCGCGCAGGATGTTGTCGGCCGCGTGTCGGCCGGCTTGCATCGCGGGGGGCGCCATCATCGGCAGGAGATCGCCGTCGGGACCGGGAACGGCGGCGATGTCCCCGATCGCGAACGCGGTCTCGCGACCGCGGACCCGCAGGAACTCGTCGACCTCGATGCGACCGGATCGACCGCGTGGGACGTCGAGCCGGCCGGCGAGACCTGCGGGACGGACCCCGGCCGCCCAGATCATCGACGCCGCGCCGATCTTCTCGCCTCCGGCGAGCGTCACCGCCTCCCCGTCGTAACCGGCGACGGCCGTGTTGAGATACACGTCGACCCCGAGGCTTTCCAGGCGCTTGCGCGCATAGTCGCCGAGCTCGGCCGGGAACTCCGATAGGAGCCGATCGCGCGCTTCGAGGAGGACGACCCGGGCCTGCTCGACCTCGAGGTCCGGGAAATCGCTCACGAGGACCAGGCGGAAGAGCTCCGACAGCGCCCCGGCATACTCCACGCCCGTCGGCCCGCCGCCGACGATCACGAACGTCATCCTGCGGAGCCGGAGGGCCGGGTCCTCCTCGCGGAGCGCCTGCTCGAAGCACCCCAGGACATGGTTCCGGAGGCCCAGGGCGTCGGACAGGTCCTTGACCCCGAGCGCCGATCGCTCGAGCGCCTGCAACCCGAAGAAATTGGTGCGGCTCCCGGCCGCGACGACCACGGTGTCGTAGGGGATCTCGGCTCCGTCTTCCATCCGTAGCCGCCGGGCGTCGAGATCGATCCCGGTCACCGTCGCCACGCGAAAGCGGACGCGGGTGGACCCGCGGAAGATCGATCGCACCGGAATCGCGACCTCGCTCGGGTTGAGGAGCGAGCTCGCGACCTGGTAGAGGAGCGGCGTGAAGAGGTGGTAGTTGTGCCGGTCGATCAGCACGACGTCGATCCGTCTGCGGGCGAGCCGGTGTGCGCACTGGAGTCCGCCGAACCCGGCCCCGACAATGACGACCCGCGGCTTCGTCATGCCCCCAAGTTGCTCCCGCGATCCGCCTCCGCCCACCAACGGGGCGGGCTTATGGCCGCCGGTGCGCGAGGCGGCGCATTCGTCCGGTATGGTTCTTGATCCGAGAGGGGCCCGCCGGGGGCAGGTCGTCAAGGCGATGACGCGGTAACAGGAGCAACAGGAGGCAGGCGAACGGGAACGGGGGCGATCGGACCGTGGCTGAGCGAGCGGCTGACGACCGCCGAGCGGCGCGCGCTGACGGTGGTGGCCGCGGCGTGGTGCTTCGGCGTCGCCGCCGGGTGGGGTGGCTGGGTCGAGGCCCTGACTTCCGCCGCTGCCGGCCGGCTCGATCCGCCGCTGCCGAGCGTGGCCGAGCTGGCGGCGCGGCTCCCCCCGGGGGACGTCCGCCCGGCGCTCTACGCGGCCGGGGTGGCGCTGGGGGAAGAGCGGCGCCGCGCGGAGGCTGCTCCGCGGCCGCTCGACCCTAACGCCGCCGATCGCGCGGAGTGGGACCGGCTGCCGGGGATCGGACCCCGGATCGCGGAAACGATCGTGGAGCATCGCAGCCGCCATGGTCCCTTCGCCGGTCCGGCGGACCTGCTGGCGGTGCGCGGCATCGGGCCGGTTCGTCTCGATCGGATCTCGCCCTGGCTGGCGTGGCCGTCGGGAGCAGCAGTGGGAAACGCGGCCCGAGCGCGGTCCGGCTCTCCCGCGACTCCCGACCTGAACGACGTGGACGAGTCATTCCTCGACTCTCTCCCGGGAATCGGTCCGAAACTTGCTACTTCTGTCGTGGCGGAACGTCGCCGCCGGCGAGGCTTCCGGGACTGGGCCGAAGTCCTTGCGATAAAAGGCATTGGGGAAGCAAAGCTCCGCGTCCTGCAGGACGCGACGCGCCTGGCGGATCCACCCCCCGGCGCGCCAACCCCCCGACCTGCGCACGAGGGGAACCGATGATTCGCACCAGCACGCGCGCGAAGAACGCCACGCCTGCCGCTTCCGCGACAAAACCGGTTCGGGCGCGGGAGGACGGCGCGGCGGGCGAGCCGCGCTTCGGCAGCGGGCTCAACATCCCCGCCATGCTCCTCCAGGAAGGCTTCGTCACCGCCGAGCAGATCTCCAAGGCCCACGCCCGCCAGAAGACGAACGGCCACAAGCTCGGGTACAACCTGATCGAGCTGGGGTTTGTCGAGCCGAGGACGATCCGAACGATGCTGGAGCGGCAGTTCAGGGTCGCCGCGGTCGATCTCCAGGAGAGCGAAATCGACCCCACCGTGCTCAAGCTCATCCCCGTCGAGATCGCCCAGAAGTACGTCGTGTTCCCGGTTCGTCGCGAGAGCAACGCGATCGTCCTGGCGATGTGCGATCCAACCGACTGGACGGTGATCGACGACCTGAAGTTCCTGACCGGATACGAGATCGAGCCGCTCGTCTCCGACGAGTACTCGATCATCGAGGCGACCGAGACTCATTACGATCAGGCGGGCGAAGGGTCCTACAAGAAGCTGCTCGAAAACCTGGGCGAATTCGAGCTCGAGGTCATCGAAGTAGAGGAGGACGAGGACATCGGAGCGCTGGCCGCCCAAGTGGAGGCCGCGCCGGTCGTCAAGTTCATCAACTCGCTCCTGGCCGACGCGGTTCAGCGCGGCGCGTCCGACATCCACATCGAGCCCTACGAGGACGAGCTCAGGATCCGCTACCGGATCGACGGCGTCCTGCGGGAGATGGTGGCGCCCCCGCTCAGGATGAAGGCCGCTCTGATCTCGCGGGTCAAGATCCTGGCCGATTTGAACATCGCCGAGCGGCGCGTGCCGCAGGACGGACGCATCAAGCTGAAGATGGCAAATCGCGTCATCGACTTCCGCGTATCCTCGCTGCCCACCCTGTTCGGCGAGAAGATCGTGCTGCGCATCCTCGACAAGGGGAACCTCACGCTGGATCTCGAGAAGCTGGGATTTCCCGATCGCGGGCTCAAGGGCTTCCTGAAAGCGATCGAAGCGCCGTACGGGGTCGTGCTCGTCACCGGCCCCACCGGCTCGGGGAAGACGACCACGCTGTACTCGGCGCTGACGCGGCTCAACCAGCCGCGAGTCAACATCATGACCGCGGAGGACCCGGTCGAGTACAACCTCAAGGGAATCAACCAGGTGCAGGTGAACGAAGAGATCGGGCTGGGGTTCCCTCAGGCGCTGCGCGCCTTCCTGCGCCAGGACCCGAACATCATCATGGTGGGCGAGATCCGCGATGGGGAAACCGCCTCGATCGCCATCAAGGCCGCCCTGACGGGCCACCTGGTCCTGTCCACGATCCACACCAACGATGCGCCCTCGACCGTAAACCGGATGACCGATATGGGGATGCAGCCGTTTCTGGTGGCCAGCGCGCTCAACTGCATCGTCGCCCAGCGGCTGGTCCGGCGGATCTGCCAGGAATGTAAGCAGCCGCATCGTTATCCGCGCGAGGCGCTCGAGGAGGCGGGAGTGGAGGGCGAGGGGCTCGACACGGTGTATTACGAAGGCGCCGGCTGCGCGGACTGCGATGAATCCGGGTTCCGCGGACGGGTGGGTCTCTACGAGGTCATGCCGATCAGCAACCCCCAGCGACGCCTGATCACCAACCATGCGTCGACCGATGATATCCGCAGCCAGGCGCTCGAGGATGGCATGATCACCCTGCGTCAGGATGGGCTCTCGAAGATGCGCGCCGGGGTCACGACTCTGGATGAAGTGGTCCGCGAAACCAGCATCATGTGAGACGGGAGGGTCGCTCAACGATGGAGAGCGAGACGATCACCACGACACGGACAGCGCCGCCGATCGCCGCTGAAACGGCTGCCGAGCAGCCGTCGATCAACATCCGGCCGCTGCTCGAGGAGCTGGTCGGAACGGGAGGATCGGACCTCCACCTGACGGTGGGCCAGCCGCCGAAGGTGCGGATCGACGGTGTTCTGCGGGACAGCCGGACCTGGCCCCACGCGGTCGAGCCCAAGCAGACGATCGAGCTGGCCTACAGCCTCCTGACCGAGAAGCAGAAGCGGAGCTTCGAGGTCGACGACGAGCTCGACTTTTCCTTCGGGATCGCCCGGCTGTCCCGGTTCCGGGCCAACATCTTCCGCCAGCGGGGCGCGGTGGCGATAGCCATCCGCCAGATCCCTTTCGAGATCCGTGATTTCAGGACTCTCGGGCTCTCCGAGCACGTGGCCGCGTTCGCCGACCGGCCGAACGGCATGGTGCTCGTCACCGGCTCGACCGGGTCCGGGAAATCGACGACCCTCGCCGCGCTGGTAGACAAGGTCAACCGCGAGCGGAAGGTGCATATCCTCACGATCGAGGATCCGATCGAGTTCGTGCACAGTCATCGCGCGAGCATGGTCAACCAGCGCGAGGTAGGAACCGATACGAAGTCGTTCGCCAACGCGCTCAAGTATGCCTTGCGGCAGGATCCGGACGTAGTGCTGATCGGCGAGATGCGGGATTCCGAGACGATCGCGGCCGCGATCACGATGGCGGAGACCGGTCACCTCGTCTTCGCAACGCTCCACAGCAACTCGGCGGCCGAGTCGGTCAACCGCATCATCGATGTCTTCCCGCACGAGCAGCAGCCCCAGATCCGGACCCAGCTCGCAGCGGTGCTGGAGGGGATCGTCACCCAGCAGCTGCTCCCCAAGATCGGCGGCGGGCGGGCCATGGCGGCCGAGGTGCTGGTCATGACCGGCGCGATCCGGGCCCTCATCCGCGACGACAAGGCCCACCAGATCTACTCGTCCATGCAGGCCGGCTCCAAACACGGCATGCAGACGATGAACCAGTCGCTCCTCGCGCTCTACAAGCAGAAGCTGGTGACGGTCGAAGACGTTCTGAGCCGGACGGATGAGCCGGACGAGCTGCGGCGGATGTTGGACCAGCACTCGGGCGGCCGGTAGGAGGCCGCTGAAAATGCAGACGTTCGTCTACAAGGCCCGCACCACCGGCGGGGAGAACCAGTCCGGCGAAATCACCGCCACGAGCGAGGCGGAGGTCGTCGGCCAGCTTCGCCGCCGGCGCCTCGTCGTCCTCAGCGTGAAGCCGAAGCCCAGGGAGTTCAACATCTCCTTCGGCAAGGGCGTCAAGACGAAGGACATCGTCCACTTCACGCGCCAGTTCGCGACCATGATCAACGCCGGCCTCCCGCTCGTCCAATCGCTCGACATCCTCGCTTCACAACAGAGCAAGCCCAAGGTGGCGGAGAAGATCCGCACGCTGCTCAGGGAGGTCGAAGCGGGCTCTACGCTGGCCGATTCCATGCGCCGGCACCCCGACTTCTTCAACGATATCTACGTCAACATGGTCGTCGCCGGCGAGGCGGGCGGAATTCTCGATACGATCCTCGTCCGGCTGGCCGAGTACCTGGAGGCGGCCGACCGCCTGAAGCGGAAGGTGAAGGGAGCCATGTTCTATCCCGTCACCGTGCTGGCGTTCTCGGTGCTGGCGATCGCGGTCCTGCTCATCTTCGTGATCCCCACGTTCGCCGGGTTCTTCACCGGGGCGGGGGTCGCCCTGCCGCTGCCGACCCGGATCGTGATGGCCCTCTCCGATTTTCTGGTAGGGTGGTGGTGGGCGGTCGGAGCGGGACTGTTCGCAGCCGGATACCTGGTCCGCTCCTATTACCGCACCTCGCCGGGCAAGCTGATGATCGACCGCCTGCTGCTCCGGCTTCCGATCATGGGTCCGGTGGTCAAGAAGTCCGCCATTGCCCGTTTCAGCCGCACGCTGGGCACCCTCGTGCAGAGCGGTGTGCCGATCCTCGAGGGGCTGGAGATCACCGCTCGGACTGCCGGTAACCGGGTGATCGAGGACGCGATCATGGCGAGCCGCGTCTCGATCGCGGGCGGCGACACGATCTCGGATCCGCTCAGGAGGAGCGAGGTCTTTCCGCCGATGGTGGTCCAGATGATCAATGTCGGCGAGCAGACGGGCGGACTCGACGACATGCTCGAGAAGATCGCGGATTTCTACGATGAGGAGGTCGAGTCCGCGGTCGATGCGCTGACCTCGATCATCGAACCCATCATGATCGTCTTCCTGGGAGCGGTCGTGGGCGGGATGGTGATTGCGATGTATCTGCCGATCTTCGACATCATCCAGACCGTCGAGGGGTAGGCCGCGCAAGGCGGGCGATCTCCGCGCCCGGTAGAACCTTCGAACGGACGGCCGGTCCCGGTCGTCCTATCTTCCGCCGTTGGTTTTCCGGTCCCTCTCGACGCCCGTTCAGCCGGAGGTTCTATGCTCGCGAGGTACGCGATGTGCCGCTGCGCCCTGGCGGCCCTTTTCATCCTGGCCGCCTGCGCCGGCTCCAACACCCAGGCCGAGCCGGGGAGCGCCGGTCGCGATCTCTCGGCGACCGAGGCGGCGGCCACGATCACCTCCGAGGAGATGATCGAACGGATCGCGTTCCTGGCGAGCGACGAGATGGGTGGACGGGACACGCCGAGCGAAGGGCTCGAGATGGCGGCCGAGTACCTGGCCGGCGAGTTCGCCTCGTTCGGTCTCGACCCGGCCGGAGAAGGCGGCACCTACCTCCAGCGCTACCCGCTGCCGCTGCGTGTCCTCGACACGACGGGCGTGCACTTCGGTACCGTGGACGGCGCGGGGCAGGACAACCGCATGCTGGAGCACGGCGTCGATTTCTTCGCCTCGCCGGCGGCGCCCCGCGAAGGGGTCGACATGGGTCACGGCTCGTTCGTCTACTTCGGCCGGCTGGACGACGAGAGCATGACCGACAGCCCCGACGTGCGGGGCAACGTGATGGTTGTCACGCTTCCCGGGACGCCAGACCGTGAATGGCGCATCCAGGCGGCGCGCGCCCGGCGGGCGGCCGCCGCAGCGGGCGCTTCGGGGCTGCTCGCGATCCTGGCGCCCGAGTTCCCGTCCGAGGCGATCGCCCGTTTCGCGGAGCTCGCCTCGCGGCCCCAACGGGTCCTCGCCGACCCCGACGAGGTTCCGGTGTTCTATATCTCGCACGAGGCCGCAAGGTGGGTGTACTCGCGCGGCGATTTCGACCTCGACACGGCCCCCGGGATTGCGGCCGAAGGGATCCGGGTCACGGGCGTGCGGGCCCATTTCTCGGCCGAGGCGGTGGCGATCGAAGATTCGCGGCCGCCCAACGTCGTCGCGCTCCTCCCCGGCAGTGATCCCGAGCTCAAGGACACGTACGTCGTCTTCAGCGCCCACATGGATCACGTGGGAATCGGGCCGGCGGATGCGACGGGAGATTCGATCTACAACGGCGCCGACGACGACGCCTCGGGAACGGCCGCACTGGTCGAGGTCGCTCAGGCGTTCGCCGCGATGCCGGAACCGCCCGCACGGTCGCTCCTCTTCCTCGCGGTGAGTGGGGAGGAGAAGGGGCTCCTGGGATCGCGCTGGTTCAGCGAGTATCCGACGGTTCCGATCGAGGACATCGTAGCCAACATCAACGTCGACATGATCGGTCGTAACGCGCCCGACTCGATCGTCGTGATCGGGCAGGAATACTCGTCTCTGGGCCCGCTCGTCCAGGAGGTCGCCGCCGCCCACCCGTTGCTGGATCTCACGGTGGCGGCCGACCCGTGGCCCGAGGAGAGGTTCTTCTTCCGCAGCGACCACTTCAATTTCGTCCGCAAGGAGATCCCGGCGCTCTTCTTCTTCGCCGGCGTGCACGAGGATTACCACCGGCCTTCCGACGAGGTCGAGAAGATCGACGGCGACAAGGTTGCGCGCGTGGCCCGGCTCATCTTCCATACCGCGAACGCGATCGCGAGCGATCCGGATCCGCCGAGCTGGTCCGATGAGGGGCTGAACCAGGTGCGCGCGCTGACGCGCTGACGCCCGCCAGCGCCGCCGGCCGCGTGCTCGGCGCCTGGCCGGGCCTCGAGCCGGAGCAGCTCCACGAGGGCCGGGACCTCGCGATCACGACCGATTTCCGCGACATCTTCGCCGAGGTCGTCGCCGGTCCTTACGCCGCACGGCGCCGGAACTCGTTACGCCCCCTCCAGGGTTCGCCGCACGGGGCGGCGATCCGGGCCCGATTCGGGCCGCTTCGACCCGGTGATCGATAATTCAGGAGGGAGGCATTCATGACAGTTCGACTGGACGGCAAGCGGGTGGCGATTCTGGTTTGCGACGGATTCGAGCAGGTGGAACTGACCGAGCCGCGCGAGGCGCTCCGCGAGGCCGGCGCCGACACAGACATCGTCTCGCCGGAGGAGAGCGAGGTGAAGGGCTGGGAGCATACGGAGTGGGGCGACGTATTCGACGTCGATGTGCCGCTGGCGGAGGCCGGCGCCGAAGAGTACGACGCCCTCCTGCTGCCGGGCGGAGTCATGAACCCGGATCGCCTGCGGATGAACGAAGACGCGCTCACGTTCGTACGCGGCTTCTTCGAGGCCGGAAAGCCGGTGGCGGTGATCTGCCACGGACCCTGGACGCTCATCGACGCTGGCGTGGTCGATGGCCGCGAAATGACCTCGTACCCGTCGCTCCGGACCGACCTCGAGAACGCGGGTGCGAGGTGGATCGACCGGGAGGTCGTCGTCGATCAGGGTCTCGTCACGAGCCGCAACCCCGATGACCTCCCCGCCTTCTGCGACAAGATGATCGAGGAGTTCGCGGAGGGTCGCCACGAGGGCCAGCGATCCGCGGCGACGGCAGGGGTGACCGCGGACCGAAGCTGAGACGGGGCTGGAGCGCCGGCCGGCGGGGCATCCGAGCAGGGCCCGCGAAAGCGGATCAGGGGTTTCGCAGTTCTCGAAAAGCGTAAAGATTACGATCCATGGGGGGGCCCTTCCAAAGCTCGCTCGGGGGGTTGGACGAGCGACGGCTGCTGACCGGCGTCTATATCGCCAGGCTGTCGATCGCCAACGCGCTGGCGGTCGCGGCCACCGTCGTGCGCACGACCGCCGAGGACTCCCCGCCCGGCCTTCCGCTCGTCTTCCTGATCGTCGGGATCCCGACCGCGTGGACGATCGCTTCCGTGCTCTACGGACGGCGGTGGGCGATCGGTTCTCGATTTCTCACCGCTCAGGTGGGGCACGATCTGCTGCTGACCACGGCCGCCGTTCTCCTGACCGGCGGGGTGGGCAGCGAGTTCGCCCTGATCTACGTGCTATTGATCGGCGTCGCGGGGCTCCTGCTCGGTTTTCGCGGGGCGATGGTCACGGCCCTGGCGTGCGCTGCCGTCTATCTGGGGGTCGCCTACTGGCAGATCACCCTGAATCCGTCCGATGCCGACGGAGTGATCGTGCTGCCCAACCTCTCGGGCCGGCTGACCGCAGTTCTGTGGAGCCTCGCGCTGGCGGCCACCGTCTTTCTTCTCATCGGGGTGGCGAGCGGGATGGCCGGCCGGCGGCTCCGCGTCCAGCGCGAGCGGCTGGACGAGCTCGAGAAGGAGCTCGCCCGCGCGCGGATCGACGCGCAGGACATCCTCAACACGATCGAGAGCGGCATCATCTCGATCGACGCCGGCGAAGAGATCGACTTCATCAACGTGACCGCGCGCTCGCAGCTCGGAATCTCCCGCGTGCCGGGGACGGGGGAAATGCGCGCCCGGCCGGATCTGCGCGGGCTCTCCACGCTCTATACCGAGCTGGTGCGAACGCTGCGGACCGAACGCGAGGCCGAGTATGCCGAGATGGCCCTGAGCGATCAAGGCGGCGCCTCCCGCGCGTTCAGCGTCACGACGACCGTCCTGTACGATCCAGCCGGCCGAAAGCGCGGGGCGGCGGCGATCGTGCGCGACGTCGAGCACGTCCGGCGCCTGGAGGACCTCGCCCGGCAGGCGGATCGCCTGCGGGCGGTCAACGAGCTGGCCGCCGGGCTCGCGCACGAGATCCAGAATCCGCTCGCCGCCATCCGGTCGGCCGTGGAGCTGCTGGGAGCCGGCGAGCGGGACCGGGTCGGCGAGGACGCGCGGCTCATGAACCTGGTCGTGCGCGAGACCGACCGGCTGACGGCCCTGATCGGCGACTTCATGGCGTTCTCGCGGATGACGATCAAGAAGCGCGCGCGGGTCGATCTGGTGGCCGTGGTGGAGGACGCGATGGAGGTCGACCGGATGGCGGCGCGCGGGGTGGGGCCGCGGCCGGTCTTCGTCCGGCCCGGCATCCCGTATCGCGTAGATGGCGATCACGACCTCCTGAAGCAGGTCTTCCTCAACCTGGTGGCGAACGCCAGGGCCGCCGTGGACGGGGTCGGAAATGCGCGGATCGAGATCCGGGTCGGCGGCCAGGCGCTCCTGCCCGAGCTCGAGCGCGCCGGTCCGTTCGTCGCGCTGGAAGTCAGCGACAACGGCGTCGGAATCGAGCCCCAGGTTCGGGAGCGGATCTTCGACCCCTTCTTCACGACCCGGTCGTCCGGTTTCGGAATGGGACTCGCCATCGTCCACCGAATCGTCGACCTGCATGGTGGGATGGTGTGGGTCGATAGCGAGCCCGGCAAGGGATCGATCTTCCGCGTTGCGATTCCACGCGCGCCGTAGCATGGATCGCGGGGGCGACGCTATACTAGAGCCCTGCGATGAACCGTGAGATCCAGCCGCGCGTCCTCCTGGTGGATGACGAGTCGGGGGTCCTGGAGGCCCTCGGCGTCCTCTTCAAGCGCAACGGGTTCGAGGTCTTTACGGCGGGCGCCGGGGACCAGGCGATCGGCTGGCTCCAGGAGAACGGGCCCGTCGATCTCGTCGTCACCGATCTGCGGTTGCCGGGACGGGACGGGATCGGTGTCCTCAAGCAGGCGCGCGCGCTGGACCCGCTCGCGAAGGTGATCGTGATCACCGCCCAGGGCGACGAGGACTTTGCGATGCAGGCCTGCAACGAAGGCGCGTTCCGCTATATCAAGAAGCCGTACAAGAACCAGGAGCTCATCCTGAATGCCAGGCAGGCGCTCGATATCCATGTGCTCGAGGAGCGGAACATCAAGCTGTCGCGGGCGAACCAGACCCTCCTGCGCAGGTCCGGCGGTGCCCCGCTGGTCGAACCGGTCGGCCGGAGCGGCGCCTTCCGCGAGGTGCTGGACGTGGCCCGCCAGGTGGCGCCCGTCGAGAGCACGGTCCTCCTCATGGGCGAGAGCGGCACGGGCAAGGAGCTCTTCGCCCGCTTCATCCACCTGCAATCGGACCGGGCCAAGGGGCCGTTCGTCCCGATCAACTGCGGAGCGCTCCCCGAGCCACTCCTGGAGTCGGAGCTGTTCGGTCACGTGAAAGGTGCTTTCACCGGCGCGATCCGCGACAAGGAAGGGTTGTTCACCGTCGCCGCCGGCGGGACCCTCTTCCTCGACGAGATCGGGGATACGACGCTGGCGATCCAGGTCAAGCTGCTGCGCGTGCTCCAGGAGCGGGAGATCATCCCGGTCGGGGCGACCGAAGCGGTCCCGGTCGATGTCCGCATCCTGGCCGCGACCAACAAGGACCTCGAGAAGGAAGTCGAGCGGGAGAGCTTCCGGCAGGATCTGTTCTACCGCCTGAACGTCATACCCATCACGATCCCGCCGCTGCGCGAGCGCCCGGAGGACATCCCCGATCTTCTCGACCACGTGCTCGGTCGGTCGGGATTTCCCGACTCGCTCCCCGGCGGCAACCGCTCTCAGGACAACATCTTCACCAAGCGGGCCTGGGAAGCGCTTTGCGCCTACGATTGGCCGGGGAACGTCCGCGAGCTGGAAAACGTCCTGGAGCGCCTCCTCGTCCTCGCCGGCTGGCAGAGCGGCCAGCAGGCCGGGCGGACGATCGACGTGGAGGACCTTCCGCGGAAGATCCGCGAGAAGCCGGATCAGCCGCTCGTCTCCGACACACCCGCCCCGACCCCCACGATGGAGACGATCGAGCAGGCGTACATCCAGTGGGTCCTCGCGAAGACCGAGGGGAACAAGGCCCGGGCGGCCGAGATCCTGGGGATCGACCCTTCGACCCTGTACCGCAAGATCGATCGCTACAACATCCAGATCGCGTCCTGACGGCCGCTTCGCAAACTGCAACAGGACGGCCCCCCCGAGAACTCCCCGGCGGCGCGGTTCCGGTGGACGGAACCAGCGTTCCACAAATTCGTAATACATTGTTGGAAAATAGCTTGGATACTATGTCCCCGGTGCCGGCCCTGCGTGGCATCGCTCTTGCGATCATGCGCAAGCAACCGAGGGCAGGCCGCGAGCGTTCGGAAACTGACACCAACCGGACCGGCAGAGGTAAAAAGGAGCACAGTCATGAAGAAGATTCGCAACACCGGGGGTTTCACCCTCATCGAGCTGCTGATCGTCGTCGTGATCATCGGCATCCTGGCCGCGATCGCGATCCCGCGCTTTGCCAACACGAAGGGCAAGGCGTTCGACGCGGCGGCCAAGACCGACCTGAGGAACGCGATGACCGCGCAGGAGGCGTACTTCGCCGACG
>DATLFH010000005.1:0-16411 GCA_035524965.1 Gemmatimonadota bacterium | reverse complement strand
GCCACGACGACCCCCAGCACGACCTCCTGCCCCCCGTTCAGGGCCGAAAGCGCGAGGCGCGCGGCCTCGCGGAGGCCGAACAGGGTCACGGCTCCGCCACGTGGGGGGGCTTCTTCACCTCGCGCTCGTACTCCTCCGGCGTGTTCACGTCGACCGTGACGCCGTGCTCCTCGACCGGAACTTCCTCCATCTCGTCGTGATGGCGGTGAACGACGTCCCGCGCGCCTTCCACCAGATCCGGCTCGGCGAGCTCCGGCCAGAGTCGCCGCGCGAAGAGCACCGGGTGCCCAGGGGTTCCCCGATGGACCGGCCGTACCAAGGGAGCGCCGCGGGCGCGGAACGCCGCGATCAGGGCGGCCACGACGTCGGGTCCGGCCTGCGGATGATCGACCGGCAGGACGACCGCCGCGGCCGTCTCGCTCCCGAGACTCGCGAGGGCCAGGCGCAGGCTGTCGATCTGCTCGGCGCCGGGATTCGGGTTCTCGATCACGACCGCGCCCGCGGCGGCGGCGATCCTTCGTTCCCGGTCGAGCGCCTTTCCGCTGGCCGGGAGCACCACCACGACCGGCTCGCAGCCGCCATCCCGCAGGACCTCGACCGCGTGATCGAGAAACGTCTCGCCGCCCAAGTCGAGGAGCGGCTTGGGCGAGCCCATCCGCGACGAGCGGCCGGCGGCAAGGACGACCCCCGCCACGCTCATGGCGAGTCCAGGAGATCGCCGAGCGTCCGGGCCACGTACGGGCGGATCATCTCCTTGCGCCAGGAGAGCGTGAAGTCGGTGTTGTCGAGCGGCCGGCCGGCCTTCCAGACCGCCCGCGCGGCCGCCGCGATCGCGTCCGAATCCAGTCGCCGGCCGACGAGCGCCTCGCGAGCCTTGTCGACGACCTCGGGCGCAGAGCCGACTCCGCCCAGGACGACCCGCGCGTCCTCGACCGCTCCGTCATCGGCGAGCTTCGCCCACGCGCCGACCCCCAGCACGGGGAAGTCGAACGCGCCGCGCCGGCGGAGCTTCCGGTAGGAGGCCCGCCAGCCGTTCGGCGCGGGCAACCGGATCCGGGTCAGGAGCTCGTCCCGCTGCTTGGTCAGATACAGGATCCCGTCATCGCGGTAGAGCGCCGCGATGGGGATCGTCCGCTCACCGCCCGGGCCGGCGAGGTCGACCGCCGCACCCATCGCGACCAGGAGCGGCGCCGAGTCGGCGGACTGGACCGCCCAGCAACGCGGCGACTGCGGCGCGACCCAGCAGATCGTGCCGTCCTTCTTCATGCAGAAGGAGATCGACTTCCGCCACTCGTAGTTCTGGTCGTAGTAGTTGCAGCGGGTGTCGAGGAGGAGGTTCCCGCCGATCGTCCCCATGTTCTGGAGGATCGGCGTCGAGATGAGGCGCATCGTCGCCGCCACGGCCGGGTAGTCGGCGCGAACCCGCGGGTGGCTGGCGACCTGGGTCAGCGTGCACGCCGCGCCGATCGCGAGCCCGCCGTCCTCGAGGCGGGAGATCTCCTTGAGCGCGGCGATCTCATGGAGCGCGATCACGACCGGCGGCTCCTGGTGCCGGCGCTTCATGTTGGGATAGAGATCGGTGCCGCCCGCCACGTAAGCCGCGTCGGGCGGTGCGTCCCGCTTGAGCGCCAGCGCTTCCTCGACCGACTCCGGGACGAGGTACTCGAATCGCGGGAGGCGCATCATACGGGCTTCCCTCCCGTGACCGCTCCGACCCCGCCGCCTGCTCCGGCGCGGACACCGCCGCGTCCCATCTCCCGCGCTTCCTCGAGCGCCCGTCCGTCGCCGCCCTCCCACGGCGTCGGTACCCGGATCGGCGCCGGCCAGTCGAACTCCGGCACTGGACCGGGACCCTCGCGCGGCGCCTCGCCCTTCGCCTTCCGCTTGAGCGCCGCCAGGATCTTCTGCGGCGTGACCGGCACCTCGTCGACCCTGGCGCCAACCGCGTCGTAGACGGCGTTCACGATCGCCGGCGGGATCGGCAGGAGCGGCCCCTGCCCCACCTCCTTGGCGCCAAAGGGTCCGTTGGGGTCGGGGTCCTCGACCAGGAACGTGTGGATGCGGCACATCTCGTGGGTCGTCGGGCTCTTGTACTCGAGAAGAGACGGGTGATGGTGGACGACGTTCCGGTTGCCGCGATACGTCATCTCCTCCATGAGCGCCTCGCCGAGCCCCATGTAGACCGACCCCTCGACCTGGCCGATCGCGACGACCGGGTTGATCGCGCGGCCGATGTCGTGGGCGATCCAGATCTCGTCGACCTTCATCTCTCCCGTCTCGAGATCGACCGTCACCTCGGCGACCGCGGCGGCGTACGAGTACGCCGGGCTCGGGCCCACGCCGGCCCCGCGGTAGCGGCCGGGCGAGCGGGGCGGCGTGTACGAGCCGACCGTGCCGAGCGTACCGAACTTCCCTTCCGCGAGGACGACCGCGTCGGCGAACGGGATCGAGCGCTCCGGGTCCTCGACGTCGAAGACGCGCCCCTCCGCGAAGGCGACTCGCACGCCGGACACCTCCCACTCCTCCGACACCGCCTGGACGAGGAGCTCCCGTGCCCGCTCGGCCGCCTGGAGCGCGGCGTTCCCGGTCATGAGCGTGACGCGGCTCGAGTAGGAGCCCAGGTCGACCGGCGTCAGCGAAGTGTCGGCGGTCACGACCTCGATCTCGAAGGGGTCGACCCCCAAGACCTCGGCCACGACGTACGCGAGGACCGAATCCGACCCCTGGCCGATCTCGATCGAGCCGCAGAAGACGGTCACGCCGCCGCCACGGTCGAGCTTGAGCTGGACGCCCGAGTGGGGCATGTTGTTCCAGTAGATCGGCAGCCCCGCCCCGGAGATGTACGAGCCGCACGCGAGCCCGAGCCCCTTCCCTTCGGGCAGCTTCCGGAACCGCCGCTTCCAGCCCGACGCCACGACGACCTTCTCGATGCACGCCCCGAGCCCCATCGAGCCGATCTTGAGGTAATTGGCCGTAACCGATTCAGCCGCAACTAGATGGGAGAGACGCATCTCGGCCGGATCGAGGCCGAGCCGCTCGGCTGCCTTGTCGAGATGGACCTCGAGCGCGAAGCGGGGCTGGGGGGTCCCATGGCCGCGCTTCGGTCCGCACGGTGGCTTGTTCGTGAAGGCGCGGAGGCCCTCGAAGCGATACGCCGGGACCGGGTACGTCGTGGTCTGGAGCGCGCCGGTATAGTAGGTCGAGGCGACCCCGTACGAGCCGTACCCGCCGCCGTCGAGGAAGGAGCGGAAGTGCATGCCGGTGATCGACCCGTCCTTCCGAAAGCCGGTCTTCATCCACATGAGGACCGGGTGCCGTCCGCGGTGGCAGTAGAAGACCTCCTCGCGGGTCAGGCAGATCTTTACCGGCCGGCCGGTCCGCCGCGCGAGCTCGGCCACGACGATCTCGTGGTTGAAGGGGTCCGACTTGCCGCCGAAGCCGCCGCCGTTGGGTGTCGCGATCACACGGATTCGCGCGGCCGGCAAACCCAGCACCTGGGCCAGCGCGCGGTGGACGTAATGCGGCGTCTGGCTCGCGGTCCAGACGGTGAGCCTTCCCGCCGGCGGTCCGTTTCCCGGAGCCCCCGCCGCGGGGTCCGGCCGCCAGTCGGCGAGCGCGGCGTGCTGCTCCATCGGCAGGTGAGTGCTCCCCTCGTAGAAGAAGACGTCCTCCTGGACGAGTTCCGCCTCGGCGAGCCCGGCCTCGACGTCGCCGAACTCGAGCGCGACGGCCTTATGGACGTTGTGGCCGTCCCCGTACAAATGTATTTGTGGATCGTCCGCATCCAGCGCGTCCTCGATCGAGCCGACCGGCTCGAGGACGTCGTACACGACCTCGATCAGACCGCATGCCTCCCACGCCGTCTCCTCGTCGATCGCCGCGACCGCAGCGACCGGATCACCGATGAACCGCACTTTGTGGGGACAGAGGGCGTGCTCGTCCTGGCTGACCGGCAGGATGCCGTACGGAATCGGGAGGTCGGCGCCCACCAGGACCGCGTGGACCCCCGGATGAGCCTCGGCGCGCGACGTGTCGATCGAAACGATGCTGGCGTGGGGCGTCGTCGAGCGGAGCATCTTGCAGTGGAGCATCCGTGGGAGGAAGAGGTCGTCCGCGAATTTCGTCCGGCCGGTGACCTTGGCGACCGCGTCGACCTTGGGGAGCGCCCGGCCGACGACGCGCAGGCCGCCCGATGCCGGACCCATCGTCTCAGCTTTCGCCATATAGCGTCTCCCACGCGGGCTCGGCGTCCTCGCCCCGCATCCGCGCCGCCGCCAGCTCGACCGCCTCGTAGATCTTGAGGTAGCCCGTGCAGCGGCAGAGGTTCCCGCCCAGAGCGTCGACGATCGCCTGGCGCGAAGGTGCGGGCTCCTCGTCGAGAAGCGCCTTCGCGGTCAGCAGGAAGGCCGGTGTGCAGTACCCGCACTGAGCGGCGCCCAGCTCGGCGAACGCCTGCTGAAGCGGGTGGAGGCCCTCGGCCGTCTCGAGTCCTTCGACCGTAGTGACCCCCCTGCCCTGCACGGCCGCCGGCAGGGCGAGGCACGAGAGCACGGGCTCGCCGTCGATCAGCACCGTGCACGTCCCACACTCCCCCAGCTCGCAGCCGTGCTTGGTGCCGGTCAGCCCGAGGTCCTCGCGCAGCACCTCGAGCAGCGTCTTGTGTACGGGGATGGAGACGACGCGGGGTTCGCCGTTGACCTGAAGTCGCACCTGCAGCGGCTCGCCGGCCGGCGCTCTGAGCATGAAATCAAGGTAACGCGCTTGCTCCCCCGCCGGCAGTACGTCAAGTTCCGGTGATGACCGACCGCCCCGAGCCGATCGACCAGCGCCTGATCGTCGTCGGGGACCGGGTGCTCATCGAGCCCGACGAGGGCGAGCACCGGACCGAGGTCGGACTCTACCTGCCCCGCTGGGCGGTCGAGAAAGAATCCGTACAGGCCGGACGGATCGTGGCCTGCGGACCGGGGATACCGCTCCCCGACCCGGGCTCGATGGAGGAGGAGCCCTGGAAGACCGCCGATTCGACGGCGCGCCACGTGCCGATGCAGGCTCAGATTGGCGACTACGCGATCTTTCTCCGGAAGGCGTCCGTCGAGATCAAGTTCGAGGGCGGGACCTACCTGATCGTCCCGCAGGGGGCGATCCTGCTGCTCGACCGCAACCCTCCCCGGCATCGCGAGAGGGATGTTCCCGACGAGGATGAATCAGAGGCGCCTGGCCCCGAGGATCGGGACGAGATCCCGCCGCCGGACTCGCTGATCTGACCCTTACTGCGCGGCCGTCCGGCTCCCGAGCTCCCGGTCCAGCATGAGGAGCGCGGCCCGGGAATCCCCGATCATGCGGAGCTGCTCGACGATCTGGAGCGCACTGGCCTCTTCCTCCACCTGCTCCAGAATGAACCACTGGAGGAGCGCCTGCGTCGAGTAGTCCTTCTCGGCGACCGCCAGCTCGTACAGCTCGTTGATCTTCGCCGTCACCTCGCGCTCGTGCTCGAGCGCCCGCTCCATGACGTCGAGCGGTGAGTCGAAGGTCGCCTGCGGTTGTTCCAGCGCACCGAGCTCGACCCGGCCGTCCCGGTCGTAGACGAAGTCGAAGATCTTCATCCCGTGGGCGATCTCCTCCTCGCGCTGCAGCCGCATCCAGTGGGCGAACCCCGACAGGTTCTTCTCCTGGAAGAACCCCGCCATCGACAGGTACAGGTAGGCGGCGTAGAACTCGTTGTTGATCTGATCGTTGAGGGCGGGCTGGATCTTCACGCTCAGCATGGCGTTCCTTTCCCCGAGGTCGGCTTCCGAGACCGGTCCCCTATATTCTAGATTAGAGTCTCATGGACCGCATCGAAGGGCTCGCCAAGCTGACCGGAGCCGAGCGGTACGTCGACGACCTGCCGCTCGAGGGGGCCCTGTGGGGCATGACGGTGCGGAGCCCGGCGCCGCGCGGGCGCGTGAAGAGCGTCCGCTTCGGCAGGAGCGTCAACTGGTCGGAGTTCGTCGTCGTCGACCACCGCGACATCCCCGGGGCGAACGCGATTCGCCTGATCGAGGACGACCAGCCGGTCCTTGCCGGCGAGATCGTGCGGCACGTGCACGAGCCGATCCTCCTGGTGGCCCATGCGTCCCGGGAGGCCGTCCGCCGTGCCGTGCGCGAGATCGAAGTCGTCATCGACCTCCACCCTCCTCATTTCGATTTCACCGTTCCTCCCCGTCCCGACCAGATCCAGCACGGCACGGACAACGTATTCAAGCGGATCGAGATCGTGAAGGGCGACGTGGAGTCCGCGCTCGCTGCCGCGCCTCACGTCGTCGAGGGCGAGTACCGGACGGGCGCCCAGGAGCACGTCTACATCGAGGGCCAGGGGATGGTGGCGTGGATCGAGGATGGCGTCGTCGTGATCAAGGGAAGCCTCCAGTGTCCGTATTACGTGTTGAAGGCGGCGATGCATGCGCTCGATCGCGACCCCGCGAGCGTGCGGGTCGTGCAAGCGCCGACGGGCGGCGGCTTCGGTGGCAAGGAGGAGTACCCCTCCGGCGTCGCGCTCCACGCGGCGCTCCTCGCTTTGAAGGCCGGCCGGCCGGTCAAGATCATCTACGACCGGGGCGAAGACATGGCGGCGACGACCAAGCGTCACCCATCGCTCGTCCGCCACCGGACCGGGCTCGACTCCGAGGGGAGGCTTCTCGCGCAGGATATCGAGGTCGTGCTGGACGGGGGCGCCTACGTGACGCTCTCCCCCGTCGTCCTGAGCCGCGGCGTCATCCACGCGGCCGGCCCGTACGCCTGTGACAACGTACGGATCCGCGGGCGGGCGGTGCTGACGAACACCGTTCCCCACGGCGCTTTCCGCGGCTTCGGCGCGCCCCAGACCCACTTCGGCAACGAGCGCCACATGGACAGGATCGCGGCGGCGGTCGGGATCGACCCCGTAGAGCTTCGCCGGATCAACCTGATTCGAAACGGACAATCGACTGCGACGGGGCAGGCGATCGAGGACGGGACGGATCGAGTCGCGCTCCTCGATAGGGCGCTCGCCCTCTCCCGGTACCGCGAACGTTTGTCAGACCATCGGGCGTTCAACGCCGGGCACCCATTTCTGCGCCGCGGGGTGGGCATCGCTTGCTTCCATCACGGCGCCGGATTCACCGGCGGCGGCGAGCTCGCGCTCGCCTCCAGGCTCGACGTGGCCGGTCTCCCCGATGGCCGGGTCGAGGTCCGGAGCGCGAACATCGAGATGGGTCAGGGCACGCTGACGGTCTTCACCAAGCTTGCCGCCGACCGGCTGGGGTTGGATGCCGACGATATCGTGATCGCCGAGGCCGATACCGGACGGGTGCCCAACAGCGGCCCGACGGTGGCCTCGCGCACGGCGATGGTCGTCGGGCGGCTGGTCGAGAAGGCATGCGACGACCTTCGCGCCCGGCTGGATCTCTCGCAGGCCGACCGCGGCACCCGCGTGGGGGATGCGATCGTCGCCTGGCACCGTGCGCGCGTCGCCGCGACCCGCGCACCGGAAGAGCTCGTCGGCCGTGCCTCCTACGAGCCACCACCGGGTATTTTCTGGGACGATGAGACGTACCGCGGGGACGCCTACGCCGCCTACGCCTGGGCCGTCGACGTGGCCGAGGTCGAAGTGGACCTCCGGACGTACATCCCCCGGGTCATCGACTTCGTCGCCGTCCAGGAGGTCGGCACCGTCCTCCACGAGCCGCTCGCCCGCGGTCAGATCCAGGGCGGAGTCGTCCAGGGGATCGGCTGGGCGCTCATGGAGGAATGCCGCTGGCAGGATGGCGTCATGTCCAACAGCCAGCTCACGAACTACATCATCCCGACCAGCGACGACGTGCCGCCGATCCGCGTAGAGTTCGTCGAGAATCCCTGGGCCCACGGACCCCAGGGGGCCAAGGGGCTGGGCGAGCTGCCGATCGACGGCCCGGCGCCCGCGATCGTCAACGCCGTCGCGCGCGCGACCGGCGTCGATCCGCGCGAGATCCCACTCACACCCGAGCGTCTCATGGATCTCCTGACCGATCCGCCCGATTCCGTACGGCCGGCCGATGTCGCCTGACGCGTCCGGCGCGATCGATCTCTCGTTCACGTTGAATGGCGCCGCTGTCACGGTCGGCGTCGATCCTGCCGAGCGGCTCCTCGATCTGCTGCGCTACCGTCTGGGCCTGACCGGGACCAAGGAGGGGTGCGGCGAGGGAGAGTGCGGCGCCTGCACGGTGTGGGTGGACGGTCTGCCCGTCGACTCCTGTCTGGTGCCCGCCTTTCAGGTTCGCGGCGCGGAGGTGCGGACGATCGAGTCGATCGATCCGGCGAACCTCACGCCGCTCCTCCGATCGGGAGCCACGCAATGCGGGGCGTGCACGCCGGGAGTCGTGATGACCGCGGCATGGGTGCGGGATCATCCCCAGGTCCTGGCGACCCACACGCTGCGCGAGCTCATGGCCGGCAACCTTTGCCGCTGTACGGGCTACGACGGGATTATGGAGGGCGTGGTGCAGTGGCTATGAAGGTTCATATGCCCCACACCCTTCCGGAGGCGCTGGCGCTCATCGCGGACGACCGTGACATCGTCCCGATCGCCGGTGGAACCGACCTCCTCGTCCATTGGCCGGTCCTGATCGAGGCCCACGACCGGACCTATCTCGATCTGTGGGGGATTCCCGAGCTCCGGCAGATCCATTGGACGGACGAGGCGCTGGAGCTGGGAGCGCTCGCGACCTACTGGGACGTCGTTCGAGATCCCGCGATCGGCGCCGAGCTCCCCCTCCTCGTCCAGGCCGCCCGCCAGGTCGGCGCGATCCAGATCCAGTCCCGCGGAACTTGGGCCGGGAACATTGCGAACGGTTCGCCCGCCGCCGACGGCGTCCCTGTGTTGATGGCCTGCGACGCGACCGTCGTGCTCGCCTCCCGCGCGGATCGTCGCGAGGTGCCGCTGGCGGATTTCTACCGCGGGTACAAGGAGATGGAGATGCGTGACGACGAGCTCATCGTCGCCGTCCGGATCCCCCGCCGTCCCCGGTCGACCCAGGGATTCTTCAAGGTCGGCTCGCGCCGCGCACAGGCGATCGCCAAGGTAGGGCTCGCGCTCGTGAGGTCGGAGTCCGGCTGGCGCGTCGTCGCGGCCAGCGTCGCGCCGACCGTCCGTCGCTGCCCTTCGATCGAAGCGTTGCTCGAGGAAACCGCGGTTGGGAACGGGTCCGCCGATCTCGATAGTCCGGAGGACCTCCTCCCTGCCATCCGCCGTGACATCGCGCCGATCGATGACCTCCGCTCAAGGGCGGCGTACCGCGAGCGGGTCCTCGCCCGGGTCCTCTTCTTCGCGATCCAGGACGGTGCGGGTCTCTCCCGCACGCCTTCACGACCGTGAGTACCACGCTCCCCGCGGAGGTTGTGCGCGGGATCCTCGCGCGGGCCGAGTCCGCATACCGCGATTGGGTCGCGGCTCATCCCGGCGAAACGGGGGAGGTCCGGCGCCAGCCTGTCCACACCGTCTATGGCGGGGCGCATCTGTTCCGCGCGGATTCCGCACGGAAGCTCGGTGAGCTCGCGCTCCGGACTCTGCACGGGTATGCGCCGGACGCACCGACTTTCGCCGCGGCGATCGGTCTCGCGGATGATCTGGCGGAGAAGGTGTACGCGCGGGTCGTCGCCAAGCTCGAGACCGAGCCGATCGAGGACTTCCGGATCGACTTCGAGGATGGCTACGGATACCGCCCCGACGAAGAGGAGGACGAGACCGCGGTCGCCGCGGCCCGTGAGGTCGCCCACGGCCTGGCGGCGGGGACCCTTCCGCCCTTCATCGGGATCCGCGTGAAGCCCTTCACGGCCGAGCTGGGCCGTCGCGGAGCGCGGACGCTGGACCTTTTCCTGACGACTCTGCTCGACGAGAGCGGCGGGAACCTGCCTGCAAACTTCGTCGTGACGAACCCCAAGGTCGTCGTGCCGGAGCAGGTCGCCGCGCTCGCGGAGCTCTTCGAAGCTCTCGAGGAACGGAGAGCCCTCGCCGCCGGGTGCCTCCGCATGGAGCTCATGGTCGAGACGCCCGGCTCGATCCTGAGCGGACCCGGCGGAGCGGCCCTGCCCGGCCTGGTCGCCGCCGCGCGCGGCCGCTGCGTCGCCGCCCATTTCGGCGTATACGATTACACCGCGAGCCTCGGCATCACCGCCCGACACCAGGACCTCGATCATGCCGCCTGCGACTTCGCGCGCCACATGATGCAGGTAGGGTTAAGTGGTACTGGAATATGGCTGTCCGACGGTGCGACGAACGTCTTGCCGGCGCCACCCCACCGGCCGCCGGAGGGCCGCTCGCTCACCACCGAGCAGGAGGTCCAGAACCGCGCCGCCGTCCATCGCGGTTGGGCGCTCCACTACCGCCATGTCCGCCACTCGCTCCGGCACGGCTACTACCAGGGGTGGGATCTGAACCCGGGCCAGCTCCCCACCCGCTACGCCGCGGTGTACGGCTTCTTCCTCGAGTCGCTGGAAGCGGCGACTGAACGCCTGCGCCATTTCGTCGAGCGAGCTGCGCAGGCGACCCTGACCGGCGACATCTTCGACGACGCCGCCACCGGCCAGGCGCTCCTCAACTTCTTCCTCCGCGGTCTGAACTGCGGCGCGATCACCGAAGAGGAGGCGCTGGCGACTGGGCTCACGCTGGAGGAGCTCGGAATGCGATCTTTCCCGGCGATCCTCACGTCGCGTGCGACCGCTGAAACATCGCTGAAGCCTTGATCCCATCGCGGCGTTTGCTCATATTGATGAGGCCATCTTGCCAGGAGGTGCTCTATGACCGCGCATGCCATCGCCGAACGACTCGGAGGACGCAAGGTGCTCAAGACCGACGTGCGATCCGATCTCGAGCTCGCCCGGGCGATCCACGGCGGTCTGCCGACCCGGGCGGTCGACGAGGTCCTCGATTCAGGGCTCCTCACAGCCGGCGAGCTCTACGAGCTGGTCATCCCGCGTCGTACGCTGACTCACCGTCGGAAGCAGAAGACCCTCACCGCCGAGCAGTCCGATCGGCTGGCCCGTGTCGTCCGACTCATGACGCGGGCGGAGGAAGCTCTGGACGATCGCGACCGGGCGGCGCGCTGGCTCCGTCGACCCAACCGTGCACTGCGCGGGGGCAGCCCGATCGACCTGCTGGAGAGCGACATCGGGGCTCGAACGGTCGAGAAGCTCCTGCTGCGGATCGAGCACGGCGTCTACAGCTGAGACCGGACTGTGCGGGTCTGGCGGATTACGCGCCGGCCGTACCGGGCGCTCGATGGTGAGGGGGCCCGCCTCGGCGGGGGAAGATGGAACTCCGAGGGCGTTCCCGTCGTGTACGCGTCTGCCTCCCTTTCCCTCGCCGCTCTCGAGTACCTCGCCCACCTGGAGATCGAGGACGCCCCGCGCGATCTCGTCACGATGGAGATCGACGTGCCAGACGATATCCGGATCGAGGAAATGGGAGCCAGCGATCTTCCGAAAGGCTGGAGAACGACCCACGATCATCCCGCCTGCCTGGCGCTCGGCGATCAGTGGGCGCGGGAAGGGCGAGCTCTGGCGCTAAAGGTTCCTTCGGCGCTGATCCCCGAGGAGAGCAGCGTCCTTCTGAACCCGGTCCATCCGGAGATGCGCCGCGTGCGGGTCGTCTCGACCCGACCTTTCGCGTTCGACCCCCGCCTGCTTCCCCGCCGTCAGCTTCCCCGATAGGTCGCGTACCCGTACGGCGAGAGGAGGAGCGGCACGTGGTGGGGCTCGGCGGGATCCTGGACGTCGAACGCGATCTCGACGTGCGGCCAGAAAACCACGACACCGAGAGCGCGAAAGTACTCGCCGGTCTCGAAGCGGAGTCGGTAGGTCGTCTCCTCGAGCGACCCGGCATTGGGAAAGGCCCGGACGCGCCCCTCGGCGTCCGTCACGGCCCGGTCGAGCTCGCGCCAGCCCTCGCCGGTTCGGACAGCGAGCAGTACGCCGACGCCCGCAGCCGGAGCGCCGTGAGCGGTGTCGAGGACGTGGGTGGTGATGCCGCTCATCCGCGAGCCATCTCAGGGGCGTGAAGTTTGACCCGGCTCATCGGTACAAAGCTTCTCCAGCCTGAGCCGCGTGATCCGCCACAGCTCCTCGGCGGAGGCCCGCAGCTCGGCCGCATGCAAATTGTGGAGCCGCGCGCGCAGCTCGCCCAAAATCTCCTCGCCGCTCTTCCCCGCGGCACACACGAGGAAGATATACCCGAAGCGGCGCTCGTACTCCGCCTGGGCTTCGGCCAGCGAGCTGCGCGTCTCGATGTCGGCCCGCGCGACGCCCGCCTGCTCGCCTCGCGACCATCGCCGCGTGGCATCAAAGCGATCGTCACCGCCGCGGCTGCCGCCGATCCGCGGGTGATCGCCGATCGCCTGGAGCCAGTCGTCGGCGCTCAGCGTCCGCCAGACCTCGTCGCACGCGGCGAGCGCGTCGGGTAGATCCCGGAATGGGCGCCGCTCCGCCATTGCGTGCGCCCACACCGCCGCCCCACAGCACCGGCGGAGCTCCGCTTCGGCTTCCCGCAGCGGGAGCCCATTCAGACGGGCGACGCCGGCTGTCGTCGCGGCCGGCTCACCAGTCTCAATCGGCTCACCGAGCACGCGCAGGCGACTAACCCCCCCGTCCGGGTAGATCCTGAGACGGACGTGGGTGACCGGTCGCCCGGCTGTCCCTGGCGCGTCGAAGACGCGGGCCTCATCCGCCGCGAGCGGCGTCCTCGGGATCGCTTGGATCCACGGAGCGTCGCTCGACAGGAGCTCCTCGACCTCCGCTCCGGGCGCGTCGATCGCATCCACGCTGAAGCTCTCGGGGTAGTTTCCCTTGAAGTGCGCGGTGTCGATCTCGACCTGGCGGATCGTCCCGCGGCGGCCGAGCCGGATGACGACCCAGTCGTGTCCCGGTCCGCGACGGCGCCCTGTCTCCCATCCCTCGCCCATGTTCGGAGCGCGATCCGGGAGGAGCAGGTGGGCGGCGGACCCGAAGCGCTCGTCGCTGCAAGCGAGCACGATGCCGCCGTTTCGTATGGACGCGAGATCGATCGGACCTTCGCGGGAGAGCGCCGACCAGTCCGGCGCCGCTTCGCCGTGGACCCGGAGCCGGGCCACGCCCCCGTCGGGATAGATGTTGAGCCGCACGTGGGTCGCGCGGACCTCGCCGGTGATGCCGAAAAAGTTGTCGGCGCCGGGAGCGAGCGAGGACTCGGGAACGACCCTCCGCCAGACCATCTTCTCGATCCTCGCCGGGTCGCGGAGGAGATCCTCGTCCGGAGTCTCGTGGCCCTCCTCGCAGGCGTCGATCGCCGCGCGCTCGGGATGGTTCCCGCGGAAGTGTCGGGTGTCGACGTTGACCCCGCGAAGGATCCCCGGGAGCCCCAGGCGGATCACGCACCAGTCGTTCCCCGGCGTTCTCCGCCGGCGAGTCTCCCACCCGTCCATCCATTTGCCGCGATCGGTGAAGCGGTCCGGGTCGAACACCGGCCTGGCCGACTTGAGGAGGTTCTCCTTGGGCGCGAAGAACTCGTCGCTGGCGGCGAGGACGCGTCCCCCCAACCGCTCCGAGACGAGATCAGGGTAGCGGACGAAGAGAGGCTCCGCCTCGCCGCTGCCGCTCATCGGGTTGCTCTTCATGCCGCGCGACGAGCGAGACGCCGGCCGGCAGGGAATCCGGGGAACGCGCCGTCGTCGTACACGAGCCGGCCGCGCAGGTAGGTGCGTCGCACGACACCCCGCAACCGTCGTCCCTCGTACGGCGTACAGCGATGGCGATGATGGAGTCGCTCAGGATCGACCTCGAAGGTCGTCTCGGGATCCCACACGACGAAGTCGGCGTCCTTTCCCAACTCGATCGATCCTTTGCGGTCGTCCAGGCCGGCGAGTCGGGCCGGCGCGGAGCTCATCCAGCGGCCGAGATCCACCAGGCTCACGCCCCTCTCCTCGCCCGCGGTCCAGACGACCGCGAGGCCTAGGCCGAGCGACGAGATGCCGCCCCAGGCCGCGGCGAAATCACCCTCCTCGAGGCGCTTCAGCGAAGGCGGGCAGGGCGAGTGGTCGGAGACGATCATGTCGAGCGCTCCCTCTCGCAGTCCCATCCACAGCGCCTCCCGGTGGGTCCTCTGCCGGATCGGAGGCGCGCACTTCAACAGCGTCTCCGTGTCTCCGATCTCTTCGGCCAGGAAGGTAAGGTAATGGGGACACGTTTCGGCGGTCACCGGAATGCCCCTCTCTTTCGCGCCGGCGACGAGCGGCAGGGTGCCCGCGGCGGAAACGTGCACGACGTGGACGGCAGCCCGAAACCGCTCGCTCCGCTCGATCAAATCGGCGACCGCCTGCTCTTCGGCGGCCGGGGGGCGCGATGCCAGGTAGTCCGAGTAGCCCCGGCCGGCTCCGGTAGCTCCCGGCGGCCGGATCGCTCGTGGCGACTCGGCGTGCACGAGGAGCGGCAGCCCGCGCGCGGCCAGGACCGGCATCGATCGATCGAGGTCCTCCTCGCCGACCGCTGGAAACTCGTCGACCCCGGAGGGGACGAGGAAAGCCTTGAACCCGAGCACGCCGGCGTCCACGAGCGGGTCGAGCTCCGCCGCGTTCCCCGGAACACACCCGCCCCAGAAGCCGTAATCGACGCGGCAGCGACCCTCGGCCGCTTGCGTCTTGGCGTCCAAGGCCGCGACCGTCGTCGTCGCGGGGATCGAGTTGAGCGGCATGTCGACGATCGTCGTGACGCCCCCGGCGGCGGCCGCCCGGGTCGCACAGTCGAACCCCTCCCACTCCGTGCGTCCCGGCTCGTTGACGTGGACGTGCGTGTCGACGAGCCCGGGCATGACCACCGACTCCCCCACGTCGATGATCCGGTTCTCCGACAGGCGATCCTCCGGCGGGAGATCGTCGGGGGAACCAATGGACGCGATGATCCCCTCCCGCACGCGGATTGCGGCGGAGACGAGCCGGTCGTGGAGGACGACCCGACGGCTCGCGAGGATGAAGTCGGACGGGTTCACCAACGTTAGCATGATTCCCATGCACCGGGGGCGTCAACAAGGCGATCCGGCGGCCGGCGCCCCTTCCATTAGCTTGCGCGCCATGGCGCTCCGCGAGCCTCGCGCCCCGCGGCCTTCCTGGCCGCGCTATACCGGGATCCCCTTTCCGCCATACCGCTTCGTCCCGGGGTTGAACGCCCGTCCCGCCGGCGAGATCGCCGCCCCGCGCGCGTTCACGTTCCCCGAGCGATGGTCCCCCGAGGAGTGGCGCTCCCTCACGGCCTACCTCTATGGGATCGACCTCTACAACTTCGCGTACTGGTGGGAGTGCCACGAGGTGCTGGAGGGGCTCTGGCACACGGCCGGCCGCACGACACCGCCGGCCAGGTTCGTCCAGGCGATCATCCATCTCGCCGCGTCCAATCTGAACCGGCACCGCTCCCACGGGGCCGCCGCCGAGCGGCAGACGGCGCAGGCCCTCGGCCGGCTCGAAGCCCAGGCGGAACGGACCTACATGGGGATCGACGTGGACGACCTGACCCGGAGGGTGCGAGCGTCGTCGACGAGCGTCCCCTGGACGCCGCCTCTCATCCGCCTGGACTACACGAACACATCGTGAAGTCGCCGGGATCTCCCGATGATCGCGTCCGGCTCGACCGCTGGCTCTGGGCCGCGCGCCAGTTCAAGACCCGCTCGCTGGCGACCCGCGCGGTGGCCGGTGGGACCGTCCGCCTCAACGACCGTCGGGTCAAGCCGGGGACGGCCGTGAAGGTCGGCGACCGGATCCGCGTGCGGAAGCCGCCATACGAGCTGCACCTGGTCGTCCGCGCGCTCTCGGAGAGCCGCGGTCCGGCACGGGAGGCCGCCCGGCTCTACGAGGAGACCCCCGAGAGCAGGGCCGCCCGGGAGATGCTGGCGCTCCAGTTGAAGCACATGCCCGCGCCCGTCTACGATGGCAAGGGCCGGCCCACGAAGAAGGACCGACGGCGGATCGAGCGTCTCCGACGGGCCGAACCCGAACCCTGACGGCGGCCCAGGACGGCGTGGCGCTCAGTCCCCCGTCGAGCGCTCCCCCGCTGCCCTCTCCGCCACCCAGCGAACGACGATCGCCCGCTCCTCGGGCGTCATCCCGGTCTCGTTCCCGAACGGCATCGTCCCGGTCTCGACGACCGTACCGATCCGATCGGCATGGGCGCGGATCGCCTCCGGCGAGTCGAGGAGGACGCCGAGCGCCGCCGCCGGATAGCCGGGATGGGACGGAGCCTCGGCGTGGCAGGCGACGCAGCGCTCCTCGACGATCGCGCGCACGACCGCGAACGACGCCCGCTCGGGAGACCGCGAGCCGTCCGACCCGGAACGCTTCATGCCCGCCCGGGTGGCCCATGGCGCCGTCGCGAGGACGAGAACGATCAACGCGAGGGCGCC
>DATLFH010000004.1:0-72336 GCA_035524965.1 Gemmatimonadota bacterium | reverse complement strand
CGAGCGGGTAATCTTGGCGATGGAGAAGCGGTTTGCTCACGGGAAGTGGAATGTCCAGCCGCCCTATGGTTACCGGATGGTGGAGGGACTCCTGGTCGTGGAGCCGGCCGAGGCGATGGTGGTCCGAAGGCTCTTCACCGGCTACCGGGGAGACGGGCTCGGAGTCAAGGATCTGGCCCGGGAGCTGAATGCCGAGGGGCAGCGGACGCGCAAGGGTAGGGTCTGGCACCCGTCTACGTTGCATCGGGTGCTCACGAACCGCGCGTACTTGGGGCGGGTGGCATGGCGCGGTCAGGAACGAGCGGGAACCCATGAACCACTCGTGGGGGAAGATCTTTTCGAATCGGTCCAACAGAAGCTCCGGGCGCGGCGGCAGTCTCCGCCGCGGCGGCTGGCCTCGGAGAACCTCTTGGTCGGGCTCGCGCGCTGCGGCCGCTGTGGGGGCTCCATGTTCGTCCAGCGGCCCGGCAACGCTCACAAGCGGCAGTATCGGTACTACGCCTGCGCCCGGCGCGTAGGGGACCGCTCCTGCGGCCAGCCCTACGTCCCCGCCGCCCGACTGGAAGGGGCGGTGATCGGCAAGCTCCAGGAACTTGCCGATCACCCCGCGCGCATCCGGCCGTTCCTCGCCCGGGAGATCCGAAGCCGGAGCGCTGGGAGACAGGACCTCGCGCGCCGCGCGGCGGCGCTCGACCACGAGATCACGGATCTGGATCGCCGCCAGCGCGAGATGGTGGACTGGCTGGCGGAGACGCTGCCGGGGAAGGCGGCGGCCCGCAAGCTCAACGAGAAGATCGAGACCATGGAGCGGAAGAGGAAGGCGCTGGCCGAGGAGCGAGCGGCTCTGAGGAGCCGCCTCGCCGCCGGCGATCTCACCGGCGTCACGGCCGAGTCCGTGGCCGGGCACTTAGCCCGCTTCCGCGACTACTTCGACCGCTTCAACGCGGGGCAGCGCAAGGAGCTGGTCGATAACGTCGTGCAGGCGGTCATGGTAGAAGGGCCGGCCCGGGCGCGGGTCCGGTTCAGCCTTCCGACCGAGCCGCTGGGGCGTTTCGACCGGGAACTTGAGAGCGATCCGGCGGGCGGTTCAAAGTACAGGGTCGTATGGTGGCCCCAACGGGATTCGAACCCGTGTTTTAGCCTTGAGAGGGCTACGTCCTAGGCCACTAGACGATGGGGCCGTTCACGAAGAAAGGAGAAGATACTCTCGGCGCGAGGGCCCGAAAAGGGGCGCTCAGCCGCTGAGACGGGCGCCGGTGACATCTCAGCGCCGCTGACCCTCAGCGCCTCTTCTGGCGGTAGAGCGACCGATCCGCCTCGTGCAGCTTCGCGCCGATGTCCTCGCCGGGCCGCCGGACCGCCAGGCCGACCGAGACGCTCAGATCAACGTCGTCGGGCACGACCGACGAACCCCGCATCGCCGCCAGTACGCCCTCACGGATCCGCCGGCAGGCGATCTCCGCCCCCGCCTCCGCTGTCTCGACCATGACGATCAGGAACTCATCGCCGCCGTAGCGGACGACCGAATCGATCTGACGGACGGTCCTGACGAGCGCCTCCGCGAACGCGACCAGCACCTCGTCGCCACGCTGATGCCCGTAGCGGTCGTTGATCTTCTTGAAGTCGTCCAGATCCATCATCAGGAGCGCGATCGGCCGGTCGAACCGCTCCGCGCGACTGCTCTCGTTCGGCAGCAGACGGTCGAGGTAGCGGCGGTTGTAGACGCCGGTCAGGGAGTCGGTGATCGACTGTTGATCGAGCTCGACCCGCGCACGGTGGAGCTCCAGCGCAACCGCGAGCTGGCTGGCGAGCGCCTGCAGCAGCATCGCCTCCTCGCGGTCGAAGGCGTCGACCCGGTCGCTCTCGACGTTCAGGACTCCGAGCGTCCGGCCCTGGATCCGGATCGGGACGATGAGCTCGCTCCTGGCCTCCGGCACGCCCGCCACGTACCGGTCATCCAGCCGGACGTCGGGGACGTAGAGCATCTGGCCGTTCTCCGCGACCCAGCACGACAACCCCTTGCCGCCGTGGAGCGGCAGCCGCAGGCCCTGGGTCTCCGGGGGGTAGCCGTGCGCGTCGGCGAGGACGAGCTCATCGGTCGCGGAATCGATCAGCATGATGGCGCAGTTGAAGAAGTCGAGCACTTTCCGCGCGACCTCGAGCACCACACGGTAGATCGACCGCTCGTCCTCGACGAGCGCCATCTCCTGCGCGAGATCGCAGAGGGCCGTGAACCGGTCCGTTCGTCCGTTGCTCGGCTCGACTGCGGACCGGGACTCGGTGTCCACCATTATCAGGCGCCTCGTCAGCGGATCCCGGCGACCCGGTGGAGGCCGTCCGCCGATGCGCGGGCCAGGTCGAGCCAGCCGCCGGGAAACACGCCCAGCGCGACGACCCCCAGCGCGGTGACGAAGAGCGCGACCCCCGCCATCGCGTACATCCGGTTCGGGACCGCGCGCGGCTCGGCAGCCCGCATGTACATCGCCACGACGACCTTGAGGTAGTAGTACGCCGAGATCGCCGAGGCGATCACCATGAGGAACGCCAGCGAAACGTAGCCAGCGTCCACCGCCGCCGAGAAGATCGCGAACTTCCCGAAGAAGCCCGCGGTCGGAGGGATCCCGGTCAGGCTGAACATGAACAGCGCCATCGCCACCGCGAGAAGTGGATGACGGTAGCCGAGACCCGCGTAGTCGCGCTCGATCGACGTGTTCTCCATCCCCTTCTCTCCCACCGCGACGACGACGCCGAAAGCACCTAGGGTCATCAGGGTATAGACCGCCAGATAGTAGAGGAACGCTGCGTCGCCAAGACCGCTCGCGGCGATCAGCGCGACCGCCAGGTAGCCGGCGTGGGCGATCGACGAGTAGGCCAGCATCCGCTTGATGTCGTCCTGCCGGATCGCGGCCACGTTACCCACGAACATCGTCAGCACGGCCAGCACCCACAAGACCGGCACCCACTGACCGGCGAGCGGGTCGGACGTGGCCATCAGGAGCCGCGCGAAGGCCGCGAAGGCGGCCGCCTTCACGGCCGTCGCCATGAAACCCGTGACCGGCGGCGGCGCAGCCTCGTAGACGTCGGGCGACCACATGTGGAAGGGCACCAGGGCGACCTTGAATCCGAATCCCACCACCAGGAGGCCCACTCCGGCGAGAAGCAGGAGCGGAGGGGGGCCGACCCCAAGGGCGGCCGGGAGCCGCGCCAGGTCCATCGTGCCCGAGGCGCCGTAGACGAAGGCGATGCCGTAGACCAGGAAGCCGGTCGAAAAGGCGCCCAGGATGAAGTACTTGAGCGCTCCCTCGACCGACCGCAGCCGCCGGCGATGGAAACCGGTCAGCACGTAGACACCGAGCGACATCAGCTCCAGCGCCACGAAGATCATGACCAGGTTCGTGCTCTGCGCCAGGAGCAGCATGCCGGCCGCCGAGAGCAGGATCAGATGGTAGTACTCGGCGAGCGCGATGTTCTCCCGGCGGCAGTAGCCGACCGTGAGAAGCAGCGTGAGCAGCGTGCCGGCGAGGATGACGGTGGCCAGGAAGAGACCGAAGCCGTCGATGACGAGCATCCCGTTGAAGTAGGAGCCGCCGAGGGTCTCCAGGCGCACGGCCTGCCAGAGGGTGGCGCCCAGGCCGAGCGCGGTACCCACCAGCGCCAGGTAGGGGGCCATGATCGGAGTCCCCTCCTCTCCTTCCGCCGGCCCGCGGGTCGTCCCCAGCTCGAAGAGGTCGGCCAGCAGGACGACGATGGCGAATCCGGCGATCAGCAGGACCGGCAGGATCGCCGCGAGACTCGGCCGCGCGACCCGGTAGACATCGAGAAGCGGCTGGAGCTCGGGATTCATCGCGACGCGGGCACCTGCGACGCGCCGGCGAGCCCGGCTCCGGACGGGGCCTCCCGCGTGACGATCTCGACGAAGCGATCGACCGACGGAGCGGTCCTGTCGAGGAAGGGACGCGGATAGACGCCGATCCAGACGATCAGGAGGACGATCGGCACCAGGATCCACAGCTCGCGCGCGCCCAGGTCCGGCACGTCACGGTTGGCCTCGCGACCGGCCGGCCCGAACATCACCCGCCCGTACATCCGGAGCATGTAGTACGCCGCCAGGATGACCCCCACGGTGGCCGCGGCCGTCAGGTACGGATGTGACTGAAAGATCCCGACCAGGATGAGGAACTCCCCCACGAAGCCGTTCAATCCCGGCAGCCCGATCGAGGACAGGGTGACGATCATGAAGATCGCGGCGAACAAGGGCATGGAGGCGGAGAGTCCGCCCAGCTCATCGATCCGGTACGTGTGGCGCCGCTCGTAGAGCATGCCGCAGAGGAAGAACAGCGCCCCCGTCGAGAGCCCGTGGTTGATCATCTGGATGACGGCGCCCTGCACCCCGATCGCGTTGAGCGCGAAGAGCCCCAGCATGACGAAGCCCAAGTGGGAGACGGACGAGTAGGCGACCAGCTTCTTCATGTTGGGCTGGACGAGCGCCACCATCGCGCCGTAGATCACTCCCACGACCGCGAGGCCCGCGATCCACGGCAGGAGCACGCGCGCCGCGTCCGGGAAGAGCGGCATCGCGAAGCGGTAGAAGCCGTAGGTCCCCATCTTGAGGAGCACGGCGGCCAGGATCACGCTCCCCGCGGCCGGGGCCTGGACGTGGGCATCGGGGAGCCAGGTGTGGAACGGGAACATGGGCACCTTGATCGCGAACGCGAACGCGAAGGCGAGGAAGAGCGCGAGCTGCATCCCGCCGGCGATCTCCAGCGCCACCAGATCGGGGAGCGCGGTCGAGTACCCACCGGTCATCTGCTGGTAGTGGAAGTAGAGGACCACGATGCCGAGCAGCATGACGAGACCGCCGACGAACGTGTAGAGGAAGAACTTGACCGCCGCGTAGACCCGCTCCTCGCCGCCCCAGATCCCGATGACGAAGGCCATCGGGACCAGCATCAGCTCCCAGAAGACGTAGAAGACGAAGAGGTCGAGCGCGAAGAAGACGCCCAGCATCGCCGTCGTCAGGAGCAGGAGCAGGAGGTGGAACTCCTTGACGTGGCGGTCGATGTAGCGCCAGGAGCCGAGCACCGACAGCGGCATCAGGAGGATCGTCAGGAGCGCCAGGAGGATCGACACGCCGTCGACGCCCAGGTGGTACTCGATCCCGAACGGCTCGATCCAGGGTACGCGCTCGACGAACTGATACGGCTCCCCGGCCGGGTCGTAGAGCCACCACAGGGGGAGCGCGATCAGGAAGTGAAGGGTCGTGACCGCCAGCGTCGCCTGCCGGATCGCGGTCCGGCGCGCGCCAGGGATCCCGGCCACCAGCGCCATCCCCAGGATCGGCAGGAACAGGATCGCGGTCAGGTAGAAGTTCGCCATTTCAGCCGCCGAACAGGTAGTAGGCGAGGATCGCCACAACCCCCCCGAAGAAAACCACCACATACCCCTGCACGTAACCCGATTGCCAGCGGCTCGCGACCCGGCTCCCGAGCCCGACCAGCCAGCCGGTGCCGCGGACGCCGAGCCCGTCGATCAGACCGTCGTCGACCGCCCGCCACGCGAAGCGCGACAGGGCATCGAACGGCCGTACGACGAGCGCGGCATAGATTTCGTCGACGTAGTACTTGTCGCGGACCAGTCGATGGAGACCGCGGGATCGCGCGGAGAGCACGGCCGGAAGGGCCGGATTCCGCACGTAGAGCGACCATGCGAGCAGGATGCCGAGCAGGGCGACCGCGACCGAGGCAGCCATGAGCGCGTATTCGATCGCCGGCGCCCCGTGGGCAGCGCCGTCGGCCGCGGTCCCGCCCCCGCCGGGCGCGGCGCCATGGATCTCCGCGGCCGCATGAAAGACCGGCGCCAGCCACTCCTCGAACGCGTTCGGGATCCCGCCCAGCGGCCCCCCGAGGGCGTGCGGGAGACCGATCCACCCGCCGAACACGGAGAGCGCGCCCAGCACGACGAGCGGAATCGCCATCGAGGGCGGCGACTCGTGGACGTGGGCGCGCGCCTCGGTCGGCCCGCGGAACCCGCCGTGGAACGTCAGGAAGAAGAGGCGGAACATGTAGAGCGCGGTCAGGCCCGCGGTGGCGAACCCGATCACCCACAGAGCGGGGTGACCCGCCTCCCATACCCGCCACAGGATCTCGTCCTTCGAGAAGAAGCCTGCCAGCGGGGGAATGCCGGCGATCGCGAGCGTCGCCAGCAGGATCGTCCAGTAGGTGACCGGAAGGTCCGCCTTCAGGCCCCCCATCCGCCGCATGTCCTGCTCGCCGTGGAGCGCATGGATGACGCTTCCGGCGCCGAGGAAGAGGAGCGCCTTGAAGAAGGAGTGGGTCACGAGATGGAAGATGCCGGCCGTGAACGCTCCCACACCGACCCCCAGGAACATGTACCCGAGCTGGCTGATCGTGGAGTAGGCCAGCACTTTCTTGATGTCGGTCTGGGCGAGGCCGATCGTGGCGGCGTAGAGCGCGGTCAGGGCGCCGATTCCGGCCACCACCGCCAGGATCGCCGGCGCCATCAGGTAGAGCGCGTGCGCGCGCGCGATCATGTACACGCCGGCCGTCACCATCGTGGCAGCGTGGATCAGGGCCGAGACGGGCGTTGGCCCGGCCATCGCGTCGGGTAGCCAGACGTACAAAGGAATTTGTGCGCTCTTCCCCACCGCGCCGACGAAGAGCAGGAGGCAGATCCAGTACGCGAGGTCGCCGCCGGGCGCGAGCGTGTCGGCCGCCTCCGGCAGGACGTCGGCAAACGCGACCGAGCCGAACGTGCCGAAGATCAGGAAGATTCCGAGCAGGAAGCCGAAGTCACCGATCCGGTTGACGATGAACGCCTTCTTGCCGGCCTCGGCGTTCTCGCGCTCCTTGAACCAGAAACCGATCAGGAGGTACGAGCAGAGACCCACCCCCTCCCAGCCGACGAAGAGGAGCAGGAAGTTGTCGGCCATGACGAGGAGCAGCATGGCGAACGTGAACAGGTTGAGATATGCGAAGTAGCGGGCGAAGCCGGCATCGTCCTCGGCGTGCATGTAGCCGGCGCTGTAGACGTGGATCAGGAACCCGACTCCGGTCACGACGAGCATGAGCGTCGCCGACAGGGGATCGACGAGAAAGCCGACCGTGGCGCTGAAGTCGCCGGCAGACAGCCAGGTATAGAGAGTCTGGGAAAGGGTCCGGTCGTCAGCGGGCCGGCCGAGCAGCGCGAGGAAGATCACAAGGGCAGCCGCGAACGCGGCGCCGACCACCCCCGGACCGATCAGGGACACCGCGCGCTTCCCGAGCCGCCGGCCGAGGAGGCCGTTGACGAGGACGCCCGCCAGCGGCAGGACAGGCACGAGCCAGATCCAGCTCGCCATTTTCAGCAGCCCCTCAGCCGCGCAGCACGTTGAAGGCCTCTATGTTCACCGTCTCGCGATGCCGGAACATCGCCACGATGATCGCCAGCCCGACCGCCGCCTCGGCCGCCGCGACCGCGATCACGATCAGCGTCATCACGATCCCCGCCATGTCGCCCATCGAAACGGCGAACGTCACCAGCGCCAGGTTGGCAGCGTTGAGCATGATCTCGATCGACATGAAGACGATGATCGCGTTCTTCCGCGTGAGGACCCCGACGACGCCGATCGTAAACAGGATCGCCGAGAGGACCAGGTAGTGGCCGACCCCGACGATCACGATCGCGCTCTCATCGCTCCCGGCGGGCGAGGACGACCGCCCCCACCATCGCCAGCAAGAGCAGCAGCGCCGTCGCCATGAAGGGCAGGTAGTACACCGTGTAGAGAACGGCGCCTACGGCTTCGGTCGAACCGCGGACGTCGGCCGGGACATCGGCCACGGGGCCGCGGACGGCGGGCTCGAACTCCGGCAGGCCGCCGCTGATCAGCGCGGCCACGAATCCGGTCCCCAGCAGGAGGACCACGATCCGGAGTGCCGGACTCGAGACGTCGAACCACTGCGGCGTCCCCAGATTCAGGAGCATGATCACGAACAGGAACAGGACCATGATCGCGCCGGCGTAGATGAGCACCTGGATCGCCGCCAGGAAGTGGCTGTGCAGGGTGACGAAGAGCCCGGCCAGGCAGAAGAAGGACGCCACCAGGAAGAGCACACAGGCGACCGGGTTCCGGTTCGTGACGACGACAGCGCTAAAGGCCACCGTCCCCGCCGCCAGGATCCAGAAGGCGATATCGACGCCGCTCACGATAAACCGTCTCGGAACGCCGGCTTCAGCGGCCTCACAACGTACGGCGGCCTCACAACGTACCGCGACTCATGCGCGACTTGTCGATCTCCCCCTCGTACGGCTGATACCCGTCCTCGACGACTTTTTCGTCGCGCCAGTTCAGCAGGTACTCCTTGTCCCAGATGAAGTCCTCGCGGTTGTAGCCCGCCCACTCGTACTCCTTCGTCATCGCGATCGCGTCCTCGGGGCACGCGTCCACGCAGTAGCCGCACATGATGCACCGGAGGCCGTCGATGTCGAACCGGACCGGATACTTCTCGATCGCCGGATCGGGGTGCTCGCCGGCCACGATGTAGATGCAGTCGGCCGGGCACGCGGTCGCGCACATCATGCACGCCACGCAGCGCGGCTCGCCGCTGGGCCTTTTCTTGAGGTAGTGCCGACCGCGGAAACGGTGCCCGTAGTCGCGCCGCTCCTCGGGATACTGGATCGTCGGGAGGCGGCCCGGATGGACGAGGTTCCCGACGAAGTTGCGGATCGTGACTCCGAGCCCCTGGAGGATCGCCGGCAGGTAGATCCGCTTCCACCAGGCGTCGGGGTTCCGCTCGTGGATTACATCCGCGTTCATGACTTTTATGTCTTTTTCTAGTAATGCCATAACCTACTTCATATCAAGTAAAGGATTAGAGCTGTCACGAAAACGTTTGCGAGCGCCAGCGGCAGGATCACCTTCCAACCGATCCCCATGAGCTGGTCGTACCGGAAGCGCGGCAGGGTCCAGCGCACCCAGATGAAGAGCCACAGAAAGAACAGCACCTTGGCCGAGAACGAACCGAGCTGAAGGAGCACCGCCGGGATCGGCCCCACCGCCGCCCTCAGCGCCTCGCTCGACACCCAGGGGATCTGCCAACCGCCGAAGAAGAGCGTCACAATCAGCATCGCGCCCGTCACCATCGCCATGTACTCGGCCATGAAGAAGAGCGCGAACTTCATCGACGAGTACTCCGTGTGGTAGCCCACGACGAGCTCGTTCTCGGCCTCGGGCAGATCGAACGGGAGGCGGTTCGACTCGGCGAAGATGGCGACCGTGAACAGGACGAACGCGAGCGGCTGGGTCACGACGCCCCACTTCGGCAGCACGCCGAACAGGAGCTCCCCCTGGCCATGGACGATCGCGTCCAGCTCGACCGCCCCGTAGATCACGAGGATGCCGAGGACCGAGAGGCCGAGGGCCAGCTCGTAGGAGATCATCTGAGCCCCGGATCGGATCCCTCCCAGCAGCGAGTACTTGTTGTTGGACGCCCACCCCGCCAGCGTGATCCCGTACACGGACAGCGAGGCCAGCGCGAAGACGTACAGGATGCCGATGTTGAGGTTGGCGACCTGCATGCGGATCACGCGCTCGCCCCAGACGAGCGCGTCGGCGAACGGGATAACGGCGAACGTCATCGCCGCCGGGATCAGCAGGATGAGCGGGGCGACGAGATAGAACGCCCGGTTGGCGTGGGCCGGTATGTAGTCCTCCTTCCACATGAACTTGACGACATCGGCCAGCGGCTGGACCAGGCCGAACAGCGTGATCCCGGCGATGTTGACGCGATTCGGCCCCAGCCGGTGCTGGATGAACGCACTCCCCCGCCGCTCCGCCCAGACCAGGACCGGCACCGTATTGAGGACGGCGAAGAAGACGAGGAACGCCTTGACGAGAGAGATCGCGACGCCGGTCCAGTCCATCAGAGGCTCGGCGCGCGGACGCCGGGTCTCGGCTCCGCGCCGACCGGCGGCATCGCTTCCTTGCCGTACCCCTCGAGCCACGCGCCGAGGTCGCCCAGCCGCTCGTACGACAGGCCGCGGAAGGCCGGCATCGCCTCTGCGAGCGCGGCGAACGACTCGGCCGCCGAGGCGGGGGGCGCGGCGCCGGTCAACGCGGCACGGATCGCGGCCAGCATCCGCCAGCCCGGCCGGCTCTCCTCGTAGGCCGTCACCTTCGGCCAGAACCGCTGCACGCGGCCGGCGTAGTTCGTGAACGTGCCGTCCCGCTCGACGTGCACGCAGGCCGGCAGCACGAGATCGGCGTAGGCCGCCGTCTCGCACTCGCGCGGGCTCCCCAGGCAGACCCACTCCGCCGCCTCGAGCGCCCGCTGCCCGGCTTTGCCCAACATCCCGGGCGAATGGCCACAGACGACGAGGCCACGGATCCTGCCCGCGGCGACATCGTCGAGGATCCCGTCGACGGTGCTATCCGGGCTCTCGGCGAGCCCCAGGATCTCGAGGGCGCCGCGCGTGTTGGGATGGGGGTCCTTCCGGATCAGGATCCCGTCCAGGAGCTCCTCCACGTGACGCCACGAATCGTCGACCCGGAAGTCGATCCGGCTTCCGCCGGCCGCCTCGACCAGCGACTCGAGCTCCCACAGGTCCTCGTTCGACATCCCGGGGTGCGCGATCGCCGCTACGCTGCCATCGAGGGCCCGGAGCGCCGCCGCGGCACGGGCGATCGCCGCCTCCCACTCGACCTCCACCAGGGCCCCGTCCTGGCGAACCATCGGCCGTGCGAGCCGATCGGACGTGTCCGCCACGCGGGCGTACGACAACCGGCCCGGATCGCACATCCAGGAATCGTTCACATCGTCGTTGTACCGCGGGCGATAGCGATAGACGACGTCCTCCGAGGCCTCGACGTGGATGTTGCAGCCCGTCGAGCACTCCGGGCACACCGACTTCGCCGTCGTCAGGTAGTAGACCCGCTTCCGGAACCGGAAGTCGTTCGACGTCAGCGCCCCGACCGGGCAGATATCGGTGTAGTTGAGCGCGTACTGGGTGGCGATCGGGCGGTTCTCGAACGTCATGATCTCGGCGTGGTCGGACCGGCCGGCGATGAGGAAGTCGCCGGTGCCGGCGATCTCCTCCCCGAAGCGGACGCATCGCGAGCACAGCACGCACCGCTCGGCATCCAGCGTGATCGGCCCCAGATCCTTCACCTTGTCCTTCCGCACCCGGTCGATCGGCTGCGGGTCGTATTTCCCGACCTCCAGGTAGTACTTCTGCAGATAACACTCGCCGACCTGATCGCAGACCGGGCAGTCGAGCGGGTGGTTCTTGAACTCGAACTCGAGGACCCCCTGCACGGCCTCCTTGACGCGCGGCGTATCGAACCGAACCACCATCCCTTCGGCCGCCGCCACCGAGCACGAAGTCTGGAGCTTGGGTTGCTTCTCGACCTCGCAGAGGCACATCCGGCAGTTGGCGGGGATCGAAAGGTCGCGGTGATAGCAGAAATGGGGCGGCGTGTACCCCGCGGCCTCGGCAGCCTGGAAGATCGTCGCGCCCGCCGGTACCCGGACCTCGATTCCGTCCACGGTGAGGGCGACCGTCGCGGGAGCCGGGATCTCCTCCGGCGCCCGCTCGGCGTGCTCCCGCGTGCGGGGCGGCAGGATCGACGACAGGTCCACCGGCGGGCGGCGTCCCCCGCCATACGCCGTGTTCTTCTCGGTCCCGACGCTTCGCCGCACTACAGCCTCCGTTTCGCGGGGCGCCGGCTCGCGGGCGGCGCGCCCCTCACGAGGCCTTGGGGAGGATGTGGTCGTGCTCCCCCACTACGGCCGCCAGGGATTCCAGGTCCACCGGGTCCGGGCAGAGAGCCGCGAAGTCCTGGGGGTACTTCTTGATGAACGCCACCGACGGCCAGGCCAGGGCGTCGGCCAGAGCGCAGATCGTCTTGCCGGCCATGGCATCGGAGAGCCGGAGGATCCGCTCGAGATCGGCCTGCGAGCCCCGGCCGTCCCGCACCCGGCCGACCAGCTGCTCGATCCAGCCGCACCCCTCCCGGCAGGGCGTGCACTGCCCGCACGACTCGTGGGCGTAGAAGTGCGCCAGGTTCAGCAGGCAATCGACGGCCGAGACGTTGTCGCCGATCACGATGAACCCGCCCGAGCCGACCAGGCTGCCCCGCTCGCGCAGCCCTTCGTAATCCATCCGGGCGCCGCGGCACTCGTCGGGCGTCATGACGGGGACCGAGGAGCCGCCGGGGATGACGCCCTTGAGCCCGACTCCCTCCATCAGGCCGCCGCACTGCTCCTCCAGGAAGCCCATCATCTCGACACCCAGCTCCACTTCGTAGACGCCGGGCCGGTTGATCGGCCCCGAGCACGACCACAGCTTGGTCCCTCTGGACTTCTCGGTCCCGTACTGAACGTAGGCCGCTGCCCCGTTCTCGATAATCCATGGGACGACCGCCAGGGTCTCGGTGTTGTTGATCACGGTCGGGCTCCGGAAGAGGCCCTCGACGGCGGGGAACGGCGGCTTGTTCCGCGGCATCGCCTTCTTGCCCTCGAGCGACTCCAGCAGCCCCGTCTCCTCCCCGGCGATGTAAGCGCCCGCGCCCGAATGGGTCACGATCTCGAGGTCGTAGTCCGAACCGAAGATCCCCTTCCCGAGATAGCCCGCTCCATAGGCTTCGTCGAGCGCTGCGCGCCAGCGGGCCTCCGGGTACGCGAACTCGCCACGGAAGTAGTTGAACGCGAGATGGCAATCGATGGCGATCGCCGCGATCATCATCCCCTCGATCACGACGTGGGGATCGTTCTCCAGGAGCCACCGATCCTTGAACGTGCCCGGCTCCGACTCGTCCGAGTTGCAGACCAGATACTTGGGCTTCTCCGACTCGCGCGGAGTGAACGACCACTTGGTCCCGGTGGGAAAGCCGGCCCCGCCGCGGCCGCGGAGGCCCGACGCCTTGACCTCGTCGGTGATCTTCACCGGGTCCATGCCGAGCGCTTTCCTGACCGCCCGGTATCCCCCCGCTGCCTCGTAGGCGGGCAGCGTGTGGCTCTCGCCCGGACGGTCGAGGGCTCGCTGCATGAGGATCCGGGGCGCCGCCACTCAGCCCCGCTCCTCTATCCGGTGGGGTGCTTCCCGGCCCGCCGCCTGAATGCGTGTCTCCGGCCACATCGCCTCGTACGCCTCCCGGTCCGGCCGCTCGTAGATCACCGGCGCGATGTCGCTCCACGCCGGCTCGCGCCGGCGCAGCTCTTCCAGAAGCGCATCCACCCGGTCCGGCGTCAGGTTCTCGTAGAACTTCAGGTTGCACTGGAGCATGGGCCCCGTGCCGCAGGAGGCGAGACACTCGACTTCCTGAAGCGTGAACCGCCCGTCGTCCGTCGTCTCGCCGGGTTCGATGCCCAGCCTATCCCTCAGGTGATCGATGATCCGGCGCGCCCCCATCAGCTCGCAGGAGAGCGTACGGCAGACCTGAAGCTTGTACTTCCCGACCGGCCGGTCGTCCAGCATCGTGTAGAAGGTGACGACGGCCTGGACGGTCGCTGCCGAAGACTCGAGCCGCTCGGCGACCCACGCCATCGCGGCGGGCGGTATCCAACCCGCCTCCTCCTGGACGACCCACAGGACCGGCAACATCGCCGCCAGCTTCTGCGGATAGCGGGCGACGATGTCATCGACTCGCCGCGCGCTCTCCGCGCTCAGCGCGAAAGGCTCCACACGGTAGTCCACTACCGCTCGAGCTCGCCCGCGATGATGTTCAGCGAGCCGAAGATCGCCACGACATCCGAGATCATGAGCCCTTCGAGAGAGGGCCCGATGTTCTGGTAGATCGCGAAGCTGGGCGCCCGGCAGCGGATCCGGTAAGGCTGCCCGCCGCCGTCGGAGACGATGTAGAAGCCGAGCTCGCCGTTGGCCGCCTCGCTGTACGAGTACACCTCCCCCGGCGGGATCTGGACCCCTTCGAACGTCAGCTTGAAGTGCGCGACCATGCCCTCGATCGTGTTGTAGACCGCCTCCTTCGGCGGGGGCGCGATCGACCAGTCGTCGATGTTGACCGGCCCGTCGGGGAGGTCGTCCAGCGCCTGCTCGACGATCGAGAGGCTCTGCCGTACCTCCTCCATGCGCACGAGATAGCGGTCGTAGACATCGCCCGTCGTTCCGACCGGGATCTGCCACTCGAACTGATCGTAGTCGTAGTAGGGGTGGGCCTTGCGGATGTCGTACGGGACGCCGGCCGCCCTAAGGCACGGACCCGTCCAGCCCCAATCGACCGCCTCCTCGGGACGGATCGCGTGGATCCCCCGCGCGCGGTCGATGAAGATCCGGTTGTTCGTGATCAGCTTGTCGACGTCGTCGATGTACCGTGGAAGCGACTTCAACAGGCCGCGCACCTCCTCCTCGAACCCGTCGTGCACGTCCCGCATGAGGCCGCCGATCCGCCCGTAGGCGACCATCATACGGGCCCCCGAGACGTGCTCGAGCACCGAGTAGATCTCCTCGCGGCCGCGGAAGAAGTACCAGAAGTTGGTCAGCGCCCCGAGGTCGACGAGGTTGGTGGCGATGCACACCATGTGGTCCATGACCCGCGACAGCTCCCCCAGGATGACCCGGATCCGCTGGGCCCGCTTCGGGATCTCGATTCCCAGCAGCTTCTCCGCCGCCATCGCGTAGCCGACGTTGTTCAGGAACGGGCTCATGTAGTTGAGCCGGTCGGTGTAGGGAAACACCTCCTGCCAGGTATGGGTCTCGCTCATCTTCTCGAAGCAGCGGTGCAGGTACCCGATCTCGGGGATCGCCTTGACGATCGTCTCGCCATCCAGCCAGCACTTGAGCCGGTAGCAGCCGTGCATCGCCGGATGGCTGGGCCCGATGTTGATCACCATCAGGTCCTCGGCGAGCGGATCACCGTCGAGATCTTCGAGATCCTGGCCCGGGATCCGCTCGACCGTTACCGACCGCGCACCGGGCCTTGGAGGCGCTGCGGCTGCGGCACCCGGGCCCGCCGGCAAGATTCCAGTCGGGTAGGGTCGCCCGTGCTGCTCGGGCACGGGCGTCGTCCGGGGCATGTGTTCGGGCTCGAGGGCGGCGTCCTTGAAGACCATGCTGGTCAGTCGCCCAGCTTCCTCTGAATCCGGCCTCGAATCCGCTCCATCTCCTCGGACGAGATCTCGTCGACGAGATCGTCCGGGCGCAGGCTCCGCCAGCGCAGATCGGCGGGGTAGTCCTTGCGAAGCGGGTGGCCGACGAAGTCCTGATGGGTCAGGATCCGTTTCATGTTCGGATGTCCTTCGAAGCGGATCCCGAACATGTCGTAGACCTCGCGCTCGAACCAGTCGGTCGACTTCCACACGTCCACGGCGGTATCGACCACGGGATCGTCTTCCGAAACCCCGACTTTGATACGCAGACGCTTCCCGGTCGAGAGAGAGTAGAGGTGGTAGACGACAGCGAAGCGCGGCTCAGCGCCCAGGGCCTGATAGTCCACCGCGGTGACGTCCATGCAGAAGTTGAACGCGAGCTTCTCGTCGTGCTTGCAGAACATGAGCGCGTCGTGTACCCGGTCGCGCTCGATCCAGACCGTGAGATCCCCATGATCGTCGGAGACCTGCTGGACGGCATCGGCGAAATGGTGCTGGATTCGATCGGCGACGAATTGCGCCATGGCCTCTCAGCGCTCGTGACGCGGCGCCCCGGCGAAAGACTTCTGGCTTTCCGTCTGGTACCTGGACGGCTCGCCACGCTGGATCTTCTCCTGGAGCTTCAGAATCCCGTAGATGAGCCCCTCCGGGGTGGGGGGGCAGCCGGCAACGTAGACGTCGACGGGAATGACCTCGTCGATCCCCTGCATGACGTGATACGCCCGGTAGAAGCCGCCGGAGGACGCACAGACGCCCATCGAGATCACCCACTTGGGCTCGCACATCTGCTCGTAGATGAGCTTGAGGATCGGCCCCTGCTTATCGACGATCGTGCCGGCGACGATCATCATGTCCGACTGGCGCGGGCTGAAGCGAACGACCTCGGCCCCGAACCGGGCCAGGTCGTAGTGCGACGAGACGACCGACATGAATTCGATCGCGCAGCACGCGGTCCCGAACGGGAGCGGCCACAGCGAGCCCGATCGCGCCCACCGGACCATCTTGTCCAGGGTGGTCGTGAACACGCTCCGGGGGTCCGCTTCCGTCTGCTCGGTCACCGAACGCGGCTCGACGTTCAATCCCACTCCAGCGCCCCTTTCTTCCACTCGTAGACCAGCCCCACCGTCAGGACGAGCAGGAACGTGAACGCGGCGAACAGGCCGAACCCGCCCAGCTCGTCGAACAGGACCGCCCACGGGAAGAGAAACACGATCTCCACGTCGAACAGGATGAAGAGCATCGCGATGATGTAGAACTTGACGTTGACCCGCTGGCGCGCGTCCCCCGTCGGGACCAGCCCCGACTCGTAGGGAGAGTCGTGCACGGTGCGCTTTCGCGTCCGGGGTCCGAGGAAATACGACAGGGTCAGCATCACGGCGCCGACCGTGAGGCCGAGAACGAGCAGCAGGAGGACGGGCAGATACTCAACCAGCATGATCTTCGGGGCGGCGAATATACATGTGAAAGATTTCACAATGCCACCTGAGCGCCCCTCGGCCCGGCTTCCGATCTCACGAACGGTTGTGGCTCTCCACCGTTGCAGGCCCGACCCCGTAAGGCGTATGCTCCACTCCCGAATGGCGACGACCGTTTTCGTCCCCCTCTCCACCTATCGCGAGATCCCGCCGAAGGTGATGCGCTCGCGGGCAGCGGCCTTCCGAACCGAGATGGAGCGCCGGCGGTCCGTGCGCCACTTCTCGGACCGGAAGGTGCCGCGCGAAGTAATCGAGGAGTGCGTACGCGCCGCGGCGACAGCGCCCAGCGGGGCCAACCTGCAGCCCTGGCACTTTGTGGTGGTGAGCGATGCCGGCGTGAAGTCGAGGATACGGGTCGCAGCGGAAGCCGAGGAGCGCGAGTTCTACACCCGCCGCGCGCCACCGGAATGGCTCGAAGCGCTGGCCCCGCTAGGCACCGACGAGCACAAGCCGTTTCTGGAGACTGCGCCCTTCCTGATCGCGATCTTCGTCCAGCGCTACGGCCGCAGAGCGGACGGCGGCAGGTTCGCCCACTACTACCCGACCGAGTCGGTCGGCCTGGCCACCGGCATGCTGATCACCGCGATCCACCGCGCCGGGCTCGTCTCCCTGACCCACACCCCGAGCCCGATGGCGTTCCTGACCGAGATCCTCGGCCGGCCGGCCGCCGAGCGCCCCTTCCTTCTGCTCGTCGTCGGCTACCCGGCCCCGGACGCGGTCGTTCCCGTAATCCGCAAGAAGCCGCTCGACGAGATCGCTACTTTCATCTGAGGATCACCGCCGACCCGAGCCCGAGGAGCGACGATGCCCAAAACGCCCGCGCCCCCGCCGAAGAAGCACTCTGTCCACGCCAGATTGAACGTCCCCGAGCTGACCAAGGCGGGCACTAGCCTCTCGCTCGAGATCTACGCCGAAGAAGAGAAGATCGGCACGCTCATCATCGGACGCGGCTCGCTTTTCTGGCGCGGGGGGAAGCGGCAGAAGCAGAAGCAGATCGAATGGAGCCGGTTCGCGGAGCTGATGGACGGTCTCACCTACGAGTAGCTGCTCGATCCACCTGCACCAAGTGGACATTTATTCTGTCCAGTCTTTCTGATCTATTCGCTCACCGGTGCGCTCACGCGGCGCGAAAGAGAGCTCCTCGAGGGGGACCAATGGAGTATTTCAGGAATTGTGCTGTGGGAGATCAGCAAGCTGGCGCAGCTCGGGCGAATACGGATCGATCTGGACGATATCGAGATCATCCGTGCTCTCGCCGGAATCCATACCTGGCCGATTACCGTCGATATCTGCCGTGCGATCCGGGATCTCGATTTTGATTCCGACCCCGCCGACGAGCTGATCGCCGCAACCAGCATCGTGCACGGCGTGCCGCTGATCACCCGCGACCGCAGGCTCCTGGCCTCGCGGATCGTGCCTCTCGCGATGGATACCGGCAGAAAGGGTCGGCAGCCTCGCTCGAGGCGCTAGATTCAGAGGTCGAGCTTCGACATCGTTTCCTTCACGTGCGCCGCCGAGGCGTGAAGCGCCTTCCTCTCCTCGCCGGTCAGCTCGATCTCGACGATCTCCTTGATCCCTCCGGCGCCGAGCTTGACGGGCACGCCGACGTAAACGTCCGAGAGACCGTATTCCCCCTGGAGCCAGGCCGCGCACGGCAGGATACGGTTCTGATCGCGGAGAATCGCCTCGGCCATCTCGACGACCGCCGCCGACGGCGCGTAGTAGGCGCTCCCGCTCCCCAGCAGCTCGACGATCTCGCCGCCGCCCTTGCGGGTGCGCTCAACGAGCGCTTCGATGCGCTCGTCGGACAGGAGGTGCGGCAGCGGGATGCCGGCCATCGTGGAGTACCGCGGCAACGGCACCATCGAATCCCCGTGGCCCCCCAGCACGAAGGCGGTCACGTCCCGGACGGATACGTCTAGCTCCAGGGCGATGAACGAGCGAAACCGGGCGGTGTCGAGGACGCCGGCCATCCCGATCACGCGCTTACGGTCGAAGCCCGTCACCTTCAGGGCGACGTAGGCCATGACATCGAGGGGGTTGGAGACGATCAGGACGATCGCCTCCGGGCATCGGCGTCCGATCTCCTCGGACACGCCGCGGACGATGTCCGCGTTCTTCTTCAGAAGGTCGTCGCGGCTCATTCCTGGCTTGCGGGGCAGCCCGGCCGTGACGATAACGAGAGCCGACCCTTCGGCGAGGCCGTAGTCAGTGCCTCCCGTCAGGCGGGTATCGTAGCCCACCACCGGGGCTGCCTGCCAGAGATCCAGCGCCTTGCCCTGGGGCATCCCCTGCATGATGTCGAGGAGAACGACCTCGCTGGCGATTCCCAGCTCGGCGAGCCGTTGTGCGGTGGTCGCGCCGACATTGCCGGCGCCGACGACGGTCAGCTTCACGACCTGGGTGCCGGCTCGAGCACCCTACTCTTCGGCGACGACGGAAATCTGGCGCCGTCCGCCGCGACCGGTCTCGAAACGTACAGTCCCCTCGACCAGCGCGAACAGCGTGTCGTCCTTGCCGCGACCGACGTTGGCCCCCGGATGGAACCGGGTTCCGCGCTGGCGAATGAGGATGTGGCCGGGGCGGACGCGCTGGCCGCCGTATTGCTTGACGCCCAGGCGCTGCCCGGCGCTGTCGCGCCCGTTGCGGGAGGCGCCCTGTCCCTTCTTGTGTGCCATGCTCTACTCCTTTTCGACGGCGCCGTCGCCGGCTGATTGCTCGATCCCGTGCTCGCGGCTCAGGTGCTGGGTCAGACCGCGCTCGGTCTTGTACTCCTTGCCGCATTCCTCGCACGTGAAGGCCGCCGTGTCCGCGGCCGGGGCCTCGCTGGCCGCCTGCTTCGGGTCGAGCGTCACGCCGGTGATCCTGAGCTCGGTGAAGTTCTGGCGGTGCCCCTGCTTGCGACGGTATCGCTTGCGCCGCTTGAACTTGTAGACCGTGATCTTCTTCCCTCGGCCGTGCTTGACGATCTCGGCGGTCACAGTGGCGCCCTTCACGGCCGGGCTGCCGATGTGGAACGCGGAATCGCGGTCCGGTGCGTCCCCGTGGTCAGACCCGTCATCGGCCACATACAGCACCCGGTCGAACGTCACTTCGTCACCCGGCTCGCCGGCCAGCGACGGAACGCGAATCGTCTTCTTGGGAGCGACCGCGAACTGCTTGCCGCCCGTCTCGATGATGGCGCGCATGTTCTCTCGTTTCGGATCGGATCGGTTTCGAACGATATGCCGAAGCAGAGCTTGAACTTACCCCACGCCCAAGATGGGGGCAAGCCGAAACCCCTGCCGGAGGAGCTGCGGCTCAGGCCGTCAGATCCAGCTTGAGCGGACGCTGGCCCGGAAGGGCGACCAGGTCGAAGTCGTCCCGGCTCATGAGCGGATCGTCCCGCAGCTCGACCTCGACGCCGTAGCTCTTGGTGAGCCGGTCGAACGTGTCCTTCTCCTGCTCCAGCAGGTGCAGCGCAACGGCGGGGTGGGTGCGGACCTGAACCTTCTTTTCCTTGCCGTCGAGGCCCACTCGGCGAAGCTGGCGCTCGATCCGCCGTGCAAGCGTCCCGTACTGTAGCACGCGCCCGCTCCCGGCACACTGCTCGCACGTCTCGGTCGCCGCCTGATACAGGCTCGGCCGCCGGCGCTGGCGGGTCATCTCGATCAGCCCGAGCTCGCTCACCTCGAACGCCTTCGTCTTCGCGCGGTCGCGCCCGAGCCATGATTTGAGCTCCTGGAGCACCTTCTTGCGGTTGGCGGGCAGCTCCATGTCGATGAAATCGCAGACGATGATCCCGCCGATGTCCCTGAGCCTCAGCTGCCGCGCGATCTCGCGCGCGGCATCGAGGTTGGTCCGCAGGATCGTCGCCTCGGGATCCTTCTTCCCCGTGTAGCGCCCGGTGTTGACATCGATCGAAACAAGGGCCTCGGTCGGCTCGATGACGATCGACCCTCCGGACTTGAGACGCACCGTACGCTCCAGCGCAAGCTCGATTTCCGGCTCGATCCCCAGCGCATCGAAGATAGGAATCCGATCCGTGTAGAGCTTCACCCGATCGAGGAGATCGGGCGAGACCTTCTTGAGGTACTTTCGGATCTGATGATAAAGGTTGCGCTCGTCGATCAGGAGACGATCCACCGTGTCCGAGAAAATGTCGCGAATGAGCCCGCTCGTAAGCTCGGCTTCCTGGTGGAGTAGGGCGGGGGACTTGGAGCGGCCGGCCCTGTTGACGACCGCGCGCCACGTCTCGACCAGCGATTTGACCTCGCGCTCGAACTCCTGGCGGGTGGTTTCCTCGGCCGCTGTACGCACGATGAGCCCACCCTCGCTCGGCTTGACCTCGCGCAGGATCTGCCTGAGGCGCATGCGCTCGGCGCGATCGTCGATCTTGCGGCTGATCCCGATGTGGTCGACCCCGGGCATGAAGACCAGGAAGCGCCCGGGAAGCGAAACCTGTCCGGTCAGCCGTGGTCCTTTCGTCGAGATCGCTTCCTTGGTGACCTGGACGATAAGATCCTGGCCACGTTTGAGCTGCTCCTGGATCGGGGGGCCGTTCTGGCTCTTACGCCCGCGGCCCCTCCGTCGGCCGCGGCCCCGGGCCCGACCGGACCCGCCCCTGAGGCCGTCTCCAGAACCTCCGTTGCCGCTCTCGTCGTTGTCGTCCTCGTCGTCCTCGTCGCCCGCGTAGTCCGCGCTGGCGAGGTCGGAGACGTGCAGGAAGCCGCTCTTGTCCATCCCCACATCGACGAAGGCCGATTGCATCCCGGGAAGGACGGCGGTGACCAGTCCTTTGTAAATGTCGCCGACATGCCGCTCCTCCTCTTCTCTGTCGACGAGGAGCTCGACGAGCTGCTCGTCTTCGAGGATCGCGACGCGTGTCTCTTTGGGGGTGACGTTGACCAGGATTTCGCGCTTCATGGGCGGAATCCCTTCCGCCCGCGCGTCTGGGTGGACATGGTGCGTAGTCCTTCAGGCTGGCGCCGCCGAAGCTGTGCTCCCGCGGCGCGAGCCGTCACAACGTTACACCGGTCGTCGGCTGCCTCTCCGCTCGGCGAGGCCGCTGGCGGGGCCGTACCGGGCGCGCCGCAATCCAACTCGTGCATCGGCACGCGCGTGGGCGCCGTGATTCCCGATGCGGAGAACGAGAAATTGGACGGCGGATCGCCCGCTGCCGGTGGGTCGGTCGACGAAGCGCGCGACGAATCTCGCAGGCTGCCGCGCGCTCTGTGGTGATCGGTCGTGAGGGCTCAACGTTGATGTCTCGAACGGATCGAGCCGGTCGTTATCGCCCGCGTCGATCGGTTGCGGGCGCAAAGAAAAAAGTCGTCTCCCGGGAAGCGCAGAGTGCAACCTCCCAAGCTTCCTTTGATTATAACCATTTCGGTCGCTTTGTTCAAGTAGAACCTCGGGGGTTCGGCCGGGCGTCCTCCCGGTAGGTCGTTCCCAGGGCGTTCAACGCCCTGTCAGTTCTCCAGGATCATCGTCATCGACTGATAGTCAAACACCACCCGCATCCCCCGGAAGAAGGGGAATCCCAGGATGCCGTGGACGGCGATCCCCCACGGCTCGTCCGGCATGCCATCCAGCAGCAGGAAGCGCAGGTTCTCCGCCGTGTGGCCGCCGGCCGCGGCCACGAAACGGGCCGGGTCGAGCCTCAGCGCGGCCGCGGTCCCGCGGGCGATCAGAAGATCGCTGGCGCCCGTGTCGGCCAGAAACGGGAGACTTCGCGCGCCATCCAGGCTGACCGGGATCACGGGCCAGACGCCGTTGACGTCGAACCAGAACGGCGTCGTCGTCTTGCGCAGCCGGGTCCGCATCTCCGCGTAATCCTCGCCGCCCGCGTCATACCGCACCAGCTCGATCCGGCGGTGACCAAAATCGAGAACCACCAAAAAGTTCCGGAAAACGAGCGCGGGGTTGAGCACGGCCGCGATCCGATAGTCGCCCTGCCCCCTCAGATGGAGGGCGGCGAAATCGCCGACGGCGAAGGGCACCCGCTCGACCTCGATGCTCCCCAGGGTCAGACGGTCGACGATCGCGTAGCCACCCGGCGACTGCCGGTAGGCGCCGTGCAAGGGGCCGCCGGGATAGATCGGATCGACCCCGATCGACTCGGCGTAGGAGCGGTCGATCACGTTCCGCTCGGCCCCGGTGTCGAACAGGATGTAGGCCGGCTCGCGGCCGTTGAATCGGACCGGAACATAGGGGATCTCATCGCCGGCCTTCAGGTCGAAGTTGAGCTGCACGCGCCTGACGCGGTCGTCGATCCGGTTGGCCGGGGCCCGGCCCACCTCCTCGAGGAAGCGCTGCAGCCTCCGATGCCCCTCGACCTGCGGGTCGCCGGGTGCGAGCGCCAGGTATTCGCCGAGCGCCTCCGCGGCGCTGGTGTAATCGCCCTCGACCGACGCCCACTGCGCGATCCCGAGGACGTACTGCGGCTGCCGGGAGATCCGGTACGCCTGGCGGCCATGTGCCTGCGCCTCGGCCGGCCGGTTGGCCGCGATCGCCGTCAGGGCGAGCCCCCAGTGGGCCTCGGCGGCGCCCGAGTCGAGGGCCAGGGCCCGCTCGAGCGCCTCCACCGCACCCCCGATGTCCGCCAGCCGGTGACGAGCCAGTCCCAGCAACGTCCACAGCCGTGCGTCGTCGACCACCAGGTTGACGCCGCGCCCGGCCTCGACGGCCGCCGCGAAGGGCTCGTGGGTTCGCAGGTAGGCCTCGGCGAGGCCACGATGGATCGCCGCCCCCTCGGCGATCAGGAATTGATCCCCGCTCCCGTAGAGGAGCCGCAGTCCGCGGAGCCCCTGGGCGTGCCGGAATTCGGCGATCGCTTCCCCGTCCGCCCCGGCCCCGAGGGCCGACTCGGCCGCCGCGAGCACCCGCTCCAGAGTCGCGGGGCGGGGCGGCTCCTGACCCCAGACGCTCCCGCTCCAGGAGATCGTTCCGATCGACAGCAGGAGGGCGAAAACGAGCCGGAGAAAGCCCTCCGGAATGCAGGCGCGCGCCCTCAGAGCCACCCGGTCACGAGCGGCAGAAGGGTCCCCAGCCGCCCGGCGGCGGCGAAGAACACGCCCGAGGCGAGCTGCCCGAACGGCACCTGCTGGGCGCCGGGGGGCGGGGTGAAGCGGAAGTGGGCCGGACCGACCCCGGGAGCCCAGTCGAGGTTCAGATCGAGCGTGAACTCGCCCCCGCCCGCTACCCGGATCACGGCATGGAACCGCGAGGCGCGGCCGCTGCCGTCGTAGCCGGGCCGGATCGTCGCCTGCAGATCCCGCTCGGCCTCCAGGTTGGCCTCGATCCGGGCCGGCCGGGGACCCGGGCCGTAGTGGAGGTCGATCCGCACGTCCCGCCGCCCGGGTCGCGCGACGTGGACCCGACGCGGCAGATAGGTCCGCGCGTCGACCCAGTAGGACACGGTCACGCCGGGCTCGGGCGCATCCTCGATCCGGTAGCTCGCCGCGCCGTGGACCGCTTCCTCGCCGCGGTAGGCGAGGTCGGCGTACCCGCCGGCCAGACGGGCGCGGGCGGCGGCGAGCTCCGCCGTCAGGCTGCGGGCCAGGCTCGCGCCGGGGGCCAGCGCCCCCGCGGGCCGGCGCGCGTACTGGCCCAGCGACGGAACGTGCAGCGCCGCCTCGGCGCCCTCTACATACAGCGTGAGCGGTCCGACGTCGCCCGCGGCGTCGAGCCGGTAGCGCCGGCCGGACCGGTCGACGACCAGGTTGCCGGTCAGGCCCACGGGGCTCGCATCGCCGCCGCGCAGGTTCACGGCGGCGCGCACGCGTGGGGCCTCGTCGTAGCGCGCCAGCGCCCACCCGCTCTCGATCGCATCCAGCATACGGCGGGCGATCTCGATCGCGCGCTCGTCCCGGCCGGCCTCGGGAGGGGGTGTCGGCTCCCCCATGGCCGGCCCGGCGAGCAGGAGCGCGGCGGCAGCGATCCTCAAGAGGCTCACGACCTCTTAGTACGGCTCGATCGGCCAGGGGGTTCCGGTCCCGTGGGGCCCGGTGGCCGGCGCCGTCACTCGATCCGGATGACCGTGACCTGGAGGTCCGCGGAGCGGTCGGTAACGATGACCAACGGGAGAACCCCCGACTGGGCGGCACGGACCTCGAAGTAGGCCACGGCCGTCCCGCGCAACGGACGCGAGGCCGTGCCCCCCGCACCGCCCACGATACGCGTCTGGAGGTCCAGGTACGTCCCCAGATCGCCGGGATCGAGCCGGGACCTGGCGAGCTCGAACTCCGCTCTCAGGTCGAGGGATGGGAAGTCGAACGCGGGGTCGGCGGTGACCTCCAGCCCGTCGAGGAAGAGCGTCGAGGACCATTCGTGGAACAGGGCCGGGAACGACCGGTCGGCGGCCTGGTCCACGTTCGCGATCCCCGTCAGCCGTGTCTGGACGAGCCGACGCAGGATATCCTCCCCGAAGCGGTCCGCCAGGTAATGAACGAGGAGCCACCCCGCGCCGCGCCGCTCGAGGGAATCGTCGCCGCCCACCAGCGGATGGTTCTGCGGGTCGTTCTGGAAGAGAGCGGAGCGCAGCCGGTTCTGGAGGACGAACCCGTTCAGCGTTTCCGCCATGTGCGCCAACCCCTCGTCGAGCCAGGTATCCTCCAGCGGTCCGTTTCGTATGAGCAGGTGCTGGTTGGCGCTGATCAGGTGCTCCAGCTCGTGGGCGAAGACGCTGGTCACCAGGTCCACCGTGACCTCCAGCGGGAATCTCGCCTCGCCGAACTCGCCCGTCGGATCGGGGATCACCGCGTACATGATGTCGGCCCCGTTGCTGAAGGGGTTGAACACCGGATCGGGCAGGAGATCGATCCCGAAGAAGAACCCGAGGAACACGGCACCCTCCTCGACCGTCTCGGCGGTGTTGAGGGCGTTGATCGTCGGGGTCAGGAGGAGGATGACCCTCCCGTTGCCGTCAACATCGCTCGGCAGCCCGAAGGCGTCGACGTCGATCGGATAGACCTCGTCGTCGAAGCGGCGGCCGATCGTCTCCATGGTCGCCTCCGGGAGGTTTTCGGCCGGCGTCAGCACATCGACGTAGATGAGCGTGTTGTCGCCGATGAAACGCAGGGCCGCCACCACCTCGTCGAAGTGACCCTCGTCGAGGATGTCGATCTGCCCGAGGCGGTTGGCGACCCTGAACGTGTCCCGGTCTCCGAGCTCCTGGGCGGGCGTGAGCCGGCGGGCGGCGGCGGGCGGCGGCCGGGGCAGCGTGGGAAGGATTCGCCGCTCGAGCTCGCGGATCTCGGCTTCGAGACCGACCGGTCCCTCCTCGCGGGCCGCGCTCCGCAGCTCGCGCAGGCGGACCCCCTCTGCACCGGTGACGTCGATCTCGAACTGCTCGCCGCTCGGCTCGAGCGATTGGACGACCACCGCGTACCGCTCCGCCCCGCTGGGGAACGGCAGGTCGATCCCGCCGCTCCCGCTGACGAACGTGAACTGCTCGATCGCGCCCGTCTCGACGCCGTCGAACGGCGACGGGATCGGACCCGCCTCGATCGTCGTGGGAGGGCTCTCGTTGCCGGCTTCGTCGGTGGCCGTGAACCGGAGGTCGTCCCCCAGCTCGGCGGGGATGGCGGTGGCGAAGCTCCCGTTGATCGACGCGACCGTCTGGACCTGGACCGCGGACCCTCCGGCCCGCTGGGTCGCGTCGATGTTGACGACCGTTACGGTCGCCCGCCCCTCGACCGCGTCCTCCTCCCCCGTGATGTCGGCGATTCCATCGGGGATCGGCGGACGGACGTCGATTCGCTCCGCGACGGGGGCGGGGGGCGCAGTGACGTCCGGGCCGGAGGTGTCGCCGCCGCCGCAACCCAGGGCGAGCCAGGCGACACCTACGGCCCGGGCGACCAGCCGACCGAAGCGCGCCTCAGCGGGCACTGGGGACCGTCCCCACGGTCCGCGAAAAGCGCGCATCCGCAGCATCCAGATGGAGGCGCAGGCCGTCGCGAACTCCGGCAAAGACGGCCAGCGCCGCGCCGTCCAGGGGCTCCGCCGTGGGGAGATCGGTGGAAAGCGGATCCACATACCTGCCGTCCTTCATGAACCGGTAATCGAGATGGGCGCCGGTACTCATCCCCGTCGATCCGACATGAGCGATGACCTGACCCTGCTGGACGCGAGCACCGCGGCTCACGCCGCGAGCGATGCGGGAAAGATGGCTGTACGAGGTAAAATAGCGGTTTCCGTGCTGAAGTTTGATATACAGCCCATGGCCGCCGTTCCGTCCCGCCTGGACGACGACGCCGTCCCCGGCCGCCTGCACCGGCGTCCCCACCGGAGCCACGTAGTCGACCCCGTTGTGCGCGCGCCGGCGCCGGGAGATCGGATGCACGCGCATGCCGAATCCCGACGAGATCCGCGTGAACTTGAGCGGCGACCTCAGGAACCGCCGCTTGAGCGAGCGACCTTCCGCGTCGTAGTAATCGAACCGGTCACCGTCGATGGCGAAGCGGTACGCCTCGTGGGTTTTCGCCGCCAGCTCGAGCCGAATCGCATCCAGCGATACCACGATGTACGATCCGTCGGGGCGCTCGTCGGCCAAGATCACCGCCTCGAAGCAATCGCCCGGCCGGAGATCGGTGTAGAAGTCGACCTGGGCGCCCAGGACCTCGGCCATCGTCACCGTCAGCGTGGGGTCCTCGCCGGCCTGAACGAGGGCCTCCCATGGCGAGCTCTCGATACAGGCCGAGATCCGGTGCGGGCGACGGACGAAGACGGTTTCCAGAAGCTCGGCGTGAAACGCGCCGCCGTGGCGGCGGACGACCAGTCGGCGGTCGCGATCGATCTTGAGGTCGAGCCCGCGGAGCGCGCCCCCCTCGGCGAGCTGGAACCGATAAACCACTCCCGAACGAAGCTGACGCCACGGAAAGACATCTCCCCCCGCCTGCACGACCGCCGGCAGATCGGCGGGATCGAGTGCGTGCTTCTCCCATAAACCGGAGAGCGTCTGCCCCGGGGCTACCGTATCCACGATCGCGGGCGGCAACGCGGGCGCGGCGGTGATGGTGCGCGGCGCGGGCGGCTGAGGATCCGACGCGAGCCACCACGCCAGGCTGGCGCCGGCCAGCCCGATCAGAAAAGGGGGGCGAACGCCCAGCACGCCTCCCATCAGTTCATCTGCCGTCGGATGAAGGCCGGGATCTCGAGATCGTCCTTGCGTGATCCGCCCTTGAGGTCGAGGACGGAGAGCAGGTCATCGAGATCCCCTTCCGCGGCCGGAACGATCTCCTCCGCGTTCCCCGCCACCGCGACCGGCTCCTCCCGCCGGATCTCCGCCCGCCGGGCGTGAGCGCGCTGAGCACCGATCCCGGTCGCAATCACCGTAACCCGGATCTCGCCCTTCAGGTTGGGATCGATGACCGCGCCGAAGATGATATGGGAGTCCTCGCCGGCGGCATCGTGGATCACCGAGGAGACCTCGCTGACTTCGTGGAGCGACAGATCAGGTCCGCCGGTGATGTTGATCAGCACGCCGCTCGCGCCGGCGATCGACATGTCCTCGAGAAGCGGGCTCGAGATCGCCTCCTGCGCGCTTTCCACTGCGCGCATCTCTCCCACACCGAAGCCGGTGCCCATCAGCGCCTGGCCTGTCTCGGTCATGATCGTCCGGACGTCGGCGAAGTCGACGTTGACGAGACCGGTGACGGAGATCAGATCGCTGATTCCACGGGTCGCATTGAGCAGCACCGAATCGGCGACACGGAACGCCTCCTGCACGGTGGTCCCTTTGTCGACCACGGCCCGAAGCCGTTCGTTGGGCACGACGATGAGAGTGTCCACCACCGATTGCAGCTCGGCGATGCCCGCCTCGGCGACGTTCATCCGCTTGCGCCCTTCGAACGTGAACGGCTTCGACACGATTCCCACCGTCAGCGCGCCGTTCTCCCTGGCGATCTCGGCCACGATCGGTGCGGCACCGGTCCCGGTTCCGCCTCCCATCCCGGCGGTGACGAATACCATGTCGGCGCCCTCCAGGGCCTCGGCCACGTCGTCCCGGTTCTCGAGGATCGCTTCGCGACCGATGTCGGGCTTCGAGCCCGAGCCGAGCCCCCGCGTCAGCGATCTCCCGATCTGGATCTTGCGGTGGGCATCGGAGTGGGCGAGCGCCTGCGCGTCGGTGTTGACCGACAGGAACTCGACCCCGACCAAACGTTCCTCGATCATCCGGTTGACGGCGTTTCCGCCGGCTCCCCCCACGCCCACCACTTTCATGCGGGCGCTCTGCTCCTCCGTGTCAACCAGCTTGAACAGCATTTCCCGTGCCCTCCTGGCCTTCTGTTTGAGGTTTCCGTCCGGTCCCGGTCTTACGGTCCACACAGTATGGCGAATCATCTCGCACGATGAAAGAGCCGTTTGCAGGATGATCCCCCGGGGGCCGCTCAGCCGCCATCCTCAGCGCCCCATCATATGAAGTCGTGGAGCCATTCCCGCATCCTCTCCAGCACCCGGTTCCACAGCGAATCATCATCGCCGGTCGCGAACCGGTTCTCATCGCGATCCGCTTCCCGCCCGTACACGACCAGCCCCACGCCGGTCGCGAACCGCGGGTCGTTCACTGACTCAACCAGTCCCGTGACATGGATCGGGTATCCGATCCGGACCGGCATGTCGAGTGCATCCTCGGCGAGCTCCGCGGTCCCGGGAAGAGCCGAGGCACCGCCCGTGAGCACCAGCCCGGCGGGAATACGATCGAACCAGCGCGTCTTCCGGATGTCGTTCCCCGCCAGCGACAGCATCTCCTCCATCCGCGGCTGGATGATCGACGCGAGGATCCGCCGGCTGACCCGTCGTTCACCCTGCCCGGCAACCCGGGGCACCACGACCTCTTCGTCCCCGCTGATCATGCGGGCGTGCGCCACGCCGTATCGTTCCTTGATCCTTTCCGCCTCGCGCGCCGGTGTCCGCAGCCCGATCGCGATGTCGTTCGTCACGCTATTGCCGCCCAGCCCGATCACCGAAGTGTGACGGATCGCCCCTTCATTGAACACCGCCACGTCAGTCGTCCCGCCACCGATATCGACGAGCGCAACCCCGAGCTCCTTCTCGTCCTCGGTCAGCACTCCGTAGGACGAAGCGAGCGGCTCGAGGACCAGGTCCCGCACCTGATATCCGGCGCGCTGGATCGCCTTCACGAGATTCTGGGCCGAGGAGACCGCGCCGGTGACGATGTGGACATCGACTTCGAGCCTCACCCCCGCCATGCCGGTCGGATCCTTGATCCCCTGCTGTTCATCGACGACGAACTCCTGGGGAAGGATGTGGAGGATCTCGCGATCCATCGGGATCGCCACCGCCTTGGCGGCGTCGATCACGCGGGTCATGTCGCTCTTCGTGATCTCGACCCCGCCGCGGGAAACGGCGATCACGCCATGGCTGTTGATCGATCGGATGTGGTCGCCCGCAATCCCGGCGTAAACGTTCCGCACCTCGACTCCGGCCATGAGCTCCGCTTCCTCGATCGCGCGTCCGATCGAGACGACGGTCTTCTCCAGGTTCACGACGACGCCGCGACGCAGCCCCTCCGAGCGGCTCGTCCCGACGCCCACGATCTTGACGTTGCGGTCCCCGTCCAGCTCGGCGATGATGCAGCCGATCTTCGTGGTTCCGATGTCGAGCCCGACGACAATGTTCTCCCGCGGCGTCATCTTCAGCAGCCTTTATGGGTCATCTTCAGCAGCCGTCAGCTCCGTTGGACGACGATCTGGTCCTCGAACCGCAGATCCAGACGCTCATACGAGAGCCCCTTGGCGCGCAGGTCCCGCAGCACGTCGTCGATCAGCAACAACTTTTCCATCGGGGTCGTGCGGTCGAGCACGATCGTCCCCTCGGCGCTGACGAGGTGCAGGACGATCGTTCCCCGCTCATCGAGCTCGATCGCCGAGATCTCGCCATAGAGCGCGGGGTACTCCTCGACTACCTGGCCCAGCCAGGTCAGCAGCGCGCGCACCGGCTCGAGCCGCACCGAACCGCCGGAGAGCACCTCTCCCGCTTGCCACCCCGTCATCATGATCGGAGCGTCCCAACCGGCATGGAAGGGCGAGACCGGCAGCACCCGGCCGGCCGCGTCCACGGGGGTGAGACGCTCGAGCTTGAGGAGCGCGATCGGGGTGCGCTCCTCGATTACGAGGACGAGCCGATTGGGGAAGCTGCGCTCGAGCCGCGCGACCTCGACGAGCGGATCCCGCTCGACCCGCGCCGCGTAGCCCGCCAGCGGAGACCAGTAGCGAAGGTCCTCCCCCATCAGCCCGGCCTCGGCCACGAGCACGGTCGGGTGGGCGACGCGGGCGCCAACCACGCGGACTTCCCGGATCTGGAAGATCGAGAACCAGTCCCGGGCATCGGCCAGCCGGAAGGCCTGGTAGGAGCCCAGGGCCAGGACCGTCGCCAGGACGACGAGCCGGAACGCTCGCAGGACGGCGCGGCGCCGCCGGGCTTTGTGCTCGCGGTCGACACGCCGGTTCCGCCGGGCGGCGACGCCGAGATTCCTCATCTTCATCACTCCCTCAGGAAGGCGAGGTCGGCGGGCGGGAACCCGATCAGCCTGACTTCGGGCTCGAGCCTGACACCGCAGACCTCCCGAACCGCCTCGTACGCCCGCCGGATGCAGGCCAGTGCCTCGGCCGCCCTCGCCGTGCCCACGTTCACGATGAAGTTTGCGTGCACGGTGGAGATCTGGGCATCCCCCTTGCGGAAACCTTTGAGACCGGTCCGCTCGATCAGGGCGCCGGCCGTCTCCCCCGTCGAGGACGCGCCGGACGGGTTCTTGAACGTGCTGCCCCAGGACGGGTGGTGGAGTGGCTGGGAGTCGCGCCGGCTGGAGGCGAGGTCCCGCGCGGTACGCCGGATCGTCTCCGGATCCCCGACCGGCAGCTCGCAAACGGCGGAGGTAACGATGAGATCGTCCGGCACGTTTCCCCGCCGGTACCCCGGCTCGAGCTCCTCGCGCGAGCAGCGCCGGCGCTCTCCCTCCCACGTGATCCCTTCGATCGCCAGCACACGGTCCCACGTGGAGAGCTCCCGAACCCCGGCGTTCATGACGACCGCGCCCCCCAGGGTTCCCGGCACGCCGGCCAGGAACTGGTATCCTTCCCAGCCCCTGCGGGCGGCTTCGCGCACGAGGCGCGGCGTGTAGATGCCGGCCTCGATGCGGGCCGTCCGACCATCCGCATCCACGGTGATCGCGTTGAAATGCTCGCTCAGCTTAAGGACCAGGCTATACTTCCGCGCGTCGTTGATGAGGACGTTGGCGCCCCCTCCGAGGACGAAGGCATCGTCCGCGGCCACGCCAAAGTCAGCCTTCGGTCCGTTCCCCGCCGCGCGCCGGTACTCGATCGCCGCCAGCACATCCGCTTCCGTCCGCGCCTCGCAGAACACGGTTGCGATTCCGCCGATCCGGCAATGCGTCCAGCCGGCCAGGGGCTCGTCGCGGCGGCAGGCCCAGGGAAGCGCCACTTCGGCGCTAACGCCTGCCATCGGATCTCCTCTCGGCCAGCCGGCGGGCCAGCCGATCGATGTCGCCCGCCCCCAGCGTGAGCACCAGATCGCCGGGCAGGAGCCGGGCCTCGACCGTCGCGATCGCCTCCGCCGTCGTGCCGTCGCGAAGGTAGGTCACGTCGTCGCTCCCGGCCGCCCGGGCGGCCTCGATCACCCGCTCGCCGGTCACGCCGGGGATCGGCGCCTCACGCGCGGGATAGACATCCGTCACGAAGACGATGTCCGCCCGGGTCAGCGCTGCGCCGAAGTCGGTGGCGAAGTCGCGCGTCCGGCTGTAGAGGTGAGGCTGGAACACGGCCACGATCCGGCGGCCGGGCCACCCCGCACGGGCGCTCTCCAGGGTCGCGGCGATCTCGGTCGGATGGTGCGCGTAGTCGTCGACGATCAGCACTTCGGCGTTCTCGTGCACGATCTCGAACCTGCGTTCGACTCCGCGAACGGCGCCGAGACCCGTGCGGATCGCGGTCGGATCGACTCCCAGCGACCAGCCGAGCGCGGCCGCCCCGAGCGCGTTCCGCACGTTGTGCCGGCCGGGCAGCGTGAGCGTCACCGCTTCGCGCCGGCCGTCCGGAAAGCGGAGGTCGAACCGGGTCTCGATCCGTCGGCACTCGATCGCCGCGGCCATCACGTCCGCGTTCTCGCCCGTGCCGAACGTGACGACACGCCGGCCGGCCGGCGTGGGAAGGTCGCGCACGCCGGGATCGTCGATCCCGAGGGCCAGCGTGCCGCCATCGGCCACCTGGCCGGCGAACCGCTGGAACGCTTCCTGCAGCGCGTCCAGCGAACCGTACGTATCGAGGTGGTCGGCCTCGATATTGTTGATGATCGCGTGTTCCGGGAAGAGCGCCAGAAAAGAGCGGTCGAACTCGTCGGCTTCGGCCACGATCCATTCGTCTCCGCCGATGCGGACGTTTCCGCCTTCGCCGCGAATCCGGCCGCCGACGAGCACGGTCGGATTCCAGCCGGCGGCGGCGAGGATGGATCCCACCATCGCGGTCGTCGTCGACTTCCCGTGCGTGCCGGCCACCGCGATCCCGCGCGCCGCTTCCATCAGCGACCCCAGGAGCTCGGCCCGGCGTATGACCGGCTGCCCGCGCCGCCGGGCCGCCGCCAGCTCGGGGTTTCCGGCTGCGACCGCGGCCGAGACGACGAGTGCGTCGGACGCCTCCAGGTGCTCGGCCGAGTGCCCGGCGAAGATCTCGGCGCCGATGGAAACCAGCCGCTCGGTACCGCGGCCGAGCGTGACGTCGCAGCCGCTGACCGCGTGGCCGCGGGCGAGCAGGAGCTCCGCCAGCGCGCTCATGCCCGCCCCGCCGATCCCCAGGAAATGGAAGCCGCGGTGGCTCTCGAGCACGTTCAACCGGCCATCTCCAGCACGCGGTCGGCTACCCGCCGCGCGGCATCGGGACGGCCCAGACTGCGGGCCGCGGCAGCCATGCGGGCGCGGTGGGACGGCTCGGAAAGCAGTCCATCCACGAGGTTCGACAACCGGCGGGGCTTGGCGTCCGCCTGAGGGAGCAGGATGGCCGCGCCGGCCGTCTCCATCGCGCGCGCGTTCACCGTCTGATGGTCGGCGGTGGCGTGGGGGTACGGAATCAGGATCGCGGGAATGCCCCAGGCCGTGATCTCGGCCAGCGTCATGGCGCCGGATCGGCACACGATCAGATCGAGCCGCGGGTAGACGGCCGCCATCGGCGTGAAGAACGGCCGGATGACGAACCGCTCCGGCCAGGCCGCCGCCTGCGCGACCCGCTCGAAGTCCGCGGCTCCGGTCTGCCAGATCACGTTCGGCGCCACGCCCGGTTCGGCGGCGTAGAGGGCCAGCATGGCGTCGTTGATCGGTCGCGCTCCCTGACTTCCTCCGAAGACGCCGATCGTCGGCCGGCCCGGGTCCAGCCGGCCGGCGAAGTCGGCCGGGACCGGCTCCGGAACTGCGATCGGGCTCCCGGTCACCTCGATGACCGGACGAGCACCCGCCAGCGCGTCGGCGGTCTCCGGGAACTGAACGCAGACCCGGCGCGCCCAGCGCGCCAGCAGCCGCGTCGCCAGGCCCGGCCGGCGGTTCTGCTCCTGGAGCAGGAGCGGGATCTTATTGAGCCCGGCCGCGATCCCCACCGGGACCGAGACGTAGCCGCCGGTACCGACCACGACGTGCGGACGAAACTCGGTCACCACCCGCCACGCGACCGCCACCGCCCGAAGGAGCGTGGCCGGCAGACCGACGTTCCGCCACCAGTGATGACGTTGGACGGCCGGCGCCGGCAGGAGCCGGTAGGGCAGGCCCGAGGCCGGCAGGAGCTCGCGATCCGGTCCGCGCGGGCCACCCACCAGAAGCAGTCGCGCCGGCCGCGGTCGCCCGGCGAGCTCGCGCGCCAGGATCAGCGCGGGCGTCAAGTGGCCCCCCGTTCCGCCGCCGGCGATCATGACCCGCACCTCGCCTTCTTCCGGCTCATCTTCCCTCACCGACGGGAGCCCCGCTCACGGTGCGGCTCCTCCACGCGATCGCGCGAGATGCTGAGCAGGATTCCGATCGCCAGCAGGTGGACGATCAGCGCCGTCCCGCCGTAGGAGACGAACGGCAGCGGCAGGCCCGTGGTAGGCAGCGCGGCGGTCGCGACCCCCATGTTGAGGAGCGCCGAGACCAGGATCAGCGTCGTGATGCCCGATGCCAGCAGGAACCCGAAGGCGTCCGGCGCCTGCCGGGCGATCTGGTAGCCGAGCGCTCCCAGGTAGAGGAACGCGGCCAGGAGCGCCAGTGTGCCGATCAGCCCCAGCTCCTCGCCGATGATCGACACGATGAAGTCGGTATGCGCCATCGGCAGGAAAGCGAACTTCTGCTTGCTGGAGCCCAGTCCCACGCCGAACCAGCCGCCGGAGCCGAGACTGATCAGCGACTGATTGATCTGGTAGGAGATCCCCTGGATGTCCTCCCCCGGGTTGAAGAAGGCCGCCAGGCGACGCAGGCGGTAGGGCTCCAGCACCATCAGCACCACCGCCAGCGGGACCCCGGCGGCGGATATCCGGATCAGGGTGGGCCACCGGACGCCCCCAAGGAAGAGGAGCGCGACCGCGAGCAGGCCGAGCATGAAGGCGCCCTTGAAATCCGGCTGGACGAGAACCAGACCGGCCATGACGGCCGGCAGCACGATCAGCGGAACCAGCCCCTCGGAGGGACGATCGATCTTGCGGCCCTTGCGGGCGATCGTCGCCGCCATCCACACGACGAGCGCGAGCTTGGCCAGCTCGATCGGCTGGAAGGCGAACCCGGGGACCACGATCCAGCGCCGCGCCCCGTTGATCTCCGGAGTCAGGCTGCCTCCCACCCGCAGCGCCAGGAAGAGCAGGAGGAGGGTCGCAATCCAGACCAGCGGCTTGGAGAGACGCGCCCACAGCCGGTAGTCGAGCCGCGCCGCGACGAGCATCGCGAGGATCCCCATCAAGGCTTTGACGACCTGCCCCGCGACGAACACCGTGCTTTCCCCGTACTGGACGATCGACAAGACCGAGCTCGCGCTGTACACCATGACGAGGCCGAACCCGACCAGCAGGAGCGTGAGCGCCCGGAGCCGCCGATCGACCGGTCCGCGGACGGGCGCCGTTTTGGCCGGGCGGCGGAGCTTCACCGCCGCACCTTTGGCCCGGCCGCCCGATTCTGGGCCAGACGCCGGAAGCACTCGCCCCGCTCCTCGAATCCGGTGAACTGATCGTAGGAGGAACAGGCAGGCGAGAGGAGGACGACGTCGCCCGGCCGGGCAAGCTCCCGCGCGCGCTCGACCGCCCGCTCCAGGGTCCCCACGACCGTCACCGGGGCCGCGGCGCCGAGCTCGGACTCGATCCGCGAAGCGGCTTCGCCGATCGCCAGGACGTGGTGCGCGCGCCCCGTGAGGAGCGGCGCCAGCGGGGCATAGGGGGACCCCTTGTGGCGGCCGCCGAGGATGACGATGAGCGGCCCCTGAAAAGCCTGGAGACCGACCTCGGCCGAGGCGACGTTCGTCGCCTTCGAGTCGTTGACCCAGGTGACGCCGTCCCGGACCGCCACCGTCTCCAGTCGGTGCGGTATGCCGGTGAAGGCGGCGAGCCCCGTCGCGGCGCCGGCGCGGTCGATCCCCATCAGGGCCGCGGCCAGGGTCGCGGCCAGAGCGTTCTGAACGTTGTGCCAGCCCGGGATCTTGAGCCGGTCCACCTGGACGACCCGCCCCGCTCCGGGCTCCTCCACGAGCGTGATCCAGCCGTCCAGAACGGTCGCCCCGCGCTCGACCGGCCTGGAGCGGTGGAACCAGTGCCGGGCGACGGGACGATCGAGTCCCAGCCTGAAGAGAGCCGGATCCTCGGCACTCAGGCAGAGGTGGTCCTCCGCTCCCTGCTGCGCCGCGATCCGCGCCTTGTCGCGCAGGTAATCCTCGATCGCCGAGTAGCGGTCGAGATGGTCGGCCGAGAAGTTCAGGACGACCGCGACGCGCGGGCGGAACGTCGCGACGCCCGCGAGCTGGAAGGACGACACCTCGACGATGTACCAGTCGGCGTCCGGATCCTCGAGGATGGCGGCCGAGAACGCGCGCCCGATGTTCCCCGCCACGCTCGCCCTGAGGCCCGCCTCCAGCGCCAGCGCGCCCAGCAGGGCGGTCGTGGTCGATTTCCCGTTCGTGCCGGTGACCGCAACGATCGGCGCCCGCGCGAACCAGGACGCGACCTCGATCTCGCTGTATACCCCGAGCTCCGTGATCACGGGATCCTCGAGGACCGGGGCCGCCGGAGGAATGCCCGGGCTCACGACCAGCCAGTCGCACGCGGCGAGCCGCGCCCGGTCGTGGCCGCCCGCCACCGCATCCACGCCCTCGGCGGCCAGCGCGCGCGCGGCGGCGGCGATCCCCTCCGCGCTCGACACGTCCGAGGCGTACACCTCCGCGCCGCTTTGCGCCAGGAGGCGGGCCACGGCCGCCCCCGAGCGCGCCAGGCCGAGCACGCCGACCCGCGCGCCGGCCACCGGAACCGGCGTCTCCCGTGCCAGGGCCGGCGCGGCGCTCACCGGAGCTTCAGCGTCGAGGCGGCGAGCAGCGCGAAGAGGATGCCCAGGATGTAGAAGCGCATCACGACCTTCTCCTCCTCCCACCCCGAGAGCTCGAAGTGGTGGTGCAGCGGGCTCATCCGGAAGACCCGCCGGCCGCGCAGCCTGAACGAAACGACCTGGACGATGACCGACAGCGCCTCGAGCACGAACACGCCGCCCACGAGGACGAGGACGAACTCAATCTTGAGGAGGATCGCCAATGTTCCGAAGGCCCCCCCGAGTGCGAGCGATCCCGTGTCGCCCATGAACATCTGCGCGGGATGAGCGTTGAACCACAGGAAGCCCAGCGCCGCCCCGAGAAGCGCCAGGCAGTAGATCGTCAGCTCGCCGCTGCCCGGCAGGTAGAGGATCTGCAGGTATTGCGACCAGTCGGCGCGGCCGATGATGTAGGCGAAGGCGCCGAAAGCCGCCGCCGCGATCGCCGCCAGGCCGATCGCCAGGCCATCCAGCCCGTCGGTTAGATTGACCGCGTTGGTGGCGGCGGTCACGACGAGGATGATGAACGGAACGTAGAACCAGCCGAAATCGATGTAGCGGTTCTTGAAGAACGGGACCGAGGTCAGCGTCGTGTACTCCCCGTGGACCGGCTGGAGGTAGAGCCAGGCGCCGAGCACGATCCCCAGCAATACCTGGCCGATGATCTTCTGCGCCGCGATGAGCCCCCGGGACTGGCGCTTGACGACCTTCAGGTAGTCGTCCAGGAAGCCCAGCCCGCCCATCCACAGGGTCGCCACCAGGATGATTCGTATGAAGGGCTCGCCCAGGTCCGCCCACAACAGGGTCGGGATCACGGTGGCGAGGATGATGAGAACTCCCCCCATCGTGGGCGTTCCCGCCTTCTTGTAATGGGCCTCGGGCCCCTCCTGGCGGATCATCTGGCCCGCCTTGAGGGCCGTCAGCTTGCGGATGATCCAGGGCCCCAGCAGGAACGCCAGCACGAGCGCCGTCACGGTCGCATAGGCGGCGCGAAAGGTGATGTACCGGAAGACGTTGAAGAACGTGTGCTGGTCGGCGAGCGGGACGAGGAGGTCGTAGAGCATCAGCAGCCCGCCCTTACGGAGCCGTCGAGGCATGCCTCCCGCACAACCCCAACCACCTTCTCGAGCGCGGCCCCGCGGCTCGCCTTGAAGAGCACGGCGTCCCCCGGCTCGAGGTGCTCGATCAGCCATCGCGCGGCCTCGTCCCGGCCGCCGAACCGCTCGCCCGCCAGCCCGGCCCGCGCCGCGCCGTCGACGACCGGCGCGGCCCCGCTTCCGACGCTGACGACGAGGTCGATCCCGGCACCCGCGAGCTCGCGGCCCAGCTCCTCGTGCAGGGCGGCGCTCCGCTCGCCCAGCTCGAGCATCTCCCCGAGCACCGCGATCCGCCGCCGGACGTTGCCGAGCGCCGCCAGAGTCCCGGCCGCGGAGAGCACGCTCTCGGGGTTCGCGTTGTAGCAGTCGACGAGGGCGAGCACCTCGCCCCAGCGCTCGAGCTGCATGCGGAGCGGCAGCTGGTCCGGCTCGGCGAGCCCGCCCGCAATCGCGCCCGGAGAGAGCCCCGCCTCGCGGCCGACCGCGACGGCCGCCAGCGCGTTCACGACATTGTGCCTGCCGGCGAGCCGCAACCGGAAGGTCCGACCCTCGAGCAGGAACGACCCGCGCCCCTCCTCGTCGAGCGACCAGTCGTCGGGCGTGATGTCGTTGCCGGGCGCCAGACCGTACGAGATCCGTTCGCAAGGAAGCTCCCGTACCGCGTTTCTCAAGAGCTCCTGATCTCCGCAGTAGACGAGCAGACCGTTTTCGCCGAGCGCCCGCCCCAACGCGAGCTTCTCCTCGAGGACGGCATCGATCGTCCGCAACCCTTCCAGGTGGCTCGCGGCCACGTTGGTGACGATCCCCACTTCGGGTCGCGCGATGCGGGCCAGCGGCTCGATCTCCCCCGGCAGGCTCATCCCCAGCTCGACCACGGCCCACTCGTGTTCGGGCTCGATCTCGAGCAGGGTGAGCGGCACGCCGATCTGGTTGTTGAGGTTGCCGCGCGTGGCCGCGGTCACGAAGCGCTGACCGAGGACCGAGGCCACCAGCTCCTTGGTGGTCGTCTTGCCGTTCGATCCGGTGACCGCCACGACCCGCGGGCCGAGGCGGTCCCGGTGATGACCGGCGAGCGCCTGAAGCGCCCGGCGACCGTCGGGCATCGGCCAGAAGAAGATCCGCTCCCGGCCCTGGAAGGGGCGGTCCTCGCCGACCGCCCCGCTCGCCCCGGCGGTCACGGCCCGGTCCAGGAACGTGTTGCCGTCGAAGCGCTCGCCCCGGATCGCCACGAACAGATCGCCCGGCTGGGTCCGCCGGCTGTCGATCACGACCCGCCCGAAGGCCGCCACCTCCGCCCCCCGTCGATTCCCCGTTCCCCGCTCCGGCGCCCGGCCGAGCGCGGCCGTCACCTCCCCGACGGTGAACCGCGCGCTCACGGCGCCGTCTCGCGGGCGGCGAGCGTCTCCTGCGCCCGCGCGCGATCCGAGAACGGACGACGCGTCGTGCCGATCCATTGGTACTCCTCGTCTCCCTTGCCGAGCAGGCAGACGACATCCCCGGGTCTGGCTTCGGCCACCGCCCGGGCGATCGCCTCAGCGCGGTCGTCGATCCGCTCCCATCGGGCGCCCGTCCCCTCGAACCCCACGATCGTGTCCTCCATGATCTGCTCGATCGGCTCGCGCCGCGGATTGTCGATCGTGAGATAGACGACCTCGGCGAGCGTCGCCGCGATGCGGGCCATCTCCGGCCGCTTCGAGCGGTCGCGCTCGCCGCCGCACCCGAACACGCAGAAGATCCGTTGCGCGCCGCTCTCGCGCACGGTCTTCAGGATGCGCTCGAATGCGAGCGGCGTATGCGCGTAATCCACGACAACCGTGACGCTCCCCCCGCGGTACACCTCGTAGCGCCCTGGAACCTTCTGGACCCGGCCCAGCGCGGCGCCGACCTGATCGGGCTCGATCCCCAACCCCACCCCCAGGGAGGCGGCGGCCAGCGCGTTGGCGGCATTGAACCTGCCTGCCATCCCCAGCCGCGTCTCGAATCGACCCGCGGGGGTTCGAACCACGAGCCGAGTCCCGTCGGGCGCCGCCTCATAGCGCTCGGCAAAGACCTCTGCGGCCGGATCCTCGAGGCTGTAGCGCCAGGTCCCCTCCGGGCCGGCGGCCCGGAAGCGCTCGCCCCACGGATCGTCGCCGTTCACGACCGCGAAGGCACCCGCCCCGGCCAGCGAGCGGAAGAAGCCGAGCTTGGCCTCACCGTAGGCCTCCATCGTGTGGTGGAAATCGAGATGCTCGGGGCTCAGGTTCGTAAAGGCCCCGGCGGCGAACCGGACCCCGCGCACGCGACCGAGCTCGAGCGCGTGGCTCGACACCTCCATGCTCACCGCCTCGACACCCTCCCGCGCGAGCTCCGCCAGGCGCCGTGCCAGGTCCGGCGCTTCCGGGGTCGTGAGACCGGTCGCGACGACGCGGTCGCCCACCCGGAGCCCCAACGTTCCCACGATCGCCACCTCGGAGAACCGGGCGCGGAGGACGGCCCCGGCCAGGAACGAGGTTGTGGTCTTCCCGTTGGTGCCGGTGATCCCGACGACCGTCATGCCGGCGGTCGGATCGCCGTAAATCGCGTGCGCCGCGGGTCCGATCGCCTGCCGCACGTCCTCGACGACGATCGCCGGGAGCGGCCACGGCCCCGCGTGTTCGACGAGCGCGGCCGCCGCCCCCGCCAGAGCGGCCTGATCGACGAACCGATGCCCGTCCGTCTCGAAGCCCGGCACGGCAGCGAACAGGTCACCCGGACCGACCCGTCGGCTGTCGTGGGTCAGGCCGCGGACCTGTGTCTCGCCGGGCCCTCTCAACCGTCCCCCCACTCGCCGCGCCACTTCGGCCAACGTCAGCGGCGCGAAGGTCTCCACACTAGGGGTTCCGCACGCGCACGATTTCGCCGCGCGGCACCACTTCTCCCGCTTCGGGCTGCTGGTCGATCACCCGGCCCGTTCCGCTGAAGCCCAGCCGCAGCCCGAGACGGGACGCCCGGTTCACCGCCTCGCGGAGCGACAGCCCGCTCAGGTCCGGGACCTTGATCTCCCGCCGCGGGTCGTAGGGCGCCTCGGGGGGCCGGACCTCGCCCGTCGTCGAGACACGGCTCCCTTGCGCACCGCGGCCGGTCGAATCGGCCGGCGGCGGCAGTGCCCAGAACCCGTCCGACACCGTCCACAGCACCCGCTCCGGGGCCTGGACGCGCCCGACGAGGCTCGGCGACCGGTGCATAGCCTCCGTCACGAGGATCCCCTCCATCGATTCCCGGAACACGGGCGCGGCGACCGCCCCCCCGTAGAACGCTCCCACCGGTTCGTCGATCCGGACGAAGACGACGTACTTGGCCTCCGAGGCCGGGAAGAAACCGGCGAAGGAAGAAGTGTAGCGTCCACGAACATACCCGTGCTCGCCCGTCTTGCGTGCCGTTCCCGTCTTGCCGGCGACCGGCAGGACGTCGATCTGCGCCCTCTGAGCGGTACCGACCTCCACGACCCGGATGAGGGCCTGGGTGACCAGGGCGGCGGTCTCGGGGCTCATCACACGCCTCACCTGCTGCGGCCCGAAAGCGTGCTCCAGCTCACCGTCCGGACCCACGATCTTCTGTACGAGATAGGGCTTTAGCAGCTCTCCCCCGTTGGCGATCGACGCGTAGGCCATCACCATCTGCAGCGAGTTCGCCATGACCTCGTACCCCATCGCCACCGATCCCGCCGTCAGCGACGACCAGTCGTCAGGCTGCTTCAGAACACCGCGGGGCTCGCCCGGAAAGTCCAGCCCGCTCGGAAGCCCGAAGCCGAACCGCCGCGCATACTCGTAGAGCCGCTCGTTCCCCAGCCTCTCGGTCAGCTTGACCGAGCAGATATTCGACGACTCCTCGATCACCTCCTCGATCGTCAGATATCCGTAGGGATGGACATCCCGGACGACGCGGCCATTGTGGTTCCAGACCCCGTTCTCGCAGAAGAGCGAATCCGTCGGCGCCGCGAGATTCTCTTCGTAGAGCGCCGCCAGCGGAACGATCTTGAAGGTCGAGCCCGGCTCGAACTGATCCGTCACCGCGTAGTTGCGCAGCGCCCCCGCACGCGGGAGCACGGGCCCGCCGGCAGCCCCCTCACGATCCGCCACGCCCGGTCGATTGGCGATCGCCAGCACCTCTCCCGTGACCGGATTGACGACCGTCACGCTGCCGGATCGGGCCTCGGTGCGCTCCATGGACGCTTCGAGCGCGGCGTCCACGATCTCCTGCAACTCGACATCGATCGTCAGGTAGACGTCGCGGCCGTCGATCGGCAGTTCGACCGGATAGCTGAAGTTGGGGTACTCGCGGCCCAACGCGTCCCGCTGGTGGATGGCGTGACCGGGCGTGCCGCGCAGGGCGGAGTCGTACCGCAACTCGATCCCCTCGAGCCCCTGGTTGTCGACGTCGACCCGACCGAGCAATCGGGCGGTCAGATCGCCAAACGGGTAGTGGCGCATCTGATACGTCTCGACTCCCACTCCATCCAGGTCGGCCGCTTGGAACTCTTTCACGATCTCCCGCGGCACGCCGCGCACGAGCCGCGCATACCATCCGCCCTGGTCGATCTTCCGGCGCAGATCGGCCTCGTCGTGGGGCAGGATCGCGGTGAACCGCTCCACGAACCGATCGACGTCCGCGATGTGACGGGGGACGAGGTAGATCGCGTACTGCTCGCGATTGACCGCCAGCGGCACGCCGTTCCGGTCGAAGATCCCACCCCGAGACGGCGGGATGACGATCTGCTTCTTCTGCTGAGCTTCCGCCGCGGTGAGATAGGCGTCGTGCGACAGGATCTGGATCTCGACGAAGGACCACGCCAGCCGGCCCCCGAAGGCGAGGAGCAGCAGGAAGAGCCATCCCTGGCGCCGGCGGGCGATCTTGAGGCGCTCGGGCTCCATCCCAGTTGACCTCCAGGCTGATCCTGCCGGTTGGCTAGCGACTCGTCAGCGCGAGAGCTTCCTCCTGCCAGAGGGCGTCGAACCACCCGAAGACGACAGTGGCCATGCCGGGTTCCCCGGCACCGCCCTCGCCTCCAGGATCCGGCGCACCCGCCCCTCTCCCCGCGCGCTCGACGACGGTGAGCCACATGACCTCGCTCCCGCTGGGTGTGGTCATCCCGAGCTCGTCGGCGGCGTCGCGCGCCACGCGCTCCCGGGTTGTCAGCGTGGCGATCGACCGCGCCAGGTCCTCGTTCCGAAGCTCCAGATCGTGCGTTCTCTCCCGCAGTTCGACGACGTCGCGGGACCACCGGAGCGCGACGGACTGGACGTAGATCTTGCCGACTACGACCGCTCCCGAGATCAGGAGAAGGGCCGGTAGGTACCGCAGTACAAAGCTGTCCCGGCGGCGGGTGCGGTGCTCGATCTTCTTGTATTCCCGCACGTAGACGTTCATAGGCTTTCCATGGCGCGCCGCCGTTCGATCGCGCGCAGCCGCGCGCTTCGAGCCCGCGGGTTGGCGGCGATCTCGACTTCGTCCGGACGGATCGGCCGCGAGGTGAGGATCTCCGCTTCCGCCACCTTGTCGCATCGGCACACTGGAAAGTCGGGCGGGCAGACGCATTCGGAGGCGAACTCACGGAAAACGTGCTTGACGATCCGATCTTCGAGCGAGTGGTAGGCGATCACGACCAGCCGCGCCCCGTCCTCCAGTCGTTCCGTGATCTTCCGAAGCCCGGGCTCGATCGCTGCCAGCTCATCGTTGACCGCGATCCTGAGCGCCTGGAAGACGCGCGCGACCGTCTTCAGACGGTGGGCCTTGGCGGGCACCTCGGCCTCGATCACCGCGCGCAATCGTCCGGAGGTGTCGATCGGCTCCCGCTCACGCTCGCGGAGGATCGCACGGGCGATCCGCCGGGCGTGCCGCTCCTCGCCATACATGCGGAGGATCCGGACGAGCGAATCAAAATCGGCGCGCGACAACAAGTCCCGTGCAGGCTCCCCTCTGGGCCCCATCCGCATATCCAGTGGAGCGTCCTGCTGGTAACTGAAGCCGCGCGCCTTATCGTCGATCTGGGCCGAGCTCACGCCGAGGTCGAGCAGCGCGCCATCGAAGCGCGCCCGCTCGAGCCCCGGCGTCCGGTCGATCTCGGCGAAATTCGCCACGTGGAGAACGACCCGCTCACCGAACCGCGCCAATCGGCGCCGGGCGTGATCGATCGCGGCCGGGTCGCGATCGAGGCCGATCAGTCGCCCCTCGGGACCGGCGGCCTCGAGAATCGCCTCGGCGTGGCCGCCGCCGCCCAGGGTACCGTCCAGGTACATGCCCCCCCCACGAGGTCTCAGCAATTCGACCGCCTCCGAGCACAGTACGGGTTCGTGAAACCTCGAGTCATCCAAGAGCGGTTACAAGTACTTGCTCAGCCAGTCGTCGAAGTCTTCCTCCGCGCCGCCCACGTACTGCTCGTACCGCTCGGGGTTCCACATCTCGATGACCTCCCCCGCGCCGACGAACGTCACTTCGCTCTCGATTCCGGCCAGCTCGGCAAGATGCGGGGCTAGCGTGATCCGCCCCTGGTTGTCGAGCGTGGCCTCGATCGTGTGCCGCATGAGCTGGAGGTAGTGCCTGCGCTGCCCGGGATCGATGCGCGCTTTCTGCCGCTCGAGCCGGGCCACGACCTTCTCCCATTCGCCGAGCGGATACAGGAACAGGCACGGTCCGATCCCGCGGGTCGCCACGAACGACTGCCCCGGCTCCCCGTTGCGGAAGCGCGCGGGCAGGCTGACCCGGCCCTTCTCATCGACCGTGTGGGTGAACTGACCCAGAAAAGGCGTGGCGCCCTCGACATGCCGAAATGTTCACGAGTGATCCCCCGGTCCTTGACCCCACTTTAACCCACTTCATCCCACTTGGTCCCCCATTGTAGACTGAAAGCGCGGAGCGTGTCAAGCCCGGGCGCAAAAAAAACCGCCTCCCGGCGTGCGGGAGGCGGGTCGGTCAGGAGCGGGGTTCTCGCGATCAGCGCGTCGGTGCGTCCGGGACGGGCTCGTCAGCTCCGGGCGTCGGCTCCACCGCCGGTGGCTCGGGCGCTTCAGGGGTCGCCTCCGGGATCGGGGTTTCCCCCGGCGGGATGTCCTCTGCGGCCGGGGTCTCGCCCGGCAGCGCCTCGGCGGCCGAAGTGTCGGCCGGCGTCGCCTCCTCGGCCGGCGTCTCCTCCACCGCGGCGGCGGCCGGGATGCCGGTCAGGACCGGGATCCCCGAAATCTGGGCCGGCGCGGCATCGGCGGTGGCCGTTACGATGACACCGAACGTTTCGAGCGCGGTCGTGCTTTCGAACGTTCCGTTGCCCTCCGCGTCGACGGAGAGGGCGCCGGCCAGCGTCGACTGCTGGACCTGCTCCTTGCTCGGCACGATCCAGACCGTGTAGGCGCCGACAGCCAGATCCTCCTGAGCGAGGCTCTCTAAAGTGGGCAGCGCGGTGACGGTCAGAACGAAGTCGTTCTCCGTCTCGCCCTCGGTGACCTGTACGGTCCCGGCGGCGCTTTCGGCCTGGTCTGTCGGCTGCAGCGCGAACTCCCAATCATGGGCCGCGGCAGCCTCGTCTTCGGCGGCCTGCTCTTCGGCGATGGCGTCCGGCGTTTCCTCGACCATCGGGTCGGGCGTCTCCGGCGCGATCGAGTCGGGCGTCTCCCCGACGGATGGGTCCTGAGCGGCTGCGGGGATGGCGAACGCCATGAACGCGAGCGCTACGGAGGCGAAGATCGCGCTCCGGCGCAACGAGATCATCCAGTGCTTCATCGTTTCTCCTCCAGTGGAACGAGAAAGACCCGTCCTATGTGGATGCGGTTCGTCGGAATGGGTTGCGTACCCGAAAAACGGCGCTCAGGTTCCATCCCCGCCGATCTCACTTCGGTTCGAGTCCAGCACCTCGTATTCGGCCGGGATCTCCCGCGCCTGCTGCGCGCGCTCGGCCTCGCGACGCTCGCGGCGCCATTTCCAGACGCCCCAAAGGGCCACGCCGGCCAGCTTGGCCGCGACCCCCCAGGGCCCCCCGCGCAGGAGCCAGCGCGTAAACCAGCGGCCCACGATCACCTTCCTGATCAGTCCCACGGTGCTCGCCTCCCGTCGGGGTTGCCAGGCTTTCGCTCGCTAAGATACTACACGGGAATCGCCTGGATCGTTCGGCTCACCGGCCGCGCGGGAAGACCCGGCGACCCGGCGTGCGGCAGAGAGCCCACTCGCGATCGCGTCGGGAATCCCGACCCCGTCATAGGCAGCGCCGGCCAGGGCGAGGCGGGGGAAACCCGCCACTTCGGCCTCGATTCGCGCGACCCGGTCGCGATGTCCGACCGCGTACTGAGGCATCGCCGCCGGCCAGCGATGGACCCGCGCGATCACCGGCTCGGCGGCCACGCCCATCGTGCGCGCGATCCCGTCCCGCGCGGCGGCGACCAACCGTTCGTCGGGCTGCTCCAGGTCGACCGGCGCAACGGCGCTCCCCAGGTACGCGCGGAGAAGAGCGCAATGAGGAGGTGCACGATCCGGCCACTTCGATGAGCTCCACGTGCAGGCGGTGATGGGGCTCGGCTGGTCGCGTGCCACGACGAACCCGTGCCCGTCGAGCGTCGGCAGGTCGCCGGCCTTGAACCCCAACGAGACGACGGCGGTCGAGACGTGCTCGATGCCGGCCAGAAGCGAGGCCGCGGTCGGCGCGAGCCTCGTCAGGATCCGCGCGGCCTCCATCGCCGGCGCCGCCAGCACGACTCCCTCCGCCTCCACCGCGGTCCCGTCCTCCAGGTCGAGCCGGTACCCGGCTCCCGAGCGTGCCAGCCGGGCAACGGCGGCGGACTTCCGGAGATCGTGACCGGCGAGGGTCTCGGCGACCCGCTCGATCAGCGATCCCATGCCGCCCGCCAGGGTCACGAACGGGGACCTCGCGGTCGGAGCCGCGGCGCCCGCGGCGTTCCCGGTGTCGGCGTCGTCCGCGTCCGCGGCGTCCATAGCGGCCCGGGCGCCCCGGATCAGCGAGCCATGGTCGCGCTCGGCGCGGCAGAGGTGGGGAAACGTGGCCTCGGCACTGAGCTGCTCGGGGTCGGCGCCGTAGATCCCACCGATCAGGGGCGCGACCAGGCGGTCGAGCGCAGCCCTCCCGAGCCGGCGGCGGATCAGGCTGCCCACGCTCTCGTCGCCCGCGGGCGGACGTGCGGGGAGCACCAGATCGGCCGCGATCCGCGCCTTTTCCACCGCCGTGAAGAGCGAACTTCGCAGGATCGGCATGAGCCGCGTCGGAACGAGTCGCACGCCGTCCGGCAGCGGGTGCAGGGCGCCGGCTGCGTAAACGGCAACCCGCCGCGGCTCGCGGGCGCTCACGATCTCGCCACCCAGCCCCACCTCCCGACAGAGCGCGATCGCGGACGGCTTGGCCGCGAGGAAAGAATCCGGCCCGGATTCGACGAGGAAACCGCCCGACCGCGCAGTCCGGATCTTCCCCCCGAGAACGGCGTCCCGCTCGAGGAGCGTCACGGCGTGGCCGGCCGCGGCCAGGGCGCGCGCCGCGGCGAGGCCGGCCACTCCCCCGCCTACGACCGCGACCCTCACGCTGCGGCAGGGCTCACGTGCGGTCCGCTGGCGGGCGGTCCGCCGCCAGCCGGCTGGCGACGATCTCCGCCAGGACCGCGATGAAGGCGGGGTCCGCGTTCGGCATTCGTGTGCGCGCGAAGGAAAGGTCGCAGCGCTCGGCCGCCGCCCGGGCCTCGATGTCCAGGTCGTAGAGGACCTCCAGGTGATCGGCGACGAAGCCGATCGGCTGCACGACGATCCCCTTCTCCCCCTCTCGGGCAAGCGCATCGATCACCTCGCGGATGTCGGGGCCGAGCCACGCTTCGCGGGTTCGGCCGGCGCTCTGGTAGGCGAACGTCCAGCGGCGGATGCCGACCCGCTCGGCGACCCGCTCGGAGGTCCGCGCGAGCTCGTCCGGATAGGGATCCCCGCCCGCCAGCACCGAGGCCGGGACCGAGTGGGCGGTGAAGACGACGTGCGGGTCGCTCCCCGCCGTGCGAAGGGCCTCGCCGAGGCGATCCGCGAGGAAGGCGATCAACCCCGGATCGTCGTGCCAGCTCCGGATGATGTCGAGGTCGAGGTCCGGCGATCGGCCGGCCTCGGCATAGGTGATGTACTCGGCGATCGAGCGCAGCGAGTAGTGGGGCGCGAGGACCAGACCCACCGCCCGGCCGACTCCGCCGGCGGCGATCCGCCCGACCGCCTCGCCGATGAACGGGGCGACGTGCTTGAATCCGACGTGGACCGGGACCCGCAGTCCGCGCTCGGCGAGCGCCCGCTCGAGCGATCGCGCCTGCGCGCGCGTGATCCGGTTGAGCGCGGTCGGCCCCCCGACGGCGCGGTAGCGATCGATCAGGTCGGCCACCAGCACGGGCGGCGGTGCGCTCCCGCCACGGATGTGGGTGTAGTACGCGGGTACGTCCTCCAGCCGTTCGGGCGTGCCGTATGCCATGAGGAGGACCACCTCGCTCACCCCGCCCGCACGGCCCCCTCGCCCCCGCGCATCTCGCTGGACGTTTCGTGCACCAGGTCGACCAGCCGCCGCAGGTTGTCGGGCGGCGTGTGGGGGAGGACGCCATGGCCCAGGTTGAAGACGTGGCCCGGTCGGCCGCCGGCCGCGTCGAGGATCTCCCGCGCGTGGCGCTCCAGGGCGTCCCACGGACCGGCGGCGACGGCGGGGTCGAGGTTGCCCTGGACCCCGCGATCGCCGACCAGCGCCCAGCCGCGAGCCAGGTCGATCCGCCAGTCGAGCCCGATGACGGCGCCGCCCGCCTCCGCCAGGAGCGGCAGCAGACCCGCCGTCCCGGTCCCGAAATGGATCGACGGCACGCCCGGGGGAAGCGCCGCGAAGAGGCGCCGGGCGTGGGGGAGGACCGAATCTCGGTAGTCGAGTGGGGCGAGCGCGCCGACCCACGAGTCGAACACCTGGAGCGCCTGGGCGCCGGCCCGTGCCTGGGCGCCGAGGTAGGCGATCGTCGCGTCCGTCAGCCGACCCAGGAGCTCCGTCCAAGCCCCCGGGTGCTCGTGCATGAAGCCCTTGACCGCCAGGAAGCTCCGGCTCGGGCGACCCTCGACCAGGTACGACGCGAGCGTGAAGGGCCCGCCCGCGAAGCCGATCAGCGGCACCGGGCTCGCGCCCCGGACCAGGCCGATCGCCTCGAGGAGCGGCGCCACGTGCAGCTCGGGCTCGAAGGGCCGGAGGCGTGCCACGGCGGCCGGGCTGCGGATCGGTTCCCGGACCACCGGTCCGACCCCCGGCCGGATCTCGTAGTCGATCCCCATCCCGGCGTAGGGGAGCGTGATGTCCGCGAAGAGGATCGCGGCGTCGACCCCGAGCCGGCCGACGGGCTGGAGGGTGACCTCGGCGCACAGCGCCGGGTCTTGGACGATCTCGAGGAGGGACAAGCGCTCGCGGATCTTCCGGTACTCCGGCAGGCAGCGCCCCGCCTGCCGCATGAACCAGACCGGCGTCCGGTCCACGGTCTCCCGCCGGCAGGCGCGGAGGAACCGGTCCTTCACGGGCGCTTCACGCGAGGCTCCCGGCCGTGCCCGGTCCGGCGATCTCCCCTGCGGCGAGGTCGAGCGCCTCTCGCGCGGCGGCCAGCGTCCGGTCGATCTCCACATCGCGGTGGGCCAGCGTCGGAAACCACGCCTCGAAGGGCGACGGCGGCAACAGGACGCCGCGATCCAGCATGGCGTGGAAGAAGCGCGCGAACGCTGCACCGTCTCCGGCCCGCGCCTCGGCGTAATCGACCGGCGGCTCGGGCGTCCAGAAGAGCGTGAGGAGCGCTCCCAGCCGGGAGACGCTCGCCCGGCCCGCGGCGCCGCTCTCCGCGATCCCGCGGAGGAGCCCGCCCGCGAGCCGCGAGGTCCCTTCCTCGAGCGCCTCGTAGACGCCGGGCGCCCCGAGCGCGGCCAAAGCCGCCTCTCCGGCCGCCATCGCGAGCGGGTTGCCGGACAGCGTCCCCGCCTGGTAGACGGGACCCTCGGGCGCGACCCGCGCCATGATCTCGGTCGGGCCGCCGAACGCGCCGACCGGGAGGCCGCCGCCGATCACCTTGCCGAGGCAAGTCAGGTCGGGGGTCACCCCGAAGAGCGCCTGGGCCCCGCCCGAGCCCACGCGGAAGCCGGTGATCACCTCGTCGAAGACGAGGAGTGCGCCCTCCTTCACCGTGAGCGCCCGGAGCGCGTCGAGGAAGCCCGGCGCCGGGGCCACGAGTCCCATGTTGGCCGCCGCCGGCTCGACGAGGACGGCGGCGATCTGCCCGCCGAATCGGTCGAAAAGGCCGGCCACCGCGTCGGCGTCGTTGTACGGGGCGACCAGCGTGTCGGCGGTTGCCGACGGCGGCACGCCGGCGCTCCCCGGGACGCCCAGCGTCGCGACGCCCGAGCCGGCGTCGGTCAGGAGCAGGTCGGCATGGCCGTGGTAGCACCCGGCGAACCGCAGGACCTTGTCACGGCCAGTACAGGCCCGCGCCAGCCGGACCGCGCTCATGACCGCCTCCGTCCCCGAGCTCGTGAACCGCATCCGCTCGATGGACGGCATGGCGGCCTGGATCCGCTCTGCCAGCGCGATCTCGGCCGGGCTCGGCGCGCCGTAGCTCGTCCCCCGACCGGCGGCCTCCCGAACCGCGGCGACGACGTCCGGGTACGCGTGGCCGAGCAGGATCGCGCCCCACGAGGAGACGTAGTCGATGTAGCACGTCCCCTCGACGTCCCACACGAAGGGGCCCTCGGCGCGGGCGATGAACCGCGGCGTCCCGCCGACGGCGCGGTAGGCGCGAACGGGGCTGTTCACGCCGCCCGGGAACAGGGCCTGCGCCCGCGCGAAGAGCCCGCTGTTCGTCGCCCCGGCCGTCAGCCCAGGAGGTCCAGGATCTCGTCCAGCGGCCGGCGCACTCCGACGAGCTGCGGCGTGTCGCGCACCGTCACCCGCCGTCCCTCAGTGGCGCGGAGCTCGCGCACGAGGTCCTGGAACGCCGGCAGGTCATCGGTCTCGTAGGCGACGATGAACTCCTGGTCGTCGAGGCCGAACGAGTACGCCAGAAGCTGCTGCACCATCGGGTAGCTGCGCCCGACCCGGATGTGCTCGGACATCTGGCGCCGCCGCTCCTCCTCGGACATGAGGTACCAGTCGGTCGACTTCACGAAGGGGTAGACGATCAGGTATCGGGATCGCTCCCCGGTGAACATCGCCTCCTCCTGCGGTGTCCGCTCCTTGACGTAGCTCGAGGGGCGGACGATCCCGATCATCGAGTGGGCGATCCGGCACCAGCGCCCCAGGCCCGTCCTGAGGAGCAGGCTCGCCGTCTCCTCGAGCTCCTCCAGCGACGCCGCCAGGCGCCAGAACAGGAGATCCGCGTCGGCGCGCGTGCCGATCATGGAGTACGTGTACGTCGTAACCCGTTCGGCCGCGGTCCCGGCGGCCTCCCGAAACCGCCCGGCGTCGCTCTCGCGCTCGCCGTCCGGCTGCCGGCGCCATGCGGGATCGACCGAGAGCGCGAGCACGTGCACGTACCGGCGGTCGTTCGCTTCGCTCACCGCGCTTCGTCCGTCAGCCATTCGGCGGCCCGGCGGGCGAAGTACGTGATCAGCACGTCCGCGCCGGCGCGGGCGATCGCCGTCAGGGACTCGATCGCCGACCGTTCGAGATCGAGCCAGCCGCGCTCGGCGGCCGCCACGAGCATGGCGTACTCCCCGCTCACCTGGTACGCGGCCAGCGGGGCGTCGAACCGCTGGCGGGCGGCCCGGATCACGTCGAGGCAGGGGAGCGCGGGCTTCACCATCACGAGATCGGCCCCCTGATCGAGATCGGCGGCGATCTCGCGGAGCGCCTCGCGCGCGTTGGCGGGGTCCATCTGGTAGCCCTTCCGGTCGCCCTCACGGGGCGCCGAATCGGCCGCGTCTCGAAAGGGACCGTAGAACGCCGAGGCGTACTTGGCGGCGTACCCCAGGATCACGACGTCGCCGTGGCCGGCCCGATCCAGAGCGGCGCGGATCGCCGCCACCTGGCCGTCCATCATCGCGCTGGGGGCGACGATGTCGGCGCCCGACTCGGCCAGCGAGACGGCCGTCCGCCCGAGGAGCGGAAGCGTCTTGTCGTTATCCACCCCGCCGTCCCGCACGACCCCGCAGTGGCCGTGGTCGGTGTAGGCGCAGAGGCAGACATCGCCCGCGACGACCAGTCCAGGGGTCGCATCCTTGAGCGCCTGGATCGCGCGCTGGACGGCCCCTCCCGCCTCCCACGCACCGCTCCCCTCCGCATCCTTCCGCTCGGGCGACCCGAAGAGGAGGACGCCGCCGATTCCCAGGGCCGAGAGCGCTTCCGCTTCGCGGACGAGCTCGTCCGGAGACAGCCGCTCCTGCCCCGGAAGCGAGGCGATCGACTCGCGCACACCGCGACCGGCGCGGACGAAGACGGGAGCGAGGAAGCGCTGGGGAGCCAGCCGGGGGGTCTCGGCGACCAGCGCGCGCAGGGCGGGCGAGCGGCGGAGCCGGCGGTGACGGGCGAAACCGGACTCAGGCGAGGGCAAGGTCGACCTCCTCCAGCGCCGCGAGAACCCCCTCGGGCGTCCGGTCCCTCGCGACCCGTGCGGGGCCCAGGCCCGCCGCCAGGACCGCGCGCGCGGTGACTGGCCCGATCGCGACGACTCGGGCGCCGGTCAGTGCGCCCACAGGGTCCGCGACGAGCCGTACCAGGCCCCGTACCGTGGAGCCGCTCGTGAACACGACGGCGTCGATTCCGGCGTCGAGCGCCGCGTGGAGCGGGGCCCGTGACGACTCCGGCCCCTCGACCGTTTCGTACGCGGGGATGTCGTCGAGCTCGGCCCCCCGGGCGCGGAGGAGCCGCGGCAGGTCGCGCCCGGCCGCCCGCGCCCGAAGGAGGAGGATCCGGCCGCCGCGAAGGGAACCCATCCCGCCGGGGATCGCTGCGCCGCTCCCCTCTTGGGGGACGGTATCAACCCGTACGCCCTCGGCCTCGAGCGAGGCCCGGGTCGCCGGGCCCACCGCGGCCCATCGGGGGCCGGCCGGAACGTCGAGACCGAGCGCGCGCAACCGGTCGAAAGCGGCGGCGACCCCGTTGGCGCTCGTCACGATTACCCAGTCGTAGGCGGCGATCCGGGCGAGGGCATCGTCCAGCGTTTCGCCGGCCAGTGGTCGGATCGCGATCGTGGGGACCGCGACCGGGCTCGCGCCGCGAGCGCGGAGCAGCGCGCAGAGGCGGTCGGGATCGGAGGCGGTCACGAGCACCCGGCGCCCGCTCACCTGCCACCCGGAGCTCATCGCCGGACGCCTGCGGCGAGCGCGCCGGCGCCCCGCTCGAGGAGCTCCGCCGCGAGCCGGGAGCCCAGCGCCTCCCCATCGGCCGCGGGCCCGCGGGCGCGGCCCTCCACGATCTCGCGGCCATCCGGCTCCAGGGCCGCCCCGTCGAGCGTCAGGTTCTCCCCGTCGCTCACCGCGTGGGCCGCATACGGAGCCCGGCAACCCCCGCCCATCGCGCGCAGGAACGCGCGCTCGGCGGCGACCGCCTGGCGGGTCGGTGGATCGTCCAGGACAGCCAGACGCCGGGCGTCTCGCTCGCCCGCGCGCACTTGGATCGCCAGCGCGCCCTGGCCGACGGCGGGCAGCATCCGCCCGGGCTCGAGCACCTCGGAGATCCGTCCCGCCAGCCCGAGCCGATCGAGACCTGCCACGGCGACCACCAGCGCTTCGACCTCGCCCCGGTCCAGCTTCCTCAATCGCGTGTCGAGGTTCCCGCGGATCGGAACGATCTCGAGGTCGGGCCGCTCGCGGAGCAGGAACGCCCGCCGCCGCGGACTCTCCGTACCGACGCGCGCCCCCTCGGGGAGCCCGGCCAGCCCGGCCTGGGAGCCGCTCACCAGCGCGTCGCGCGCGTCCGCCCGGGGCAGGTAGGCGACGACGATCACGCCATCCGCCTCCTCGACCGGCATGTCCTTCGCGCTGTGGACGGCCACGTCGACCGCTTCTTCCCGGAGCGCCCGCTCGAGCTCGGCAACGAACGCCCCCCGGGCGAGCATCATCGACAGGTCGCCCTGCGCGCGGTCGCCGCCCGTCCGGATCGTGACCAGCTCGACCGCCCACCCTTCTGCATCGAGCCGCCCGGCCGCCAGCCGGGCCTGGGCGAGGGCCAGGACGCTGCCACGGGTGCCGAGCCGCAGCCGGCGCCGCTCACCCACCGCGCGTCGGACCGCCGTTCTCGCCGGCCCGGCCCCCGCCGTCCGGACGAGCGTCCGGCTCCGGCCCCTCCAGCCCGAAGAGGTCGCGGGCGAGGGCCAGGTAGGGATCCCCCTCCGCCTGAACCGAATCCCGAAGCCGGCGGATCGGATGATGGAGCAGCTTCCTCATTACCCGCCGGCCGAAGAGACGTAGCTCCTCGCGATCGGCGGCCGACGCGCGCTCGATCTCGTCTTCGAGGATCCACTCGGCGCGCGCCTGGAGCGCGCGGATCGTAGGCACGGCCGACAGTCCGGCCTGCCAGCCGAGGAAGTCGCGCGCCTCGGCGTCGACGATTTCACGTGCCGCCGCGATCGTCTCCGGCGAAACGGCTTCCGAACCCCAACCACGCAGATCATCGAGATCGCAGAGCCGGACGCCGGCCAGGCCGCGCACTTCCGCGTCGACGTCGCGCGGCACAGCGATGTCGAGCAGAACGAGCGGATCCCCCACGCGCCCGACCAGAGCGCGCTCGACCCGCTGGCGGGTCAGGATCGGGGCCTCCGACGCCGTGCAGGTGAGCACGATGTCCGCTTCGGCCAGGAGCCGGTCGAGCGCTTCGAACGGCTCCGCGCGTCCACCGATCGTTTGGGCGAGCGTCTCGGCGTGCTCCGGCGATCGATTCGTGACCGCGACCGAGCTCGCTCCCGCGCGCTGGAGCGTGCGGGCGGTCAGGTCACCCAGCTTGCCGGCTCCGACGACCAGCATCCGGCGGCCGCTCAAGTCGCCCAGGATCAAGCGCGCCATGCCGGTCGCCACCTTGGGGATCGAGGGCAGGCCGCGGCCGAGGTCCGTCTCGCGCCTGACGCGGCGTCCGACCGTCAGCGCGCGCCGGAGGAGCTCATCGAGGACCGGACCCAGCGCGCGTGCTTCGCGCGCCTCCGCCATCGCCCGTTTGACCTGGCCCAGGATCTGCGGCTCCCCGAGGACCATCGAGTCGAGGCCGGCCGCCACCGCGAACAGGTGCCGTGCGGCGGCCTCCCCCTGGTGAACGTAGAACACTCCCTCCCCGACCCCGGCCGCGGCGAGGAGCAGCCGGTCGAGCTCCGCGGGAGGCGCGAGAGCGTACAGCTCGGTGCGGTTGCAGGTCACCAGGATCAGCGATTCGCGCCCCACGCTCTCCAGCAGGCGCCGCCGGGCCGGGCGCGCCAGCGCGAAACGCTCACGCACGGACAGCGGGGCGGTCTTGTGGCTGATTCCCAGGGCGGTGATCGAAGGGTAGGTCATCCGGCGAGCCGGGTCATGGGGAGCACACGACAATGGCGGGGCGGACGGGACTCGAACCCGCGACCTCCGACGTGACAGGCCGGCGTTCTAACCAAACTGAACTACCGCCCCGCGCCATCCTTGAGACGGAGAAACCTTGTGGGGATGCAGGCAAGGGAAGTTATTCGCGTCCGGAAGGGGTGTCAACGCGAACGGGCCGCCTCCCAGCCGGGAGACGGCCCGCCACACGAAGAATCGCCGTGCTTCAGCGGCCGCCGCTACGGCTCTTCTTCTTGATGATGAGGTCGATCCGCTCCAGATACTGATTCGAGTTGCCGATCAGTCCCTGGGCGTACGAGGTGTACTCCCCGCAGGCGTTGCGCAGACTCGCGATCGCCTGGTTGAACATCCCCTTGGCGCGCTCGTTCTGGGCGATCGACTGCTCCTCGCCCTCCAGCGCCTTCCCCATCTGGTAGTACGCGTCGCCCCGGTAGTAGGCGATGGGGCACGAGTTGCCACCCAGCTGGGAAGCCCGGCTCAGGGCCTCCAGGGCGGGACCGGTCCGCCCGCGCCTCAGGTTCAGCGCCGCGTCGCGGATGAAGATGTTGGCCAGGATCTCGCCCGACGTCCCGCGGCCGGCCCGCTCGAGGTCTCTGGCGTAGGCGGTCGTGTTGCCGGTCTCCCTGTAGGCGAGCGCGCGGAACAGGTACGCCTGCTCGAGGTTGGGATTGATCTCGAGCGCCCGGCTGTAGTGGTCGATCGCCGCCTGGTGATTGCCGAGCTTGTCGCTCACCACACCCGCGTATAGCTGCAGGTTGGCATCGGCCGGATCAGCGGCGAGCACCTGGTCGATGGTGGCCTTCGCCTCCTGGTACTGCTCCTCGGCGAAGTAGAGCCCGAACAGGTACTGGAGCGCCTCGGGGTCGGTCGCCTCGCCCTCCGAGAGCTCGAGATACGTCTTGAAGTTCTCGATCTTCTCGTCGCGGCGGTCGTTGGGGAGCGCATAGGCGAGGTACTGGTACGCGGCCGCGTTCTCGGGACACAGCGACTTCGCCCTCTCGAACGCCCCGAGCCCCTTGTCGACCTCGTTCAACTGGTTGGCCATGACGTAGCCATAGGCGACCTGGATGTCGCAGTCGTTCGACTTGGCCTGCACGAGCTGCTCGAAGAAGTTGCGCGCCTGGGCAGTGTCCCCCTGCTCGAGGTACGTCTGCCCGATCGAGTGATACGCGCTGATGTACGCCGGGTCGATCTCGACCGCCTTCTCGAGCGCCGCGAGCGCCTGGCTCAACGAGTCGGTCTCCAGGTACGCCTCGCCCATGTAGTAGTAGGCGGCCGCCAGCTGGGGATCGAACTCCAGCGCCTGCCGGAAGTTGCTGACCGCGCGGGCATAATTCTCCGAGCGCATGTAGTCCCTACCGAAGATCACGTGCTTGTCGGCCTGATTCCGGCTGTTGAACGCCGAAACGATCTTTTCAGCGAGATCGTCGATGTCGTCGTCCGAGACCGACGGCAGGTTCTGGGTATTACGGGTCGCCACGTCCACGAACGTCGGGCCGGCGACCCAGGTGTCGCCACGCCGCTCGAGCGTGCCGCGGGCCACGATCTTGGCCCCCAGCCCGCGCGCGATCTCGAGGCTCCTGGGATCGGGGATCGCCGCTCCGGGCTTCAGCCCATTGTCCTCGAGCGCATCGATCACCATGTCCTGCTCGACGAGCGTATACGGACCGAGATCGTTCATGTCCTCGATGACCTGCTCCTGCAGATCCTTGGCCTTGCCCTCGTCCGTGGCCGCGAAGGGCAGCACGGCAACGACGAAACGGTCGGACTCCTGAGCCTCGAGGCCGGCGCCCCCGAGCGCGGTCCCGAGCAGCATCGCCAGGGCGAGCGCGATCGGTGTGGCGGTACGAGCGATCATCGATCTCATCTCCTCTTGGGGTTTCAGCCGGTCTTCGGGTCTCACCGCGAACGGATCCATTCTTCGAATGAAGCTATGCATTTAGACCCCAAGCGCCCCCCCGAGGTTCCTGACCGCTGCTTGTGCCCAAATTCACAAGCCTTGACGGCCCCTGCGGACGCCGGTACTGTGTGCCCGCTTCCCGTAAAGCATGCGCGATCGATTCCCCACCCTCCCGCTCCTCGCCGGCGCTCTGGCGATCCTCGCGGCGGGCTGCGCGGCGGCGGCCGGCCCCGAATGGGCGACGCTCGAGCCCGTAACCGACTTCGCGCGCCAGAGCCTGGCGGTCTACGACACGGTGTTCTGGTGGACGCTCGGCATCTTCGTCGTCGTCGAATTCCTGCTCGTCTTCGCGCTGTGGCGTTTCCGCCACCGCCCGGGCGACCCCGAGGTACCGGCGCAGGTTCACGGCCATACCCTGCTCGAGGTCGGCTGGACGCTCGCTCCGGCGCTGATCCTGTTCTTCATCGCGATCCCCACGGTCAGGACCCTGTTTCAGCAGCAGGCCCCCCCGTCCGCCTCCGAGAACGCGCTCGAGATCGCCGTCGTGGGTCACCAGTGGTGGTGGGAGTTCATCTACCCCGATCTGGGGATCACGACCGCCAACGAGATGCACGTTCCCGTCGGCCGCAAGGTTCACCTTACGCTGACGTCGGCCGATGTCATCCACTCGTTCTGGGTGCCGCGCCTGGGCGGTAAGCGCGATCTGAACCCGGGGCGCGAGAATACGATCAGCTTCATCGCCGATTCCTCAGGCATGTATGACGGTCAGTGCGCCGAGCTGTGCGGAACGTCGCACGCCAACATGCGCCTCAAGGTATTCGTGGACGAACCCGACGCATTCGCAGAATGGGTGCGCGGGCAGCGGTCTCTGGCCGCCCCCGATTCGGCCGGCTTCCAGACCTTTCTCGTGTCGGGTTGCGCGGCGTGCCATGCCATCGGCGGCACGCTGGCCCAGGGGCGGATGGGCCCCGACCTGACGCGCGTGGGCAGCCGCACGACGATCGCCGGAGGGATTCTCCCCAACACACCCCAGGCGATGTCCGGCTGGCTCCGTCATCCCGACAGCGTCAAGCCGGGGGCGCTCATGCCGGATCTGAACATGGCCGAAGATCGGATCTCGACGCTGGTCGGCTTCCTGCAGGGATTGCGATGAGCGATCCGGCGATTCAATCGCGCGCCGGCTCTCACGCCGCCCTCTACGAGGGCGGGGTCAGGTCGTGGCTGACAACGGTCGACCACAAGCGGATCGGGATCCTCTACGGGATCACCGCGCTCGTGTACTTCGTCGTAGGCGGCGTCGAGGCGCTGATCCTTCGGCTCCAGCTCGTCGCTCCCGAAGGCGCCGTGGTGGGAGCGGATACCTACAACCAGCTCTTCACGATGCACGGGACGACGATGGTGTTCCTCGTCCTCATGCCGCTGGCGGCGGCGATGTTCAACTACATCCTTCCGCTCCAGATCGGCGCCCGCGACGTTGCTTTCCCCCGCCTGAACGCATTCTCCTACTGGACGTTCCTGTTCGGCAGCCTGCTCCTGAACCTCTCGTTCTTCGTCGGCGAGGGTCCGCCCGACGCCGGCTGGTTCGGCTACGCCAACCTGACGTCGGAGCAGTACAACCCGGGGATGGGGATCGATTTCTGGCTCCTCTCGCTGCAGGTGATGGGAATCGCCTCGATCGCCTCCGCAGTGAATTTCACGACCACAATCCTCAACATGCGCGCCCCTGGTCTTTCGCTCATGCGAATGCCGCTCTTCACGTGGATGTCGCTCGTGGTCCAGATCCTGATCCTGCTCGCGTTCCCGGCCCTGACCGTCGGTTTCATCTTCCTCATGTTCGACCGCTTCTTCGGGACCCATTTCTACATACCGGCCGCAGGCGGCACGCCGATCCTGTGGCAGCACTTGTTCTGGATCTTCGGACACCCCGAGGTCTACATCCTGATCCTGCCCTCGTTCGGGATCGTGTCCGATGTCCTGCCAGCGTTCGCGCGAAAGCCCCTCTTCGGACGGCCGTTCGTGATCTTCTCCGGCATCTTGATCGGATTCCTGGGCTTCGGCGTGTGGAGCCATCACATGTTCACGACCGGCCTCGGGCCCGTCGCCGACACAGCGTTCTCCCTCGCCACCTTCCTGATCGCGATCCCCACCGGCGTCAAGATTTTCAACTGGATCGGCACCCTGTGGGGAGGCCACATCCTTTTCCACACCCCCCTTCTGTTCGCGGTCGGCATGGTGGCCCTGTTCATCGTGGGAGGGCTTTCGGGGATCATGCACGCCTCGCCGCCAGTCGACATCCAGCAGCACGACTCCTACTTCGTCGTGGCCCACCTTCATTACGTCTTCTTCGGAGGAACCGTCTTCGGCCTCTTCGCCGGCGTGTACTACTGGTGGCCCAAGGTGACCGGCCGGATGCTCGGCGAGGGCCTCGGAAAGCTCCATTTCTGGCTCATGTTCGTGGGGATGAACGTGACGTTCTTCCCGATGCATTTTCTGGGATTGGACGGGATGCCGCGGCGGATCTACACCTATCCGGCCGATGCCGGTTGGGAGACATGGAACGTCGTGGCCACGGTCGGCGCCTTCGTGATCGCGGTCTCGGTTCTCGTGTTCTTCATCGCAGCGGCGCGGAGCCTGCGCGCCGGCCAGCCGGCGGGGGCCGATCCCTGGGACGCGCCGACTCTCGAATGGACGATGAGCTCGCCGCCTCCCGAATACAACTTCGCCGTGATCCCGCGGGTCAACAGCGCCCGTCCATTCTGGCTCCACAAGTATGGCCCGACGCGCGATACCTCGACCCGCGTCAAGGAGGAGGGCACGCCGCCGCAGCCCGCCGCCCCGGAGCGGCGCATCGACCTGCCTTCGCCGAGCCACTGGCCCTTCGTCGCCGCCCTGGGACTCACGATCGTGGCCGGCGGCGCGCTGGTAGGGCTGTGGGCCGTGCTCTTCGGCGTCGCGATCCTCCTCTTCGGCGTCTATGCGTGGGTGTTCCAGCCGCTCGAGCGGCCCGGCCATCCCGTTTTCGGTTCTTCCGAGTAGGAACGATGGATCCGGGCGCGACCAGCTTCGGGGTAGCCAATCGCAAAATGGCGATATGGGTCTTCATCGGGTCGGAGTGCATGTTCTTTGGTTCGCTGATCGCCACCTATCTCGCCTACAAGGGACGCAGCATCACGGGTCCTACGCCGGCCGAGATACTCAACATCCCGCTCACGTCCGTGTCGACCTTCGTGCTTCTCATGTCGAGCCTGGCGATGGTGCTCGCGCTGGACGCCGTCCACAAGAATGACGCCCGGATGATGAAGATCTGGATGGCCGCGGTCATGGGCCTGGGCGGTCTTTTCCTCGCCGGCCAGGTCTACGAGTTCAACCATTTCTATCATCAGGGGCTCACGCTTCAGCAGAACCTCTTCGGGGCCACGTTCTTCGTGCTGACCGGGTTCCACGGCGCCCACGTCACGGTGGGGGTTCTCTGGATGACGACCCTCCTGGTGATGATGTTCCTCGGACGCATCGGATCCGAGCGGAGCCTCGATGTCGAGGTGGCGGGACTCTACTGGCATTTCGTGGACGTGGTCTGGATCGTGATCTTCACCGTGGTCTACCTGATCCAGTAGGAGCCGGGCGCATGGCGGAACCGACGGCGGAAACGGCGCGTGAAGGCGGCGCGACTCGAGAGGGGGCCGGGGCTCAGGAAAGCGGCGCCGGTCACGCTTCCAAGGCGACCTACTGGATGGTGGCCCTGATCCTGGGGATCATCACCATGCTCGAGGTAGCGGTCTTCTACGTGCCCGCGCTCAGGGCCGTGATCGTGCCCGCCCTGCTGGCCCTGTCGGCGGCCAAGTTCATACTGGTGGCGATGTTCTTCATGCATCTGAAGTATGACGTCCCGGTTCTGACCGTCCTCTTCTCGGGCGCCCTGGTCGTCGCCGCGGCGATCGTCCTCGCGCTCATGGTCCTGTTCGGGGGTTGATCTCCCGACCGGCGGTCGCCATCCTTCCTGCGCGGCCCGCCCAAGACGACCGCTCCAAGCCGCGCCGCGCTTCCTCAGCCTCCGGAGGTGCTCATGAACGAGGTCTCCAGCGGTTCCCGTCCCATCGCGCCCCCGCTCTCCGTGCCGACGATCCTGGCCGAAGGGTTCATCACCGGCATCATCGGGGCCGGGGTGGTGGCGGCCTGGTTCCTGTTCCTCGACGCGATCCAGCACGAGCCGCTCTACACCCCCTCGCTCCTGGGCACCGTGCTCTTCCAGGGCGGCGAGGCCGCCGGGAATCACACCGAGATCGATCCCGGCATGGTCGCCGGCTACACGATCGTCCACCACGTGGCGTTCATCGCGGTCGGGATCGGGGCGTCGTTCCTCGTCACCGAGATGGAGCGCATCCCGCCGCTCGGGATCGCACTCCTCTTCCTGTTCGTCTTCTTCGAGACCGCCTTCCACATCTTCATGCTCGCGGTCGGACAGCCGCTGCTGGGGGGGATCGCCTTCTGGGGGGTCGCCGTGGCCAATCTGCTGGCGGCAGGCGGGATGGCGGCCTACCTGTGGTATCGTCACCCGCGCATGCTGATCCACTTCAACCGGATCTGGGACGAGGAGTAGCAGGCTGTTGAACAGCCTCCAGTTGCGCCGTTCCCTCGGCGTCGATTAGTCGCTTACTCGTCGCGGTAGCCGAGCACCCGGTTCAGGTTCCAGAGGTAGATGCCGAGCGCGAGGGCCAGCACGGCGAAGACGACCGCCAGCGGGCGCTGGCCGCCCACCCACGCGTAGACCGCGAAGCCGGCGCAGAAGACGATGCCGGCGGAGATCAGGACCCGGTGGAACGGGATGAGGGAAGAGCCGGCCACGGAGCCGGGGTCAGGCGCGGGCGCCCGGTCCCGCAGCCTCCCGATCGGCCCGCCTGCGCCGGATGACGATCAGGGCGACGGCCGCGCCGATCAGCAGTGGAAGCAGCACCATGAGCAGGGCCGCCCACAGCATTCCTTCCATCAGCCCGTGGCTCACAACCCCTCCATCAGGATCGTGATCGTGATCAACACGGCGAGCGGCAGGGGCGCCAGCACCATCATCACCAGCCGCGGCGGCTCGAACCTGAGGTGCATGTAGTACATCGCCACGAGCGCCGCCTTCCAGACCGCGAGGAAGAGCAACGCCAGGATCAGAATCGTCTCCGGCAGGTGGGACACGAACGCGACCCCCACCTCGGCGATCGTCAGGATCAGCAGGTAGAACCAGACCAGGTAGTAGTTGGGCGCCTTGTGCTCGCCCGCGGGTTCTTCCACGCGCGGCTCTTCTCCGACTCTCTCTCCTGCCTCCGCCATCCGCTACGCTCCTGTTTGCGCTGCTATCATCCGATCGGCCATTATCAGCCGCCGTCAGATCCGCCGCAAGGAAGGCGGCTCAGAATGGTCGAGATCGAGGCGCGCGACGAGGAGGGCCGAGGCGTACATCTCCAAGTACGCCGCAGGTCCGACGAGGAGCGCAACGAAGAGATGGGCCATTCTCAGTCGCCGCCTAAATCAAGTATACGATCGTGAATAGGATGATCCACACCAGGTCCACAAAGTGCCAGTACAGCCCCATGATCTCGACACCCCCGTAGTCGTCGCGCGTGTACCGGCCGCGGAACGCCAGCACGGTCGTGAAGATCATGCACAGGACCCCGATCGTGACGTGGGCGCCGTGGAACCCGGTCAGCGTGTAGAACGTCGCCCCGTACAGCGGCCCGCCCTCGGCGGCGTAACGGTCGACCATAGGCACGAAGCCGTGGCCCGCGAGCTGGATGTACTCGAATACCTGGATACCGACGAAGGCCGCGCCCAGGATCACGGTCGCGATCAGCCATTTTCTGAGACCGGCCTGATCGCCGTGCTCGATCGCCGCGAACGCCTTGACCATGGTGACCGAGCTGCAGATCAGCATGAAGGTGTTGAAGGCCGTGAGCGGCACGTTCAGCACGACGCCGGCGTCGGTCCACTGCTCGGGGTTGGCGAAGCGGAGCACGATGTAGGCCCCGATCAGGCCGCTGAAGAACATGACCTCGGAAAGCAGGAACACCCACATCCCGAGCTTCTTGTTGTAGACCTGCATCCCCTCCATCGGCCGTACGGCCCTGGTGGTCGGGGGATGGACGAGGGGAGCCGGAGCGGCGTGGTCGCTGCTCATCCGTCGGACCCCTTCGTCTCGGGTGCGTCCTTCGGCTGCGGCACGTCGCCGCTGAACAGCGCCTCCCTCACGGTGTAGTCGACGGGCGGCTCCTGCCCCGGCTCCGGTGGCTCGCTCTGCGGCCAGTAGTCCGCCTCGACCTGGGGTGCGCTGTACTCGTAGGGCCCCCGGTAGACGCGCGGTATTGCCGCAAAGTTGCCATGCGGCGGGGGCGAGGGGAGCGTCCACTCGAGGGTGTTCGCGTTCCACGGGTTCGGGCCCGCCGGCTTCCCCCCCTTGAGCGACCACACGAAGTTGACGAGGAAGACGAGTTGGGCGGCGCCTAGTAGGAACGCGTTCACGGTGATGAACGTGTTCATCGGCTGGAGCGGCTCGAGGTAGGCGTATGCGTTGGGGTCATACAGCCGCCGCATCATCCCGCCGAGCCCCAGGTTGTGCATCGGGAAGAAGACGAGGTTGTAGAAGACGAACGTCAGCCCGAAGTGGATCGTGCCGAGCGTCGGGTTGAGCATCCGGCCGAAGAACTTGGGGAACCAGAAGTAGATCCCGGCGAAGATCGCGAACAGGCTGCCGCCGAACAATACGTAATGAAGGTGGGCCACGATGAAGTAGGTGTCGTGGATGTAGATGTCGACCGGCGTCGAGGCCATGAAGACGCCCGACAGCCCGCCGATCACGAACATCGCCACGAACGCCAGCGCGTTCAGCATCGGGACGTGAAAGTGGATGTTGCCGCGCCACAGGGTTCCCAGCCAGTTGAAGACCTTGATCGCCGAGGGCACGGCGATGATCATCGTCGAGACCATGAACGAGGTCCCCAGGAGCGGGTTCATCCCGCTCTGGAACATGTGGTGGCCCCACACGAGCCATCCCAGGAACGCGATCGCGACGATCGCCCCCACCATCGCCGGGTAGCCGAAGATCGGCTTCCGCGCGCCGTTGGCGATGACCTCCGACACGATCCCGAACGCGGGCAGGATCAGGATGTAGACCTCAGGGTGGCCGAAGTACCAGAAGAGGTGCTGCCAGAGGAGCGGCTCCCCGCCGGTCTCGGGAAGAAAGAAGCTCGTCCCGATCGTCTGGTCGAACAGGAGCAGGATGACCGCCCCGGCAAGGACCGGGATCGCGAGCAGGATCAGGATCGCGGTGATGAACAGCGCCCAGATCGGCAGTGGCAGGCGGAACCACCCCATCCCGGGCGCCCGCATGTTGACGATCGTCGTGATGTAATTGACGGCTCCCATGAGGGATGAGAAGCCGAGGACGACCAGGCTCACGCACCAGATCTGCTGCCCGGTCGAGACCCCGGTGTACTCGGGGTCGGCGGAGAGCGGCGCGTAGGCGGTCCAGCCCGCGCCGGCCGCACCGCCCTCCACGAAGAAGCTGACCAGCATCAGCATCCCGGCCGGCACGGCCGTCCAGAACGAAGCCATGTTGAGCCGGGGGAACGCCATGTCGGACGCGCCGATATGGAGCGGAATCAGCCAGTTCCCGAAGACCCCCACCAGGAGCGGCATGATCGCGAAGAAGATCATGAACGTGCCGTGCATCGTGACCAGCGCGTTGTAGAACTCGGGGAGCAGGATCCCGCCCGCCGCCATCGTCTCGGGCAGGATCCCTCCGCCCGGCATCGGCTCCCCCGGGTAGCCGAGCTGCCAGCGCATCATCATCGCCAGCAGCCCCCCGACCAGCAGGAAGAAGAGGCTCAGGAACAGGAACTGGCTCCCGATCACCTTATGGTCGGTCGAGAAGATGTACTTCCGGATGAACGGGCGTTCGTCGGGGTGCTCGGGCTCGGCCCAGTGCTGAACCGAGACGTTTCTCTCGGCGACTGCGGTGACGCTGCTCATGCCTGATCGTCTCCTTCACGTGCTTGCCTGTCGTCGTGCCCTCCGTCGTGGGCGGCTTCGAGATCGACCCGGGCCGTGTCCGCGGGAGCGGGAACGGGCTCCGGCGGCTCTCCTGCACTCGACTCCTCCGCCACCCAGCGCTCGAACTCCTCCGGCTCGTGGACCGTCACCGAGGCCCGCATCCGATAGTGTCCGAGCCCGCAAAGCTCGGCGCAGGCAAGCGTATACTCGCCGGCTTCGGTCGCCTGGAACCACACCGGGATGAGCATCCCCGGAACGGCGTCCTGCTTGACGCGGAATTCCGGCAGGAAGAAGGAGTGGATGACATCCTCGGACATAAGCTCGATCCGCACCGAGCGCCCGACCGGCATGTGGAGCTGATTGCGCACGACGTAGTCGTCGTCGGTATCGAGCTCCTCGTCGGGGCCGGGGTAGGTCACGTTCCACTCGAACTGCTTCCCCACGACCCTCAACGGAAGCGCGCTCTCGTTCTCAAGCCCCCTCTCGGCGACCTTGGTCCTGAGCCAGACGTCGTTGCTCTGGTACGCGATGTAAAGAACCAGCACGAACGGCACCACCGTCCAGACCATCTCCGCGACCTTGTTCCCGTGGGAGTAGGCCGCCTTGCGGCCTTCGCGCCGCCGATAGCGGATGACGAACACCACGAGCGCCACCTCGACGATCACGAAGATTGCGCCCGTGATCACCAGGATCAGGTAGTAGAGCGAGTCGATCTCGCCGCCGAACGTCGAGACCGGCTCCGGCAGCATCCATCCCCAATCCATCCCGCGCGCCTCCCCGCCCGGCCGCTACCGTCCCGCCGAAGCGACCGGCGTACGGCTGCCGTGAAGCGCGGAGTCGCCGTGGTCGTGCAGGTCGATAGGCTCCCCGAGCGGCACGTACGCTCCGGCCATGTCGGAGCTGAACGTGAACGACACCTCCGCCGTCTCCTGCGCGCCGACCGTGACGTTCTGGGTCTGGGTTCCGTACGTCTCGTGCCACGCCTCGATGACGTAGTCGCCCGGGGGCAGGTTCGACAACGTGAACGCGCCGCCCTCGTCGGTCACCGCGGCATAGGGGTGCTCCTGGACGCCGATGTAGGCTTCCATCCACCCGTGGACATCGCACTTGACGGGGATCATCACCTCGGCGGTCGAGAACTCGCGCGTGGTCTCCATCTCGACCGGCTGGCTGATGTTGAACCCCTGGTTGGCGGTCGGCTGGGTGTTGATGTTGTGGAGGATCCCGTCGGAGTTCTGGATGACGAGCGGCTGATCGACCTGGATCGCCAGCACGTGCGGATGGTATTCGCACCCTTCCTGGTCGAGGGTCGCTCCCTCCGACGGCGTGGGCCAGTCGAGATCGGGGAGGCCTTCCTTCACGTAGACGTAGACGTTGCCGAGCCTGCCGTCGGCCACGACGGCCGGGATCCGCATCGCGGGCTCGGCGTGAGCCTCCGCGCACGTCGGCTCCTCGCTCATGTCGATCGCCTCGCCCGTGGGCGGCGTACCTTCGAAAGCGACGGTGCCCGTGATCGTGGCCGCGCTGTCCGGGCTCACGACCGGACCGGCCTCCTCAGCCGTCTCGTCGGGACCCCCCTCGGTCGGATCCTCGCCTGGCCCACCGCAGGCGCTGCTGAGGGCGACCAAGAGGGCCGTCAAAAAAGCCTGAACCTTCCATGAATCACGCATCTGACTTCCTCCTAGCTGGAGTTACGATGAGATGACCCGGCGCTGAGATTAATCGGCTTCTCGATCGAGCGCACCGCCCCTGCCCCTCACGGCCGCGCCGGCGCGGCGCTGGGCGCGGACGACCACGAAGATCCCCAGGGCGGCGGTCAAAAGCATCGCTACGAAGGGAACGGCATAGATCGCGCTCGCCGTCGGCTGGTCGAGGTACAGGTAGTACCAGGTGCTGATCGCCCCCTGCGTTCCCGACTCCCCGTTGGACCCGTCCCAGGCGAAGAGGGCGATCGGGATCGCCCGGCCCGGCTCGAACCGGAGCCGGTTCTCGACATCCCCCGCCTCGAGCGGCCGCCGGACGAGAAGCTGCCACCTTCCGTGCTCGTATACGGCCCGGGAGACGAGCGCGTCCTCGCCCGCCAGCGGCTCGATCATCGCCAGGCCCCTGGCGATCGCCTCGCGGGCGCCCGCCACTCCGCTCTCCCAGTGCCAGAGATAGACCGGCTCCTGCTCGCTCCCCATCAGAAAGTAGGGCCGCTCCATCCCATCGGGGATCGAAGTCGGGAACTGGACGGCGAGGGCGTCCGTCGGTTCAGCCGCGGCCTCGCCGCCATCCGTGGCCATCGCCGAAAGGACGCGGGCCCGCCACTCGGCCCAGTCCGGGTCGGGGCTCCGGGACGGGTCGTGCCAGGTGAGGAGGACGGCGAGCTCCTCCCCGTCGTGAAGCGCCTGCACCCACACGCCGTCGACGGTCGGCGCGAACCAGCGCGGGGCCTCGATCACCTGACCGACGAGCGGCACGTACGCCCGCTCCGCCGACTCCCAGGCGGGAGCGTCGACCGCCGCCGGCAGGGCGTCAACGAGCGTCGCGCGGATCACTTCGCGCGTCCGCGGGGGCTCGTCCGGCGACAGGCTCCGGACGTATTGCGCCATCCGCCAGAGCTCCTCCTTCGTGACCACCTCCGCATCGATCAGATCGGCGAACGACGGCATGGGCGTTCCGTTGAGGCCGGTCATGAGACGGGTGAAGATCTCTTCGGTCGAGCCGCCGCCGTTGAAGAGCCAGTTCCTGGTGAGATCGGTGGCGCGCACCGGCATGTCCTGGTCGTCCTCGAGCGTGGGCGCCGACGACCCGTCGCCGCGGCCGGCCTGTCCGTGGCACTTCCAGCACTCGATCCTCTCGTACAGCCGCCGCCCCTCGGCCAGACCCTCGTCGCTCACGCCGGGAGCGCTTCCGATTTCGACGGGCTCCGCCGGGTCGCGCTCGAAGGCCGGTGAGAACATCTTCAGGACCTCGACCAGCTCGTTCCGCTCGGCTTCGCTCAGATGATCCTTCCAGCCCGGCATCGCCGTTCCCGGCATCCCCTCGTCGATCATGCGCAGGATGTCGCCGTCGGTCGGAAGCGCACCGCTCGGCGTCGTCCGGATCTGATAGAGTCCCGTGGTGAAGTCGCGCGGCCGGGGAAGCATCGTCCCGGCGGCGGGGCCGTCCCCCGCGCCGTCGTCGCCGTGGCAGCCGGCGCACCACCGGTCGTAGGTCGTCCTGCCGGCCGGCGCCGTCTGGGCCGCGGCGGCGCCCATGGAACCGAGCAGGGCCGCCAGGAGGCCGGCCGTCCCGACCGTCCGCCGGACCGCCCCTCCCCTCGCGGTCCACGCGATATCGACACCCCCACGCCTCATTCGGGTTCGCCGGCCTCGGCCCACGTGCGCGGGCGGTTCCCGCTCTGCTCGTAGAGAAAGACAATGACCGACCAGATCTCGTCCTTGGTGAGGATCTCCTCCCATGCCGGCATCGCCGAGTTCCACGGCGCCCCTTCCCGCGGGAGACCGGGACCTCCCTTAGCGATCCGCCAGAAGACGAAGCTTTCGGTGAGCTGCGCGATCGTGCTCGAGCCGGTGAACGCGAGCGGGGCCGGTGTGAAGCCGTGGGCGTAGTGGCCGTCGCCGGACAGGGCGTCCCCGTGGCACGCCAGGCAGTTCTCGTAATAGACGCGCTTCCCGATCGCGTACGCCTCGGCAACCCTTCCCTCGGCCCGCAGCGGATTGTCAAGCCCGGAGAGTACGATCCGCTCGCCGCGGAAGGTGATCGAGGACGGCGGCGCGGGGTGGATCGAGCGCAGGCTGGGCGGCGCCGCGACCGTCTGCCGCACCTGACGGAAAGTTACGAAGCCGACGAGGAGCGGAATCACGACCAGGAGCACGATCCTGAGGATACGCTTGTCGTCATCCACCATCGTCGCCCGGATCGGCTGCTGGAAGCGGTCCCAGCGCTCCGCGCTGTCCGAGACCCAGATCAGGACGCCGACCAGTACGGTCAGCATGTACTGGATCAGGACCGAGTCGGGAATCGGCGCGCTGTCGATGCCGAGGAGCGGCGGGATGTAGGCGATCCCCAGGTCGAAGAGGAGATAGGCGGCGAGGAGGATGGCGATCGCCTGCCAGAATGGGTGGCGGAGGATGTCCCTCACCGCACTCCTTCCGCGCGGCCCGGCCCGCACCGTCTCATCGCTGCTCCGCCAGGTACGTCACGATCGCCTCGAGCTGGGCCGCCGTCAGCCGCTCGCCGAAGTTGGTCGGCATGACGCCGGCGAACTGTTCGTAGCCTTCCGCCATATCGACCGCGGGATCGAGGATCGATCGGCGGATGTGCTCCGGGTCACGGCGGGCCCCGATGTCGGTGAACGGCGGTCCGACCTGAACCCCCTGATCGCCGAGGACGTGGCAGTTCAGGCACTGCATCTCGACGAGGAGCTCCTGTGGATCCAGGGTCGCAACAGCGCCCACCGGTCCGGCGGTGCCCGAGGGACCGGCGGGACCGGCGGTGCCCGAGGCCCCGGCCTCTCCACCCGCGCCTGCGGCCTCCAGATCCTCCGCCGTGACGGTGACCTCCCCACCCCGGCTCTGCATGAAGGCGACCAGCGCCCAGATCTGGATCTCGCTCAGCGTGCGCCGCACGTCGGGCATGATCGGCTGGTAGCCCTCGACCACGTACGCGCCGGGATCCACCATCGATGTGTACAGGTACGTCTTGCAGTCCTGACCTTCGACCCGCTCCCCGCACCGGGTGCCGATCTCGCCCAGGCCCGGCTCGGCTTCGAGCAGATTGGGCGCCCGCGTCCCCAGCCCGTGGCACGCCGTGCACCCGCCCGCCCCCTCGTAGAGCTCCTGGCCGGCCTCGATGAGCTGTGCGGCGCTCAGCTCGCCGGTGAACGAGATCTCCCGCGGGACCTCCGATTCGATCTGCGGGATCGCGTTCGCGATCAGCGTGTAGAGGCCGATCGTGCCGAGGACGATGGCGACGATCTTGAGGTTGGTGGCCCACATCGCTCGCGGCCGCGTCACGGCACACCGGCGGCGGCGGGCTCATGGGCGCGGCGCGGCGCTGCGCCGGAGGGCGGGGACGCTTTCGGCACCAGTTGCGGCTTCTCGACGAGCCCCCCCAGCCAGAAGATAAACGCGATCAGACCGAGGAAGATGACGACGCAGACGCTGATCACCTGCGCCGCGTAGCCCAGCGCCGGCGTCGCCGCCCACTGACTCGTGTCGCGCATCACTTCCCAGACGTGCCAGTGCTGGCGGATCCCGCTCCGCGCGAACCCCATGAGTCCCATGAGCCAGGTGAACGTGACGACCAGCACGAACAGGGCGTACTGCGAGCGGGGTGGCATCCTGCCCCAACGGATCGCGCCCCGCGACTCGGCGCCTCTCGCCATCAGCACGTCCAGGACCACGACCCCGACGATCGTGGCCAGGACGACCAGCACCTGATACGTGCTGAAGCCGATCCGCACGATCGCGGTCACGAAATATCCATAGACCCCGTAGAAGAGGACGACGAGGGCCGCGATCACGAACAGGGCGCCCTGGACGATCGTACCAGTCCGCGCCCAGGATACGACCGGGCGCTTGTTCGCCCGCCGGTAGAGCAGGAACGAGAGGAACGTCGTCAGGATCATGAGGTTGACCGCCGTGTTCTTGGCGCTCATGACCCCGAGCACGCCGAGGAACGGGTGATGGGAGCCCCCCATCGCCTCGAGCTCGGCCCGGTCCGCGATCATCGTATGCGGCGTCGCCCAGACGATGACCCCCAGGATGAGGACCAGGAGCATCCACTTCGTATATGGCAGGAACCGCTCGGCGCCTGGGATCCGGCCCATGCCGACCCACAGGTAGTAGTTCCCGGCCAGGAACAGGACCCCGATCAGGAACGCCTGAATGATCCACAGCCAGGACATGAAGCCGCCCATCATCGTGATTCCCATCTGCTGGTTGTACTCGTAGATCTCGCGACCCAGGTAGTAGCCGGCGAAGGGCAGCACGATCAGCGCACCGATCGCGATGGAGTTGCCGACATAGCCCATCCAGTCGTAGTGGGCCCGCTCCTCCTCGGTCTCGGCGGCCAGGAAGCGGTATGCCGCATAGGCTCCCACGACCGACCCGCCGAACACGACGTTGGCGATCACACGGTGGATGTTGATCGGCATCCAGGTCGCGTTCGTGATCGCGACCCACAGGTCGACCTGCGGTGCGGCGCCCGAGGCGCCCGCCGCGGCGACGAGGTTCGGCGGGCTCATCATGTAGCTGAGCCAGGAATCGGCGATGAAGAGGACCGCGGTGCCCCACACGTTGAGCAGGATGCCCAGTCCCCAGTGGGCGTATTTCGCCGTTCCCGCCTTCCACCGCTCCCAGCCGTAGTAGTAGAGGTACAGCGTGAACGACTCGATGAAGAAAAGCCCTACGTAGATCCACATCGAAACTTCGAAGATCTCGGCCAGGTGGGCCCAGAAGCGTGGATAGAGCGTCGTCAGGAAGAAGAGGAGCACGCCGCCCCACAGCGCGGTCGCGCTGTAGGCGATAAGGAGCAGCCGCGTGAACTCCTTGGCCAGCCGGTCATACCGCTCGTCCTTGCCGAAGAGGCCGATCGCCTCGGAGACGACGGCGAACATCGGGACGCCCAGGACGAAGGCGGCGAACATCAGATGGACCTGGGCAGCGATCCAGACCGCCGTACGGCTGCCGATCAGCGGGAAATCGCCGTAATCGCGCGCCGC
>DATLFH010000003.1:0-7907 GCA_035524965.1 Gemmatimonadota bacterium | reverse complement strand
CTCCGTGGAGGGTGAGGACGAGCCCGACTCTGAGTGGCTGATCCGTCGCGCCCGGATCGGTATCCGAGCGCATGTGGCGGGCTGGATCGCCGCCTATGTCGAGGGGGATTTCGGGCGCGGCACGGCGCGCCTCACCGACGGCTACGTGGACCTGGAGTTCGATCCGCGGTTCGAGCTGAGGACCGGCCAGTTCAAAGTTCCCTTCGACGAGCTGGAGTTCATCTCCAGCCGCGAGCTGCCGGTCATCGAGCGGGACGGGTTGCCGCGCGGGGCGGCGGGCTTCACGCCGAACAGTCTGCTGGATGATCTCGGTTACAACAGTCGCGACATTGGCGTCCGGTGGAGCGGGTCGTGGGACCGATGGTCGGCCGCGGCCGGCGTCTTCAACGGCTCGGGGGACAACGAGCCCGACATCGACGACGGAAAGCAGCTCGCCGCCCGGCTGACGATCGATCTCGGAGGTACGTGGCGGCTTGCCGGAGCGTGGACGGGGATCCGCGTGAGCGAGCCCCCCGATCCCGAGGCCGTGGGCGCGACCTGGTATCAGGCGGCCGAGCTGGCGGTCACGGCCGGAGAGTACGCGGAACCCGGCTGGCGGCTCCTCGGCCAGTCGTTCGTCGGCGAAAACTACGATCCCGAGGTCCTGGGGGATGACGATGCGACGTTCGTCGCACTTCAAGGGATCGCCTCGTACCACATCCCCCTCTACCGCACCCCGTACCTGATCGCCTGGGAACCGGTCCTGCGCCTCGCCTGGACGCGGATTGACGACGCCTTCGTCGCCGACCCCGCTCCGGTCGACGGACTCGCTGTCGACCCCGGCGAAGCCGAGACGACGCTCGCCACGGCGGGCGTCAACCTCTACTGGCGGGAATACGCCGTGACCCAGGTTCAGCTCGACTGGCTCGATGCCGAGCCGGGCGGTTCGGACGTCGCCTTCCGGCTTCAGGTGGGGCTGGGGTTCTGAGTCGCCCATGGCGGCAGTCATAATTCGGTCACGATTCGGCAGTAGGTTTTCGATCGACTTCAGAAGGCCCATCGACTTCAGAAGGAGAGAACCGATGCGGAAAATTGAGGGGTACCACCACCACCCGCCGGGCGCCGGGATCGCGCTCACGCTCCTGTTCGGCATGGCCGCGTGCGGAGGGGGCGCCTCCGACGAGGGAGGGCTTTCGGGATCCGTCCAGGTCGACGGCTCGAGCACCGTCTACCCGATCACCGAGGCGATCGCCGAGGAGTTCCAGCGGGACCATCCCGGGACGCGCGTCACGGTCGGTATATCGGGAACGGGCGGCGGCTTCAAGCGCTTCTGCGGCGGAGAGATCGACGTCTCCGACGCCTCGCGGCCGATCAAGGATTCCGAGAGCGCGCTGTGCGCCGAGAACGGGATCCGGTTCACCGAGATCAGGATCGCGTGGGACGGGCTGTCGGTCGTCACGAATCCATCCAACGACTTCGTCGACTGCCTGACGACCGACGAGCTCAAGCGGATCTGGGAACCGGGGAGCGAGGTCGACAACTGGCGCGACGTGCGGCAAACCTTTCCCGACAAGGAGCTCGTCCTCTACGGTCCGGGCACCGACTCCGGCACCTTCGACTACTTCACCGAGGCGATCGTCGGCCAGGAGGACGCCAGCCGGCCCGATTATACCGCCAGCGAGGACGACAACGTCCTCGTCCAGGGCGTGATCGCCGATCCCGGCGCGCTCGGCTACTTCGGCTACGCCTACTACGAGGAGAACGCCGACCGTTTGAAAGTCCTCGGCGTGGATGGCGGCGGTGGGTGCATCACGCCGTCGGTCGAGACGATCGAGAACCAGACGTACGCACCGCTGAGCCGCCCGCTTTACCTCTACGTGAGCGACCAGGGGATCGCCAAACCGCAGGTCGAGGCGTTCGTCGAGTTCGCGCTGACCGAAGGCGCCGAGCTCGTCCGGTCGGTCGGCTACATCCCGCTCCAGCCCGAGCAGTACGAGGCCGAGATGGATGCCGTGCGGCGATTGACCGGTGGGGCCCCGGCGAGCCCGGCCGATACGGCAGCCGCGCCCATCGCTCCGCCGGACACCGCGAACGCCCCTTGAGCCTGAGAGGGACCCGGGCGCGCAGTTTCGGCGAGCGCGCGATCGGCGGCGGGCTCTTCGTCGCCGGCGGCTTCTCGGTCCTCACGACCGCGGGAATCGTCGCGGTCCTCTTCTGGGAGTCGTTGGCCTTCTTCCGGCGGGTGCCGATCGGCGAGTTCCTGACGGGGACCCAATGGACGCCCCTCTTCGAGCCGCAACATTTCGGCGTCCTCCCGCTGGTGGTGGGCTCGTTCCTCGTGGCCGTGATCGCGAGCGTGATCGCGATCCCGCTGGGCCTGGGCTCGGCGATCTATCTCAGCGAGTACGCCCGGACGCGGACGCGCGCCATCCTCAAGCCGATCCTCGAGATTCTGGCCGGCATCCCGACCGTCGTCTACGGCTACTTCGCGCTGACGTTCGTCACGCCGCTCATCAGGCCGTTCGTCCCCGGGCTGGGCGTATTCAACGCGCTGTCGGCGGGGATCGTCGTGGGGATCATGGTGCTCCCCCTGATCGCGTCGCTCTCGGAGGATGCCATGGCGGCGGTGCCGCGGGAGCTCCGTCACGGGGCGTACGCCCTCGGAGCCACGAAATTCGAGGTCGCGGCCCGGGTCGTGACGCCGGCCGCCCTGTCGGGGATCATGGCTTCGTTCATCCTCGCCCTGTCGCGCGCGATCGGCGAGACGATGGCGGTCGTGCTGGCGGCCGGCATGACGCCCAGCCTCACGTTCGATCCGCGCGAGTCGATCCAGACCCTGACCGCCTACATCGTTCAGGTGAGTCTCGGAGACACTCCGTTCGGCTCGATCGAGTACCAGTCGATCTTCGCGGTCGGACTTGTGCTCTTCGTGGTGACGCTCGCGATGAACATCTTCGGACGCTGGTTCCTGAAGCGCTACCGCCAGGTGTACGCATGACCGCCGACCACCTTTCGGCCGTCTCCGTTCTGGGCACCCCTCCGGAGCTCGAGCGCCGGCGCCTGTGGGGCCGCGTCTTCAAGGGGATCTGCCTGGCGGCCACGGCGGTCGGGGTCGCATCGCTGGTCGTCCTTCTGGTCGACGTCGCGGTCGATGGCGCGGGTTGGCTCTCGGTCACGTTCTTCACCCAGCCGCCGTCCCGGATTCCGTCGCGGGCGGGGATCGGGCCGGCGCTGATCGGCACGCTGTGGATCATGGGTCTGACCGCGCTCATCACGTTCCCGCTCGGCGTGGCGGCGGCCATCTGGCTCGAGGAGTACGCCGGCCGGGGATGGGTCCAGACCGTCATCCAGACGAACATCGCGAATCTGGCGGGGGTGCCATCGATCGTCTACGGGATTCTGGGGCTGGCCGTTTTCGTGCGCTGGATGGCGGGGATAACGGGCGGGCGGAGCGTTCTGTCGGGGGCGCTCACGCTCTCGCTCCTCGTCCTGCCGATCCTGATCATCGCCGCCCAGGAGGCGATCCGCGCCGTGCCGAGCTCGATCCGCGAGGCCAGCTACGGGCTCGGCGCCACGCGCTGGCAGACGGTGCGCCACCACGTGCTGCCCAACGCGCTGCCCGGCATCCTGACGGGAACGATCCTCGCGCTTTCGCGCGCGATCGGCGAGACCGCGCCGCTGATCATGATCGGCGCATTGACGTTCATCGCCTTCGTGCCGGACGGCCCACGGGACGATTTCACCGTGCTCCCGATCCAGATCTACAACTGGGCCAGCCGGCCGCAGGACGATTTCCGCCACCTGGCGGCGGCGTCAATCCTCGTGCTGCTCGTCCTTCTCCTATCGATGAACGCGCTGGCGATCTGGCTGCGCAATAAGTACCGCAGGGAGTGGTAAGGCCGTGAAAATGGCGAGGCCGCTCTGATGCCCACGATTCGTGTATCGGCGGACGGCACCCCGGCGCTCGAGACGCGCGACGTGAGCGTGTTCTACGGCGAGACGGCGGCGATCAAGGGGGTTTCGATGGAGATTCCGAAGAAGCGGATCGTGGCGCTGATCGGCCCGTCGGGGTGCGGGAAGTCGACCCTGCTGCGTTGCTTCAATCGCATGAACGATCTGGTGCTCAGCGCGCGGGTCACGGGCGAGGTGTTGTTCGGCGGCGAGAACCTGTACGGCCAGGACGTCGATCCGGTCGAGGTGCGGCGGCGGATCGGGATGGTGTTCCAGAAGCCCAACCCGTTCCCCAAATCGGTCTGGGACAATGTCGCCTTCGGTCCGCGGATCAACCGGGTGGAGGGCGATCTGGACGAGATCGTGGAGCGCTCGCTCAAGCAGGCGGCGCTTTGGGACGAGGTCAAAGACCGGCTCGGGTCGAGCGCGCTCGACCTCTCGGGCGGGCAGCAGCAGCGGCTCTGCATTGCGCGCGCCCTCGCCGTGACCCCCCAGGTGATCCTCATGGACGAGCCCGCCTCGGCGCTCGACCCGATCGCGACCGCCAAGATCGAGGAGCTGATCCAGGAGCTGGTCGCCGACTACACGATCGTGATCGTGACCCACAACATGCAGCAGGCGGCGCGGGTCTCGCACTACACCGCGTACCTCTATCTGGGCGAGCTGATCGAATACGACGAGACGGATACGATCTTCACCGCTCCCCACGAGAAGCACACGGAGGACTATGTCACCGGACGGTTCGGCTAGGGCGGATCGCCACTTCGACCAGGAGTTGGCGGTCGTGCGCGACCTCCTGCTCCGGATGGCGAGCGTGGCCGAAGAGCAGCTCAGGGCCGCCATCGGGGCGGTCCAGAGACGCGACGCGGGCGCGGCGGGCAAAACGGTCGGGCGCGACTCCGAGATCGACGCGCTCGAGATCGAGATCGAGGAGCGGGCGATCCTGCTCCTGGCGCGCCGCCAGCCGATGGCCGGCGACCTGAGACGGCTGGTGGCCACGATCAAGATCTCGAACGATCTGGAAAGGGTCGGCGACCACGCAGTGAATATCGCGCAGTGCGCCATGCGGCTCGCGGAGGAGCTGCCGATCACGGTCGGGGTCGTGCCCGAGCTCGATCGGATGGCGAATGTCGCGACGCGCATGCTGCGAGACTCCATCGAAGCGTTCATCGACGGCGACGCGGAGCTGGCGCGGGATGTGTGTCTCCGGGACGACGAGGTCGATCGGCTCAACGATTCGGTCTTCAGGATCATGCTCACCGTGATGGCCGAGAAGCCGGTGGCGATCACGAGCGCCCTACAGATGATGCTCGTCAGTCGCAACCTGGAGCGGGTGGCCGACCTGGCCACGAACCTGGGCGAGGATGTCATCTACATCGTCGAGGCAAGGACGATCAAGCATCACGCGGAGGAGCACGAGCGGGAGGGGGAGCACGACCAGTGAGCACGAAGGTGGATCGAAGGGATCGGCAGGACGCACGCATTCTCGTGGTGGAGGACGAGCCGGACTTGCGGGGCCTTCTCGACCGCCACCTCGACCGCGCCGGCTATCGGGTGGTGCTGGCCGAGGACGGGGTGGAGGCGCTGGAGCGGGCGTGGAGCGAGCCGGTCGACCTGGTGCTCCTCGACCTCATGCTCCCCCACATGGACGGCATCGAGGTCTGTAAGCGCCTGAAGCGCGACGAGCGGACCCATCGGTTGCCGATCGTGATGCTGACCGCGAAAACGGAGTCGGTCGACCGCATCCTGGGCCTCGAGCTCGGCGCCGACGACTACATCACCAAGCCCTTCAACCTGCGCGAGCTCCTCCTTCGGGTGGCGGCGGTGCTCCGGCGAAGCCGCGGCGAGGAGGGGCCGTCGGGCATCCTCGGCTGGGGCGGTCTGATCCTCGATCCCCGCGCGCGTACGGTCACGGTCGACGGCGACGAGGTGCATCTGACGGCGCGTGAGTTCGACCTCCTCCACTACCTGCTCGTCAACCCCAACCGGGTCTTCAGCCGCTCCGAGCTCCTGCGGCAGGTATGGGACTACGACTTCGAGGGGTACGACCGGACGGTGGACGCCCACGTGGCGCGTCTGAGGCGCAAGCTGGGACCACCCGGCGAATGGATCGAAACGGCGTGGGGGATCGGCTACAAGTTCCGCCCGCCCCCGGAGTGAGACAGCGACCCTGCGGATCCAGCGGCGCCTCTTTCTGACCTACCTGCTCGTCGGATCGGTAGCGGTCCTCGTCGCCGGCGCCTTCCTCTACGACACCGTGGCCGACGAGGCGCGGGCGGGGATCGAGGACCGCGTCACGACGGGCGTTCGCCTTCTGGCCGCCGGACTGGAGCGGGCCGACGCCGTAGAAACGGGGTTATCCGCCGCGGGGGAGGCCGGCGGGACGGCCATCGATGACCATGTGGACGCCCTGGGTCGCGCCGCGGACGCGCGGCTGACCCTCGTTGCGCCCGACGGCCGGGTCGTGGCCGACAGCGAGTTCGACGGCGCCGCCCTGGCGGCGCTCGACGACCACAACTCGCGCGCCGAGGTGCGCGCTGCGAGGGCGCGGGGCGAAGGCGTGAGCGTCCGCTACTCGGGATCGGTCGGTTCCGATCTTCTCTATCATGCCCGCCGGATCGAAAACGGACCGTGGGCGGGAAGCGTGGTCCGGATGGCGGTTCCGTTGACCCGGGTGGGGGCGGCGCAGGCGGCCGCCCGGAGAGAGCTCCTGCTCGCGCTCGTTCTGGCACTCGGCCTGGCGACGACCGCGGCTGCGCTGTCGGCGCGGCGATTCAGCCGGCCGGTCACCGAGCTGGCCCGGATGGCGGGACGGGTTCGGGAGGGCGATCTGAGCGCCCGCGCGCGGGTCGAGACGGGGGACGAGCTGGAAGAACTGGCCCGCGCGCTGGAGACGACGAACGACCGTCTGGTGGCGCGGATCGCCGAGGCGACCGCCGAGCGGGATCGCCTCCAGGGCGTCCTGGACGGCATGGTCGAGGGCGTCCTGGTTACGGACCCGGCGGGCGGGATCGTCCACGCCAATGCCGCCCTGCAGGCGATGTTCGGGCTCCAACGGCCGGCCGCCGGGCGCACCGTCATCGAGACGGTCCGGCACCGTGACATCGCCGAGGCGCTCGAGGAGGCGGCGGCCGGCGACGCCGTCGTGAGCCGCGAAGTGACGCTCACCTGGCCGGCCGAGAGGACGCTCACGCTCCACGCGGCGGGCCTTCCCAGCGGCGGCGGCGTGGGCGTCCTCCACGATATCACCGCGCTCAAGCGCGTGGATCGGGTTCGGCGCGACTTCGTCGCCAACGTGAGCCACGAGCTCCGTACTCCGCTCGCCACGCTGGCCGGGTACGCGGAGACGCTCACAGGATCGGCCGTCGGGGCGAACGGCCCCGATCAGGCCGAAGTCCGTGAAACGGCCGCCGTCATCGAGCGGAACGTGTCCCGGCTGACAAGCCTCGTCGCTGATCTGCTGGAGCTGTCGCGGCTGGAGTCCGAGGGATCGCTTCCCGAGCGGGAGCCGGTCGATGCGGCGAAGCTTATCGAGGATCTGGCGGGGGAGTGGAGGCCCAGGGCCGAGGCGCGGGACATCGCGCTCGCCGTGGAATCGTCGCCCGGTCTCGTCGCCAGTGTCGATCCCAGGCTCCTGCGCCAGGCGCTCGCGAACCTGCTCGAGAACGCGGTCCGCTACTGCCCGGAGGGATCCGGGATCCGTCTCGCCGCGCACAGAGACGAAGAGGGCATCACCTTCACGGTCGCCGACGATGGTCCGGGGATCCCCTACGACGATCAATCGCGCATCTTCGAGCGCTTCTACCGCGTCGACAAGGCCCGCTCGCGGGCGACCGGGGGCACCGGGTTGGGTCTGGCGATCGTCAAGCACGTCGCCGAGGTCCACGGCGGGACGGCCTCGGTCGAATCCCAGCCCGGCGACGGCGCCACGTTCCGCATCCGGATCCCGCAGTAGGGCCACCTCCGCGCACGCCACC
>DATLFH010000002.1:0-15140 GCA_035524965.1 Gemmatimonadota bacterium | reverse complement strand
GCGGGAGTGGAGATGGTGATGCCGGGCGACAACATCACCACCGAGATCAAGCTGATCACGCCGGTGGCGATGACCGAGGGGCTCCGGTTCGCGATCCGCGAGGGCGGCCGCACGGTGGGCGCCGGCGTCGTCACCAAGATCGGGAAGTAGGATGGCGAATAAGATTCGCATAAGGCTCAAGGCGTTCGATCACGCGGTGATCGATCAGTCGACGAGAGACATCGTGCGCACCGCGCAGCGCACGGGAGCGATCGTGTCGGGTCCCGTGCCGCTTCCCACCCGGACGCAGATCTTCACCGTGCTGCGCTCGCCGCACATCGACAAGAAGTCGCGCGAGCAGTTCGAGATGAAGACCCATAAGCGGCTGATCGACATCCTGGACGCCAAGCCGCAGACGGTCGACGCGCTGACGAAGCTCGATCTGCCGGCCGGCGTCGACGTGGATATTCAGGTCTGATGAGCGGGTTGATCGGACGTAAGCTGGGGATGACCCAGTTCTTCGACGGCGAGGGACAGGCCCACGCGGTGACGGTGGTCCAGGCGGGGCCGAACTACGTGACCCAGGTGAAGACCGAGGAGAAGGACGGCTATCGCGCCGTGCAGCTCGGGTTCGGCGAAGGGCGCGAGAAGAGCTCCACCCGGCCCGCGCTGGGACACCTCGCCAAGGCGGGTGTGGGGCCCGTCCGCCGACTCGAGGAGTTCCGTCTCGCCGCCGGGAGCGGTGCGGCCGGGGATGCCGGCGGGAATGCCTCCCAGGTCGAGTACACGGCCGGTCAGGCGCTGTCTCCCGCGGACGTGTTCGCAGTCGGCGACCGGGTGGACGTCATCGGGCTCTCGAAGGGAAAGGGCTTTCAGGGCGTGGTCAAGCGCCACGGCCACCACGGCTATGACGCCTCGCACGGCACGAAGACGCATCATCGCCGGCCGGGCTCGATGGGCCAGGCCGCCGACCCCGCCAAGACGTTCAAGAACCGTGCGCTCCCCGGCCGCACCGGCGGGCGGCAGACCACGATCAGCAATCTCGAGGTGGTGAAGGTCGACGCCGACCGCCAGCTCGTGTTTCTCAAGGGCTCGGTCCCGGGGGCACGCAACAGCTATCTCAAGCTCCGCAAGCGCGAGGCATGATGGCCGAAGTGAAGTGCTATACGATGAGCGGCGCGTCGGATCGGGCGGTGGATCTGCCGGACGAATGGTTCGGCATGGAGATCAGCAAGCACGCCCTCTATCAGGCGATCCGGGCGCAGCGGACGAACGACCGGGCCGGCACCGCCTCGACGAAGACGCGCGCCCAGGTAAGGGGCGGAGGCGCCAAGCCGTGGCGGCAGAAGGGGACCGGGCGCGCCCGGGCGGGGTCGATCCGTTCGCCCCTGTGGACGGGCGGCGGGATCATCCACGGTCCGGCGGCCAAGCGGTGGAGCGAGCGCCCGCCGCGGCGCGTGCGCCAGATCGCGTTCGCCTCGGCGCTGACCGAGCGGGCGAAGAGCGGCAGCGTGCGGGTGGTCGAGCTGGAAACGTTCGAGGCCCCGAAGACTGCCATGCTGGCGCGTGCGCTCGAGCGCTGGGACGCGCCCGGGAAGGTCCTCCTGCTGATCGCGCGTGCGGACGAGAACCTGCTCCTCTCCGGGCGCAATATGGCGCGCCTGACGGTCAAGCGATTCGCCGATGCCTCGGCGCTCGACGTCCTGAGCCATGACGTCGTGATCGTGGAGGAGGGGGCATGGGACACGCGTCCCGCGCCGCAGTCGTCGTCCGCAGAACGATCCGCCATCGCCGCACGATCCGCCACTGCGGGACGAGGGGAGGCCCAGGATGGATAGGAAGCGGTTTGGGATCATCCAGCGTCCGCTCCTCACCGAGAAGACGACGCGGATGCAGGAGGCGGGCAATCAGTACGTGTTCGCGGTCGAGCCGTCGGCCAACAAACACGAGATCGCCGACGCCGTCCAGAAGCTCTTCGGGGTCAAGGTGGAGAGCGTGCGTACGCAGGCGCACATGGGCAAGGTGCGCCGGATGGGCCGCTTCTCCGGCCGCCGTCCGGACTGGAAGAAAGCGATCGTGACGCTCGCCGAGGGCGAGTCGATCGAGTTCTACGACACGGTATAGGGGTCCTACATGGGTGTGAAGAAGTTCAAGCCGATTACGCCGAGCTCCCGCTTCCGCACGGTCCATGATCGCTCTGGGCTGACGAAGAAGGAGGCCGAGCGATCGCTGGTCGAGCCGATCCACAAGACGGGCGGGCGCAACAGCTACGGCCACATCACGAGCCGCCGCCGCGGGGGCGGGCACAAGCGCCGCTACCGGCGGATCGACTTCAAGCGCGACAAGCACGGGATTCCCGGCCGGGTCGCGGCGATCGAGTACGATCCGAACCGCTCGGCGAACATAGCCTTGATCCATTATGTGGACGGCGAGAAGCGCTACATCCTGGCGCCCAACGAACTCAAGGTCGGCGATAGGGTCGAGGCCGGCCCGGGCTCGGACGTGAGGGTCGGGAACGCGCTGCCGCTCTCCGAGGTGCCGCTCGGCACGACGCTGCACAACGTGGAGCTCCAGCCGGGCAAGGGAGGTCAGATGGCCCGCGCCGCCGGCGCCGGCGTTCAGCTCGTGGCCCGCGAGGGCCGCTTCGTGCTGCTCAGGCTGCCCTCCTCGGAGGTGCGGCGCGTTAGCGCCGGTTGCCAGGCTACGATCGGCCAGGTCGGCAACCTCGATCACGAGCAGATCTCCCTCGGCAAGGCGGGCGCGTCGCGCTGGCGGGGACGGCGGCCGAAGGTGCGCGGCGTGGCGATGAACCCGGTCGACCACCCGCTGGGAGGCGGCGAGGGCAAGTCGTCGGGCGGAAGGCATCCGGTCACGCCGTGGGGCCAGCCGACCAAGGGCTACAAGACCCGTAAGAAGCGGAAGGCCTCGTCGAAGCACATCGTGCGCCGGCGCGGCCAGAAGTAGCGGAGGGAGCGACACGGTATGGGACGTTCGCTGAAAAAGGGACCTTTCGTCGAGGATCGTCTCCTGGCGCGGGTCCACGCGATGAACCAGAGGGGCGAGAAGCGGGTGATCAAGACCTGGTCGCGGGCGTCTATGATCACCCCGGACTTCGTGGGTCATACGATCGCGGTCCACAACGGCAACAAGTTCATCCCCGTCTACATCACCGAGAACATGGTCGGGCATAAGCTCGGCGAGTTCGCTCCGACGCGGATCTTCCGCGGCCACGGCGGGCGGATGGCGTCCGAGAAGAAAGTAAAGCTCGTGTGATGGAAGCCCGGGCGGTCAGCCGGCACGTCCGGATCACCCCGCGCAAGGCGCGGTACGTGATCGATCTGATACGCGGCAAGAACGTCGAGGAGGCGTACGCGCTCCTGCAGTATACCCGCAGAGCCGCCGCCATCCCCGTGCTCAAGACGCTGCGCTCGGCCGTCTCCAACGCGATGCAGGCCGAGGGCGGCCACGGCCCCGAGGACCTGATCGTCGTCGAGGCCTTCGCGGACCCGGGGCCGACATGGAAGCGGATCCGGCCGCGGGCCATGGGCCGCGCCTTCCGGGTGAGGAAGCGAACCAGCCACATCACCGTCGTCGTTGCGACGGACGAGAGGGAGTAGGAATGGGACAGAAGACATCGCCGATCGGGTTCCGGCTGGGGATCGTCAAGCCGTGGCGGTCGCGCTGGTTCAACCACAAGAACATGCCGGAGTGGATCGCCGAGGACGAGATGATCCGCACGTACCTCAAGAGCCGGCTCTCGCACGCCGCTGTCTCGCGAGTGGAGATCGAACGCACGCCGAAGCGGATCACCGTGCTCATCTTCACCGCCCGACCCGGCGTGGTGATCGGCCGCAAGGGTTCGGAGGTGGACAAGCTGCGGGACGAGCTGACGCGCCTGACCGACGACGACGTTCAGATCAAGGTCGAGGAGGTAAAACGCCCCGAGCTCGATGCCCAGCTCGTGGCCGACAATATCGCCTTCCAGCTCGCCCAGCGGATCTCCCACCGGCGGGCGATGAAGAAGGCCGTGACGTCCGCCATGCGGATGGGCGCGGAGGGGATCAAGATCCAATGCGGCGGACGCCTGGGCGGCAACGAAATCTCGCGCAGCGAGGGCTATCACGAAGGCCGCGTCCCGCTCCACACCCTGCGGGCGGACATCGACTACGCGCGTTCCACTTCGCACACCACCTTCGGCACGATCGGGGTGAAGGTGTGGATTTTCAAGGGCGAAGTGATCGGCGGCGGCGAGAGGATCTGAAGCGATGCTGATGCCCAAGAGGATCAAGTTCCGGAAGCACCATCGCGGGCGGCGAACGGGCCAGGCCACGCGCGGCAACACGATCTCGTTCGGCGAGTACGGGCTGCAGGCGCTCGACCCGGTGTGGATCACCAACCGCCAGATCGAAGCCGCCCGGGTGGCGCTGACGCGCCACATCAAGCGCGGGGGCAAGGTGTGGATCCGCATCTTCCCGGACAAGCCGGTCACCAAGAAGCCGGCCGAAACGCGGATGGGGAAGGGCAAGGGAAACCCCGAGGAGTGGGTGGCGGTCGTCAAGCCGGGTCACGTGCTGTTCGAGATCGAGGGAGTCGACGAGAAGCTGGCCAGGGAGGCGCTGCGGCTGGCGTCCGCCAAACTGCCGCTCAGGACTCGGGTGATCAGCCGGCATGGAGGTGGGGCATGAAGCCCGAGGAAATCCGAGCGCTCGATCCCGAGGATCTCGCCGAGCGGATCTCCGAGATGGAGGAGGAGCTCTTCCGGCTCAAGCTTCAGAACGTGACCGGCCAGCTCGAGAACCCGCTGCGGGTGCGGGCGCTGCGGCGGGATCTGGCGCGGTGCAAGACCGTGCGCCGAGCGCGCCAGCTCGAAGCGGCACGGCCGCCGGCCGCCGGCCGGCAACGCCAGCTCGAGGAGGCGCGATGAGCGAGCGCCCCAACCGCAAGCTTCGCCAGGGACGAGTGATCAGCGACCGGATGCAGAAGACGGTCGTCGTGGCGATCGAGAGCCTGGTCGAGCACCCGCTGTACGGGAAGCGCGTCAAGCGTACGACCCGCTTTCACGCGCATGACGAGCAGAACGACTGCCACGAGGGCGACCTGGTCGAGATCATGGAGACGCGGCCCCTTTCGAAGACGAAGCGGTGGCGGGTGACGCGCGTCATCGAGCGCGCACGCTAGGACTGTCATGGTGCAGCAGGAATCGATCATTCGCATCGCCGACAACTCGGGCGCCAAGCGGGCGCTCGTGATCAAGGTTCTCGGCGGGACGCGCCGTCGCTACGCCGGCGTGGGGGACATCGTCGTGGTCACGGTCAAGGACGCGCTCCCCGACGGGACGGTGAAGAAGAGCGACGTGGCGAAGGCGGTGATCGTCCGCACGAGCAAGGAGACGCGCCGCAAGGACGGCACCTATATCCGGTTCGACGAGAACGCAGGAGTGATCATCAACGACCAGCTCGAGCCGCGCGGGACGCGCATCTTCGGCCCGGTGGCGCGTGAGCTGCGCGAGAAGCGGTTTATGAAGATTGTCTCACTCGCCCCCGAAGTGCTATGAGGATCGTGAAAGGCGACCAGGTGTTGGTGATCGCGGGCAACGACCGCGGCAAGACGGGCAAGGTGCTGGCGGTCTTTCCCGACAAGCAACGCGTGCTCGTGGAGGGGGTGAACTTCGTCAAGCGCCATACCCGTCCATCGCAGAAGGACCCGAAGGGTGGAATTCAGAACCGTGAGGCGCCGATCCACGTGTCGAACGTGATGCCGTACGACTCCAAGTCTGGCCGCGGGACGCGCATCCGCTCGCGCACGCTGAGCGACGGCAAGCGCGTCCGCGAGAGCGTGGCCAGCGGCGAGGTGCTGGAGAGGCCAAAGAGCTGACGATGACGCGACTGCAGGAGGCCTACATCAAGTCGATCCGCCCGCAGCTCATGAAGGAGTTCGGGTACAGGAATGCGCACCAGGTACCGCGGCTCGAGAAGATCGTGATCAACGTGGGGATGGGAGAGGCGATCGACAACCCGAAGCTGCTGGACGGGGCCGTGCAGGAGCTGGCGGCGATTACCGGCCAGCGGCCGGCTGTAACGCGCGCGAGAAAGTCGATCTCGAACTTCAAGCTCCGCGAGGGGATGGTGATCGGGGCGAAGGTCACCCTGCGCGGTCGGCGGATGTACGAGTTCCTGGACCGGCTGGTCAATGTCTCGATTCCGCGCATCCGGGACTTCAGGGGAGTGCCCACCCGTTCCTTCGATGGACGCGGCAACTACACCCTCGGGATCAAGGAGCAGCTCATCTTTCCCGAGGTCGATTATGACAAGGTCGATAAGGTGCACGGGATGGATATCACGATCGTGACCACGGCAGAGCGCGACGACGAAGCGCTGGCACTGCTCGCCGCCTTCGGCATGCCGTTTCGCAGACCGACCGCGCGACAGGCGGCGGAAGCGTAAGCCGGGAGAGAGGGGAACGTGGCCAAGAAGTCCTGGATCGCAAAGAACAAGAAGACGCCCAAGTTCGGGGTGCGGCGTGTGAACCGTTGCAACCGTTGCGGCCGCGCGCGCGCCTTCCTGCGGCAGTTCGGGCTGTGCAGGATCTGTTTCAGGGAGCTGGCTTTAAGTGGTGAAATCCCAGGCGTCCGCAAGGCGAGTTGGTAGGCGGTCGCTGAGCATGGCGAATATCTGCGCATACAGGAGTTGCAAATGGTCATGACCGATCCCGTCGCGGACTGCCTGACACGCATTCGCAACGCGTGCACGGCGAAGCACAAGCGCGTGGACATCCCGGCCTCGAAGATCAAGGTCGAGATCGCCCGCATCCTGCTCGAGAACCACTTCATCGCGAACTACAAGGTGCTGGACGATGGCCTGCAGGGGGTTTTGCGCGTCTACCTGAAATACCGTGACGATGCGCCCGTCCTGCACGGCGTCGAGCGGGTGTCCCGGCCGGGCCTGCGCGTCTACCGGAAGCAGGATGAGCTGCCGCGCGTCCGCAACGGCCTCGGCACCGCGATCATCTCGACATCGAAGGGTCTCATGACCGACCGCGAGGCCCGCGCGGCGGGCATGGGCGGCGAGATCCTGGCCACGATCTGGTAGCGGGGAACGATGTCCAGAATCGGCAGGACCCCCATCCCGATCCCCGAGAAGGTCCAGGTCTCGATCGAGGGACCGGCGATCAGGGTCAGCGGACCGAAGGGCGAGGTGGCGGTCACGATCCCCGAGCGGATCACGGCCTCGCTCGAGGATCGCCGCGTCGTCCTGAATCGGGCGGGCGAAGAGCCGCGCGACAAGGCGCTTCACGGCCTCGCCCGGTCGCTCGTCGCCAACATGGTGGAGGGCGTGACGCGCGGGTTCGTCCGCCGGCTGGAGATCACGGGCGTCGGGTACCGCGCCGAAGCGGGCGGTCGCACGCTCAAGCTGAGCCTCGGCTTCTCGCACCCGGTGCTGTACCCGGTGCCGGAAGGGATCGAAGTGGCCACCCCGCAGCCGACCCAGATCGAGGTGCGCGGCGCGGACAAGCAGATGGTGGGCCAGGTGGCGTCCGAGATCCGCGCATTCCGACCCTCGGAGCCGTACAAGGGCAAGGGGATCCGGTACGAGGGCGAGCAGGTCCGGCGCAAGGCCGGCAAGACCGGCGTATAGCAGGTACGGGAGGGACGATGAGCGGTCACGATCACCGGCGCCGGGAGACGACTCGCCGCCGGCGCCATCAGCGGATCCGGCGCCGTGTTTCGGGAACCGCCGAGCGCCCGCGGCTGGTCGTCCACCGGAGCCTGAAGAACATCACCGCCCAGATCGTCGACGATTCGACCGGCAGGACGCTCCTCGGGATCACGTCGGAATCGGCGGACGGCGAGGGGAGCAAGGTCGACCGGGCGCGTGAGACGGGCCGGCGGCTGGGTGAGAGGGCCCGCGAGGCGGGGGTCACGCGCGTCGTCTTCGACCGCGGCGGCTACCTCTATCACGGCCGGGTGCGAGCCCTGGCGGAGGGCGCCCGCGAGGGCGGCCTCGAATTCTGAGCGTGCAGAAGGGAGCATCTTTTGTCGAACGGTCGTAGCAGAAGCGATCTCATCGAAAACGTGATCTTCATCAACCGCGTGTCCAAAGTCGTGAAGGGCGGCCGCCGGTTCTCCTTCAACGCGCTCGTCGCGATCGGCGACGGCGAGGGGAAGGTCGGCATCGGCATGGGCAAGGCGAACGAAGTCGCCGATTCGATCCGCAAGGGGATCGAGGTCGCGAAGAAGAGCATGATCCAGATCTCGCGGGTCGGCTCGACGATCCCGCACGAGATCCACGGCGAGTTCGGCGCCGGCCGGGTGCTGCTGAAGCCCGCGTCGCCGGGGACCGGGGTCATCGCCGGCGGGCCGGTGCGGGCGGTCCTCGAGTGTGTCGGGATCGCGGACATCCTGACCAAATCGCTGGGGTCGAACAACCCGCACAACATGGTCAAGGCGACGATGAACGGCTTGAAGCGTCTACGCACCGCGGCGGATGTCGCCGAGGAGCGGGGGGTTTCGGTCCGCGAGCTGTTCCGGCGTCATGCCCCAGGTGGGAACGACGCGGCCGCGGCCCTGCCCGAGCCGGCGACCGCCCACGAGGTCTGATCGATGGCCGCGAAAGCACGCCGCATCGTCATCACCCAGATCCGGAGCGCGATCGGCCAGCCGCAGCGGATCCGGGACACCTTGCGCGCGCTGGGGATCCGGCGCCATCAGCAGAGCATCGAGCGGACGGACGGTCCCGCGATCCGCGGCATGATCGCGTCGGTGCACCATCTCGTCACCGTAGAGGAAGCGTGAAGATCCACGAGCTCAAGCCGCCCGCCGGAAGCCGCCGCCCGCGGAAACGGGTCGGGCGGGGGAACGCGTCCGGCCACGGCACGTACAGCGGCCGCGGCGGAAAGGGTCAGACCGCGCGCAGCGGCGCGAAGATCCCGGCCTGGTTCGAAGGCGGCCAGATGCCGCTCCAGCGGCGGGTTCCCAAGCGGGGGTTCAGCCGGGAAGAATTCAGGATCGAGGTCCAGGTCGTCAACCTCGTGGACCTGGCGCGGTTCAAGGACGAGACCGAATTCACGCGCGAACGGATGGCCGCGCTGGGGCTCATCGATCCCGACGGAGGGCCGGTCAAGATCCTCGGCCGCGGCACGATCGGCCGCGCGGTGACGGTAAAGGCTGACGCCTTCAGCGCCGCCGCCCGGGACGCGATCCGGGCCGCCGGCGGCACGGCCGAGACCAGCGAGGAGAGCGCTCAGCGCTGACGGTGGCCGCTCCCCAGATCCCCAATCTCTTCAAGATCCCCGAGCTGCGGAAGAAGATCCTCTTCACGCTCGGGATCCTGGTCCTGCTGCGGGTCGGCGCCCACATCACGGTCCCGGGAGTCAATCGCGAGGCGCTGACGCTGGCGGTCGGCGGCCAGAACAACCTGTTCGGGCTGCTCGACCTGTTCACCGGCGGCGCCCTCCAGCGGGCGACCGTCTTCGCGCTCGGGATCATGCCCTACATCTCGGCGTCCATCATCTTCCAGTTGATGACGGCCGTTTTCCCTTACTTCGAGAAGCTTCAGAAGGAGGGCGAGGAGGGGCGCAAGAAGATCACCCAGTACACCCGCTATGCGACGGTCGCCCTGTCGACGGTGCAAGCCTACGGCTACGCGGTGTTCATCCAGAACCTCAGCCCGGAAGCCGTGATGTTCCCCGGCCTGCGCTTCAATCTGCTGACCATGCTCGTGCTGACGACCGGCGCGGTATTCGTCATGTGGCTGGGCGAGCAGATTACCGAGCACGGGATCGGCAACGGGATGAGCCTCGTCATCGCGTTTTCGATCATCGAGGCTTTCCCCCAGGCGGCGGCCCAGTTGTGGACGCTGTGGCGGACCGAGGTCATCAGCATCTTCACGATCCTCGCCTTCACCACGATTATGGTGGCGATCGTCGCGGCGACGGTCGTGATGACGATGGCGATCCGGAAGATCCCCATCCAGATCCCACGCAAGGTCGTAGGGCGCAACCGGATCCGGCAGGGGCAGAAGACCCATCTGCCGCTGCGCGTCAACTCGGCCGGGGTCATGCCGATCATCTTCGCCCAGTCGATCATGTTCCTGCCGCCGACCATGGGAACGTTCTTCCCGAACACGCCCTGGATGCAGCAGTTCGCGGGCGCGTTCCAGCTCGGATCCCTCTGGTACGTCGCCCTGTTCGCGGCGCTGATCATCTTCTTCACGTACTTCTATACAGCGATCATCTTCAATCCGATCGACCTCGCCGAGAACATGAAGAAGCAGGGCGGCTTCATCCCCGGAACGCGGCCCGGGGCGCGGACGGCCGAGTTCATCGACCACGTGCTGACGCGGGTGACGCTGCCGGGGGCGTTCTTCCTGGCGGCGATCGCGATCGTGCCGCTGCTGATCTTCGCGTGGGGGCCGTTCCAGTCGATTCCCCAATTCATCGGCGGCACGGGGCTGCTGATCGTGGTGGGCGTCTCGCTGGACACGATCCAGCAGATCCAGTCGCACCTGCTGCTGCGCCACTATGAGGGGTTCATGGCGAAGGGGAAGAAGATCCGCGGCCCCCGCTATCGGTGAGCCGGCGGCTGAGCGCGTGGCGCGGTATCTGATCGTGATGGGCCCGCCGGGGGCGGGCAAGGGGACCCAAGCGGCGCGCCTGGCCTCCGGGGAAGGGCTCTGCCGGATCGCGACCGGCGACATCTTGCGGGCCGCCCTCGCCGCGGGGAGCCCCCTGGGGCGCGAGGCCGAGCGCACGATGAAGGCCGGGGAGCTCGTCCCCGACGACGTGATCCTGCGGATGGTCGACGCGGAGATCGACCGGCCCGCGTGCGCGCAGGGCGCGGTGTTCGACGGCTTCCCGCGCACGGTCGAGCAGGCCCGGGGGCTCGGGGAGCTGCTCGGGCGCCGGGCGGCGGCGGTCGACCAGGTCATCGTTCTCGACGTGCCGGAGGAGGAGGTCGTGCGGCGGCTCTCGGGCCGGCGGGTTTGCAAAAAGTGCGAAAAGCTGTATCATGTAAGTTTTGACCCGCCCCGCGAGGACGACCGCTGCGATGCCTGCGGGGGCGAGCTCGTCCAGCGGCCGGACGACCGGCCGGAGACGATCCGCCGGCGCCTGGCGGTCTACCGCGAAGAGACCCAGCCGGTCCGCGAATTCTACGAGTCCGGGCCCGGCGCCCCCCGCAAGGGGTTGACCGAGATCGCCGGCGACCGTTCGATCGACGAGGTGTCGGCCGAGATCCGCGGCCGCGTGGCCGCGTCCCGGGTCCCAGGCGCCGCGCCGTGGGCAGAGCTGCCGGGCGGGTGAAGGTCGTGGTGACGCTGAAGAGCACCCGCGAGATCGCGCGGATGCGTGACAGCGGCCGGATCGTCGCGGCGGTGCTGGCGGCGATGGCGGAGGCGGTCAGACCCGGCGTGACCACGGCGGAGCTCGACCGGCTGGCCGAGTCGATCATCCGCGGCCACGACGGCGCGCGGCCGGCCTTCAAGGGGTACGGCGACAGGGGGCACGGCGGGTTTCCGGCGTCGATCTGCGCCAGCGTCAACGAGGAGGTCGTGCACGGCATCCCGTCGAGATCGCGGCGGCTCGAAGCGGGCGACATCGTGGGTGTGGACGTGGGCGTGCTGCTCCACGGTTATCACGCCGACGCCGCACGAACTTTCGCCGTAGGCGCGGTCGCCCCGCGCACCCGCAGCCTTCTGGGGGTCACCCGCGAGGCGCTGGAGGCGGGGATCGCCGCGGCCCAGCCGGGAGGCCATGTCGGCGATATCTCGCATGCGATCCAGGCGGTCGCCGAGGCGGCCGGCTTCTCGATCGTGCGCGATCTGGTAGGGCACGGCATCGGCCAGCTCCTGCACGAGGACCCGCAGGTGCCGAACTTCGGTGTTCGCGGGCGCGGTCTCAAGCTCGAGCCGGGTCTTGTGATCGCGATCGAGCCGATGGTCAACTGCGGCGACAGCGCCGTGCGAACGCTCGACGACACCTGGACGATCGTCACCGTGGACGGCAAGTGCTCGGCCCATTTCGAGCACACGGTGGCGATCACCGCGGCCGGTCCCGAGGTGCTGACGCGGGCCGCGTGAGGCCGGTCCGCGGCCGAAGGAAACGAGGAGAACGATGAAGGTGCGCAGCTCGGTCAAGCCGATTTGCGAGAACTGCAAGGTCATCCGCCGCCGCGGAGTGGTGCGGGTCATATGCAAGAACCCGCGCCACAAGCAACGCCAGGGATGAGACCGCTGAAAACGGCCGCTCTCTGTGAGCCTCGGGAGGTAGCGTAAATGGCACGTATCGCGGGAATCGACCTGCCGCGCGAGAAGCGGGTGGAGATCGGCCTCACGTACATCTACGGGATCGGCCGCGCTTCGGCGGACCGTATTCTGCGCCGTGCCGGCGTGGACCCCGACACGCGGGTCCATGACCTGTCCGACGCGGACGTCAACAAGCTGCGGCAGGTGATCGAGAAGGACTACAAGGTGGAGGGGAGCCTGCGGCAGGAAGTCAACATGAACATCAAGCGGCTGATGGACATCGGCTGCTACCGCGGCCTGCGCCACCGCCGTGGACTGCCGGTGCGCGGGCAGCGCACGCACACCAACGCCCGCACGAAGAAGGGACCGCGGAAGGCGATCGCCGGCAAGAAGAAGGTTACCGCGAAGACCTGAGCCGCGGGCGTCGGGCGGACACTACAGACCGATCATAGGACGGGAGCAGCATGGCGAAAGGCGCGAAAAAGAAGTCGCGGGTCATCGAGGCCGAGGGGATCGCCCATATCCAGGCGACGTTCAACAATACCCACATCGCGATCAGCGACATGAGCGGCAACATGATCACCTGGGGATCGGCCGGTAAGAGCGGCTTCAAGGGATCGAAGAAGTCGACGCCGTTCGCGGCCCAGGTCGCGGCCGAGAACTGCGCTCGCGAAGCCCTCAACCTGGGCGTCAAGCGCGTGCACGTGCGGGTCCAGGGACCGGGATCGGGGCGCGAGTCGGCGATCCAGGCTCTGCAGGCGGCGGGTCTCGCCGTCCGCTCGATCAAGGACGTGACCCCGATACCCCACAACGGCTGCCGGCCGCCCAAGCGCCGGCGCGTGTAAGGGAGCCGGGAGAATGGGACGCTACACCGGACCCGTCTGCAGGCTCTGCCGCCGTGAGGGTCAGAAGCTCTTTTTGAAGGGCACGCGCTGCTATACGGAAAAGTGCGCCATCGAGCGGCGCGGCTACCCGCCGGGCGCTCACGGTCGCGCGGCCGCGCGCCGGCGCAAGCAGTCGGAGTACGCGACCCAGCTCCGCGAGAAGCAGAAGGTCAAGCGCGTCTACGGCGTGCTGGAGTCGCAGTTCGAGAACTACTTCCTGAAGAGCGCGCGGACGCCCGGCGTCACCGGCGAGAACCTGCTGATCATGCTCGAGCGCCGGCTGGACAACGTGGTATACCGGCTGGGTCTCGCGCCGTCGCGCAAATCGGGACGGCAGCTCGTCCGGCACCGCCACATCCACGTGAACGGCCGGCCGGTCGACGTGCCGTCGTTCCAGGTCTCGCCCGGTGACGAGATCCGGGTCCGGGAACGGAGCCGCGAGATGCCGCTCATCCTGGGCGCGATCGAGAGCCGCGGGAAGGAAGGAACGATGCCCTGGCTGGAAGTCGATTTCAAGTCGATGACCGGCCGCATGCTCGAGCTGCCCACACGCGAGACGATTCCGATCGCAGCCGAGGAGCAGCTTATCGTGGAGCTCTACTCCAAATAGTCCAAGCAGGAGGATAGAATGGTCCTCGAGAACTTCATTCTTCCCCGGCGGGTGGAGAAGGACACCGGCTCTCTCAGCGGCACCTACGGGGAATTCCACATCCAGCCGCTCGAGCGCGGCTTTGGCCTGACGCTCGGAAACGCGATCCGCCGCGTGCTGCTGTCCTCGCTCGAGGGGTCGGCCGTGTGGGGTGTGCGGATCGACAACGTGCTGCACGAGTTCTCGACGATCCGCGGCAGCGTGCACGATACGTCGGAGGTCGTCATGAATCTCAAGCGGCTCGTGCTGCGGCTCGCCCCGGAGATCACCGAGACCGCCCTGCATCTGAGGGCGAGCAAGCGCGGCGACATCACCGCCGCAGATTTCGAAGACAACCCGCAGGTCGAGATCCTCAACCCGGATCTGCTCCTGCTGACGCTCGACGAGGACAAGAAGCTCGACATGGAGGTGTTCGTGAAGGGCGGCCGCGGGTATGTGCCCGCCGACCAGCACGAGAGCGAGCGCCTGAAGGAAATCGGCTTCATCGCCGTCGACTCGATCTTCAGCCCGGTAGTGCGGGCCAACTTCCAGGTCGAGAACACGCGCGTCGGCCGGCGCACCGACTACGACCGGCTGACCCTCGAGGTCACGACCAACGGCGCTGTCGATCCGGAGGTCGCGATCGCCCAGGCGGCCGAAATCCTGCGCACCCACTTCCAGTACTTCCTCGCGTTCGAGGAGCCGGACGAGGAGCTGGAGGGCGAGCTGGAGGAGAAGCACAACCGCCTGAAGGAACTCTTCGCGCGCCCGGTGGACGATCTCGAGCTCTCGGTCCGCTCCAACAACTGCCTGAAGTCGTCCAACATCAGGACGCTGGGCGATCTGGTGCAGAAGAGCGAATCTCAGATGCTTCAGTACCGCAACTTCGGCAAGAAATCGCTCAACGAGATCGCCGACGTTCTGCAGCGGCACGGCCTCCACTTCGGCATGAGCGTCAAGGGGTCACCCGAGGCGGGCTACGTGGTGCTGGACCGGGAGGAACTGCGCCGGCTGCCCGAAATCCGGCTCGACTTCGACGAGGACGAGGAGCTGGAGGGTTCGGCGGCGGGGGACGGCGGCGGGGAGGAGTAGGCCGGCGATGCGGCACCGGAAGAAAGGAAACCGGCTCGGCCGCGGCCGTGCGCATCGCCTCGCGCTGACGCGGAATCTGGTCACGAGCCTTTTCCAGCACGGCCGGGTCGAGACGACCCAGGCCAAGGCGAAGGGCGTCCGGCCGGTGGCCGAGAAGCTCGTCACGCTCGCCAAGCGGGGCGACCTCCACGCCCGGCGGCAGGCCGCCCGGTACATCCGGAGCCCTCGCGTGCTTGACGGTCTCTTCGACCACTGGGCGGGTCTCTACGCCGGCCGCGCGGGCGGCTACACCCGGATCCTCAAGGGCAGCTTCCGCCC
>DATLFH010000001.1:0-6755 GCA_035524965.1 Gemmatimonadota bacterium | reverse complement strand
CTTCCTCGATGAGCCGCTCCAGCATGTTGGTGGAGCGCAGGCGCCGACGGTACTTCTCCGGCAGCGCCAGCACGGCGATCGCATCCTCGAGCCCACGGTCCAGGACCTCGAGGGCCCGCTCGGCCGCGCCTTCCAGCTCGGCCGTCAGTGCGGTGAACGCCTCACGCGCCGCTGGCCGGGCATCGGCCTCGAGGATCCGGTCCAAGCCGCGGTGCATCGCCACATGGTGCCGCGGCGGCGTGGCGTCGAGCACGTTCTTCATGAAGTGCACCTGACAGCGTTGCCACGCCGCTCCCTGGAACGCACGTCGCAGCGCCGCCACCAGGCCCCGGTGATCATCACTGACGACGATCTCCACGCCCGCCAGGCCGCGACCCTTGAGCCACCGCAACGTCTCCAGCCAGCTGGCCTCGCTCTCACTGTCCGCTACCCGGAGTCCCAAGATCTCCCGGTACCCGTCGGCGTTGACGGCGGTGATCAGCAGGATACTGCTCGGCCGCACGGCGCCGTCGCGTCGCACCTTGATCCCCATCGCGTCAACCCACACGAACGGATAGCTCGTCGCCGACAGATCGCGCTCGTTCCACGACTCGAGCTGCACGTCGAGTCCCGCGGTCAGCTCGCTCACCGTCGACTTGCTGAAGGCGTGACCGCACAGCCGTTCGGTGATCCGCTTCACCTTCCTCGTCGACACTCCGTTGACCACCATCTCCATCAAGGCCAAGACCAGCGCCCGCTCGCTGCGCTGATAGCGCTCGAAGAGTTCGGTCCGGAAGGTGCCCCCCCGATCCCGCGGCACCCTGAGTTCGATCGTGCCCACGCGAAGGGTCAGGTCGCGCTCGTACGTGCCGTTGCGATACCCCCGCCGGCGCGACGTCCGTTCATGCGGCGCCGCTCCAAGGTGCTCCTCCATCTCCGCCTCCAGCACCCGGTTCAAGACCGCTTGCAGCACCGCCGCCAGACCACCTTCGCCCGTCAGCAAGGCTTGGAGTTGCTCGTCCGTCAGGTTAAGTTCGACCGCGGCCATCGTCTCCTCCGGGCTCGGGTTGTGGCGTTCTTGGCGAACACCTCCAACCTAACCGGAAGGCGATGGCCGTTTTGCCTTCAGGCCGATTTACACAACTCTACGGACTCAACTGACATCCCCTCCATCGTTAGGTTTGGGTGTCCACTTTATTGGGGGAGGTACTGCGTCGGCTTGAATAAATTGTTAGGCCTATGCTGCACTTGTCCCGACCGTGCTAAGAGAATACCGGACGCGATGCAGCAGTCAGCGTTCGACGGCGTACCGGGCCAGGTGCAAGCTAGAGCCGTCAAAGGTGCGGGTGTCCAGCAGGCGGAGCGAGCCGGGCGGCCGGGTCTCGAAAGCTCGCACGCCCTCGCCGACCACGCCGGCGCCGATCATGAAATGCAGCTCGTCCACCAAGCCATTGGCAAGCAGGTCGTTCCAAAGAATGTGACTGCCGAATATCAGGATCTCCCGCCCCGGCTTCTCTTTAAGCGCTGCGACCTCCGCGTACGCGTCCGCGCGCCGCACGACGCGGGTCGAGCCCCACCCCTCGACCTCGTCAGGCTTCAGACTGTTTGAAACCACGACCTTCTCGACGGCGGCGTTGAGACGCGATATCTCACGCTCTACAGCTGGCTGACTCACGTCCTCGGCGATCGCGGGCCAGTAGGACCGGAAGCCCTCGTACGACTTACGCCCGAGAAGCAGTGTGTCCGCTGCTCGGAGGCGTTCCGCGTTGTAGTCCGAGAAGCCGTTGTCGAACGGCATAACCATGACGTTCCCGCCCGGGCCGGAGAAGAAACCGTCAAGCGAGACGATGTTGCAGACAATGAGTTTGCGCATGGTAGGTGGACAACCTCTAAAAACGTTGAGAGACGGGGCGAATGCCGAACTTGGGAATAGGCCTAACGAGTAGTAGCCGGTTCCATATACCCCGATACGAGGGCGACCGGTTACGGTGTATTACGCAGTTGCAACGGCGGCCGCTGACCGTCTATCTGGGTACCGTCACGCGCGGTACACTCCTTCGCTCCGTGGTGCATCATTTGGGATATCCTGCATGCGGCGGCCCGCCTATTCCTATATACCGCGTCGAGTCACAACGGTCGAGCGGCGAGCGTACTCCCCGCCCGCCGCGATTCAGGACGTGGGTGTAGATCATTGTCGTGCTGACGTCGCAGTGACCGAGAAGCTCCTGGATTGTCCGAATGTCGTAGCCGTCCTCGAGCAGGTGGGTGGCAAACGAGTGCCGCAGGCTATGACAGGTGGCGGGCTTAGCGAGGCCGGCGGCCCGGACCGCGGTCTTGACGGTCTTCTGGAGCACGGATTCGTGCAGGTGGTGGCGGCGTCGCCGTCCGGTCAAGGGATCCCGGTAGAACCGGGTCGCGGGAAAGATCCATTGCCATCCCCATTCCCATGGCGCCCGGGGATATTTCCGAGCGTGCGTGCGAGATCCCGCTGATGCTGACGGCGCACGCGTTCCAGGTGCTCCCCGAGCGGCTTTCGAAGCGACTCCGGCAGCAAGGTCACCCGGTCCCTCCTTCCCTTGCCATCCCGGACAATGATCTCCCGACGATCGAGATCGACATCCTTGACCCTGAGCCGGGCGCATTCGAGGACGCGCAGCCCCGCGCCGTAGAGAAGGGACGCCATAAGCCATGACGTTCCGTCCAGGTGTTGCAGAACGGCGGCCACCTCGGGACGCGTGAGAACGACCGGAAGCCGTGCGGTGACGACGGGCGCCTGGTCCTGCGTCGATGGACTGACCTTTCGTTCCACGGCTAGATAGGTGAGGAAGGCGGTCACTTCCGCTTCACCCAGCCCGACCGGATGACGCGTTCCGTGGAATCGGACGTAGCGGCGAGTCCAGGCCACATAGGCCTTCTCCGTCCGCCGGCTGAAGCCGTGGACCCGGATGGCGGCGCGCACCTGGTCAAGCAGACGGGGTGGCCCGGGCGGGATGTCGGCAGATCGAGAGGACACCGGAGTTCGAAAACGGGGTGATGCAACGACCGCGCCCTGCCCGCAGCGGCGACTCCGCCCGAACTCGCGGCTAGCGGATCCCGACCAGCCCCTGAACCGACTCGATCAGCTTGGCGGAGTCGAAGCCGAGTCCGTCCTTGAAGACGAGCGTGACGTTCCGGATCTCGGCGTGGTTCGCGATCGGGTCGCCGTCGATGACGACGAGCTCGGCCAGCTTCCCCTCCTCGATCGAGCCGTACTGGTCGTACTCCCCCAGCACGCGGGCGCCGTTCGCCGTCATGACTTCGATCGCCTCGACCGGCGTGAAACCGGCCTCGATCAACAGCTCGTAGTTCCGCTGGTCCCCAAAGCCGGGCGGCGCGCCGCCGATCCCGGTCGGGTCGACCCCGGCGGCGAGGAGGCCGCCCGCCTCGACGAACGCCTTCTCGTAGGCCTGCGCGCGACGGAAGATCTCCGGCCAGTCGGACTCGGCGGCGTTGGCGGCGATCTCCTCGCGCGATTCGAGGTAGTCGGCGCGCGCCTCGGGCGCCAGCACGTCCAGCACGCGGTCCTCGAGCGGCGGCCGGTCGGGCACGATCAGCTCGTAGATCGCCAGCGTCGAGGTCATCGCGACGCCGTTCTCGATCATGTCGTCGAACGTCGCCTGCACTTCCGCGCCCTCCATGTCGAGCGTCAGCAGGTTCTCGCGGAACCCCTCCGGGCACTCGTCGGGCGGCTTGCCGGGCTCGTAGTCGGTATTCGTGAAGAAGCCGTGCTCCAGGTTGTCGATCCCCAGCTCGACCGCCTCCTGGAAGGATACCGAGCACAGATGGCCCGTCACCTTGAGGCCCCGCTCGTGCGCCTCGTCGATGACGGCGCCGAGCTCGGCGCGGCTGATCAACGTGTACGCCTTGAACCACGTGACGCCCTCGTCCGCCCAGTAGCCGACGACCCGCCGCGCGTCCTCGGGCCCGGCGAGCTGGGTCATGTAGCTCACCCCACCGCCGCCCGTCAGGTAGGGTCCGGTCACGTGCATCCGGGGGCCCGGCACCTCGCCGCGCTCGATCGCTGCCTGGAGCGACAGCTCGCTGTAGGGGTGGTAGCTGCCGGTCGTGCGGATCGTCGTGACTCCGCTCCCCAGGTAGAGCCGCGGCGCGCTGAACGTGAGCTGCGCGCGCCGCCCCGCGGTCGTGTAGAAGGTGTGGTTGTGCATCCCGACGATGCCCGGGATGACGGTGTGGCCGGCGAGGTCCAGCACTTCCGCGTTGTCCGGCACGTCGACTTCAGCCGCCGGGCCGACCGCCACAATCCGGCCGTCGTCGATCACGATCGTCTGGTCGGCCATCGGGGGCGCGCCGGTCCCGTCCACCACCTGGACATGGGTCAGCGCCACGACCGGCGCGTCGATCGCGACGACCTCGCTCACCTCGGTCGCGAGCGTATCCGGCGCCTGCGCGCGGAGCGCCCCCGCGGGCCCTGGGAGCGCGAGCAAGATCGTCAGGATCGACAGGCCCGGGATCGCGGTCCGGCCGCGGCGCGGCATCATGCGCTCGCCGCCCCCTCCATCGACGCCTTGAACCGGCGGTCGATCTCCTCGGGAGGCACGTCCTCGACATGCGTCGAAAGAGTCCAGCTATACCCGAAGGGATCCTTCACCGTGCCCGAACGATCGCCGTAGAACTGGTCCTGGATCGGCTTGACTTCCTCGGCCCCGGCCGCGATCGCCTGGCCGAACGTCGCATCCGAATCCTCCACGTACAGCATGATGCTGACGGGCGAGCCGCCGTATCCTTCCGCAGAGCGGTATCCCATGTCGGGGTGCTCGTCGGCCATCATGATCGGCGAATCGCCGATCTTGATCTCGGCATGACCGATCTTGCCTTCGGGCGTCGGCATACGAAACAGCTCGGTGGCGCCGAACGCCTCCTGGTAGAATTCGATCGCCTTGGCTGCGTCGCGGAAGATCAGGTACGGGGTAGCCGTGTGATACCCCTCGGGGATGGGTCGGACTGCCATGGGTCCTCCTGTCGAAGTCATTGCACGGTGAATACCATCTTCATCCCTGCCTCCAGGTGCTCGGCGATGTGGCAGTGGAGCATCCAGTCGCCGGGGTTGGCGAGGTCGAGCAGGATCGTCGCCGTCTCGCCGGCCGGCAGGAGCAGGGTGTCCTTCCACGCCAGATTTTCGTTCGCGACGTTGTTTAGCGCCAGTACGAGGAACCGCTGGCCGTGGACATGGATCGGGTGCTGCATGGCGTGGAGCGCGTCGAGGCTGTTCGTCAGGCGCAGCTTCACCACGTCCCCCTGCCGGAACCGCCAGTCGATGTCCATGTTCTCCGCATCCGTCGTCGGGTCGCGGAGGATCCAGCGCACGTTGCGACCCGTCGTGGGCCAGTTCATGAGCGGCATCGTCCCCGCCCATTCCACGGGATTGAAGTACGCCCTCTCCAGCTTGAACAGGGTCCCCAGCGGGAAGGGCAGGTCATCGGCCTCGACCGTCAGGACGAGCTCGTGGTCGACCGGGCGGTCGAAGTGGGACCGGTAGCGCTCCAGGTCCGCGGCCACATCCCGGTTCTCGCGGAGCCGGCGGAACTCGCGGGTGAGATCCCGCCCGACCGGCTCGTCCGCGACCGCGATCATTCCCAGCGTGTCGATCTCGGGGAAGAAGTTTCCGTTCATCGCGTCGAGCGCCTGCACCCGGTTCGTCAGCGCCACCCTGCCGGGATCCTCGAACCGCACCTCGATGATGTACCGCTCCGCGGGCGCGAGGATGACGCTCTCGACCCACGCCTCGCGCTCGAACTTTCCGATATCGGTGGCCACGAGCTTGATCGGCGCCCCATCGAACGAGACGTTGAACGTGCGCGTGCTGGCGGCGTTGGTCAGCAGGAAACGGACGACCGCGCCCTTATCGACCTCCAGATCGTACTCCGGCTCGCCGTTGACGAGCAGGACGTTTCCGAAGCGTCCCATCAGCGCGTGGGTCGCGGTCTCGTGGCCGTAGGGGACGAGACCCTCCTCGGCGACCAGGAGATCATCCAGGAAGAGCACCTCCTCGCGGTGGACGGGCGCGAAGTAGTCCGGATCCCGTGAATCGACCCGCAGGTTCCCGTAGAGCCCCAGATCCTGCAGGATGTCCTCGCGATGGTGGGGGTGGTACCAGTAGAGGCCGGCATCGGGGAAATGGACCTCGTAGCGGAACGCGCCGCCCGGCGGGACCGGCGGCTGGGTGACGTGAGGAACGCCGTCGAAGGCGTTGTCGAGCCGGACACCGTGCCAGTGGATCGCCGTCGGGAGCGGCAGCCGGTTCGTGAACCCGACGACGATCGTGGCGTTCTCGGTCACCCGGATGAGGGGCCCCGGAACCTGGCCGTTGAAGCCGTACATCGTGAACGACCGCCCGCCGATCGTCCGCCGGACGGCGTGGGCGACCAGGGCCAGGGAGTCGCCGTCGGCGAGATGGAGGACCTCGCGCGGGCGCGCCTCCGGCAGCGTGGCCGGATCCTCCGCCGGCAGGAACGGCGCGACGTCGGGGATGTTCCGGTGGAGGCCCGCGGGCATCGAGACGAGCGGATGCATGGGCGGCGAGATCCAGCCGGCGGCGGCGGAGTCATGGCCGACCGCGTCGTGACCGGGCGCCCCGTGGCCCGCCGGGTGGTGCGCGGGGCCGCGCAGGCCGCCGGCGGCCACCGACAGCATCGCCGGCAGCTCGTGCGGCTGGAGGGCCATGCTGGGCGAGGTCCCGCGGAGCACGACCGGCCCCGACGGCCGGGCGCCGGAGGGGT